>CAKULN010000030.1 GCA_934667175.1 uncultured Bacteroidales bacterium | reverse complement strand
CGAGGGAGCAATATGGCTCTCACGTGGCTGTGGGGCCGATTGTCGAACTAAAAGTCAAAATCTGCGGAAAACAGGAACTCCGCCCTTGGCACAGATATCCGGATTGAAAGCCAACCAACTCGTTAATGTCTATGTCCCCTTTCTTTGAGATAGGTAAAATTTTACGGGATTATGCACTTTAGGCTTGGCCTAATCCCTTAGGTAACACTTTCGACCTTTTTCGCTCCTCAAAAGTGCATCCCACACTCTTGGGAAACGTTTATCTCACTTTTCGCTTCCCAAGAATGCTGCGGACCACTTATTGGAGACTGTTTGATCATTTTTTTGCTATTGAAAGACTATCAGGCATCCATGCGAAGACCTGCGATGCTCTTTTTGTGAAGAATATTCAATATATTCATTGATAATGATTTGTCCGCTACGACCTATTTGATGGCATTTGCTTTAGGTGAAGTTTTTAGAAAACTTTATGCAAGGTTTCCTGTGAGGGTGATTTAGTAATGCGTCAGACCGGAAACGGTATGAAATACTTAAACTATTATTAACAATTAAAGATTTAAACTAATGAAAAGTTTTTTCAGTTCAGTTGTAATGGCGGCTTTCTGCCTTGGCTCATTCGCATTCGTCTCTTGCGACAAGAACGACAACAAGACTCCGGATCCACTCTCTTTCAGCGAGACCAAGGTTGAGGTTGAGGCCGGGAAGACCGCAGAGGTTACAGTAAAGAACGGCACGCAGCCGTACACCGTCAAGTCCAGTGATGAGAAGATCGCCACAGTGACGGTGGAGAAAGAGAAGATCACCGTTACAGGTGTGGCGGAGGGTACAGCCACTATCTCCGTTGTCGATAAAGATCAGGCGGCTGGCTCGTTTACCGTAACGGTAAAGGCTGTTGCCGAGAAATTGGAGTTTGACAAAGCTGAGGTCTCTGTCGGAGTGGAGAAGGAAGATGTTGTGACGGTCAAGTCAGGCACCGCTCCATACACCGTGAAAGTTGCTGATGAGACTGTCGCTACCGCCACCGTGAATGAGACCGCCGTCACCGTGAAAGGTGTCAAGGCCGGAACAACCACTCTTACCGTGACCGACAAGGACGGCAAGACCGGTGAGGTTGCGATCAAGGTAGAGTAACAATCGACCAAAGAATCGATCCCATTTATTTTGGTAGAGAGATCCGCACAGGTTGCGCGGGTCTCTTTTTTTTGTTCCCGATTGACATTCCGGAGACGGAGGGACTGTCTCCGGACCTGCCACTAAAATATAACGGCTCTGCAGTTTGTCTGCAAAGCCGTTTTCAGCGGAGAGAGCGAGATTCGAACTCGCGAGCCCCTTTGGGAGGCCACACGCTTTCCAGGCGTGCCTCTTCAGCCACTCGAGCATCTCTCCAATGACCCGCTGTTTCTGTAGCGGACTGCAAAGATAGTCAAAACCTTTGAATATTCACTATTTGTGGCGAATATTTTTCCGAGTTGCAGCCCGTGTTTTGCAATGTGTTGTAAATGTGCATGTTCTGAAACGCTGCCCTCCCGAATCTCCCGCCACGAATTTGTAACTTGTTGAGAGTGAGTGTGTGGCGTCCCACCCTTTGATATTCAGTGATTTATTGAGTTATCTATAGCGTGTTACGTTTGAGCTTCTCGACGTAGGATTCGATGCGACGGAGCTCACGGGGAATCGAGATGCTTTGCGGACAGTGTTCGATGCACTGCTTGCAGCCGATGCAGTGGCTGGCCTGACGGACGGTCGGGATGGCGCGGTCGTAGCTCACGAGATAGGCCCGGCGCAGTCTGCGGTAGTTCTCCTGCTCGGTGCTCTGGGCGATCTCCCCTTCGTTGACGCACTCATTGTAATGTTTGAATATTCCCGGAATGTCAACTCCGTAAGGGCATGGCATGCAGTACTTGCAGTCGTTGCAGTTGATGGTAGGGAAGCTGGCCATGATGCCGGCGATCTCCGTGCCGAGGAACTCCTTCTCATCATCGGTCAGGTACTTGAAGTCCTTGAAAGTGCGCAGGTTGTCTTCAAGATGCTCCTGATAGACCATCCCGCTGAGAACAGTCAGGATTCTCGGGTACGATCCCACGAACCTGAACGCCCACGAAGCGAGAGAGGCCTTAGGGTCGCGTTCCTTGAGCCTGTTCACGACGCTTTCCGCAGGATTGGCCAGACGGCCGCCCTGAAGAGGCTCCATTATCACTATCGGGATTTCTCTCCTGTCAAGTTCGTCGTACAGGTACTCGGCGTTGACATTGCGCTGACCGTCAGCGTGTTTCCAGTCGAAATAGTTCATCTGGATCTGTACGAAATCCCAGTGGTACTTGTCGTGCAGTTTCAGAAGCTCGTCGAACTGTTGTTGGTTGCCGTGGAAGGAGAGGCCGAGCTGGCGGATCTTGCCTTTCTCACGGTCTGCCTGAAGCAGATCCATCATCCCGTTGTTCACGAACCTGTCATCGAAAGCCTCAAGGCCTCCCCGGCCGAGGGAGTGAAGCAGGTAGTAGTCCAGATAGTCAGTCTGGAGGTAATTGAACGAATCGTTGTACAGTTTCAGGGACGCGGCTCTGGAGTGGTCGCTGAAGTTGGACAGTTTCGTGGCGATGTAGTAGGAGTTCCTTGGGTGTCTGCTTAGCGCGTTGCCGACAGCCTCCTCGGAAAGCCCCTGAAGATAGACCGGTGATGTGTCGTAGTAGTTCACTCCGTGAGCCAAGGCGTAGTCAATCAGTTTGTTGGCATTGTCCTGATCCACGATGTCCTTGCCGTTCTCGTCTTTCTTCATGGTGAAGCGCATGCAGCCGTAGCCAAGCAGCGAGACCAGATCCCCGTTGCCCGGATTCTTGCGCATCTCCATGTCGCCGTTCTCCAACACATTATCATTGTCTCCATCAAGGAGTGTCTCGGCTGTCTTTTTAGGTGCGCATGCCCCGGCAAGAGCCAACGCTCCCACGGCCGCTGTACCGGTACCGGCCCTTTTGAGAAATTCTCTTCTGTTAATATTCTCTTTCATATTCATAGAATTTGATGAGACGACGTCTCTTGGGATTGCATCCTTTGAGAGGCTGTCTCGTGACCGGTTAAACATTGTGATGAACTTCGTATCCGTTGACGGTGATGGCGCTGATTGGACGGGAAGGGCAGAGGTTCTCGCACGCTCCGCATCCGATGCACTTCTCTTCGTTGACCGAAGGGATCCTGAGGCTCTTCTCGTCATCCGGATTCTTTTTTACCATCTTGATGGCACCCACAGGGCAGTGACGGGCGCAGTTGCCGCAGTGTACCCCGTCCCGGTTGACAACACAAAGATCATAGTCAACGCCGGCTGTGCCGACTTTCCAGCTGGTCTTTTCTTCCGGTGTGATCTTAAGTATGGCCCCTGCCGGGCAGACCTCGGAGCATTTAACGCACTCCGGACGGCAGTAACCCTTTTCAAAAGACATCTCCGGCTGCATCAGATGCTCTAGTCTGGAGGATGGTCTGAGAACATTGTTCGGGCAGACAGTCACGCACAGCTGGCAGGCAGTGCAGTGCTGGTAGAAATGTTCTATGCTTTGTGATCCAAACGGAGTGATCGGGTTCCTTCTCTTCGGAGCCTTCTTGGGAATGATCTCCGCGAAACCTCCGTCGCGTTTCTTGTCCTTGATCTCTTCTTCTTCGGCCTTCATCGGAATGGAAGACAAGAGTGATCCTCCGATAACGGCTGCGCCGCCTATCAGAAATGCTCTTCGGCCATTGTCCGTCACTTCGGTGGTTGGTGAGCCCTGTCGAACCACGGTTGGTGAGCCTTGCCGAACCACAGTCGCTTCGACAGGCTCAGCGACCGGAGATGCCGCGCGATGAGTATCGGTCACTGAGCCTGTCGAAGTGACCGAACGTCCCCATGCGAAACGGTACTTAAGCGCTCCCAACCTGCAAGAATCGATGCAGTCAAAGCAGTCCACACACCTACTGTGGTCAATCTGGTGATTGTCAACATCTATGCACGCCGCCTTGCACTTCTTCTCACACGCATGGCAGCTCTTGCACTTGGACTTGTCGATCATAGGGCGGAACATCGCGAACCGTGAGAAGAAACTCAGGACAGTTCCGACCGGACAGATTGTGTTGCAATAGGTTCTGCCGTTTTTCCATGCAAGGATCACCACCACGGCGAACGTGACGGCCGCGATGATCAATGTCGGCAGACTCTTGAGCCACACCTCCTTGGTGACAAAAGCATAGCTGTCCCGTCTCTCGGCGATCCATGCGAGCAGATTGTTGCCCCACTGCCAAACCGGCGCGAGAAGGCTCTGGACCATCCGGCCGTAGGCGCTGTAAGGAGCCAGAAGCACGGCGATCGCATTGAGGCCGGCGACAAGCGTCACCACAAAAAACACCAGCATCCCATAGCGGAGCCATTTCTTTTCCTTTGAATATGTGAACCTTGCCTTTTTGCCTTTTCTTCTTGAGCTGAGATTGGAGACGCAGTCCTGGAACACGCCCATAGGGCAGATCACCGAGCAGTAGATTCTGCCGAAGATCAGCGTGAGAAGCAGAAGAACCGCTACCACGGCCACGTTGAGAGCCAGGACTGCCGGTAGGAACTGGATCTTGGCCAGCCAGCCGAACCAAAGATGAATTGTTCCGGTGAAGTCCAGAAACAGCAGCGTGATCGCCACGAAGCAGAGGGCTGCCAGAGTGATTCTAATTTTTCGGAGCATAGTTTTGTGTAAGCCAAATGTTCCGTAAAAATAACTAAAAAATCTGAAATGATTATTGATGTGACATTAGATTCTGCCAGGCAGAGTCGCTTCGACAGGCTCAGCGACCAAAACACTCTGGTCCCTTCGGCTGCTGAGCTTGTCGAAGCATCAAAGACCGAACACCCTTCGGCTGCCGAGCCTGTCGAAGCATCAAAGACCGAACACCCTTCGGCTGCCGAGCCTGTCGAAGCATCAAAGACCGAACACTCTTCGGCTGCTGAGCTTGTCGAAGCATCGAAGACCGAACACCCTTCGGTTGCTGAGCTTGTCGAAGCATTGAAGTAACCGGCAGGTTAATCCAGAATGATGAGTGCGATCGACTTATGGGAGAACGTAAGTTTGACTACATCTGAGGACGCGCGGTTGAGAGTGGCCTGCCACCAATTGTCGAAAACCACTCCGCTTGTCTGCCAAACCAATCCCTCTGACTTGATATTCAAAGAATTGTCGGGACTGAATATGGACACGGCCCTGCCTTCTCCGACAAACAATTCGCAAGAATCCGTCAGGGCGAAAGCCGTGGAGTAGTCTGACACGGCGTCAACGTAGACTTCGTCCTCTTCGGGGTTGCCGCTCGCACCGTAAAGTCTGGCATATTCCATAATCTGTCCAAGGTTGCCGATGGTGTGGGCCTCACGCTTGCCGGTGGCGCCCAGGATATGCACGGTCTTCACTTCCGGCCAATGCTTCAGCAGATAGCGGAACGCCTTCGTCTGGTCGTTTGTCTCCTGCTCCTCCTCCTTTATCGCAATGCTTGAATATCCCTTCATCAGCCTCTTGGAAAGGGAGTCCATGTCGCCGATTATGACATCAGGGTCGCGGCGTCCTTTGAATATCTTGTCGCGGTTACGGAGAAACGCCTCAAGAGCCCCGTCGCAGCAGATGATCACATCGGCCCTGCGGAGAAGTTCGCGGGGATATTCCTTTTTCGGGAAGTCGCCCTTACAGATGATGACAGCTTCCATCACGCCTTTGTCTTGGCTATCTCGGCCTTGGATGTGCCTGCGGAGGTTGTGAAGGTCTCCGGCTCTCGTAATCCTGCGAGGAACGACTTGATGTCCATCCTCTTCTTTCCGGCTATCTGCACGTCTTTCAAGGAGATGGCACCATCGGCGGTGGTGATGTACAGATAAGTTTTGCCGTCTGTGAGAACCTTGCCTGGAATGGTAGTGTCAGATACTGTCCCTTCGACAGGCTCAGGGACCGCCACGGTTGGTGAGCTTTGCCGAACCACGGTTGGTGAGCTTTGCCGAACCACGGTCGCTTCGGCAGTCTCAGCGACCATCCCAGCCGGCCGCTGAGCTTGTCGAAGCGCACCGGCAAGTGCGGAAGCGGTGACCTTTTCGGCAGAGAAAATCTTCAATTGAGTCGGGATACCGCCTTCCTTCACCAATTCCGTGAACGCCGTCGGATAAGGACTCAAACCCCGTATGAGATTGTAAATCTGTTTTGTGGAGTCGTTCCAGTCAATGTGGCACAACTCCCGGGTCAGCTTAGGCGCAGGCTTCAGGACCTCGGAACCTTGGATGAAACTCCTCTGGGTGCGGGTGTCCACATTATGCTCGATGATGCCCTGGGTGGTCTGAACAACCAACTCCGCCCCGATCTCCATCAATTTGTCGTGTACGTCTCCCGCGGTGTCCGTGTCAGAGATGTTTATCCCCTGACGAAGGATAATCCCTCCCGTGTCGATGTTCTTGTCGATCATGAATGTCGTGGCTCCGGTCCTGGTCTCCCCGTTGATCACAGCCCAGTTGATAGGAGCCGCCCCCCGGTACTGAGGCAGAAGCGCGGCGTGCAGGTTGAACGTGCCGAGTTTAGGCATTCCCCAGACATCCTCCGGCAGCATTCTGAACGCCACGACAATGAATAGGTCGGCCTTCAAAGCCTTGAGCTGCTTTAAAAACTCAGGATCCTTAAGTTTCACGGGCTGGAGCACAGGAATGCCATGCCCGACAGCAAACTTCTTGACAGCGCTTTCATTGACTTTCTGTCCTCGGCCGCTCGGCTTGTCCGCCACTGTCACCACACCCACGATGTTGTACTTCCGCTCAAGAAGAGCCTTTAGTGGCTCCACAGCGAACTCCGGTGTGCCCATGTAGACGATCCTTGTCTTTTTGAATATTCCTGCCAACATACTCTTAGTCTTTCTCCACCAATTCTTTAAGCTGTCAAAATTTGAAATGTCCGTGTCGTGGATCGCCTTCCATGTCAGGAACAGTCCGATCGGCAGGAGTATTCCCGCCGACATGAAGGCCCCCGCCACTGTGCTGATGCTTCCGTCCCTGGCCAACTTAACTCCAGTGATGTCCACTATCCAGTAAAGCACAAAGAACAACAGGGAGATGATGGCGGAGACACCGATTCCTCCTTTTCTGATCAATGCTCCGAGCGGAGCTCCGATGAAGAACATGATGAAGCATGCCAACGCCTGACCGTAGCGCCTTAGGAACTCAAGAGCGGTCCAGCGGAGCCGCACCGTGTAGTCGAACGCTCCGAATTCGTAGTTCTCCAGATTGGATTTGAGCTGTCGGGCGTTGTCCGCCGCCTTGCTCAATGCCTGTGACGTGGACTGGTCATCCTTGAAACTCAGGAACCCAGGGTCGCTGAAATTCCTGCTGATTCCGCTTGCCGTAGTGTCCAGCTGCTTGTTCAGCGTGAAAATGTAGGAGGCGGCCGTGCTGAAAATCTGCTGGGATTTGGTGCTGTCCCTCAAAGCCTCAAGAGAGTCCTTTTGCGTCCGGAGTTTCTCAAGAGGGAGAGCCTTCACCTGATCCCCGTATCTTGCGCTGTCTGATTTCTGGAAGGCGTAGTTCTGGAGTGCGATGACCATCTCCTGTCTCGAGAAATCTATCTTCTGAAGCTGAAGGGAGGTGTCCCGGTAGTTTTTCTCGTTGGTCTCCTGATAGTTGGTCCCGTGGTACATCCTGAAGGTCAGATAGGATTTGTCCTTGGACATCTTCATGATGGCGGAGTCCGCGAGGGTGAGTCTGGTGTTGCCCTTGCCGTTGTGGTCGTAAAGCATCACGTCTTTCATCATGCCGGTCTTGTCGTTTCTGCTTCCGACCCTGAGAACATAACCGTCAACTCCATCGTAGAATGTTCCTGAAGGGATCTTGATCTCGTCCTTGGTCTTTCCGATGTCATCCCTGAGCGTGAAGATCTCGTTATAGGAGACCGGCACGAGGTTGTTGATGACAAAGAATGTTCCCACGCTGATGAAGAACGAGGCGATGAGGATGGGAAGCATCACCCGAAGGACCGACATACCCGCCGCCTTGAGGGCGATGAGCTCATTGTTCTCGCCCATGTTGCCGATGGTCATCATCGAGGCGAGCAGGGTGGCCAGAGGCAGGGCCAGCGGCAGCACGGTGCAGCTTCCCCAGAAAAGAAACTCCGCCACGATGCCAAGGCTCAGGCCTTTACCGACCAGCTCGTCGATGTAGACCCACAGGAACTGCATCATAAGGATGAAGATGACCACAAGCAGGATCATAAAGAATGGTCCTATGAATGAGGTCAGTATGAATCTGTCGATCTTCTTCATCCCAAATGAATTGTTTTATGAATATATTCGTGAATATTCTTCCGTCTACGCCGTGATGACCTCGACCATCTTGTCCAACGCTGCCTGGAGCCCCTCTATATTCCTGCCTCCCGCCGTGGCGAGAGTCGGCTGTCCTCCACCGCCGCCTTGAATGAACTTGGCGGCCTCACGGATGTCCTTGGCGGCGTTGTGACCTGCGGCCACAAGGTCGTTGGAGTACATCAGGGCAAGTTGTGGTTTGCCATCATGGCTGAAAGCCGCCGCAAGGGCGAAGTTCTCCACTTCTTTCTGGAGAATCGAGGCGGCCTCGCGGAGTATTGACGGATCAACATCCCGGCTGAACCTAACAACTTTTATTCCATTGATCTCCTCCGCGTTCTCTGAAATCACCTTGGCGAACGAGGCGGCTTTCTCTTTGGCATATTCCTCGATCTTCTTCTTCGCCGCAGAGTTCTCGCTGATGAGTCTGGCCACGGCGGCTGCCACTTCAGGAGCATTGCCCAACATCGTGCGGATGCCTTTGAGGGTGTCAGTGAGGGTGTCGAGAATCTCCTCGGCGGCCTCTCCGGTCACGGCCTCGATCCTGCGCACTCCGGCGGCGATGGCCGATTCAGAGACGATTCTGAAGAATCCGATGCGTCCGGTGGACTTGGCGTGGGTTCCGCCGCAGAGCTCGATTGAGTCGCCGAACTTGATGACGCGCACCCTGTCACCGTATTTCTCTCCGAAGAGTGCTATAGCACCCATCGCCTTGGCCTCGTCCATCGTGGCGTCCCTCTTTTCCTCGAGCGGGTAGTCCGCGCGGATCAATTGGTTGACCCTATGCTCGACCTTCCTGAGCTCCTCGTCGGTGACCTTCGCGAAATGCGAGAAGTCGAAGCGGAAGTAGTCCGGTCCCACGAACGAGCCTTTCTGCTCGATGTGCGTTCCAAGAGCCTCTCTAAGAGCGAAATCCAGAAGGTGGGTCGCCGTGTGGTTCGCCGTGATTTTGAGTCTGCGCTCCGCGTCCACCTTTAATGTGAAGGTCTCCTCGCAGCCCGTCGGAATCCTTTCGGCGATGTGGATGGTAAGGTTGTTCTCCTTTATTGTGTTGAGGATCTTGATCTCCTCGCCGCTCTCGGAGATGATGACACCGGTGTCGCCCACCTGTCCGCCCATCTCGGCGTAGAACGGAGTACGGTCGAAGACAAGCTGGAACATCGTCTTGTTCTTCTGCTTCACGGTACGCTGCTTGAGGAGTCTCACGTCTTTCAGCTCAAGGCTGTCGTAGCCGAGAAAAGCCTCTTCCTCGCCCTCGTGGTAGACCGTCCAGTCTCCGAACTCGTTGGCTGTGGCGTTGCGGGCCCTGTCCTTCTGTTTCTGAAGCTCCCTGCCGAAGCCCTCCATGTCAACCGTGTAGCCTTTCTCGGAAGCGATCAACTCGGTCAGGTCGATAGGGAATCCGTAAGTGTCGTAGAGTATGAAAGCGTCCTCCCCGGGGATGGTCTTTGTGGCGGAGTTCTTGGCTATGTAGTCATCCATCAGCTTGATTCCCCTGTCAAGGGTCCTGAGGAATGACATCTCCTCCTCCCTGATCACGCTCTCGATGAGTTTCTGCTGTTTGACGAGCTCCGGATAGGCCTCGCCCATGTCTGCGACAAGCTGTGGAACCAGCGAGCAGAGAAACGGCTCGTCGAAGCCGAGGAACGTGTAGCCGTAGCGCACGGCGCGGCGCAGGATCCTCCTGATGACATAGCCGGCCTTCACGTTGGACGGCAGCTGGCCGTCAGCTATCGAGAATGCTATCGCCCTGATGTGGTCGGCGATAACCCTCATGGCGACTTCTGTCTTTTCGTTCTCGTGGTATTTGTGTCCGGAGAGTTCCTCTATCTTGCGGATCATTCCGGAGAACACATCGGTGTCGTAGTTGCTCGTCTTGCCCTGAAGCACCATGCATAGCCTCTCGAAGCCCATTCCTGTGTCGATGTTCTTGGCAGGGAGCGGCTCAAGAGACCCGTCTGCCTTCCGGTTGTACTGCATGAACACCAGGTTCCAGATCTCGATGACCTGGTCGTTGTCGGTGTTGACGAGATCCTTCCCGGGGACTTTGGCGATCTCCTCGTCCGGACGCAGGTCGATGTGAATCTCGCTGCAAGGCCCGCAAGGGCCCGTGTCGCCCATCTCCCAGAAATTGTCGTGCTTGTTGCCGAGGATGATGTGATCCTCCGGCATCAACTTCATCCATGCTGCCTTGGCCTCCTCGTCAATCGAGGTGCCATCCTCGGCTGAACCCTCGAACACGGTCGCGTAGAGCTTTGACTTGTCGATCTTGTAAACCTCCGTCAGCAGTTCCCATGCCCAGCTGATGGCCTCGGTCTTGAAATAGTCCCCGAAGCTCCAGTTGCCCAGCATCTCGAACATCGTGTGATGTCTTCCGTCGTGTCCCACGGCTTCAAGATCGTTGTGCTTTCCACTGACCCTCAGGCACTTCTGTGAGTCTGTCGCTCTTTTCATCTTTGGGGTGCTGTTTCCGAGGAATATGTCCTTGAACTGGTTCATACCGGCGTTGGTGAACATCAGCGTCGGGTCATTCTTGATCACCATCGGCGCGGACGGCACAATTGTGTGCCCCTTTGAAGCGAAGAAGTCCAAAAATTGCTGTCGAATCTCTTTGGCGGTGTACATATCTAAAAATCAATTACATCATGAATATATCCCCGTTTCCGTCTGAAAATTTCTTCCAGAAAGGCACGGAATTGGCAAAATTATAACATTTTTCGGGATATATCGCAAAAAAGGGTATATTTGTAGGCTATGGGGAAGTATATTCTCAATCCGGAGACCTTATTATATGAGATAAAGGAGGTGTCCTTGAAGTCGAAAGTCTTCAAGGGGCTGCTGCTGTTCGCCGGAAGCGTGGCGATGGCGGTTCTCTATATATGGCTCTTCACGTCGGTTCTGGGTTATGATCTGCCCAAGACCGCGTTTCTGAAGGCGGAGCACGCCCGCTGGGATGCCAGGATAGACCTCATGAACACCAAACTTGACCGCTACGCCGAGATTTTGGATGCCCTCAGGGTGAGGGATGACGACATCTACAGATCCATATTCGGAATGAACGAGATCCCCGCAGGGGTCCGCGAGGCCGGCATCGGAGGAGTCGACAGGTACTCGTTCCTTGATGGTCTTGAGCCGGACAACAGACTGAAAAACACCGCATTGAGGATAGACAGACTTACGAGAAAGACTTATGTCCAGAGCAAGTCCTTTGATGAGGTGGCCGCAGTGTCCAAGACCGCCGGTGACATGGCGTCATGCATTCCGGCCATTCCTCCTATAGTGCCGGATCAGTCAAAGTACAGGCTCTCCAGCAGGTTCGGTTACAGGACCGACCCGTTCACGGGTTCCGCAAAGATGCACACCGGACTCGACTTCGCGATGAAGACCGGCAACCCGGTCTACGCCACAGGTGATGGTGTCGTGGAGTCTGTGAAGTTCGAATTTTTCGGCTACGGCAATTCAATCACGATAGACCACGGATTCGGCTACAAGACGATCTACGCCCATCTTAATTCTGTCAAGGTGATCGAGGGCATGAAGGTGAAGAGGGGGGAGTGCATCGCCGAGAGTGGAAAGTCCGGGCGCTCCAGTGGCCCTCATCTTCATTATGAGGTTGTCTACAAGGGACTGAAGGTGAATCCGGCGAACTATCTGGACTTGTCGATGTCCGCGTCGGAGTATTCGGACATGGTCAGGATGAGGGAAGATGAGTCAGGCTCTTCGCCCTCTTCCACGAGGCGGGCCTTCAGTGTCAGACGTCGTTAAGGAGGAAGGATAATGGGGGCGAAGTATGAGTTCGACAAGACACGGATGGAATTCCGTAAGGTCACACATTCTGTATGGACTGTTCTTGGAAAGGCGGCGAAGTATTTCCTTGTCACCGCTTCTCTGGCTGTTGTCTACTATGTGGTCTTTTCGTTTGTGATAAGCACGGACTCGGAACGCAGGCTCAAGAGACAGAACCAGATGTACCGTCAAATGTATAAGGAGTTGTCTGAAAGGGAGGAACTTGTCGGGGATGTGCTGGATGGATTAAAGGCCAAGGACAACGAGATTTACCATCGTTTGTTCAATTCCGACGCTCCCGATCTGGGAGGTATCTACAAATATGCCCTGCTGTCTGATGTGGACTCCATTCAGAATGGCATGATAGTGGGGTACTCAAAGGCGAAACTTGATACTTTGGCCAAGGTGTCTGACCGCGTCGAGGCGAATTTCAGAAAGATAATGGAAGTGATTTCGGGTGATGCGGCCGTACTTCCCCCGATGACAAATCCCTTGGAGACATTCTCCTATGCGAGGACTGGAGCTTCCGTAGGCGAGAAAATCAACCCTTTTTACAAGGTTAAGACGTTCCATGGAGGACTTGACCTTATCTCGCAGCAGGGCGAGGCGGTGAACGCCGCCGCTGATGGAGTTGTCAAGGATGTGACACATTCCACGAAAGGGCTGGGAAATGTCGTGACCATCGACCACGGCAACGGCTATATTACCCGTTACGCGCATCTTGAGAACACTCGGGTCTCCAAAGGACAGAAGGTCACGAGAGGGCAGAGGATCGGTCAGGTCGGGATGTCCGGCAACTCGTTCGCCCCGCATCTTCATTATGAAGTGTTCCGGGACACATTGCGGATGGATCCTTTGAACTATCTTTTCGCGTCAGTCAGCCCGGATGACTACATGGGTATGCTTTTCATGTCCGCCAACACCGGGCAGTCAATGGATTAACAAAACATAATGAATAATGGAAAAGTTGTATTATACTATCGGAGAGGCCGCGGACATACTGGGGGAGAGCACCTCGCTTGTGAGGTTTTGGTCAAACTCGTTCCCTAAGTACATCAAGCCTAAGAGAAACGCCAAGGGCAACCGTCTTTTTACGGCGGAGGACCTGGCTTGCCTGAAACAGATCCACCTGCTCGTCAAGGAGCAGGGACTGACCCTTGAGGGGGCAGCGAAGAAAATGGCCGCCGAAAGAAAGACAGTGGACGGGCGTGTGAAGGCGTTGGACAGCCTCAAGGAGATCCGTCGCCAGTTGGTGGAGGTAAAGAAATCTTTGTGAATATGATAGCAAGGGACATCACTTCAGCCATCGAGTCGTTCGCCCCGCTTTCCGTTCAGGAGAGTTGGGACAACAGCGGTCTCATCATCGGTTCCCCGCTGCAGGAAGTTCACGGAGTCCTTCTAGGGTTTGACTGTACCCCGGAACTTGTGGATGAGGCTGTAGAGTGTGGCGCCGACATGATCGTGACGCACCATCCTTTGATATTCGGTGGCATCAGGAAGATATCTCCCGACGATCCTGTCGGACTGGCGATCCTGAAGGCAGCCTCGGCGGGGATCGCGGTCTATGCCGCCCACACATCCGCCGACAAGGTCCTCGCCGGGGTCAGCGGAGCGATGGCGAGACGATTGGAACTTAGGGATATTCAGATACTTGACGAAGACCCCGAAGGCTATGGCCTTGGCGCGGTGGGCGACCTGCCGCAACCGATGGAAGCCGTAAGGTTCATTGAATATGTCAAGTCGAGGTTCGGCCTTAGGGTTGTCCGGTGCTCGCGCCTCCCTGAAGTGCCGGTGGACCGCGTGGCCATGTGCGGAGGATCCGGCGGGTCGCTGATTGAAAACGCCCGAAAGGCTGGCGCCCAGGCGTACCTTTGCGGAGACATCTCCTACCATCATTTCTTCACGACTAAGGATTTTATGGTCATGGATATAGGCCATTTTGAAGGTGAAGTTGAGATTGTGGACATATTATTTTCTCTGTTAAGGAAAAATTTTCCTAACTTTGCAATCTGTACCAGCGCGAGGCTGGAAAAAAGTAATCCGGTATATTATTATTAGTCAGATAGCTATATGGCAACTAAAAAAATCAAGAAAGTCGAGACTCCGATAGACCAGAGGGAGACGTTCGTGTCCCTTCAGAAGAATTTCGCTGACTCTGAAATCAGCGTTGAGGAAAAGCTTAAGACACTCTACGCGCTTCAGGAGGCGGACTCTGCGATTGACAAGATCATGCAGATGCGCGGTGAACTTCCGTCTGAGGTCGAGGCTCTTGAGAACGAGATAGCCGATCTGAAGGCCCGTCAGGCTCAGGATGCGGCTGTCATCGAGGCTTACAACCAGACCATCGCTGAGAACAGGCAGAATATTGTGGACTGTGACGCCCAGATCGACAAGTACCAGCAGCAGCTGAACGACATCTCCAACAGCCGTGAGTACGATTCCATCAATAAGGAGATTGAGAATCAGGGACTTCTTCGTCAGATCGCCCAGAAGAACATCAATGACACCAAGGCGGCCATCGCTGAGAAGAAAGATGACATCGAGTCTTTGAAGGACTACATCTCCATCAGAACCGATGATCTCAAGGCCAAGAAGGAAGAACTCGCCACGATCGTGGAGTCGACGTCAAAGGAGGAAAAGAAACTCCGTGCCGTCCGTGAGGAATGCGCCAAAAAGATCGATCCGAGAACCATGAGCGCCTACGACCGAATCCGCGCCAGCGTTCACAACCATCTTGCCGTTGTCTCTGTCTACAACGGAGACTCTTGCGGAGGTTGCTTCAGCACGATCACTCCTCAGCGTCTTGTCGACATCGCATCGAACAGGAAGTTGATCATCTGCGAGCATTGCGGAAGGATCATCGTCAATCCGGATTTTGAATAGACCGGCGCTCAACTTCGGAGAATATGCCTGACCAACCCGGAAAGACCACCAAAAAGAAGGCGAGGCCAGTCAATCTTGACACACTTGGGCTTGAGATGGGAAACAAACCGCCTCAAGCTCTTGAAGTCGAAGAGGCTGTCCTTGGAGCCATGCTGATCGAGCCCTCATCCGTCGACACGGCGCTTGAGGAGCTTACCGCGTCATGCTTCTACGATCCCCGTCACAGGATGATCTTCGAGGCGATGACCGTGCTTGTGAACGAGCATGTGTCTGTCGACATCGTGACCGTCAGCACGAAGCTCCGGGAGAAAGGCAACCTTGAGGCCATAGGCGGTCCTGTCGCCCTTGCCGGGCTGTCCGAGAAGGTCGGAGCGGCCGCTCACATCGAGTACTATGTCCGCATCCTCAAGCAAAAGAATATCCAGAGGGAGCTAATCACGGCTTCGTACCAGATTCTCAAGGATGCCTACGATGACTCCGTGAATGTGGACCTCTTGATTGATGAATCTCAGTCAAAGATTTACAGTGCCATCCAGAGCAGCGTGAAGAATGACATCAAGGAAGTAGGCTCGGTGATCAACGAGGCGATGAGGGAGGTGGAGAAGAATCAGAACGCTTCGGGTGGTCTGAGTGGTGTCCCGTCTGGTTTCCCGTCTTTGGACCGCGTCACAAGGGGATGGCAGAAATCCGATTTGATCATCCTTGCCGCCCGTCCTTCCGTCGGTAAGACGGCCTTCGCCTTGAATCTGGCCAGAAACGCGGCGGTGGATTACCACATGCCGGTGGCTGTGTTCTCTTTGGAAATGTCCGCCCTGCAGCTGGTCATGAGACTTATGACGACCGAGTCAGGCCTGTCGGCCGACAAACTCAAAGGCGGAACCAAACTGGATCCATGGGACTGGCAGCAGCTTGAGACCAGGCTGGCGAACCTATCAAAGGCTCCGATTTACATTGACGACACCCCGAGCATCCCTCTGATGGAGTTCAGGACCAAGATCAAGAGGTTGGTTAAGGCCAAGGATGTCCGCCTGGTGATCGTCGATTACCTTCAGTTGATGCAGGGACCGGCTGAGCTGCGCGGGATGCGTGAGCAGGAGGTGGCCGCCATTTCCAGAACCTTGAAGGCCACCGCGAAGGAACTTAACGTCCCGATCATAGCCCTGTCCCAGTTGTCCCGTGACGCGGTCAAGAGGACCGGCGGCAGCGGAAAGCCGCAGTTGAGCGATCTTCGTGAGTCGGGATCAATCGAGCAGGACGCCGACATGGTGATATTCATTCATCGTCCTGATTATGTGGGGCTCGGAGAGACTCCGGATGGGAAAGAAACCACGCAGATAATCATCGCCAAGCACCGTAACGGCGAGGTGTGCGACATCGACATGCTCTTCAAGGCCGAGCAGGTTCGCTTTGTCGAGCCGGGAGACACTCTGACCGCCAGGGCGGAGGACATGGGAGGTACGGAATCCGCGATGAATTCGGCGATGAACAGCGAGTTTGACAATAACACTGAATTCTGATGAACGCATCGAAACTTTTCGGCGCCCTTGCGGCCATATTCATTCTGTCTTCCGTGACGGCTTTCGCCTCAGGTGAAGGAAAGTGCATTCCTGTCAAAAGGCTGAAGGAGGAGAATCTGGCTTTTAAGGGAGGCGAGAAGCTGGTGTTCACGATTCATTACAAATGGGGGCTTGTCAACGCTGATGTGGCTCAGGCCACACTGAAGGTTGACACAACTGTCCTGAACGGACGGAAAGTCTTCCATGCGTCCTTGACTGGCAAGACGCAGAAATTCTATGAGAAATTGTTCCGTGTCAAGGAGGATCTTGATTCATGGTTCACCCGCGACGGCATGCGGCCGATGAAGTTCACCCGGTTCGCAAAGGAAGGAAAGTACACCTGCACGAACCTATATTCGTATGTGCATGCTCCTGGTAATGAGCATATAAACGCCTCGCTGAGCAATTCCAGAAAAGGGGAATTCTCGGCCACATTGCCGTTGGACAGATGTACTTACGACATCCCTTTGATGTACTATGTGCTCCGTAACGTTGACGTGAGTCTGCTTAAGGAGGGCGAGGATTACCCGATGACGTTCGCAGTGGATGATGATGTCTATACCTTGCATTTCAAATACTTGGGTAAAGAAAACAAAGATGTCTCAGGAATCGGGACCGTCCGTTGCCTCAAGTTCAGTTTCGAGGTGGTCTCAGGTGAGGTGTTCTCCGGGGATTCGGATCTTTACGGATGGTTCTCGGATGATGACAACAGGATTCCTGTATGGTTCTCGGCCCCGTTGAAGGTCGGTCAGGTGCAGGGGCGCCTGAGAAGCTATTCGGAACTTAAGAATCCTTTTTCTTCAAAGATTGAATAGGATGGCGTCCGGGGAAGTCTCGCATAAGGGTATGGTTGTGTCTGTCGGGAAGGACAGCGTGTCCGTACGGATTGTGTCCGAATCCGCCTGCTCCTCCTGTCATGCGGCAGGTCTTTGCGGTGCGGCGGAGTCCAAGAAGAAGATTGTGGAGGTTCCGCTGTACGGGGGGCAGACATATTCGATAGGCCAGGAGGTGGAGGTCTGCCTCGCAAGAAAGATGGGGCTCAAGGCTGTCCTGCTCTCTTATGTGATTCCTTTGATGATATTACTGATTTTAGTGTTATCTTTGTCGTCGATTGGACTCGGCGAGCTGGCCTCCGGGCTGGTTTCGATCGGGGGAATCGCGGTGTATTACCTCATACTCTACCTCTGCAGGAACCGCCTTGCGGAAGGGTATGTGTTTTATATTCGGAAATAACTAATTAATTAGCTTTTATTTGGCTTTATGACAACAACAATCATCTGGACCATCGCAGTCATCACGGGGCTTGGCCTCCTGCTGGCGTTGGCCCTTTACCTTGTCGCGCAGCGGTTCAAGGTAGAGGAGGATCCGCGCATCGAGGAGGTCGAGAAGGCAATGCCAGGCGCGAACTGCGGAGGTTGTGGTTTCGCCGGCTGCCACGCGTTCGCCGAGGCTGCGGTGAAGGCCCCGAACCTGGACAACAATTTCTGTCCTGTCGGAGGCAATGAGACAATGAAGAAGGTTGCCGCGATCCTTGGCTACGAGGTCAAGGAGAAGGCACCGATGGTGGCTGTGGTGCGCTGCGGTGGCACCTGCGCCGCCAGACCAAGGGTCAATGAATATGACGGTACGGCCTCCTGCAAGGTCAAGGCTGCCCTTTACGCCGGCGACACCGGATGCGCTTTCGGTTGTCTCGGTTGCGGGGACTGCGTGGCTGCCTGTCAGTTCGGAGCCTTGTCGATGAATCCTGAGACAGGCCTGCCTGTCGTGGATCAGGAGAAGTGTACGGCTTGCGGCGCCTGCGTCAAGGCCTGCCCTAAGTCCATCATCGAGTTGAGGGCCAAGGGACCCCGCGGAATGAGAATGTTCGTGTCCTGTGTGAACAAGGACAAGGGACCGGCCGTGAAGAAGGCATGCTCCGCCGGCTGCATCGGTTGCGGAATCTGCGCCAAGACCTGTACCCACGACGCCATCACTGTCGAGAACAATGTCGCTTACATCGATTTCGCGAAGTGCAAGCTTTGCCGTGAGTGCGAGGCTATGTGCCCTACAGGAGCGATCATCGGGGTGAACTTCCCTAAGCCACTGGACAAGGATGCCGTCAGGGCCCGTGTCCAGGAACGTCAGAAAAAGGCCAGAGAGGCCGCGGCGGCTGCCGCCACTGTAAAGAAGGAGGAACAGAACAATGGCTAACAGAACATTCTCTATCGGAGGCGTCCACCCGAATGACGCCAAGATATCGCGCGACTGCGCCATAGAGGCTCTTCCGCTGCCAGGGGCCGTGTATATTTCCCTTGCCCAGCACATCGGCGCTCCGGCCAAGCCGCTTGTCGCTGTCGGTGACAAGGTAAAGGTCGGCCAGCCGATCGCCGAGCCGGGCGGATTCGTGTCCGCCTTCATCCACTCTTCCGTTTCCGGAACCGTGAAGTCCATCGGCCCGCGTAAGGATCTCGCCGGAAACGTCCAGACCTACGTCGAGATCGCCGTGGAAGGAGATGAGTGGGCAGAGGGCATTGACCGTTCGGAAACCCTCGTGACAGACATTCCTGAAGACGGGAAAGCCATCATCGAGAAGATTCGTCTCGGCGGAGTCGTCGGACTCGGCGGAGCCACATTCCCTACTCACGTTAAGCTGACCCCGCCTCCAGGAAAGAAGTGCGAGATGCTGATCATCAACGGCTGCGAGTGCGAGCCTTATCTGACTTCCGACTTCCGTACCCTTCTTGAGAAGGGCGAGCAGGTTGTTGTGGGCACGGCTCTAATCAAGCAGGCTCTCGGCGTCGCCGACGCGACCATCGCCATCGAGGACAACAAGCCGGAGGCGATCGAGCATATTCAGAAAGTCCTTGCGGAATTGAAAGGCAAGTCATCCAAGTACGACGGCATCGTGGTGCTTCCGCTGATGAAGAAATACCCTGAGGGTGGTGAGAAACAGCTGATCGACGCTGTGATGCACCGTCAGGTGAAGTCCGGCGGACTGCCTATCGACGTTGGCGCTGTAGTCCAGAATGTCGCCACTGCTCTTGCCGTCTATGACGCTGTGCAGAAGAACAAACCGTTGATTGACAACTCAGTGACCGTGACCGGTGAGTGCTTTCCTAAGCAGGCCAACCTGCTTGTCAGGGTCGGGACTCCGCTCCGTTACATCATCGACTACCTCGGAGGCGTTCCAGAGAATGCCGCCAAGATCATCAGCGGCGGCCCTATGATGGGCAAGGCGATCGCCAACCTCGACGCCGCAACACTCAAGGGGACCGGAGCCCTGCTCTTCCTCACCGAGGAACAGACCAAGAGACATCCTGAAGGCCATTGCATCCGCTGCGGAAAATGCGCGGACGCCTGCCCTATGGGACTTGAGCCGTTCCTGCTCTACCGTCTCGCCAAGGCCGGGAACACGGATGAGCTTGAGGCCAACGCCGCTCAGGATTGCATCCAGTGTGGTTGCTGTCTTTACACCTGCCCTTCCTACATTCCGCTGCTGGACATCATAAGCATGGCGAGAGGTCAGGTCATGGGAATAATGAGGGCTCGCGCCGCAGCCGCCAAGGCCGCCGCTGAAGCCGCAAAAGCAAAAACTGTTTAAGAATATGGAAAGATTGTTGGTTTCACCTTCTCCGCACCTTCATTCCAAGACCACCACACCGGTCTTGATGAGGGATGTCGTGATCGCCTTGATTCCGGCTGTTTTGGTTTCGGTCGTGTTCTACGGCCTTGCCGAATTGCTGGTCCTGGCTGTCAGCGTCATCTCCTGCGTGGCGCTGGAGTATTTGATCACTAAATATCTGCTTAAGGCTCCGTCCACCGTCGGTGACTGGTCGGCGGCCGTGACCGGAATCCTGCTGGCGCTCAACCTGCCGGCTTCCACTCCTTGGTGGGTTGTGTTCATCGGAGCCGTGGTCGCCATCGGAGTCGCGAAGATGACTTTCGGCGGTCTCGGACAGAATGTATTCAACCCGGCTCTCGTGGGACGTGTGTTCCTGCTCATCTCGTTCCCGACCTACATGACCAACTGGACGATCCCGGGAGGCCTTTTTGGGGCGGATGCGATTTCGGGGGCGACTCCTCTCGGTATTATCAACGAGGGGCTGATGAAAGGACTTTCCGCTTCGGATCTTATCGCCCAGAATGGCTTCTCAGCGTCGCAGATGCTCTTCGCCAACATCGGCGGATCCGCCGGAGAGGCAAGCGCCATCGCCATTCTTATCGGCTTCATCTACCTGCTTGTCCGCAAGGTCATCAAGCCTTGGATCACTCTTTCCATCCTTGGAACCGTGGCCGCAGTCTCATGCATCTTCTGGCTCGCTGATCCGGCTCAGTTCACCGACCCTGCCTTCAACCTCCTCACCGGTGGTCTTCTCCTCGGTTCATGCTTCATGGCGACCGACTATGTGACCTCACCTATGAGCACGAAGGGCGGCATCATCTTCGGTGTCGGAATCGGTTTCATCACGTTGATGATCAGATATTTCGGATCGTATCCTGAAGGAGTAAGCTTCGCTATACTTATCATGAACTCTGTGGTCCCGCTTCTCAACAAGTGGTTCCATCAGAAAAAATACGGGAGGGCATAGATCATGGCTGTAAAATCAAATCTCACCACAATGGTGGTCTGCCTGACAATTGTGAGCCTTGTCTGCTCCGCTCTTCTGGGTGGAATGTACGCCCTGACCGCCGAGCCGATCGCAAAGGCCAACGCTGACATCCTCAAGGCTTCCATCGGAGCCGTGCTTCCGGAGGGAGGCGAACTCTCCGAGGCCAAACCAGTCGAGGTCGGCGGACAGGCTTCTGAATATTATGTCAGCACCAAGGACGGTGCTCCTGTGGCCTACGCCGTGAAGTCAACGACCGTCGGATTCGGCGGCCCGCTTGTCCTGATGGTCGGCATCACCGCCGACGGCGTGGTCTACAACACTTCCGTCCTGTCCCACAACGAGACCCCTGGTCTTGGCGCCAAGTGCAACACCGATGAGAAGTTCATGAACCAGTTCAAGGGCTTTGACCCGTCTTCCAAGACTTTGACAGTCAAGAAAGACGGTGGCGACGTGGATGCCATCACGGCCTCCACAATCACCTCAAGGGCTTACGCACTGGCCATTGATAACGCCGTGAAGGCTTTCAATTCAATCAAAGGAGAATAGGCTATGAGCAGCAATAAACTGAATCTTTTCACCAAAGGTTTCCTGAAGGAAAACCCTACTTTTGTACTGCTTCTGGGTATGTGTCCTACGCTGGCGACCACTACTTCGGCCATCAACGGCCTTAGCATGGGCCTCGCCACACTTTTCGTCCTGGTGCTTTCGAACATCGCCATCTCGGCGATCGCTCCTGTGGTTCCTGACAAGGTGCATATTCCTGTCTATATCGTGGTCATCGCCACTTTCGTGACGATTCTCCAGTTCGCCATGCAGGCCTACACTCCGGCGATGTACGCCACCCTCGGTCTGTTCATACCGTTGATCGTGGTGAACTGCATTGTCCTCGGACGCGCCGAGGCGTTCGCCAACAAGAACGGCATCTTCGACTCCGCCCTTGACGGACTTGGAATCGGCTGCGGCTTCACACTCTCCCTGACGGTCATCGGAATTGTCCGCGAGATCTTGGGAAGCGGCTCTGTTTTTGGTCTCAAACTGATCTCAGGCGACGGAATCCTTGTGTTCGTGATGGCTCCGGGAGCGTTCCTCGCCCTTGGTTACCTTATGGTACTGTTCAACAAAATCGCTAAAAAGAACTAAGCCATGGAATATTTTCTTATAATAATCTCGGCGATATTCGTCAATAACATCATGCTCGCCCAGTTCCTGGGTACATGTCCGTTCCTGGGTGTCTCCAACAAGATCTCCACGGCGACCGGTATGGCCGGAGCGGTGTGCTTTGTGATCACCCTTGCGACTTTGGTGACTTATCTTATAAATCAGTATCTTCTGGAAGCCTTCGGACTTCAGTTCCTTCAGACCATCGCGTTCATCCTTGTGATCGCTGCCCTTGTGCAGATGGTGGAGATCGTGCTGAAGAAGATCAGCCCGTCCCTCTATCAGGCTTTGGGAATATTCCTTCCTCTGATCACCACGAACTGCGCAGTGCTCGGTGTGGCTCTCAACGTGGTCACGAAGGAGTTCGCTTTTGGTGGTCACGCACACATGCTGAACCTCGGTGAGTCCGTTGTCTATGCGTTCGCGACCGCCGTCGGCTACGGAATGGCCCTCGTGCTGTTCGCCGGCCTTCGCGAGCACCTTGATTTAAATGATGTGCCTAAGCCGTTCAAAGGCATTCCGATAGCCCTTATTACAGCCGGAATCCTTGCCATGGCGTTCATGGGATTCTCTGGTCTAGTATAGATTTTGTAGAAGTCCTCTGCCTTATTGGTTTCATTAATTTACAATGGTTATGAAAAAGACATTACTGATTCTCACGCTTCTTATCGGTTCTGTGACAGTCGCATTCGCCCAGCCTAAGTCGATCGGAGGGCGCCTCGGTAATTATGGCATCGATGTCAGTTACGAGAATTACATCATGGGAGGATCCGATTTCCTTGAATTCGGTCTGGGACTGGACAATGGGTTCAGCACGAGCGCATTCCATGTGGACGGCATCTATAACTTCATGATTGTTCAGCCAGACTGGACTCCAAAAGGAAAATGGGGATTCTATGCAGGTCCAGGTGCCAGCGTGGCGGTGTGGGAGAATGATGAGGACGAGAACACCGTGTATGCCGGATTCGTCGGCAATGTCGGTTTGGAGTACACATTCGATTTTCCTCTTCAATTGTCTGTGGATTTCCGCCCGAGACTTATGTTCGGTGACAGTGGCCTTAGAGGCGACGGTCCGTTTGCCCTGGGCATCGGTGTCCGCTATGCATTCTAACAAGCAGGTAATCTGTCAGGATTACTAGTATTAAAGGATAATATTTGGGAAAGTGTGGGCTTTCATGACGGAAACCCGCACTTTTTTATGCATTTGGAGCGATAATTTGGTATTTTTGTAAAATTGCTTTAGAATCAAAGAACGGTAATATTATGGCAGGGAGTTTCTCGCTCACCATGAGTTGGGCTGAAGATGTAATATTCAATAATAAACGGATCTCACTGGGTGACCTTCCTATGGGTGAGGTTGAGGCGTGTTATAAATTCCTTGAGGAGTTTGCCTCCGAGAAGGTGATATACGGGATCAACACCGGGTTCGGCCCTATGGCGCAGTGGAGGGTGGATGACAAGTACCTGAAAGACCTTCAGTACAACATCATCAGAAGCCATTCCACGGGAGCCGGAGAACCTCTGGATGACATTTATGTAAAGTCTGCGATGATCGCCCGTCTGGGAACGTTCCTCCAGGCCCGTTCGGGTGTGCATCCGGATTTGGTCAAGCTTCTGGTAGAGATGATCGACAGGAACATATTCCCGTTCATTCCTCAGCATGGCAGTGTAGGCGCCAGCGGCGACTTGGTCCAACTGGCCCACATGGCACTTTGCATGATCGGTGAGGGAAAGGTTCACTATAAGGGGGAATGGCGTCCGTCCGCTGAGGTTCTTAAAGAGAATGGCCTGGAGCCGTTCAAGATTCATATCCGCGAAGGATTGTCGATCTCCAACGGAACGTCATTCATGACAGGAATAGGTGTTGTCAACCAGATTTATGCGGACAGGCTCCTTGATTGGGCGACACTGGCTTCCGTGATGATGAATGAGATAGCCTCGTCGTTCGATGATTTGATGTCTGAGGAACTGAACGAGGTGCGCCGCCATGAGGGGCAGCAGGTGATCGCCGCCAGGATGAGGGCTCTTTCCGAGGGAAGTGGCTGCCTGCATAAACGCGAGCACGACCTCTACGACAATGGCCACGCCTCTGACCGTACCTTTGACCACAAGGTCCAGGCCTACTATTCGTTGAGGTGCACTCCGCAGATTCTCGGCCCTGTCTATGAGACATTCGCCAATGCCCGCAGGGTGCTGGAGGAGGAACTGAACTCCGCCTGTGATAACCCGATTGTGGATCACGTGGCTAAGAATGTCTTCCACGGCGGCAATTTCCATGGGGACTACATCTCGCTGGAGGAGGACAAGGTGAAGATCGCCACGGTAAGGATGGCCATGACGGCCGAGCGTCAGCTGAACTACCTTTTCCACGACCGCATCAACGGCATCCTTCCTCCGTTCCTGAATATGGGGACTCTCGGACTGAACTACGGAATGCAGGCATGCCAGTTCACGGCCACTTCAACAACGGCTGAATGTCAGACCCTTGCGATGCCGAATTACGTCCACAGCATACCGAACAACAATGACAACCAGGACATTGTGAGCATGGGAACCAACACGGCTCTGCTCACCAAGCGTGTCATCGACAACACCTATCAGGTATTCGCGATCCATTTCATCGCCTTGGCTCAGGCTGTTGACTGTCTCGGAATCGTCGGCAGACTTGCCCCGACTTCCAGAAAGGTCTATGACGATGTCCGTGCGATCATCCCTAAGTTCGTGGAGGACAATCCGTTCTACGAACAGATAGCGGCCGTGGAATCATATCTGAGAAATAACCCGTTAAACCTCAAATAGATGGAACTGTTTCCTGAACTCGAAAAAAGATACACCAAAGATCAGTACACCGCGCGTGAGGCGCAGCGGATGGCTGAGTTCATCGCTTTCGGCCCGATAGTCTTCCAGGCGTCCCGCCTGTTGGTGAAATACGGCATCCTGGATCTTCTTCGTGACCATCGCGAAGGACTGACAGAGAAAGAGATCGTCGAGACTGTCGGAGTCTCTGAATATGCCGTAAAGTGTCTTCTGGAAGCCGGCCTCTGCATTGGTACTGTGCTGGTTGACACCGAGACAGACCGGTTCACAATCTCCAAGGTGGGCTGGTTTTTGCTTACGGATGAGGCCACGAAGGTCAACATGGATTTCAACAACGATGTCAACTACGAAGGGTTCTTTCATCTGGACGAATCCTTTAGGGAACACCGCCCCGTCGGCCTGAAATGTCTGGGAGATTGGAACACGATTTACGAAGGCCTTTCCGCCCTTCCAGAGCCGGCCCGGACAAGCTGGTTCGCGTTTGATCATTTCTATTCAAACAATTCTTTCGAGGAGGCTCTGAAGATAATATTCGACCGTCCTGTGAAGAATCTGCTTGATGTCGGAGGCAACACCGGAAAATGGGCGCTCCAGTGCGTCGGCCACGATCCGGATGTCGAGGTCACTGTTCTGGACCTGCCTCAGCAGATCGGGCTTATGCGGAAAGAGACGGCCGGTAAGCCAGGGGCGGATAGAATCCATGGCTGTGGGGGCAACCTGCTCGACCCGGAGACCAGATTTCCTGTCGATAAGGAATATGATGTCATCTGGATGAGCCAGTTTCTGGATTGTTTCTCCGAGGATGAGATACTGAGCATTCTGTGCAGGGCGGCAGAGATTCTCCGTCCCGGAGCGAGACTCTGCATCATGGAACTCCTTTGGAACAGGCAACGTTTTGAACCGGCGGCTTTCTGCCTGACAATGACCAGCCTGTATTTCACGGCGATGGCCAACGGCAACAGCAAGATGTACTACTCCGAGGACCTGACAAGGCTTATAGAGAAAGCCGGGATGAAGGTCGAGAAGATCATCGACGGCATCGGTCAGGGACACAACATATTGATTTGCGTTAAAGAATAAAAGACCATAATAATGAGTAAGGAAGAAATAATCACCAAGGTCAACGGATTCCTCGTTGACGAGTTCGAGATTGATGCGGCTCTTTTGAACGACAATGCCGCGCTAAAAAAGGATCTGGGCATCGACAGTCTCGACATCGTGGACATTATAGTCTTGATCGACAAGGAATTCGGTGTCAAGGTCAAGTCCGAGGAACTCGGAAGGCTCACCACTCTGGGCAGCCTTTATGATTTCATTGAGGAAAAGATAGCTTAGGAATATAACCACGCTCCAACCTGATGGGCGCTTATAGGAGTGAATATGCCGGAGAGCGGAGAAAGGCAGTGGCAGGGCACGACTGACGGGACCTCGTGGATGCACAGGTCTCTGATCGGGATGATGAAGGTCATTCCGCTGTGGTTCTTTTATCTGCTGATGAGTCTTGCGATTCCGTTCTACGTGATATTCAATCATAAAGGGTACATTTCCAATTACCACTACTTCCGCCGCAGGCAAGGTTTCGGACCTCTGGAGTCTTTCCTTCATGTGTTCGCTTGCCACTGGATGTTCGGAACTGTCATCATGGACAGGTTCGCGTCATATTCAGGAAAGAAATTCAAGGTTGAGGTTCCTCAAATACCAATTTATGAGAAACTTTGCGCCGGGAAGGGCGGCTTTTTACAGTTGAGTTCGCACATAGGCAACGATGAGTTGGCCGGCTATGAGCTGAGGTCTCCCAAAAAGATGAACGCATTGGTGTTCGGCGGTGAGGGCGAGGCTCTGACAGAGAACAGGGAAAGGATTCTGGGTGGGAACAATGTCCGTCTGGTGAGCATTTCTGAGGATATGTCCCATCTCGTGATCTTGAACAACGCCTTGGCTGACGGCGAGATAGTGAATATTCACGGAGACAGGGTCTTCGGCTCGAACCGCACTGTCAGCTGCGAGATTCTTGGGGCTGAGGCTGAACTTCCTTTGGGGCCGTTTCAGTTGGCGTCCATGAGAGGTGTCCCTGTGGTCTCGGTCTTTGTGATGAAGGTCGGGCTGAGAAAGTACCGTGTGCATCTGTTCCGCCCGGACGAAGGTCTGGATGGCTTTGGGGTGAGGGAAAAGGCTGAGGCGATGGCAAGAGCCTACGCCGGTGAAATCACGGAGATTCTGAGGCTCTACCCAAACCAATGGTTTAATTTTTACGAGTTCTGGAAAAATGACTGAGGAGGATCTGAAGACTTTTGACTTCACGTCGGTGGACATCACGGAACTTCTGCCCCAGCGGAAGCCTTTTGTCATGATTTCCAGTCTGTTGTCGTGCTCCTACCAGAGGACCGTGACACGATTCCTGATTCAGGAGGGCAATGTCTTTGTTGAGGGCGGGAGACTTGTGCCTGAAGGGCTTGTGGAGAACATCGCCCAGACCTGCGCCGCAAGGATCGGCTTCATCAACAAGTACTTGCTCCATAAACCGGTCAGCGTGGGCTATGTCTGCGCCCTCAAGGATTTCAAGGTTCTTGGAACTCCGTCTGTCGGAGAGTCCATCGAGACTGAGATTGATCTCAAAGGAGAATTCGGAACCATG
The DNA here is from genome assembly GCA_934667175.1 of uncultured Bacteroidales bacterium. Lineage (GTDB taxonomy): Bacteria > Bacteroidota > Bacteroidia > Bacteroidales > UBA932 > Cryptobacteroides. The sequence continues at coordinate 5,830 of CAKULN010000030.1, read as the reverse complement.
CTGATGGTGGATGCAAAGACAAAATCTGATGGAAATATGATAGCGGAAGGCTCGATGGTCATCGCCTTGGACGAAAGCAAGCCGGTCGGAGGACACAAGGCCGTGGTCAAGGTTTCTGACAACATAATCTCCCCGTTGGGGACGACCACTGAAGAAAATTATGCGAAGGTGAAGGCCGGGGAGTCGGCGCTGAGGCTTTACGAATCTTCGAAAGACCTTCCGGAGCCGTTTTTCGCATCGCTGATAGATGAGGTGTCTTTGGCTGATGAATATGCCGGGATGGATTCGTCGGCAAGGACCGGTGAATATCCCGGACCGGACGATGGTCTGACATGTTTTGAGAGACGTATGATCTTGTCTGTGTCAAAGGCTTTGAAAGGAACCGGCATAGATCCGGCTTCCGATGACGTGCTTTTCGTGATTTCATCCACGAAAGGTAATGTTGAGCTGCTGGACAGCGAGGCCGAGCCTTGCGGCGGTGATCCGGCCGTGAGGGAAAGGCTTGGGAATTCTGCTGAGAAGGTCGCCGGATTCTTCGGCAACAAAAACACCCCTTTGGTGGTCTCGAACGCCTGCATCTCAGGACTTTGTGCCCAGATCGCAGCGATGAGGCAACTCAAGGCCGGAAAATACGGGACGGTGATAGTGACCGGGTCCGATGTCCAGTCCAGATTCATCATTTCCGGATTCCAGTCGTTCAAGGCGTTGTCCCAGGAGGCTTGCAGACCGTTTGACGCGCATCGTAAAGGCCTGAACCTTGGAGAGGCCGCCGCCACGATCATATTCCAGTACAAGATCCCAGGACCTGATGATTGGGTTCTGGTTCGAGGAGCGATCCGCAACGACGCGAACCACATATCCGGGCCGTCCAGAACCGGGGAGGGAAGCTTCAGGGCAATCAAGGCTGCCCTTGGGGATGTCAAACCTGAGTCTCTGTCCCTTGTTTCTGTACACGGCACATCGACCGCCTACAATGACGAGATGGAATCCATCGCTTTGACCAGAGCCGGATTGCAGAACGTGCCGGTGAACAGCCTGAAAGGCTATTTCGGTCACACGATGGGGGCGGCCGGAATCCTTGAGACCATCCTTTCGATGGCTTCTGTCGATGATGGAACCGTGCTTGGGACGCGGGGATATTCAGAGTGCGGGGTTTCCTGTCCGCTGGACATCTCCCCGGAGCCGAGGAAGACGACGAAGCGGGCGTTCGCCAAACTGCTGTCAGGGTTCGGGGGCTGCAATGCCGCCGCCATATTCATGAAAGGTGACATTTTTAATGGAGGTGACGAATGAAGACGAAGGCTCATGTTCTGATCACGCCGGAGAAAGTGGTCGTTGGCGAAAAAATACTTATCTTTGGCTCCACTGGGGCGGACCTTTTGGTTGAGATTTACCGGCAAAAGGTAGGAGACTACCCTAAGTTCTTCAAAATGGATCCTTTGGCGCGTCTGGGATTCGTCGCGACTGAACTGCTGCTGGGTGGGGAGAATCCGAGAAGAACTGACTGCGAGGACAGGGCTGTGATCCTGTTCAACCGGAGCGCTTCCCTTGCGGATGACGCCGAGTACCAGAAGACCATAGGGAAAGATGGCTTCTTCCCCAGCCCGGCGGTGTTCGTCTACACGCTTCCGAACATTGTGACAGGGGAGATCGCCATACGGAACAAGTACTACGGGGAGACTTCTTTTTATGTGCTTGAGGACAAGGACGATGCGGTGATGAAAGAGATTGTGGAGCAGGCGTTTCAGGATCCGGTGACGGAATCCGCGATTGCCGGTTGGCTGGAATGCTCTGATCCGGAACATTTTGAGGCTGAATTATATTTAATCGAAAAATAATATGGATGCACTTATCAACGAATTGAAGACAAAGATCATAGAGGCTTTGAAACTGGACGGCGTCACGCCTGAGGACATCGACGCTGACGCACCTCTTTTCGGAGAGGGCCTTGGACTTGATTCCATTGACGCACTGGAGCTCATGCTGCTTTTGGAGAAGAACTACGGAATCAAGCTGAAGAATCCTGCCGAGGGCAAGGAAGTCTTCAAGTCAGTAAGAACCATGGCCGAGTACATCAAGGCTAACCAATCGAAGTAAGTGTCCGGGAGAATCGTCATAACAGGATCCGGAATCATCTCCGCCATCGGGGTGGGGAAGGAGGAAACATTGCGTTCCCTTACCGCCCGCAGAAGCGGCGTCGGGAGCCTTAGGCGTCTGCAGACCGCTCACTCTGAACTTCCTTGCGGGGAGGTGAATATGTCCGACGGGGAACTCAAGAACGCTCTCGGGCTTCCTTCAGACAGGATTGTCCCTCGGACAACATTGCTTGGAATCATGGCTGTCAAAGAGGCGATTGAGGAGGCCGGGGTCAAAGATTCGGACCGTTCGGCCTTGATTTCGGGAACGACTGTCGGCGGGATGGATGTGACCGAGCGTCATTATCTTCATGGAGAAAGCCAAGCCCTTTTCCGTCTTCACGACTGTGGGAGCTGCACTGACGAGATCGCCGATTTTTTCGGAGGCTTCGGTCTTGTGACCACAATTTCCACGGCTTGTTCCTCGGCGGCGAATTCCATCATGCTTGGAGCTGACCTTATCAGGAGCGGACGGTGCGATGTCGTTGTCGCCGGTGGCGCTGAATGTCTGACCAGATACCATCTCAACGGATTCAATTCCCTGAAGATTCTGGACAGCGAGCCTTGCAGGCCGTTCGACGCTACCCGCAACGGGTTGAATCTTGGCGAAGGGGCCGGGTTCGTGGTCCTTGAGAGTGAGGAACATGCCTTGAAAAGAGATGCGCGGCCGCTCGGAGTTCTGGACGGCTACGGCAACGCCTGCGACGCTTTCCACCAGACCGCCTCTTCGGATGATGGAGAAGGCGCTTTCCTGGCGATGTCCAAAGCATTGAATATGTCAGGGTTGAGTCCTTCGGACATCGACTATGTGAACGCCCACGGCACGGCCACGCCTAACAACGATGCCAGCGAAAGCCGGGCGATGATCCGTCTTTTCGGAGACAAGGTTCCGCCAGTGTCTTCCACAAAGGCGTTCACCGGCCACACAACCAGCGCCGCCGGCAGCATCGAGGCTGTGATCTGTCTCCTTGCCATCCGTCAAGGCTTCATCCCTGCTAACCTGAATTGGAAGGAACCGTTTGACGGTGGAATCATTCCTGAGACGGACGGACGGGAGAAAGTCACGCTCAACCACGTCCTGTGCAATTCCTTCGGTTTCGGAGGCAATGACTCATCCTTGTTGATCTCACGTTATGGCAAATAGGATTTACATACGTTCCGCGGCTCAGATTTCTGTCCAGAAGCCTCTCTGTGAGGACTGGATGACAAATCCTGTCCCATGTTCGGAGCCTTATCTCAGAAGTCTGGATCCGGATTTCAAGCCGTTCCTGAATCCTATGCAGGCGCGACGGATGGGCTTGATCCTGAAACGCGCTGCCGCCGTTTCCCTGGCCGCGTTGAATGAAGCCGGAACCGAATGTCCGGACGCCATATTCACTGGCACTGGACTTGGCTGCATGGAGAACACGGAGAATTTTCTGGCGGCTATGTGCAGGGACGGGGAGGAGATGCTTCCCCCGACCTATTTCATGATGTCAACCCACAACACGATCAGTTCGGCGGTGGCCATCCTGCTTCGTTGCCACGGGTGCAACTGCACATATTCACAGAAGGACATTTCCTTCGAGAGCGCGTTGCTGGACGCTTTCATCCAGCTTCAATCCGGAAGAATCTCCAATGCCCTTGTCGGGGCGCACGATGAGACGACACCGGCCACCTACGATCTTTTGAAAGGTGCCGGGTACTTCGGCGATGGCATCACCGCCGCCGAAGCCTCTTCCGCGTTTGTGTTGTCCGCATCCCAGGTCTCTTCGACAGGCTCAGAGACCCAGAGGATGATGTCACACGACCGGTCCCTGAGCCTGTCGAAGGGTACCGCCCAGATGGGTGTTGAACATCTTCTAAAGTCTGATTCCGGCCCTTCGACAAGCTCAGGGACCGATGCGATGCCGAAAGGACCTCTCTGCGAACTTGCTGACGTCAGGATCCTTCACTCTCCGAAGAATCTTGAAACTATTATCAATGAATATCATGCCTCTCGCGTCATCCGCAGCGCGGACTATTTCAAGCTGTTCGGCAAATGTTTCTCGACCTCGGGGCTCGGGGTCTACGAGGCTGCGATAAGGATCGCCAGTGGCCTTGACAAAGACATCCTTGTCGTGAACGACGCCGGAGAGGATGTCGGGCTGGTTTATCTTAAAGGCCTATGTGGAGACTGCTGACATTGTCCGTGGCCCAGAGCCTCCTGCTGTCCGGAGGCCAGGTGCTTCTCAAGTTCGCCCTTGAGAAGATGGGCAGTTTTGAATGGACGTGGGCGTTTTTCGGCCGCCTGCTCGTCAACTGGTGGTTTCTTGGCTGTGGACTCTGCTACGCCGGCGGCACGGTCCTGTGGATGTACATCCTCAAAAGATTCCCGTTCAGCATGGCCTACCCGATGATCAGCCTGAGTTATGTGTTCGGGATGCTCGCCGCCATATTCATTTTCCATGAGAATATTCCTGCTACCCGCTGGATTGGGGTGTTCCTGATCATCAGCGGGTGCGTGTTTATCGCTAAGTGATTATGAGAAGTTTAAGGATAATATTCATTGGCCTTGCGCTGCTTTTTGCTGCTTTGTCGGCTTACGGCACTGACTATAAGCCGCTTACTGAGGCGCAGACCGTCGAGGCCATCCAAAAGATCGACGCTTCGTGCGCCGGAATCAAGAGCCTAAAGGCAGACTTCAAGCAGGTCAAGGATATTGCCATCCTTCAGGAGAAGATGGTCTCCACCGGTAAGATGTATTTCGCCGACGGAATGTTGAGGTGGGAATATGTCTCTCCATACACCTACCTTTTCATCCTGAACAAGGAGAAGGTGCTTCTGCAGAGCAGCCAGACCTCCAACAAGATGGATGTGAACTCGAACAGGCTTTTCAAGTCCATCGCGAGGATCATCATGAACAGCATCACGGGGCAGGGGTTGGCCGGTGGGGGGGACTTCAAAGTTCGGATGTTTCTTGACGGCGGCTGCTATGTGGCTGAGCTGGAGCCTCTCAAGAAAGAAATGCGGCAGATGTTCAAGACTGTCCGCCTGCGTTTTGGCAAGGACTTGAAAGTCAATGAGGTGGATTTGGTTGACAACAGCGGTGAGACGGTGATCACGATCCTTAACGCCGAATATAACAAGACGGTCGATGCGAAGGTTTTTGTTGTTGATTAGTCTGCTGCTGCCCATTAGTGCGGTTGGTGAGCTTTGCCGAACCACGGTTGGTGAGCTTTGCCGAACCACGGTCGCTTCGACAGGCTCAGCGACCGGAGAGTCGGTCATTGAGCCATCATCGGTCACTGAGCCTGTCGAAGTGACCGACACAATCGAATCGCCCTATATTTTCCCTTTCAACGACAATGAAACCTCCCGCTACACCGTAGCCATAACCTTCAAAAAAGCCTCGTTTTCAGGAATATGCGTGGTCAAGCGCATGGACGGCATCATCGCCGGCTCCATCGTCAATGAGTTCGGCATCAGAGCCTTCGACTTCAAGATGAACGGGAACCGCAGACGCGTCAAACTGCTCAATGCTATGAAACCTCTTGACAAATGCTTGATCCGCAAGACTATAGCCCATGACCTCAAGAGACTTTTCAGGGCGAAGTCGATCGATGAATATGTTTCCGTGGATGATGGCGGAACCATCGTCATGCAGTGCCATGACCGCCGATACACTTTCTCAAAAATGAATATCCCCGAATGAGACTTTCAGGCACATTCTTTAC
>CAKULN010000029.1 GCA_934667175.1 uncultured Bacteroidales bacterium | reverse complement strand
TTCAGGTTCGACCGCTTCTTCCAAGGAAGATAGCGGTGCTATCTGACTGAAGAAGCGGGAAGAAAATGAAGATTTTTCACCTCAAAGAACATTTCAAACAAATCAAAACAGCTTCCTAATTAGAAAAAGGCTTTATCACATAACATGCACCGCCTCCCGGGGCAAGAGAGATTGTCAGGACATCACCTCCCGCCACAATCCGGTCTGAAATCCTGTGACTTGCCGGATTGTGGTCAGAAGCCGAAGTGTCTTCAAGCGAGCGGATTGAATATTCACGTCCCTTTTCCAGAAAATCCAGGGAAATGTTTATCCTGCGGTCGTTCCAGTCAGTCAAAGCACCTATGTACCAGACACCATCTTTCTCTCGCGCGGTCACAATGAAAGAACCAAGTTCTCCGGCCAATATCTCGGTACGGTCAAAGACTGTAGGCAAAGAGGCGATGAACTCTGTACACGGAACTTCGGCCTGATAAAGCGAAGGAGAGTCGCACAGCATTGCGAGAGGTGAGTCGAACACGACATACGCCGCCACCTGATGTGCCCTGGTGCCTTTGCTCATAGGGTTGTGCCAATCTATCCTGAATGATTCCTCGGTAGCGTTCCGGTAAGAGCCCTGCGTGTAATCGGACGGGCCCTGAATCTGACGGATAAACGGAAAGGTGACATCATATTCAACAGACTTGGGAGAGGCCCATTTCACCTCCTCCAATCCGTAAACTCCCTCAAAATTCACTGCGTTGGGGAATGTCCTGTTCAACCCCGTCGGTTTGTATATTCCATGAAGATCGACCATAAGTTTGTGCCTCGCCAGAACTTCCGTGATGCGGTAAACCATATCGACGCCCTCCTGATCGTCCCTGTCGAAGAAGTCGACCTTGAAGCCTTTGACTCCGATTCCGGAATAGTAGGCTGCGGCTTCCTCAAGTTTGTCATCCAGAACATTGGCCACGGCCCAGACAAAGACTCCTACACCGCGCGAGGTGGCATATTCAACAATCCTTATAAGGTCAAAATCAAGGCCTTCACGCAATTTCATGATGTCATCCTTGGCGGACCAGCCTTCGTCAATCACGATGTATGGCAGTCCGAAGCGGGCGGCGAAGTCGATGTAGGCGAAGTAGGTCTCGGTGTTGATTCCTGGCTTGAAATCAACATCTGTCAGCCCCCAATCGTTCCACCATTCCCATGCGCAAAGGCCGGGTCTCACCCAATTCCATGAGGCGGTGTCGCCTTTGTGGGGCTCAGCCAACAGATAGACCAAGTCATTGACCGGCAGTTCTGTGTCTTTGTCTGAGATCGCCACGATCCTCCAAGGATAGGTCCTTTTCGCCGAAGTCCTGGCGATTATGTCCTTTCTGGAGGCGATCTTCTTCTGGCAGCGTGTCGGATGAATATAGCAACTGTCAGGCAGGCAGGCGAACTCTCCCTCGAACCCTTTTTCCGAGCCAGTCAGGAACATCCCGGGATAGGATTTGAGATCCGACTCGCAGATCACAGCCTTGACCCCATTGTCACATTCGATCGCCACGGGAAGAACGGCAAGCGGAGACTCTGTGCCGAATTCACTGATTTTCTGATGAGTATATGCATTTTGAAAAGCGTTGGCATAAGGATCCTTTCCGACAGAGTAACTCAGCCAGACCTTCCTGTCGGACGGTTGGTTGAACTCGACTGTCTCGCCCCTCACCTCAACGGAATCGGTGTCAAAGCACCCGTCCGTGACAAATCTCCACGCCACGCCGCTGTCGTAGGCACGCACTTCCAAAGACCATCCGCCAAACGACAGAATGGCCTCGTTGCATTTGCCGGAGACCTCCGCCTGACGGTAGAGAATCCCTCTGACATTCTCCTCAACCTGCCGGCTACGGACTTTCATGGTTCCTGCGTCACGGCCAAGGATCTTTCCGCCGGTGACAAAATCCATGGCGAGAGCGGAAGGCGAGACTATCACCTCACCGTCATGCATCACTGAATATTCAAGACGCCCGCCGGAAGTGACAGTGACGCTCGTCCTCCCGTCCGGGGACTCCAAAGTATATTCCTTGACCCCGCAGGCAGTGGCGGCAAGACACAACAAGGCGGTGAAGCATATTCCCAAATATTTCATATTATTCTCTATTTCAAGGATTTCTCAATAAGTTCAAGTTCTTCCGAAGAATAGCAGGTTCTGGAGACATCCTCACCGGTGGCCTTCGACAGGAAAGACAGAAAGAAACCAAATTTGTCGAAATCAGTCTTCAACGAGGCTGTCTCGCTCTCATCAAGTGCATACAGCATCCTGAAAGCCTTCTCATAAACCTGCCAACCGTACTTTCTGGCGATTCTCAGGAACGTGTAATGCAAAGCGTCGCCATTGTTTCTGGCAAGACCGGCGCCCAAGGTCTCATCGTAGGCGAGTTTGTAATAGTCCATGTTCTCCGCTCCGGTGTAGATGACTCCACGTTGCCCCATCCTGCCTCCGCAGTCCTCAAGAGCGTAAGACATCCTGAAATTAGCGAATATCTCATCGTTCCAGTTCCATGCGGAATTCGTCCTTGACCCGTCAGTGCGGTAATAACCTGAGAACGTGTGCCCGATCTCATGCATAAGACCGAAATTCCAGTCATCGTTTTCCTGAGTGCTTATCAGGGACTTGCCGATTCCCACGTGATTGTTCCACAGAATCGGATTTCCGGCCAACGCCCAATACCCCGCCTCGACTCCCGGTGTAGTGAGAATGGTTATCCGTGAACCATTGAAAGGAGTGCCTCCGACAAGTCTGGTGTAACTCTCATAGACAGAATCCAGATTGGCCAGCCAACATTCTATGGTAGAATCGCTGACACTCACTTTGTCCGCGTCAAGGGCCAGACGGATGTGCTTTCCGTCACGTATGTAGAGTTCCTCCGGACGAGTCTCTCTTACGGTCAGATTGTCCCACCATGCCTTACCCGAGGCGGTGCCCCCATTATAGGTTCCCTCATGGTCGCCAAGGCGGCATCTGATCTGAGCCCTACCGTCACTTGCCGGAACGAAATCCACATAAACCTCCTCCCAGTCACTGTCTCCGTAGCGGAACTCTGAAGCGTTCCACTCCTGATCCGTGTTCTCTGTCTCCACCGTCAGGACAGCACCTCGCCCTTCGGACACGTCCTGAGTCCTGAGAAAGGCGGTCACACGGTAGATCTTATCTGGATCCAGACCCTCAATGTCGTGACAGACACTCACCTGCGCCCTTTCAGGGGAGGAAATGAATATACATCCACCGCCGTCAATCCCCTCTTCCTGCCTCCAAAGAGCGGTCGCACCGACAGGGGAATCGCCATCCACCACAAAAGTCCAACCACCGTCACGCAGCACGTCGGAATTGAAATCCTCGTTGTACGAATATGCCTTCTCTCCTCCACCGCACGCCACCAAGGCTACTGTCATGGGCAGCAACACAGCCGCCATCAAAAATGCTGTTCTCATTGAAATCTATTTCTGGGTTGATAGATATTTCTTGATTAGATCAAGTTCTCCGTCAAGGAATGTCTCACGCACATCCTGACCGTCCGGAGTATGTTTGCTGAGCATGGTCAGTAGATAGTCAAACTTCTGCCACTGGTTCATGGCCCCTTCCACGGCAGTGTCCTGTCTGATCTTGTAGATCTCATCCCAAGTGTCTATCCACACCTGCCATCCGTAGGCGTCGCGGATGCGCCACAGGCAGTACGTCAGGCCATTGCCCATCTCCTCAGCCTTCCCGGCCAGGATTATGTTATCGTACGAATTAGAGTTGTCCGTCTTGTACAGGCTCACCACTTCCTTTCCAACGTACCACTTGTCCATGTCTTTGTTGTACACGACTCCGTCAAGTTTCTCAAGAGCATAGAACATTCTCCAGTTGGCCATGACCTCCTCGTTGAAATCAAACGCGCAAGTGGCGCTGAACTCCGTGAAATGACCTGGAGCGAAGTCATGCCCAAGCTCATGCATCAGACCGAAGCACCAATCTCCATTCTTTACGGACATCAACGTCTCCACAATGTAATCCTCATTCCATTGGATAGGGTTGCCGGCGTAGGCCCATGCGTTTATGGAACCGGAACGGATCTTTATCTTCTTTCCTCCGTGCGGCTTTCTTCCAGAGAAGAGTTCAACGTAGGCTTCATAAACCTTATCCAGTTTGGAGAGCCACTCCCCTATTATGGACTCAGAGACCGGAACATACTTCTTATCGCACATCAAGATAATGTGCTCACTCTCCTGTACGTACAGGTCATTGTTGTAGGAAATCGACACATTGTCGAAATAAGCCACTCCACGAGCGTCATCGCTGTTGGCTCCAAGCCTTAACGCTATCTCCAGATAATCAGTCTCCGGTTCCAATTCCAGACTCACCGTAGTCCAATCTTGAGTGCCATAGACCCTATGGGATTTCATGGAAAAGGCGGAATTCAGGGAAATGCATGCCCCGGATTCAGAGTTGGCGCCGCTTACGCCGTTCGTCTTGATCTTTACGGAAACCTTATAGTATTTCCCCGGAGTCACCTTTATCCTCTGCACGACAGCCACATCAACGGTGTGATCCAACGCTGCGATGCACAGACACCGGCTGTCCTTGTAGCCGTAGCCGTCAATCTGCGAAACCTTGGCACCGGAATCACGCCAACCACCGACGTAGTACCATCTCCCGTCCTCCCGGACACCGTTGTTCTTCGTGAGGTCGATGTCTTCCTCAAAATTCTGATTGAATATTATACCTGAAAGATATTGCTCGGTCTCTGGTTTCTCCGGATTCGGGTCATCCGGAAAATCTATCGCCGGGTCATCCTTGCCTGAACAGGAAACGGCCACGAAAGCGGCCATCAATAATGATAACAGGGAAACTGATTTCATGTCTCTTCTACTATAGAGTATAATTAACGATTGTAAAGGCGACGGGCAGAAACCAGCCCGCCGCCATATAGGGCCAACCCTCTATCGGGTCAGCCTACAGAAAAGTTTACGGGTGTTCCAATAACCTAAAATGGCCATTTGAAGATCCCAGCTGCCATCAGCAGGATTAAATCTGGACTTGTTCCAGATCCAGTCATCGTCCGTCCTGCGGTCGCTGACATTGACCATTGTATAAAAGCCATCCTTGTCAGGTTCGGCGCTGAGGTCGAACAGGATGACACCGTCCTTCCAGTTTCCGCCATATATGATGTAGTACTTCTGCGGAACCCCTTCGTGGGCAGAGCCGGCGGTAAAGTCAATCCTGTTGGAGAATGCATTGTAACCAGTCTCGTTCTCGGTGAACGCTGTGACGTTCTGCGTGGTCTCGCCACCGCCTTTGTTGGCGGCGACAAACGTCACGTCTTCTCCTACCGTCAGATTAAACTCCCACTGGATTCCCTCAACTGTCTTAGTGTAGCTTCCGGTGATTGTCTTGATCACCTCGAAGAACACTGTCTGCTTTCCGTCATCGAACAACGTCCCTTTCGGGAATTTGTCCTGATCCACGGTAAGGGCAACCATATAGGCGTCCTCGCCATCATAAGGGAGGGCGGCCGCATCCACGGAGAACTCCACTGTCGCCTTTTTTGAGGCAGCCTTGATGCTGGCCTCGCCGACCGTCACCTTGGAAGCGTCGAAAGTCTTGTACGATGTGCCGTTGGCGGCATTGTAAGCATCCACTGCCTCAGGATCGTACTTGAAGCCCACCGGAAGGTCAGAAGAAAGCGGAGCGTTCATCTGGATCGTGACATTTCCTCTCTGGTAGGTCGGAAGATCATGCTTGGTCTCGGTCTCTGCCGCCCAAGCCCTGAGTGATGTCAGGCTGGCGATCACATAGACCGGAGCCGGCTGCTCCACGACATATCCACCGTTCTGCTCAAGTACAACCGGGCAAAGATATTCCTTACCATCGGCCATTCCGTCGCTGCTGAAGGATATTACACTCTCGAAAGTCATCTTCTCAGCATCGAACTTGCCCTCGCCGATCTTGTAGCAGGCGGAAGGAAGTGGTTCGTACGATGTCCCGTTAGCGGCATTGAACTCAGCGACCTTGTCGTTTACGACCTTGAGGCCAACCTTCTTTGTGTCAAGGTTGTTGAAGTTGGTGCCCGCCTTGACGGCGACAGTCTGGTCAAGCGGATCGATGGACAGGAACGACAGAGTCTCCGGTGTCTCCGGAACATCGACAGTGATTGTCGGGTCAGATGTCGTCAGGCCGATGAGTATCGTTCCCATCGCCCCGAAATCAGCCACCTCCTCGGAAGCGCCTGTGATGACAACAGGGACGAGAAGATTCTCGGCTTCCTTTCCGTTGTCCCTCACAAGTTCGGCTGTCCGGATCGTGACATTGAACTCAGCCGTTTGGGTGTTCGGGGCGAAAGTCACGGATTCCGGAAGGGTGTAGTACTTGGAATCCATCTGTCTGTAACCAGTGGAATAAATCTCGTTGTAGGAATCTATCTGCGATCCGTCAACCGAAAGATTCAGCCGGATTTCTTTTGACACACCGTATGTCCTCTGTACAGTGACGGTCACCTCTGTCGTCTCATACGAACTGATCGTGGCCGTTTTCTGGAGACCTGACAAGGAGAACGCCGGATCAGGCACGACATCTGGCTTAGGCAGGTCCATTGTACAGGAAGCGGCAGCCAGTGAGGCAAGCAGGAATATGGATGAAATTATCTTTTTCATTTCTATGATGTTAATATCTTGGATAATAAGTTACACAAACCAATGAGGTGACCGGCGGACGGCAAGCCACCTCTCCGGGCACCCATTAATAGAACGGAGCCTGCACAAGATTAGTGTTGTAAGCGACCTCGGAGGCCTTGATAGGCGCCAGATAGTGTTCCATACGGAAGATTCGCGGCATGCCTTCAGTCATCGAGAAGAACTTAGGATCGGTGGCGTTCTCACCCTCCGCGACATTGAATCCATAGACAGGAGTGTTGAGGACACCGTCATCGCCATGGGCTATGAACCAACGGCGCACATCGAAGTAGCGATGGCACTCCCAAGCCAGTTCGACACGGCGCTCCTTCATGAGCATGTGCCTCATCTGCTCTTTGGTGTAAGAGCCTTTATATTCAGGGATTCCGGCTCTCTTGCGGATCTCGTTCAGGTAAGGGAGAATCGTGGAATGGGAGGCCGTGCCGGCATATTCATTCATCGCCTCGCAATAGTCAAGGTAGATCTCACCGAGCCTGATGACAGGGAAAGGAATCTGACTGGAGACGCACTCGCCCTTTCCCTTGTCCGAATATGCCGAGAGGGGTATGTTCTTCTGAGGAGAGAGACCAGTGGAGTTGTGGTCGCCGGTCGAGCGGCTCTTGCCGGCGTTGCCTTTGTTCCAGAATTCGATCGTGGTCATCACTCCGGAGCCGTCCTGTTTTCTCATGTCAGGATGCGTGTAACGGTCGAGACGCTGGTTCGGGAAATGCGTGGAGGCATAGAAACGAGGCTCCCTGCCGACAAACATCCAGAACGTGTTCTTGATTGTACCGTGCTCAACATCGTCCTCCGAAGACCATTGCCTGTTGTCGAACCATTCCTTAAGCGGTCTTGCCTCGCTGCCGTCAGCCATGAAATATTCATTGGCGAGATTGAGGGTCACGGCGTCACGGGCGTTCCACGAGTGGAAGCAAGCCGGCAGACACTGCATGGTCCACCATGACGTCGCCTGCGGACGAGCCCAGATCAGCTCCTTGTTCCATGTCGTGGTTATCTTTTGGTAGTTAGTGACATAGTCATTGAAAGTAAGCGACTTGCCTTCCTCGGCTTCCGGCTTGAGAAGCTCGTACCTGCCAAGATCGATCACGTCCTTGGCGGCGTCGGCCGCCTTCTTCCATTTCTCAGGATCGTATTTCTGGTTGATCAGCTGGGTGCCGTCGGGATTCTTCCAGTTGGCATAGACGGTGTTGCCGTTGAAAAGCGGGCTGGCGGCGTAGAGGAGTATTCTGGCTTTCATCGCCATGGCGGCGCCCTTCGTCGGGAAACCGTAGTCATCCTCGACCCTTTCCTCCAGCATCGAAGGAATCGCGGCGTCAATCTCGTCACAGATCCAGTTGACACACTCATCGTAGCTGCTCCTGCCGAGTTTGTCGGAGATGAACGACTTGTCCACTATCGGGATAGGGCCATATTCACGAAGAATCCAGAAATGGTAGATCGCACGCATGAAGCGTGCCTCGGCCTTCATCCTCGGAAGTTCGGTCACAGGGTCAAGTTCCTTGCAGTTGTCAACATTCTCAAGGAATATGTTGCAGTGACGGATAGCCTGATAGAACAGTTGGAAGTAATACTTGTCGGTCGAGGTCACAGGGGTCTCGGGGCTGACCGAACCGTTCAGGATGTGAGGAATATGCCAGTCCAGGGCGTTGTTGGCGTCATCCGTTCCGAACATGTAGTGGTTGTAGTAGGCTGAGCCCCACAACTCAAGCGGGAAGTAGTCGGAAGAGTACATTCTGGCGAACCACTTTCGCGTGTCGTTACGTGAGGAGAACACCTTCTCCAAGGTGTTGAGTTCCTCAGGATCCTGATCGAGGAAGTTGCAGCCGGCCAACAGGACCGGAACGATTAGCATAAGAATATATTTTCTCATAATACTCTCTTTATTAGAATGTTAAATTAACGCCAAGGAACACTGTCGCCTGAATAGGGTAAGCATCCGCTCCGACTTCCGGATCCCAGAATTCCTTCTTGAACTTACTGAATGTCACAAGATTCTGTGCCGACACGTAGAACCTGAGATTGTCCAATTTCATCCTGTCAAGAGTCTTGCGAGGCAGGGTGTAGCCGAACTCCATGTTCTTCAGACGCATGTAATCGCTGTTGCGTACCCACCATGTGGAAGACTTGTAGTTATTGACGTTCTGTCCCATGTAGAGCCTCGGGGAGAATGCGTACGGATCAGGATTGTCCTCTGTCCAACGGTCACGGAACTTCGTGATGAGATTGCCCATCAACTTAGGATCACGCTCGGCCTGGAACGGCTGGAAATACCACCCGGAAGTCAGATAGGTCGTCGCTCCGAACGCTCCCTGCATCAGGAATGAGAAGTCAAATCCTTTCCACGAAAGAGAGGCTCCGAGTCCGAGCACCTGCTCAGGACGGGAAGGAGATGACGTCCAGATCATGTCATCCTCGGTGATCTTTCCGTCGTCGTTGACATCCCTGTAGCGGATGTCGCCCGGACGAAGCTGATCTTTGGTAAGGGAGAACTGGCGGTAGTAGTCAGGGAGAGCGTCGATCTCTTCCTTTGAGAAAAGATGCATGGCGTCATAGAGCTTGCGCTCGCCATAGCGTGTTCCGCGCACATCCTGCCAAGGATTCTTGTAAACCTTGCCGTCATCAATATACTTGTTGCGGGCGAAGGTGTAGTTGCCTCGGGCGGTGAACACCAATCCGTTGTCAAAAGCCTTGTTGTACTCAAGCGTGGCCTCGAATCCACGGTTGTCCATCACTCCGGTGTTGGCGTAGGCAGGATTCTGCAGACCGGCGATCTCCGAAACCTGTGGCTGGATGAATATGTTGCTTCTTTTCTCGTAGAACCCCTCGAAAGTGGCGCGGAAAGCATTCCAGAAGCCGAACTCAAGACCGACATTGTACTTGGAGGCCGTCTCCCAGGTTATGTCAAGAGCCGCGAGCTGATCCTCGGCGAGTCCTCCGATTCCCTTGTTGAAGTTGACACCGAAGTCGGAAGTTCCGTTGGCATCCTTCAGGGTGGAAAGATAGGCGAAGCGTGTCGAATATATCTGGTCGGAGCCCACACGTCCGTATGATGCCCTGAGCTTCAGCCATGTGAGCACGCTGTTGTCTTTGAGGAAACCCTCGTTGGACACGACCCAGCCAAGAGCCACCGCAGGGAAGAATCCCATACGCTGCCCCTTAGGGAAGTTCTCGGAACCGTTGAAACCGATGTTCACCTCGGCAAGATATTTCTTGTCATAACCGTAGGTCACACGCCCGGCGATACCGAGCGAACGGTTCGGAAGGCTGGAGATGTAGCTGCTTGCGGTGTTGATCCTGTAGTCCTTCATGTAGTAGAGCACCAGACCTCCCACCTCATGCTTGCCGAAAGCCCTGTCGTAGTTGAGGGAAGCCTCGAAGTACTGGCTTCTGTTACCGGAAGCCGATGAGGAATAGTTCAGGTACTCCTGCTGTTTGTTGGCGTCGATGACCTTGTACTGGATGTCACCAGCCTCGTCACGGCCGAGAGCCTCGTAGAGGGTCAGGTCTCTGGAACGTTTGGCCACATCATAGTTGACAGCGTCGTAGGCATAGCGGACGATCGCCGACAATCCCTTGGACCACTCCCAGAAAGAGAAATCCTGAGAGATTGAAAGGTTGGTGCGCAGCTCGTTGGTCGTGGTGTTCTTGTAGCCACGCTGGGTGAGCTGGATGTAAGGGTTGTAGAGCGAATCCCTCCCCGGGAACTTGCCGTCCTTGTAAAGGACAGGGAAGGCGTTCGGAGCGCAGTTGTTGATCCAGAGATAGATGTTGTCCGACCCCTCGGCCGGCTCGATATTGTTCGCCACATTGCCCTGAAGTCCCAGCGAGACCCTGGTCCACTTGGTGATGTCCATGTCCACGTTGGTACGGAAGTTATAACGGATGTAGTTGATGTTCTTTCCGTACGAGCCGATCTTGGTTGAGACCCAAGGGTAGTCACTGTTGTTCACGGCGTACTGTCCCTCCTGGTTGTAGACAGACATGGCGGAGAAATATTTCACCCACTTTGATCCACCAGAGATGTTCACACTAAGTTTCTCGTTCATCGAGAACTTCTTCATCAGGACATCCTGCCAATCCACATCCGGATAGAGTTCCGGATCAGTGCCGTCACGCATTGCGATGATCTCCTCGTTTGTATATTTAAGGGACTGAGCGGCCGAAGGGTTCGCGTCAATGGCTTCGTTGAAGAGGATGGAACGCTCGTAGGCCCTCATGTAGGAAGGTCTCTTGGTGGCGTAGGAGAAGCCCTGCTCGTAGCGGGCGTCGACCTTAGCCTTGCCGTCAAATCCACGTCTCGTGGTGATGAGGATGACTCCGTTGGCGCCACGCACTCCGTAAACGGCTGTGGCGGAAGCGTCCTTCAGCACAGAGAACGACTCGATCTCCAAAGGATCGACATTGCTCATAGGCCGCTCGATTCCATCCACGAGCACAAGAGGGTTCTGGTTTCCGGTGAATGTGGAGATACCTCTGATCCAGAACTGGGCGTCATCCTTGCCAGGCTCTCCGGAAGACTGGACTGCGATGATGCCGGCCACCTTTCCGGCGATGGAATTGGTGAGGGAACGCACCGGCGCCGTCAATTCCTTAGGCTTGATGGCCGCCACCGCTCCGACCACAGACTCTTTCTTCTGTGTACCGAACCCGACCACGACAACATCGTCAAGGACATTGGAATCCTCAATCAAAGAGACATTGATCTTTTGGGAGGACTTCACACGGAACGTCTGCGGAACAAAGCCGAGGAAAGACACCTCGACCAGTGAGTTCTCGGGAACGGTGATCGAAAACTTGCCATCGACATCCGCGATGACACCAAACGGAGTTTTCGTCTCCAGCAAAGTGACACTCGCCCCCGGAAGCGGTTCCCCGCCCGTGTCCGTGATGACACCTGACAGGACGACATCAGACTGTGCGAAAGAAACGACAGCCCCCATCAGCAGCGTCAGGACAAGAAGCGAAACCTTTAGACTAAGATTTTTCATTCTGACTGATTTTAATGGTTTGTAATAATAGTGTTGTCAATCTGCCTTGCGGCGGTTCAAAGGTAGGCAGAAGCGGACTATACACCCCGTACAATTATCGTAATTTATACAACAATAATCCATTTCAAGCCTATTAAAACGTCTTTGCTTCCACACATAGAACTATTATACTATTTTTGAACAAAATTTGCACACAATGCCTTACAGACGAACGACACTGCTCATTTTGCTTATCATCGCGCTTGTTCCGGTCACAACCTCCGCACAGAAGCATAAGTTCAGACACTACGGAGTGGAAAGCGGGATGAGTTCCAACACCATATTCAAAATCCTCCAGGACAAGGATGGCCTGATGTGGTTCGGAACGATCGATGGCTTGACCAGATTCGACGGATCAACATTAAAGACGTGGAGAAACAACCCTTCAGACTCACTCTCTCTCGGCAACAACTCCATCTACGCCCTGGAAGAGGACAGCAACGGCACACTTTACATCGGAACCGAGAACGGTCTCTACGCATTTGACAAAAATGAGGAGCGTTTCCGGAAAATCCTCACTCCGGAATCACTTCCGGGCACGGACAAGGGCCGGTTCAGCAACATTCTGGTAAGAAGTCTGGACATCGACAAAAAGGAACGGCTCTGGATAGCGACCCTCGGGCAGGGACTGCTTCGCTACGACATCAAGACCGGAAAATTGCTAAGATTCTCAAAAGAGCCGGACAACAAGTGCGGAATTGACTCCGACTACATCACTTCTGTGCTATGCGACGAGAGAGGCAGGACATGGTGCGTGAATGCCGGCCAATACCTTTATCTATATAATGAGACAAAAGGCACGTTCTCCAGAACCCGCATCTACGATGACGGTGCGAGGGTCGAAGGGAAAGCGGCATTCTGTCTATGCGAAGACTATCAGGGAAACATCTGGATCGGAGGCTGGGGTAACGGCCTTTTCCGTTACGACAAGGAGAACGGAACTTTCCACAACCACAGACTCGTGGCTGACAACGGGATGAAACTCTACACAGGAAGGATCCATACTGTCACTGAAGTCGACTCAGGAATCATCTCCTATGGCTGTGACAACGGAATTGTGAATTTCAACACAAGAACAGGGAAATGCGAAAACATCCGTTACGTACCGCATTCCAACAGGACTATCACAGACAATTTCATCTATGACATAGTCAAAGACCAGGAGGGAGGAATATGGGTGGCCACATATTTCGGAGGCGTGAACTACACCAACAAGAGTTCCTCTCTCTTCAACTTTGCCATGACAGACAAGACCGGCGGAAAGGGAAGAGTGATCAGCAAGTTCTGTGAAGATCGGAACAGGAAACTTTGGATCGGCACGGATGACGGAGGTCTTTTCCTCTACGACATGGATTCAGGAATATGTCAGGAAAGGACGGTGGACAAGAACATCCCGAATCTGAACATCCACGCCCTTATGAAGGATGGAGACGGCCTCTGGGTCGGAACCTACAGCAATGGGCTGTACTTGCTGGACACAAAGAAAGGGACGGCAAAGCACTGGCAGAATCTAGACGAAGGCTCGGCAAGAACGGACGCCAGTGTCTATGCGCTGTTCAAAGACATGAACGACAGACTCTGGATCGGCACAAAGACCGGGATAACAGTCAAGGATGGAGAGAGATTCCGTCAGATACTCGACCTTGGATTCAACAGCGACATCATAGACATCCGTGGAGACGCCCAGGGTAACATCTGGTTCGCTTCCATAAACAGCGGATTGATGAAATACAGTCCGAAAATCGGTTCGATAGGCAAACCTGTCACCAACGGGGTGATCCCTGACAAGATTCTGTCAATGGAAATCGTCCAGAACATCATCTGGATCGGCACGTCAGGGAACGGATTGGTCCGCTATGACACACAATCCGGAGAAGTTGCGGGCATAGTCTGCGAAGGGGTTCTTTCCTCGGACCAGACAATCAACAGCATCATCGCCGAGAACGATAACCTTTGGATCAGTTCAAATTCCGGTTTGATACGATACAACACGCAGACTCTGAAGGCTAAACTCTTCGGCACAGGAGACGGATTGAGCGCCAACGCCCTGAACAACAACTCCGGGGTGCTGACATCTGACGGAGTGGTGTTCCTCGGCACAAACGGCGGATTCAATTATTTCAGACCTGACGAGATGCAGACAAACAACGTCACACCCAGACTTTACCTGAGCGAGGTGGAATGCGCGGAGCCCGGCAACAAGGCGGTGATGGTTCAGGCAAATGCGAGAAAGACGGGACGGATAGACCTGCGGACCGGCCACAAACCTCTGAGACTGAGGGTCTCGGTGTTAAGTTATATGACCCCGCACAAAAACCGTTACAGATGGAAAATCGATGACAGCGAGTGGAATGAATATGATTACAAAGGCGATGAGATCACCCTTACAGGCCTTGGAAGAGGAGAGCACACGGTGCTCGTTTCCGGCTGCAACAACGACGGGGTATGGAGTCAGCGACTGCCCATAACAATCAGGGTCCATCCTTATTGGTACAACAGCACAGTGGCCATTCTGGTATATTCAGGAATCATCCTGTCATTGATCCTGCTGCTGACCAGGCTTCTTCTGGAATACAGAAAAGAGCGGAAAGCCAACAAGGATGAGAGAATCCGCCGGGACAGGGACAAGGTTCGTCTTGAAACCGAACTTGAATTGTTCACCGACATAGCAAAAGGAATCAGAACTCCTGTCATGCTGATCAACGGTCCTGTGGACGAGATTCTGGCGGAGAAAGGACTTTCGGAAAGAGCCCGGAAGAACGCTGCCATCATCAAGAACAGCAGCGACAAACTCCATGTCATCACTCACGAGATCCTGAACTTTCTGCACAACAGCATAGAAGGGCTGAAAGTGGATGTCGGGGATGTTACCCTGCCTATGAGGGGAGAGTATCGAGACATCGCCGCCGAAATCGAAAAGGCGTCCAAGGACAGCGCCGCCAAAACGATGATGCGGGAGAAAAACGCCCAAAAGCCAAGGGGAATCAGCATAATGGTCATCGACCCTGACGCACAGATGAGAGAATTTCTTTCCATCGCCCTTGGTCGGCACTATCGAGACATCCGGACTGCCATGAATGCCGGAGAGGCAAGGAGAATCCTTGACGAAGGAGAACGCATTGATTTGATAATCAGCGATGCGGCTGTAGGGATAGACCTCTGTGGCGACCTCCGGAACGAAGAACGGTTCTGCCATATTCCTGTCATACTCCTTTCAAGCAGCGACGACCTTAGCCTCAAGGTCAGCGCGATCGGCAAAGGAGCGGACATATTCCTTGAAAAGCCGGTGGAGATTGAATATCTCATCACGCAGATCAACAACATCCTCGACAAGCGAAAGATGATCTGGGACAGTTTCAGCAAGCGTCCTTACGCCACATTGAGAAGCACGGTGCAGGGGAAAGGCGACGAACTGTTTCTTCAACAACTCAGCGACACTGTGTCCGTAAGGATTCCGGACATGGATTTCTCGGTGGATGATCTGGCGGAACAGATGCATCTAAGCCGTTCCGTCCTGTTCGAGCGGACCCGGGAGGCATGCGGGATGACTCCCAACAATTTCATCAAGGAGATGCGTCTGCGCAAAGCCGCCAGCCTGCTGGCCGAACAAAAGTACAAGGTGAATGAAATCTGCTATATGGTCGGTTTCAACACCCCATCCTATTTCGCCAAGTGCTTCCTCAAGCAGTTTGGTGTCCTGCCAAAGGATTTTGTCGGCTGAAACGGCCAGATCCGAGTGGCGCGCTCCTGACACTCCGATGATTTTGTCCTTTCGGCAAAACGGCGTAACTTTGTCATCAAAGAAGAGATGTCTTCTGCCTTTCAAGATTTTAAGTAATAGATTTATGAATATTAAAAAGTACCTTTTAATTGCCGTTCTGGCGGTGCTGCCGTTCTTGGCGGGAGCGCAGAACGGGCCGGTCAGCGCGAAGATCGTGTGCGGACCTTATCTTCAGAATGTGACGACGGACAGCTTCACGGTGATGTGGATCACCGACGTGGATGCTGTGGCATGGGTGGAGATCGCCCCGGACAACGAGGAGAATTTCTACTACAACGACAGGCCCAAGTACTACGACATGAGGGGCCACGGACTGAAGCCCATCGGCAAGATCCACAAGGTGACGGTTGACGGACTGAAACCAGGCACCAGCTACCGTTACAGGGTGATGATGACCGCCGTGCAGGACTACCACAACAACTACAACCCGGTTTACGGGAAGGGCTCGGGCGCCCCTGCCTACAAGGTCGATCTGCCCAAGGCGACAACCCTTAAGGAAGACTACGGCGAGGTCAAGTTCGCTGTTGTCAACGATGTCCATGCGCAGGATTCCCTTCTGCGCAGGCTTTTCGCCGACAAGGAGAAAAACAAAGAGTTCAATTTCGTGGTCTTCAACGGGGACATGACCTCGGATCTTGCCTACAGCGACAAGATCGTAAGGCACTACCTAAAGCCGGCCGGCGACCTCTTCGCGGACGAGACCCCTCTCTACATGGCCAGGGGCAACCACGAGTACAGAGGCAAGGATGCCCTCAGGCTCTCTGAATATTTCGACTTCCCGGAGCACGGCCCTTACTACACGTTCAAGTACGGCAAGTTCCTCTTCCTTGTGATGGACAGCGGTGAGGACAAGGTCGACAACGACATCGAGAACCAAGGCAGACTCTGCTCGGAGCCGTACCTCGACCAGGAGGCCAAATGGCTCAAGGGCGTTGTCGAAAGCGATGACTGGAAGAACGCTGAAAGGCGGATCGTGTTCAGCCACATCCCTCCGCAGGTCAAAGACGCATGGCACGGCAATCTGAATATGTCTCAGAAATTCCTTCCTCTCCTCAACGATGCCGGAGTCGATCTGATGCTCAGCGGCCACGTCCATGAATATACCTTCAGAGAAGTCGGCTCGACCGACGCCAAGTTCCCCGTCATCACCAACGGCCAGTGGCAAAGGATGGAGATCACCGTGAACACCAAAAGCATCACCGTAAGAATCTACGACACCGACGGCAAACTCACCCACTCCGTAAACCTCCCGTGATCAGTCCCGTGGAGCCTAATAGCCCTGCGTGAGCCGTCTGGATGTCCAGTCTCCGGAAAGCTCGCTTGACGGGATTACTGTCGGAGTCTGGCTTTTAGAATTCTCAATAACGGAATGGCGGTACACCTGTTCCTGAACATACGCCGCCAGATCCCCAAGAGAAACATTGCCATTGGTTTCCTTCAATTTCTTCAGAAGAAAATATGTGAACAAACCATGACCTTTTTCAGCATACTGGTAAGCGGTCTCGTCTCCTGAGGCGGCGGAAAAGACAATGAGATTCCCTTGGGGAACTTCTTTTTTCGACTTGAGCGCCACACCGCGTGCCGCCACCAACATGTCTCCTGTTCGCTCGGCACCGGAAAAACATGCGTCCAACAAGACTACCGTCTGTCTTGTCGGATATTTTGAAAGGCTTGAATAGAGCTCGCTTAATTTGTATCCTGTCTTGACATTGGAGCCGCTGCCATCGACAGGCAAAAGATAGGCGTCTCTACTACCCTCGTCCGGAATGCCATGCCCTGCATAATAGAAAATCAGACTTGCATCTCCACCATAAGCCTTAGCGATGCTCTCAAGCCAGTCTACTTGAGCCCACATATTCACAAGTGTGGCATTAGGTACAAAATGGATGTTCTTTTCCGGGACGCCAAGGGTCTTGTTACAATATTCTCTGAATATTATTCCATCATTTTCGGCGCAGTCAACCTCTGAGACCGACTGGTACTTTTCATTTGCTACGATCACAGCAAATGTCTTGTCGTTGACAATCCCGGACAGGGGAATATTGGTGTCGACATCCGACATCCCAGTCACTACTGATTTTCTGTGAAGCCTTGGTTTCCCGGCCTTGTAGTCATCCTCATCTTCCGCTTCCACATCGATGCTGTCGAAGTTGTACGAAATGTCAACACTTGCAAACTCCAACGAATTATTGTTACGGTAGGTGTAACTTCTTCCCTCAGGCGTAGTGAACACTGCGGATTCCAGTCCCAGATGATCATTGGAGACACAGTAAGTGTTACTTCTGGAAATACCCGAAAATTCTTTCTCGAAAGTTTCCGCCTGAGAAATAGGTACAGGAACCAATAGGGGACCGAATCGTTTATCGTGAATCAAGAAGATCTCACCGTCAGCGTCATATTCCACTATAGACTGATCGTTCTCGACAGACTTGCTCTGATAGGCGATATACTCTTTTTTCGCGGTTTTCAACAAAGAATCAATAAGTGTTCGACGTGTCTCAACATTCACCCTTTTCTTCCAACTCTCCGTCTTCTCATATTTTCCTTTCTTCTGCCATTGGTTCACATATTGCTCTACATACTGCTTCGCATAGCTCGAATAGGTTTCAAATACGTCCTCTTTGTTTTCGTAGATATTTCCTGCTGTGTCAACATATTTATCCGCTCCAGCCAATTTGACTTTCGCAAGGCCATCCCTGAAGTCGGACGCCGCTTCGAAGCGGAAAGGGATCACGGATCTGCCCGTATTGTCTATGTAGCCATATTTTCCGTTCAGGCAAGCGGCCGCAAGTCCCTCGGAGAAGTTTCGGGCGGACTCATACTTGTAGGGTATGACTGATTTCCCCTCTCTGTCAATATACCCGTACTTTCCATTCAACGATACGGCAGCGACACCTTCACAAAATGGCCCGGCCGCAGAAAATCTGGGCTTTATGACGTACTCGCCATACTGTTTGTACCCCCACACGCCATTTTCAGCACATGTGGGAATAAAGTCTCCGACCTTGTATGTCACCTTCTTTTCGTTTGTGTTCTGTGCGAAAGATGTCCAGGCGATAAGGCTTATTGTCAAAAGTGCTGATATTCTTTTTAGGACTCCGAAAATAACAGTGTTTACCATCACCTTTCTTGTTTTATGGTTATGTCGAATGTCTTTACTTTAATTTTAGTGTCATGAATACGTATTCCTGAAAGCCATTTTTGAAAATCTCGGAACCTGATTCCACGTGGGAGCGAGGCCATGTCTGATTTGACATCCAGTGATTCTGCGAACTCATTCGGTGAATAGATGCAATATATCCTGTTGAATTCCACAGGCTGTTCGCACGTAACGGAAAATTCATCAACATCTGTCGGTCTTATTGGAGGGACTGCGTTATCGGAAGAGAACAGCAAATAACGTTCACCTCCATTCACATTAAAAGTTCCTTGGTTCATGGAAAGATACGGTAAAAGACAATACACCATGTCTTTTCCATCATACAAATAAATCGCAAGATGCCCGTCCACGGGGGCCCTGAAAGATACAAACAGGTCATCCCCGCAGATAAAGTCTGTGCTCTCAAACCTGTCTTCAACTCCATTCCTCAGAACCCTCGCGTCAAAATCAACAGATGACATACTGATCTCACGAACACGTCCGGTTACTTTCACCTTTATCGCCAACATGTCATTCTTGCCGAGGAAACGACTGAATTCCGGTTCCCCTACCGTCTCAAGCCATTCCCCTTTGATCAAAGACTCGCCGATGCTGAATGTGTTGACTTCTGATCTGTCTTGAGAAGCGGACACGACCGTGGTAGCCTCAGAACTTATCGAAGTTCCGAACATGTCAGCAAGAATCTGTTCTTTCGCACGTTGCAAGGCTTTAATCTTCGATAGTTCATAAGACTCCGTGTCAGGAGGGTAGTAGGTGTATTCTCCTGACACGGTTTTGATTTTCTGGGCATAGACCGACACTGACACGATGATGAGCGCGGACGAAAGAAACAATCTTGCTGACATAGAATTTTCCGGCTTCAGTCAAGTCTTAACAGTGAATCCAACTTTTCGTGCAAATCCTCGCCTTTCTTCTCAAGTTCATTCCGGATGACGTTTTTCGCGCTCTCCATGGCCGCCTTTGAGTTATAGGCGATTTGAACACGCACTTCCTTGTTTTTATTCGACAAGGTGCGGTGACATTCCACGACGGTTATCACACGCCCTATCTTCTGCGATATTAAGTTCTTGCTGGAGGAAACGGTTTCCAGAACCGAAACAGCCTCTTCTGGCGACAGCTCGTTGTTTGCGACAGTGTTTTCAACCAAGCCTACAATCTCGGAAGATATTTGGCCGGCAAGCTGCAACTTTGAAAGTTCCATCGCCTGGAATTTTGCGGCATCATAATTCTGACCCACAGATGTGGCCTCACTCATAAGGTACAGAGGATAGCCTGATTCGTCGAACTCATACTGCATAGTGTAGGCTCTGTCAAGCTGCTTCTCAAGCGGAAGGTGGCCGGGGGCAACCTCCCATCCATCACGAATATAAGCCTTTGCGGCTTTCCTTGCGGTCTTGGAGGCTTTCTCGGCAAGCTCTTTCTTGGCGTATTTGTTCATTGCCTTGCGAGACTTCAGAGAAGAGATGTCTTGAGCGTCAATTGTTGTGAAAAGAGTGACTGACACGATTGCGAGAGCCGCTGCCCTTTTAAGAATATTTACTGTCATAGGTCTGAAAATTTTTATGATATTCCTGTGCGTTATTACTTTTAGAAATTGATCCTTACTCCTAAGCCGGCCCCACCTTGGGCGTACACCACAGGCGTGGCTGAAACGTTGACGGCATGACCCTTTCCGTAGTTGTCATAATACTCATAACTGCGCCTGAGCTTGGCATTTGCGGGGGCTGTCAGTATGCAGCCTGCGATAAATAAGGCCGGACCGGGTATGAAGGCTTCCTCATCGAGTATCCCGTCATCCCAACAAATTTTTCCGGCAATGGTCAACGCAACTCCAGAACAGCAGAAAATAAGGCTTAATCTCGTTCTTCTCTTATATCCTTTGTAGTAGTCCAACGAGGTGGCATTCTCACCCCAAAACTCGGTAGTTTTCACATCTCTCCAAGCAGATTTCGCCGCTTTTTTATATTCCCTGAAAGACATGGACGAAGATGCCGTGCCTGGCATGTCAGAAGCTTTCGGTGATGTTATGCTGGAAATTTCCGAACGCGAATAATAAAACATGTCACCGTTTGACGTCGTGACGATAATGTCATCACCTTGCGTAGTCACAGAGCCCTCGATTACAGAGCCATTTTTCAAAGTCACCTTATTGGTCCCCAAGGTGTTTTGAGCATCAGCGATTGCCATGGAACAGACAATTGCCAGAATCAGAGAAAATAATTTTTTCATCACCATTGTTTTTTACTTTCGCAAACCCCAAACGAAACTAACAATAAAAAAAGTGTGGAGTTTTGTCTATTTGAATAGAGGCTCTGCAAAGCCCGCGAATGAATAAACTACTCCACACCAACTATGGATAGTGGTGTGGAGACACCAATACCTACAATGGTGATGAAGTGCTTCTTATCCCATTCGTTGAAATTTTGCAGATTTCTATTCAAGATAAGGCAACACCTTTATGTAATGTCGGCTATTTGCCAACATTGGCAAAAGTAATATATATTGTTTGAATATGCAAGATGCTGATCCCCATTGTCGTCATCATTAAGAAGCTAAGCTGGATGGGCTGTGAATCCGTCCCCAGTGTCCCATCTATGCTGGCACGTATAACAAAGAACACCGTGACTCCATATTGAAATCACGGTGTAAAGCTAAAAGAAGTGAACTGTCAGGCTGAAGGTTTTTGGCGGTCGGCAACAGTTCAAAAGGTCCTGAAAACCAATGGGTGAGACATCACCTATTCATTAGCAACGAGTTACAAATCGCTGCCGGGACGATTGGGAGGGTAGAATTTCGTAACTCGCTGGTTGTATGAACATTACTAAACACGGAGGATGCTGGTATCGGGCACTTCGACAGGCTCAGTGACCGATCTCTGGCGCTTCGACGTTTTGACTGGCCGGCGGCCGTTGGAAGGCTCAGCAGGCGGTTCCAGACACTTCGGCAGGCTCAGTGACCGGTTCCGGGCACTTCGGCAAGTTCAGCGACAGGAGCACTATTTCTTGTCACCGAGATCCAGGATGCGGACGTTGCGGATTTTCAGGCCCTCACCGTGGCCGCAGAACGAGATGTAGCCTTTCTTGTTGAACATCCCTGGATGGTTCTTGTGGTCTACTGTGTAAGGATTCTTCTTGCCACCGTCCGGAGCCACATTGTGGCCCTTGCAGGCCCTGCGGATGTTGCCGTCCACGATGACCTCGCCGTTGACAGTCACCTTGATGTTGTCACCCTCGACACGAATCTCCTCGGTGCTCCACTCTCCAAGAGGCTTGTGAACGATTCTCTTTGCCGGAATCACACCATAAACAGACCCATGAACCTGATATTCACGGAGTTTGGCGTACATCGGAGCGTCGTGGTCGAGAATCTGAACCTCGCACATTCCGTCATAGGCCGCATCAACACCCATCGGAGTCCTGACACCCACGCCATTGTTCACGCCCTCACGCAGGAAACAGAATTCGAAACGATAGACGAAGTTGCGGTACTCCTTCTTTGTGTAAAGATTGCCAGTGCTGCCGTAGTTCGCTGACACATAGATTGTTCCGTTGACAGGAGTGTAACCTTCCATGTCACCCTGCCACTTGTCCAGATTCGTGCCATCGAACAGCATTTCGAATCCCTGCTTCTTCTCCTCTTCAGTCAACTGTGAGACCGGAGAAGGCTCGGCCTCGCTGAGAATCTTGCCGATCTCATCGACAGCGTAACCGTCATCGGCGCCGCCCGCGGCCTTGAAGATCACGACCGCCTTGTCGAGATTGGATTTAAGGTCAGCATAGTTGATCTCCTCCTTGGTCTTGGAAGCGATCGTCCTGACACATTCCGCGGCTGAGTGTCTGACACCTTTATCATTGTCATCCAAATACTTGCCGGCAAGCAGGAACGCCTTCATGGTAGGAACGGAAGCAAGAGACTTAAGAATGGACTTCTTCACGGCCGGAGTCTGGGCGAGCTCCAGAGCCTTGGCGAAATCCATACGTTTTTTGTCTATGTTGGTCTCGTACCGTGAGACAAGGGAAGAATACCTCTTCACAGCCTTGTCCGCAAGGCTTACGTCCGAACCCGCTATCTTGATGAGGACCGGAGCCACCTTGAAATTATCAATCTTCAACAGCGAAGTGAAAGCGGACTTGTCACCGGCCTCGTAAGCGGCGGCCAGATCGTTCACGGCCTCGTCAGTGCCGGTGGCGGCAAGGACAGGATAGTAAGCGACTGGGTTCTTCGATTTCTTTATCAGAGCGCTTACCTTAGCATACCGCTCAGCAGGAGCGAGAGTGTGCACCGCGGCGATCAAAGCGTTCTGCAATGCTAATTGATCTGAAACGGAAGCGTTGTCCAACAAAGCACCGACTTTGTCAATGTCCTGAACGCCGACAATGTCAGCAAGCGCAAATTTCGCAATCAATGAAGTCTCTGCATCATCCGAATCTATCAATGAATATACCTTCGGAGCCGCCGCGGTCATCCTTCTGGCCATCACGAGGCCGAGGATGCGGACAATGGTCTTGCTGTCCTTAGCACCGTCAAGAGCTGTGAGTAGATCTTCTTGATAGTTACCCTGAAATGACTTCAGAGCGGTGAAAGCAGCGGCATTGTTCTGCCCGCCAAGTTGCCCCACAAGAGCCTTCACGGCCTTGTCCCCACCGATCTTTCCTGCCGCGGCAATGGCAGCGGTGGCAACATCTCCACCCTCTGAGAACGAACCGAGAACGATGTCTGACACAGAAGATATCTTATTGTCACCGAACCAGTCAAGAACATCAATCTTGGCAGGAGAAGACAGTTTCGCGAAATTCTTGGTGAAAAGAGGGACAAGATTTCCTGCGCCAAGAATCGAAGTGGCGTTGTCAATCACGGAGTTCCTGTATTTGATGTCATCGCTCTTCAAAGCGGCCGACACGACTTTCATAGCTTTCGATGGATCATTCTTCATCTGTGCAAGAGCCCCGGCGGATTTGTAGGCGGACACCTCGGAAGCCATCAGATCCTTGGCGGCTTTCGCCACAGCCTTGTTCTTTGAGCCATCCGCAAGTCTCACTGCCAGAGCGGCATAATCAGGAGTCGAGTTCTCTTTAAGAATATTCAGAGATGACTCGGAGCCGATGACTGCAAGCGCGGAAAAGTAGGCGTTGTCGTACATCGTGGAGTTCAGAACGGTCGGAATGACCCATTTCTGAATATAAGGCTCGGCTGCTGTGATGCCTTTCTCCGCAGCGGCCATGGCCAACAGTTTCCTGTCAGCGGTGCCCTCCTTCACAAGGTCAAGAATCAAATCCTCCGTACCGGGAATATCCACGAGAGCGCCTATGGCTGTGGAGGCGAGTGCAGGATCGTTGACATATTCCTTGAACAACGGTGCGTCAGCTGCTTTCGCGATCTGGCGGAGTAAGTTCAGCAGTAGAGCCTTGTTGTTGGTGTCATCGGTGATCTTTATGGCCTGTGAGAATCCCTCGCGGACCTTGTCAACACACGCAGGGTTGGCCGAGGCATAATTCGCTAGACCTGTGAGGGCATATTCATAAAGATTGTTCCGCACACCTTCCGCCGCAGGTTTCAGCATCTTGGCGGTTTCCACCACAGAAGAAGGGGCAGCGGCGGCAAGATCCGCCATTTGGGTGTCGAGATCCGATGAATTATTAGCCGGCATTGCCGCAAGCACGTCAGCCACAACTGTTTCAACGGTTCTTTGCCTTGCATCCTGGGCACTCAGGGTAAGAGTGGCGGCAAGGAATAGTATGGATGAGATTAATTTCTTCATATTCGGGAATATATTAAAGGATCATTGAACCCCAAGGGGCACGCATAGGCTGATTGATGAGCTGGTTGGCGGCGTCATCGCCTATGAAGAGCTGCTTGTCCGGATCGAAATCCAAGGTTCTGCCAAGACGCAGGGCACAGGCTCCGATGTTGACGATCGTGCAGCTGTGATGGCCGTTGTCCTCGGCCAGCGCGAATTTCCGGCGTGTCTTCACGCACTCAAGGAAGTCGGTGTGGCGTGGCTCCGGATCAGGAAGCGAATTAATCACATCCATCACGTTAGGAATCGTGCACTCGAATCCCTTGTAAACCTTGCCGTTAGGACCCTCGATGTAAGGCACCTTTCCCTTGCTCTCAAAGCCTTCGCCCTCAAGGATGATCTTGCAACCATCTGCATAGGTGTAGGTGATGCTCCGCCATATTCCCACGGCGTCCGGGTGCTGCGCAGGAGCGTCCACCTCGACTTTCACCGGGAAGGTGTCGTCCTTTCCGAGAATATACTGGACAGGGTCGATGTAGTGCTGCCCCATGTCTCCAAGGCCACCGGACTCGTAGTCCCAATAGCCACGGAATGTCTGGTGCACACGATGAGGGTTGTATGGCTTGTAAGGAGCCGGGCCGAGCCACATGTCGTAATCCAGCTCCGCCGGGACAGGCTGGGGCACAAGGTTTTCCTTGCCGGTCCAATAGAATTTCCATGTAAATCCCGTGGCTCCAGAGATTCTGACGGTCAAAGGCCAACCGAGAAGCCCGCTCTGGACAAGTTTCTTGAGCGGCTCCACCGTGGTGCCAAGACCGTAGAACGTGTCCTTGAAACGGAACCATGTGTCCAGACGGAAGATTCTGCCGTACTTGTTCACAGCCTCCACGACCTTCTGGCCTTCTCCGATTGTCCTTGTCATAGGCTTCTCGCAGAAGATGTCCTTGCCGGCCCGACATGCCTCGACGGCCATGATTCCGTGCCAGTGAGACGGGGTCGCGATGTGGACGATGTCCACGTTAGGATCATGTACGAGATCTCTCCAGTCAGTATAGGCCTGAAGTTTTGTCCCGAACTTCTCCACTCCTTTCTTCAAAGCGTTGTCAAGATGGTTCTTGTCCACATCGCAGACTGAGACCAGACGGCAACGCTCATCACTTGCGAAGTGAAGGCCGCTCATACCTATGCCTCCAGTGCCGATAATCCCTCGTGTCAGCTGGTCACTTGGCGCGACATATTTCTTGTCGCCACCCATAGCGCCGAACACGTTACGTGGCAGAATCGTGAACAATGCCAGCCCCGCCGCCGATTTTTTCAAAAAACTTCTTCTGGATTCACCCATAGTGCTATCGTGATTAATTTTCGTTATAGTTCTGACTTCACATTCCTGCAAAGTTACATTATAATTTCTATTCCTGATTATCACACAAGTCTCATTTATGTAAAATTAAAATCAAATTGCATATAAATTAAAGAGAGAGCTACATAACTACCGTAAACAATATAATGAAAAAAGGGATGGCCCAAAGGTCATCCCCATCAATTGTTTATACAGGAATATATTCCTACTCAGCCTGACGGTCGTTGCCACCACGGCGGCCACGTCCGCCACGGTTGCCGCGACGGTCACCACGATCTCCGCCTCTGCGGTCGCCACGATCTCCGCGCGCAGGACGAGAACCGCCCTGAGCGTTGGCAGCGGCTGCGGTGTTAGGAGTGAGATCCTGCTTGCCGTAACGCTCGCCGTTGCAGATCCACACCTTGATTCCGAGCGCGCCTACCTTTGTGCTTGCCACCGCAAGAGCGTAGTCGATGTCAGCACGGAATGTGTGCAGAGGTGTACGGCCTTCCTTGAACATTTCGCTTCTGGCCATTTCAGCACCGCCTACACGGCCGCTGATCTGGATCTTGATGCCCTCGGCGCCAACCCTCATGGTTGATGCGATAGCCATCTTGATGGCCCTTCTGTAGGAAACACGTCCCTCGATCTGACGAGCGATGCTGTCAGCAACGATGTGGGCGTCAACCTCAGGCCTCTTAACCTCGAAGATGTTGATCTGAACGTCCTTCTTGGTGACCTTCTTAAGCTCTTCCTTGAGTTTGTCAACCTCAGCGCCACCCTTACCGATGATGAATCCAGGCCTTGCGGCGTGAATGGTCACGGTGATGAACTTGAGGGTCCTTTCGATGACAATCTTGGAGAGGCTGGCCTTGGCAAGACGGTTGGTCAGATACTTGCGGATCTCATAATCCTCGGCGATCTTCTCAGCATAGTTACCACCACACCAGTTAGAGTCCCAACCACGGGTGATACCGATTCTGTTAGAAATAGGATTTGTCTTCTGTCCCATATTACTTGTTCTCCTCTACTGTTGTTGGTTTCTTGACGTCGAGAATGATGGTGACGTGGTTCGAACGCTTGCGGATTCTTCCGGCGCGGCCCTGAGGGCAAGGACGGATTCTCTTGAGCGTGCGGCCTTCGCCTACCATGATCGTCTTGACATAAACGTTGCCGTTGTCCAGCTCCTTGCTCTGATCCGGGTTCTTGGCTTCCCAGTTGGCGATGGCGCTGCGGAGAAGTTTCTCAAGACGTACGGACGGCTGCCTCTTCGAGAAATGAAGAAGGTCAATCGCATGGTTTACCTCCACACCTCTCACAGTGTCAGCGACAAGACGCATCTTGCGAGGGGATGTAGGGACATCATTCAACTTAGCTATTGCTGTATTCTTTTTGGCTTCCTTGAACTTCTCAGCCATTAATCTTTTACGAGCTCCCATAATGAATTCTCCTTAAATTACTACTTATTGTTGCCCGAATGGCCTTTGAATGTTCTGGTCGGCGCGAATTCGCCGAGTTTGTGGCCCACCATGTTCTCAGTGATGTAAACAGGAATGAACTTGTTTCCATTATGAACTGCGACAGTGTGGCCTACGAAGTCAGGGGAGATCATGCTGGCGCGGGACCAGGTCTTCACGACCTCCTTCTTCTTGCTACCATCATTCATAGCAAGAATTCTCTTTTCCAGGGCTTCCTGGATGTATGGACCTTTTCTTAATGAACGACTCATAATCTTAAAGTTTAATTCCGTTTAATTACTTCTTCTTTCTTCTCTCGATGATGAACTTGTTGGAAGTAGCCTTAGGATTACGTGTCTTGTAACCCTTTGCAGGAAGTCCCTTACGAGAACGTGGGTGACCTCCGGAGGCACGACCTTCACCACCACCCATAGGGTGATCAACAGGGTTCATAACGACACCACGGTTGTGCGGCCTGCGACCGAACCAGCGGCTGCGGCCAGCCTTTCCGTAAGACTCAAGATTATGATCTGCGTTGGAAACAGTCCCGACAGTGGCGCGGCAGGCCACAAGCACCATTCTGGTCTCCCCGGAAGGCAGACGGAGGATGGCGTAGTTGCCCTCACGGGCGGCAAGCTGCGCGAATGTACCGGCGGAACGCGCCATCGCGGCGCCCTGACCAGGACGAAGCTCGATGTTGTGGACGAGCGTACCTACAGGGATCTCCGCGAGAGGGAGACAGTTGCCGAGTTCAGGAGCGACTCCTGATCCGGACTCTATGATCTGTCCTACCTTGATTCCGGCAGGAGCGATGATGTACTTCTTTACGCCATCCTCGTACTCGACGAGGGCGATGCGGGCGCTACGGTTAGGATCGTACTCGATCGTCTTGACTGTAGCCTTGATGTTGTCCTTGGTGCGGAGGAAGTCGATGATACGATACATCCTCTTGTGTCCGCCTCCACGGTAACGAACGGTCATCTGACCGGTGTTGTTTCTACCGCCTGTACTCTTAAGAGGTTCCAACAAAGCCTTGTACGGCTTCTTGGCAGTGATTTCATCGAATGCACTGATCGCCTTGTTCCTGGTACCAGGAGTAATCGGCTTGAATTTTCTGATTGCCATTGCCTTGTCCCTCCTTAAATGTTACTGTAGAAATCGATCTTGTCATCACCGGCAAGGGTAACGTACGCCTTCTTGTAGTGATTGGCACGGCCACGGAGCATTCCCGCCTTGCTGTAACGAGACTTTCTTTTTCCGTGATAGTTCACGGTGTTGACGTCCACAACAGTCACGTTGTAGAACTGCTCTACAGCGGCCTTTATCTGAAGCTTGTTTGCTTCCCTGTCAACGATGAAGCCGTAACGGTTGTACTTCTCAGTCTGAGCCGTGAGCTTCTCGGTTACTATTGGCTTGATTAAAATTCCCATCTCTTTGCGCTTTTAACGGTTGACCCTGGCTGCGAGGACATCCTGAACACCGTCAACAATCACCATTGAATTAGCGTTCATGATGGTGTAGGTGTTGATTTCGTCAACAGTGATGACCTTTACCTCAGGGAGGTTACGTGATGAAAGGAAAATGTTGTTTGAGTTCTCCGGAAGCACTACGAGAACCTTTCTCTGGCCAGCCTTGAGAGCGTCAAGGATGCGCATGAGTTCCTTTGTCTTAGGGGCTTCCATAGTGAATGGCTCAACGAGGACGATAGCGTTCTCCTGTGCCTTGTAGGTAAGGGCCGAGCAACGCGCGAGAGACTTAAGCTTCTTGTTAAGCTTGAATCTGTAAAGACGAGGCTTTGGACCGAAGACACGGCCACCGCCAACGAAGATGTTGGACTTCAAGCTACCGTGACGTGCGCCACCGCCGCCCTTCTGGCGACCGAGCTTCTTGGTGGAGTGTGCGTTCTCACTGCGGTCCTTTGTCTTGGACGTACCCTGACGCTGGTTGGCAAGGTACTGAACGACATCAAGATAGATTGCATGGTCGTTCGGCTCCACACCGAACACCTTCTCGTCAAGAACAACCTTCTTTCCGGATTCTGATCCGTCAATTTTCAATACTGGTAATTCCATAACTAAAACTCTAATGCAAGATAAGAACCCTTGGCTCCGGGAACGGAACCCTTAATGACGAGAAGATTGTTCTCAGGAATAACCTTGACAATCTCGAGGTTGAAGACCTTGACCCTTTCGTTGCCCATGTGGCCGCCCATACGCATTCCAGGGAACACGCGTGAAGGCCAGGATGAGGCGCCGAGAGAACCAGGCTTACGCAGTCTGTTGTGCTGACCGTGGGTCGCTCCGCCTACACCGGCGAAATGATGACGGTGAACAACACCCTGGAAGCCACGACCTTTAGAAGTACCGACAACATCCACGAACTTCACGTCGTCAGTAACGACATCAGTCACGGAGATGGTGTCTCCAAGCTTGAGCTCACCCTGGAAGTCTGCCGGAAATTCGACAAGCTTGCGCTTAGGGGTGGTTCCTGCCTTTTTGAAATGGCCCATAAGAGGCGCGCTGGCGTGTATCTCTTTCATTTCGTCATAGGCAAGCTGTACAGCGGCATAGCCGTCTTTTTCAACTGTACGCAATTGCGTGACAACACACGGACCAGCCTCGATGACGGTGCATGGAATATTTTTTCCATCAGCACCGAAAACGGAAGTCATTCCGATTTTCTTTCCAATTAATCCAGGCATTGGTTTGATTAATTAATTGTAAATAAATATTTTACGTTATTCCGCACTATTTTGCGGACTGCAAAGGTAGCATTTTTTTTTCAATTAACAAAGTTTTCCACAAGCCTACTCCTTAATAATCAGAGAAATCATCGGTAAGCCTTGGTGAATAAATCCAAGGATTGACTATCTTTGTACCTCGAAATGAGACAATGATGCTTTTGAATATCTTCGGATTCCTCAACATCTCGTTTGCGGACATCCTTGACATACTCATGGTGGCCATATTCATCTATCTGGCGTTCAGATGGATAAGGGGCTCTGCGGCAATGAATATCTTCGTGGCCGTCATCCTGCTTTTCGTCCTGAGGGTGGTCGTGGCCGCATTCAACATGAAGTTGATGAACGCCCTGCTGGGGACTTTCATCGATGTGGGAGTGATCGCCCTCATCGTCATATTCCAGCCGGAGGTGCGGCACTTCCTGATGAAACTCGGCTCACGCTATGGCGTGGCGGGAAAAAGCCGGGATTTTTTCAACAGACTGATGGGTATCCAAGAGCAGAAGATGGCCGGAGGCACCGTCAACGAGATCGCCGAGGCATGCAGGGCGATGTCGGCCGACAAGACCGGAGCGTTGATTGTGTTCCCTCGCAAGGATTCGCTTGACTTCATCATCGAGACCGGGGACATCGTGGACGCGAAAGTCACCAGAAGACTGATAATGAACATATTCTTTAAGAATTCACCATTGCATGACGGAGCGATGATCATCGGAGGAGACAGGATTGTGGCCGCGCGCTGCACCCTGCCCATCACCGGACGCCAAGACATCCCCGCTCACTATGGAATGAGGCACAAGGCGGCGATCGGAATCTCGGAAGAAACTGACGCTGACGTGGTTGTGGTTTCGGAAGAGACCGGGGGAATCTCATTTGTGCGAGGCGGCAGCATCAAGAGCATCGGCAACATCAACGAACTTAAACTTCTCCTCGGCGCGGGCGACGGCACACCGGAGGAAAAGCGCGCGCAGGAGGGAAAACAATAATTTACGAATATGCAGGAGCGGGTACACGGAACAGAGATTGACACCAGATTGGAGAGCAAGTTGGGATTTGACAGGGTCAGAACCTTCGTGGCCGACAGATGTTCCACTGAATATGCCGTCACGAGGGTGACGGAGGAGACGTTCAGCAACGACCCGAAAGTCATCGGGGAAAGGTTGGCGCTTACGGACGAGATGAGGCTCATCGTCATGTTCGAGGAAAACTTCCCGACCAACGGGTACATTGACTGCCTCGACTTTCTCAAGCCTCTGGAAAACACCGGCTACACGATCGACATCCTTTCGCTGGGCAAGCTGCGCACGATGGTCGAGACTGTGCGCAAGCTGACTAACTTTTTCATGTCGATCAAGGACGGGGTCTACCCGAATCTGAAAAGGATGAGCGCGCCGGTGCTGAGTTTCCCTGAGGTCCAGAGGAGGATTGACCTGATCCTGGACAAGTTCGGGGACATCAAAGACACGGCCTCGGACAAACTGCTGGAAATCAGGCGCTCGATAAAGGCAAAGGAAGGTGCCATCTCAAAAAGGGCCAACGCCATCCTCAAGCAGGCACAGGCGGACGGCCTTGTGGACGAGGACGCCGGGCTTTCCGTTCGTGACGGCAAGCTGCTTATTCCGGTCAACAGCTCCAGCAAGAAGAAGATACAAGGATTCGTCTACGACACCTCGGCCACCGGCAAGACAGCCTTCGTGGAACCGGCCGAGATCATCGAGCTGGAGAACGAGATCGTGACCCTCCACGCGGACGAGGCCCAGGAAATCCAGCGCATTCTCGCGGCGTTCAGCGATTTCGTCAGGCCTTACGTCCCGGACCTCATCAACTCCGCTGAATATATCGGCGAGATCGACTTCCTTGTGGCCAAGGCACAGGTCGCCCTCGATTTCAAGGCCGGAGCACCTATAATCTCCGACAACGGGGAGATGAATCTGCGCAAAGCCCGGCATCCACTTCTGGAGAGAGCCCTGCGCAAAGAGAAAAAGGAAATCGTGCCCGTCTCCATCCGCCTGACTCCGGCCAAACATATTCTTTTGATCTCAGGGCCTAACGCCGGCGGCAAGTCGGTGTGCCTCAAGACCACGGGTCTGCTTCAATACATGTTCCAGTGGGGAATGTTGGTCCCGACTTCCGAGACCTCCGAACTGCCGGTGTTCGACAGGATAATGGTCAGCATCGGCGATGACCAGAACATCGAGAACGATCTCAGCACATACAGTTCTTTTCTGGATGACATGAAGACGATGCTGGCACAGGCTGACGACAAGACCTTGATATTAATAGATGAGTTCGGTTCGGGCACGGAGCCTACCGCCGGAGGAGCAATAGCCGAAGCCATCCTGAGCGAGATGGACCGCAGGGGTGTCTACGGAGTCATCACGACCCACTACACCAACCTCAAGCTATACGCCTCAGGTTCGGAGACAGGTGTCATCAACGGCGCGATGCAGTTCGACGCCGCCAAGATCCAGCCTCTGTTCAAACTGGACATCGGAATGCCGGGCAATTCGTTCGCCTTCGAACTGGCCCGGAAGATGGGGCTCCCGGAGAGCATAGTGAAAGACGCCGAGAGCAGGGCCGGAGAGGAGTTCGTGGGCATGGAACGGAATCTGCGCAGGATCGTGCGCAACCGCCGCGCCCTCGACGAGAAACTCCAAAGGATCAAGAACACGGACAAGACCCTGGAGAACATCACCGAGCGCTACCAGAAAGAACTTGAGGGTCTGAAACAGACCAAGAAAGAAATTCTGGACCAGGCCAAGAAGGAGGCACAGGAGATTGTGCAGGGAGCCAACAAGACGGTCGAGAACACCATCCGCACCATCAAGGAATCCCAGGCTGACAAGGAGAAGACATCGGACGCCAGAAAGGCTCTCCAGAATTTCGTCTCATCGCTTCAGGCCAAAAAGGAAAACGAGCAAAAGAATCACGATGACTACATCGAGAAGAAACTGAGACAGCTGGAAGACAGAAAGATGCGCCGCGAGGCCCGCAAGGGTAAGACTCAGGAGGACAGCCAGTCGCAGGCCTCCGAACAGTTCCGAGGCGGGGTGCTGAAGGTCGGGGAGAAAGTACGGATCAAGGACAACGGCATGGCCGGGGAGGTCATCAGGGTGTCCAACAAGGCCGTGACCGTCGCCATCGGCAACATCACCAGCAAGATGCCGCTCGACAGGGTTGAACGGATTTCTTCCAATGAATATAAAGCCGCCATCCGGGAGAACATCAAGCCTCGCTCCACGCAGGACGACTCCGGCCTGAGGGAACGCAGACTCGCGTTCTCCCCTGAACTGGACGTTCGCGGAGAAAGGGTTTCCGACGCCTTGGACATCGTCGTGCACTACATCGATGACGCCATCATGCTGAACATCGGGTCTGTCAGGATCATCCACGGCAAGGGTACGGGAGCTCTGCGTGATGAGTTACAGAAATATTTAAGGACGATCCCTGGTGTCACGTCCGTCCATGATGAGCAGGTACAATTCGGTGGTTCAGGAGTGACAATTGTGACATTAGGATAGACATCAGGCCTAAAGCTATGAAAAGCGATGAGAGACAGACAACTCCAAGGATGGAGCTGGGACGGAGGGGCGAGGATGTCGCGTGTGAGTTCCTGTCCGGCAAAGGGCATACTATCGTGGACCGGAACTTCAGGGCGGGACACCTGGAGATAGACATCATCTCACTTGACGGGAATGGTGTGCATTTTGTTGAGGTCAAAAGCCGGGTCGCCCCGGTGGCGGTCTCCCCGGAGGAGAACGTGACAGCGGGCAAGCAGAGGAAGGTGGCGGATGCGGCGCTGAGGTATCTGCACAGGTCAAAAGACAAGAGGCTCTCCGGGGACTTGGAGGTCAACTTCGATGTCGTGGCCGTGACGTTTGACGGAGGGAAGGAGATTGTGGAATGGTTTCCGAACGCTTTTTATCCGATGTACCTCTGACGAGACGATGCTTC
>CAKULN010000028.1 GCA_934667175.1 uncultured Bacteroidales bacterium | reverse complement strand
GGTATTTGAGATTTGAGAGATTTTGTTGATAATATTTTGACAATTCATAAGATTAGGGTATCTTTGTCCAAGTCATAATAATATGGCGATTGAAGAGAAAAGCAGGTATCCATCCGTTAAATGGAGGCCTGCTTTTATTTTTGTCATCCAGCCGAGGGGAAGGTGCTTGAATCCGGTTAGAAATACTTTTTAGGACCACTGAGCCTATCGAGGTGGCCGTCATGTCATGTCGCCTTTGCACTGAACAAGCGCATTTTATCCTTTTAATGTCGCCGAAGGGTGCTGTTTGACCACCTACGGCAGCATTTAAACCTTTTAATGCTGCTGAAAGGTGCTTCAGGACCCTCCACGGCAGCATTTTCGACCAAAAACGTTGCCGAAAGTTGCATCGTTATTGAGAGCTAAAGAGGAGGAGTCTCAGACCTGCCGCCAGATGTAAACTTTGTCGCCTCGGCGGAGCTTTTTGCCACCGGGGGTGCGGATGTCGGCTGGGAATAATATCGGAATAGAGCAGAGGGTGCCTTTTGCGGCCTTCCCGCTTGGCTTTAGGTCAACACGGATCTCGCTGACATTCTGTTCGATGACTCCGGTGGTCTCTCCGATGATCAGGATGTCGTCACCTTTGCGTAAGGCCTCGGATTCCACCAAGACTTCCGCCACTGAGATCCTGTCGAACCAGTTCGTGATCTTTCCGCAGTAGATCTTCTTGCGGGTGGCGTGGCTGCCATAGACGTCGCTCCATTCCCCGAGTTTCGCACCTTGATAGTAACCGTCCCAGAAGCCTCTGTTGAAGACTTCGGACAGTTCCTCTTTCAATGAGGCTGCCAGCTCAGGCGTGTAACGTCCCTCGCAGACAGCGTCCGCTGCCCGACGATAGCACTCAGCAGTCTTTTTGACATATTCAGCGCTTCTTGCCCGTCCCTCGATCTTGAAGACTTTTACCCCTGCGTCGATGATCTTGTCCATGAACTCGATGGTACACAAATCCTTGGGTGACATGATGTACTTGTTGTCGATGTTCAGTTTCGTGCCTGTCTCAAGGTCCGTGACCTCGTACCCCCTGCGGCAAAGCTGGTAGCATGCTCCCCGGTTCGCTGATGCTCCGTAGGTCTGGAGGCTGAGGTAGCACTTCCCGGACACCGCCATGCAGAGCGCCCCGTGTGCGAACATCTCGATCCGCACCAGATTCCCGGACGGCCCCTTGATCCCTTCCCGTACGATGGCTTCATGAATATCCTTGACCTGGCGCAGGTTAAGTTCCCTTGCCAGCACTATCACGTCCGCGAACTGCGAGTAGAATCGCAGCGCCTCGACATTCGACACGTTGAGCTGGGTTGAGATGTGCACTTCCAGCCCTATTTTACGGCAATATGTTATCGCAGCCATGTCCGAGGCGATGATTGCGTTCACCCCAGCCGCCTTGGCCGCGTCCAGAGCCTCCCGCATAGGAGCGAGATCCTCTCCGTAAAGGACTATATTCAGAGTCATGTAGGTCTTGACGCCATATTCCCGGCAGATCTCCACAATCTTCGGCAGGTCATCCGGCGTGAAGTTGTTCGCCGAGTGCGAGCGCATGTTGAGGTTGCCCACCCCGAAATAGACGGAGTCCGCTCCACCCTGAATCGCAGCGTGCAGGCATTCGAAATTGCCCGCCGGCGCCATTATCTCAAGTTCTTTCTTGTCCATTGTCTCTGAATATTATCCCTCAAAATTAATCCATAAAATCGCCAATCACAAATTTCCGGTTTGGTTTGTTCTCAAAACCGTATTTAATAAGTAACCTTCAAAAAGTAACCTGCATCACCTTAAGGAATCTTTTCGGTCTATATCTCTTTTCTCATCAGTCATGTGCCACCGGCACACTCCTTCTTCGAAAATAGGTCTATCCTCGAAAATATTCTCTTAATCTGAAGCAACTTATTTTTTTCATGTTACTAAATTCAGATATTTTCGCTAATATTGCAGATTGCGAGCGGACAAATTCCGCCGATGAAGACAATATGCGACTTAAAATTACCCTTGAATATTTCACTTCGCCTGGGGAGGAACTTTTTCTGAACCTCTCCGATGGTCAATCAATAGCTATGGAATATGTCGCCGGAGGGCGCTGGGAGGCTTCTTTGGAAGTTCCGGACACGACGGATGCCCTTGAATATTCCTTTGAACTTTGCCGTGACGGGCGGTGTGTGCGGCGTGAGTGGGGAAGGCATACGGTCGCTGTGGTTCGACAGGGCTCACCAACCATGGTTCGACAGGGCTCACCAACCGTGGTTCGGCAGGGCTCACCAACCGTGGAAACGTCGGTCCCTGAGCTTGTCGAAGGGACCGACGCTTCGACAAGCTCAGCGACCATCAAAACACTGGTCGCTTCGGCAGGCTCAGTTGCTTCGGCAAGCTCAGTCGCTTCGACAGGCTCAGCGACCGAGTCTCTTGAAATCCGCGACCGGTGGCAGGACCGTCCGGAAGACTCACCGTTCTGGACCAAGGCCTTCACCGATGTGATATTCAAAAGGAAGTCGGCTTCGCCCAAGCGTTCCGGTAATGTGACCTTTACCGTTCCGGGAGCTCGTATCCGTAAGGATGAGGTGCTGGCCATAACCGGTAGTGGCAAAATGTTCGATGACTGGAAAAAATCCGTACCGTTGACGCCTATAGCCGCTCCGCTTTGGAACGTATCCCTTAATGTGAAGGAACCGTTTGAGTATAAATTCGTTATTCTGGACACAAAGACGAAGAAACCTAAAGTCTGGGAGTCCGGCCCCAACCATTTCTTCGCGGAAGTTCCGGCCAAGGGCCGTCTGCTGGAGATAAGAGATGCCGTTCCGGAGTTCGAGATTAGGCCTTGGCGCGGGGCAGGCACCGCGATCCCTGTCTTTTCCCTCCGCAGCGAGACCAGTTTCGGAGTCGGTGAGTTCAAAGACCTCAAAAAACTGGTGGATTGGGCCGCAAAGACAGGCCAGAGCATCATCCAGCTCCTGCCGATAAACGACACCACGATGACCGGGACGTGGACAGATTCTTACCCTTACAATGCGAACTCGACGTTCGCCCTGCACCCTCAGTTCATCCATCTGCCTGATGCCGGGGTCAAGGCCGACAAGAAATACAATACTCTCCAGAAAGAACTCAACGCACTCCCGGCCGTTGACTACGAGAGAGTTAATAATGAGAAGATCCGCCTTCTGAAAGAGGCTTTCGAGAAAGTCGGTCAGGAAGTGATGTCGGGGGAAAGCTACAAGAAATTCTATTCCGCCAACAAAGATTGGCTCATCCCTTATGCCGCTTTTTGTGTCTTGAGAGACATCAACGGTACTCCTGAGTTCGGGAAATGGAAGTCTCTTTCTGAATATTCAGAAACCAAGGTCAAGTCATTCTGCCGCAGGCACAAGAGCGAGACGGACTTCTACTGCTACGTCCAGTTCTGCCTTGATTCGCAGCTGAAAGATACTGTTGAATATGCCCATTCGAAGGGCGTGGCGATCAAGGGGGACCTTCCGATCGGAATCAGCCGAACGAGCGTTGATGCCTGGCAGTATCCGCACCTGTTTAACCTTGATTCTCAGGCTGGAGCACCACCTGACGCTTTCTCTGCGGATGGTCAGAACTGGGGTTTTCCGACCTACAATTGGGAGGAGATGGCCAAGGACGGCTACGCTTGGTGGAAGGCTCGTCTGAAGAAGATGAGTGAATATTTCGACACCTTCCGAATCGATCATATTCTTGGATTCTTCCGCATTTGGGAGATTCCGGTCGGGGTGAAGTCGGGCTTGCTTGGCCATTTCAATCCTGCGCTTCCTTACTCGGCTGATGAACTGAGAGGCAGGGGATTTGACCCTAACTCTCAGTTGTTTGTCCCGGATCCTCATCGTGACGGATGGTATCATCCTAGAATCGCAGCCCAGAACACAGAGGACTTCCGGGCACTTAACGATTACTTCAAGAACGCCTACAACGATCTCTACAATGATTTCTTCTACCATCGTCACAACGGTTTCTGGAAGGAGTGCGCCATGAGAAAGTTGCCTGCCCTTCTGGATTCCACCGGAATGCTAGCCTGCGGAGAGGATCTCGGCATGATTCCGGCCTGTGTTCCTGAGGTGATGAAGGATCTGCACATCCTGTCGCTTGAGATCCAGAGGATGCCTAAGTCTCCAGAGAAGACATTTGACGAGCCGTGGACCTATCCATATCTTTCGGTCTGCGCTACCGGAACCCATGACACCTCTACCTTGCGTGGTTGGTGGGAGGAAGACCGTGCCATGTCCGAAAGGTTCTATCATGAAATCCTCCATTGTGAAGGGCAGGCCCCGTACTTCTGCGAGCCGTGGATCTGCGAACGGATTGTGAACCAGCACCTAAACTCTCCTTCGATGCTGTGTATCCTCCCGCTTCAGGACTGGATGTCCATAGACGGAGAGGTCCGCTATCAAGGCAAACCGGAAGACGAGCGCATCAACATCCCGGCCATTTCCCGTCACTATTGGCGCTGGAGGATGCACCTCACCCTTGAGGATCTCCTGTCCCGCTCCGACTTCAACCGCAATCTGCACGACCTTATTTCCGATTCAGGAAGAGGTTAGACATCAGGTTGAGACGTTAAAGAACAAAGACATTCCCGAATTTTGCACGTTACCAAAATTCGGGAATGTCTTTGTTCTTTGAACGTAAGGAACAGGTGTCAGCAGATCTTAAAAAACCTTGTCCCTGTGGGTGAATATTCGTAAATTTGAGGATTCAAACACATTTTCGGTATGGCAAACATTGGTAATCCTTTCACTCCTGTCGGGGAAAAGGCCGTTCTCTGCGGATCTGGAGAACTTGGAAAAGAAATCGCTATTGAACTTGAGCGCTACGGTGTGCATGTCGTGGCTGTGGATAAATATCCGAACGCTCCGGCGATGCAGGTTGCTCAGTCGTCTCATGTTCTGTCGATGCTTGACGGAGAAGCACTTGCTTCCATGATAGAGGAAGAAAAACCTGATCTGATCATCCCAGAGGTCGAGGCTATTGCTACTCCGAAACTTGTTGAGCTCGAAAAGAAGGGCTATAAGGTAATCCCGACCGCCAATGCCACTTACCTGACAATGAACAGGGAGGGGATCAGGCGTCTGGCTGCCGAGGAACTTGGCATTCCAACCTCAAGATACGAGTTCGCCCAGACAGAGGATGAGTTCAAGGCCGCTGTGGCTCGGATTGGCTTCCCGTGTGTGGTGAAGCCTGTGATGAGCTCTTCCGGCCATGGCCAGAGTGTGGTGCGGGATGAGTCTCAGG
This sequence comes from uncultured Bacteroidales bacterium, assembly GCA_934667175.1. Lineage (GTDB taxonomy): Bacteria > Bacteroidota > Bacteroidia > Bacteroidales > UBA932 > Cryptobacteroides. The sequence continues at coordinate 32,264 of CAKULN010000028.1, read as the reverse complement.
TCGCTAAGGCGTGGAAGATCTCTCAGGAGGGCGGACGTGCCGGAGGCGGAAAGGTCATCGTTGAGGGCTTCGTGGATTTTGACTACGAGATCACTCTTTTGACTGTACGTCATTGTGCCGGAACTACTTTCCTCAAACCAGTGGGCCATCATCAGGTCGATGGGGATTATCGTGAGTCTTGGCAGCCTCAGGGCATGAGCGTAGCCGCTGAGAAGAAGGCTCAGGAGATAGCGGGGAAAATCACCGCGGCGCTGGGCGGCTACGGAATATTCGGAGTCGAACTCTTCGTCAAAGGAGAGGATGTGATATTCAGTGAAGTGTCTCCAAGACCGCATGACACCGGAATGGTGACGATGATCTCGCAGGACATGTCCGAGTTCGCCCTTCATGCGCGCGCTGTACTTGGACTGCCGATTCCTGAAGTCCGTTTTTATGGGCCGTCAGCCTCGAAGGCGATCGTTGTCGAGGGAAATACCAATGAATATGAGTTCCAAGATGTTGACAAGGTTCTTGAGGAACCGGGCGTTCAGGTTCGGTTCTTCGGAAAGCCTGAAATCAGAGGCCATCGCAGGGTCGGTGTCATCCTTGCCACTGACGAGACTGTGGAGAAAGCCCTTCAGAAGGTAGAGAGGGCATATTCAAAACTCAAGGTCAAGGTTTATTAGGAATATTCCGGCAGAGTAAGCGCTTTTTATGCCAGTCTGGCGAGGACGTCCTCCCAGACTTGGATTCTGTTTGTCTCGTTGAGAATTTCGTGGCGCATTCCTGGGTAGAGATGTAGGTCTGTGTGGCTGTAACCTACTTGCTTCATCAGATTTGCCGCCTTGCCGATTGCTTTGTCGGAAATCCGGCAAGGATCCTCCGCTCCGGAGATGAAGTGGATCGGTAGATCTGGATTGGCCATTTTCCAACCTTTAGGGCTGTAGCAGTCCTGCATTAGATCCAAAAGGTTCTTGAACCCGTTGACAGTGAAGATGAATGTGCAGTGAGGGTCGTTGTGGTAGGCTTCCAAGGTGTCCTTGTCGGAGCAGACCCAAGCTGAAGGGTAGCCCTCGGACTCGAACGGTTTGTTGAATGAGCCAAAAGACAGTTTCTGGAGGAGAGGTGAGCGGTAGTGTTCCCCCTTGAACATTCCGATCACGCTTGCCAGAAATCGTCCTGCTCCTCCTGCAGGGTTATAGCTTGGGCATCCACAAACGAATAGTGTGTCGATGCTGTCATCGTAACGCTTTGTGAATGAGCGTACGGCCATTGATCCCATGCTGTGCCCGAACATGGTATAAGGCAGAGCTGGGTAAGAAGCCTTGATCTCGTTCTGCACTGCCCGGATGTCCTCAACCAACGCCTTCCAGCCACCTTTGTACATGTAGCCCAGATCTTCCTCGGCTAGAACTGTCTCGCCATGTCCCCGATGATCGTGTACTGCACAGATGTAGCCATGAGCGGAAAGATATTCCATGAAAGGAACGTATCTTTCCTTGTGCTCACACATTCCGTGTACAATTTGTACGATTCCCTTAGGCTCGCCCACCGGCTCACTGATCAGCATCGCGATCTGTAGTCCGTCCGCTGACGCTTCGATTTTCCGTTTCAACATATTCATTGATCATTAGATTCTTCGGTGTAGAAGCGGATGATGCGCTCGATGGCGCGCTGGCAGACCGGGCAGAAGGCTTCTGCTGTGTTGGTCCTCATGCGGCAGTCCTCGCACGGACGCCAGACACCTTTTGTTTGGTAGCCACCGCCTTCGACAAGACCTACGATACCTTGGTCGTAAAGGTCCTTCCACTTGCTCTCGAAGTTGGCCTTCGTGGTGATGTTTTGCTCCCAAGGCTCGATGTCCGGGTAGTAATATTCAACGTACTGGTCGTCGTAGGCATATTCATCTGTCAGACCGCCGAAGCTGTGGCCGAACTCGTGGACCACCACCGGGCCGAATAGTTTGTGGTGGGCCGTTGTGAGAGTGTAGGAATTGTAGATGCCGCCTCCTCCGTAAGTGTCGGTGTTGGCTAGGATTATGATGTGCTCATAGGGGATTCCGGCAAGCGCGTCGTGCATCTTGAACAGGTGCAGGGTCGTGAGGTAGCGGTCAGAATAGAACGTGTCGAAGTGCGAGTCCACGGCAGTCTTTTTCCAAAGGCCTTCGCGCGGCACGCTGACTCCGCTGTCCTGCGACGGCGATGCCACGGCCACAATGTTGAACCGGTCGCTCATTGATTTGAACGGCTCGTGTCTCAGGAGATTCTCGACGGTGCTCTCGGCATCCTTGAAGAATATGTCCATCTCGTTCTCGGTGTAGCCTTCTGCCAGGATGACAACATCAATTTTCTCTTTAGGATCTCCGCTGGACAGAAGCGTCTTTGTCTGCGGTTCGCCATCCACGGGCCTTATAAGAATGTCTTTCGGATTGACAGGATGCTTGAGACTTGCGGACACATTTGCATGGAAATCATAGAGTTGCACCGTGATTTCAGCCGGAGCGGCAGGCATCGGAACAAGGAACACGTTCTCGAAACTCCTACGAACTCTCGTGGCCTCTTCTGTCGCCTGCCACTCTTGGAACAGCGTACAGAACGACATCCTGTAGAGCGTGTCTCCCGTGGCCTTGTCCGTCATCGTGAGCTGTCCGTTGCCTCGAAGAGGAACCTCCTTCAGGTTGGTACGCCTTCCATACCATCCGTCGAGGCTAAGCAACTCAGCGACAGCGATGTCACAATCCTTGTCCGATCCACTGAATATGTAGTCAATCCTCAAGGTTTTGTCCAGAAGCCTTCCGCCGGAAAACGATTCAGCGTTGATCCCGTTCATCAGTCCCGGCAGCGCCGCCGCCAAGACAATCATGAATATTCTTCTCATCCGTGTCAAATCTATTATGTGATTATTAGGAACCGTGGCCTTGGTAAGGAAATCAGTGCCGCTCGTGCACCGGTTCGCAGGTGAGGTCTACGCCGAGTTTCTTGAAGACTTTCTTGTCGATGTCGCTCAGCAGAACCGTTGAGTGAACCTGGCAGCCTTTCAGAAGCGGAAGGGTGTCAATAGCCTTCCGGCAGTTCTCATCGTCCGGGCTTAGGACGGAGAGAGCGATCAGAACCTCGTCTGTGTGCAGGCGTGGGTTGTTGCCGTGCAGATAGGTCACTTTTGTCTTCTGGATCGGTTCGATAAGTCTTCCCGGAATGAGTTTTACGCTGTGGTCGATTCCGGCGAGATATTTTGTAGCTTTCAGGAGAAGGGCTGCGCATGGACCGAGAAGATCGGAGGTCTCGGCGCTGAGGATCGTGCCGTCGGAGAGCTCGATGGCCGCTGACGGATTGCCGACCGTAGCCTCACGTTGCTTCGCCGCGACTGTGACACGACGATATTCAGTGGTGATTCTGGCCTGCTTGAGCAGAAGCGCGATTTTTCCCACCTCGCTCTCATTGTCCTTTCCGTCGGCCATTTGATCGAGGGCGGAGTAGTACCGCCTGATGATCTCGTCGTTGGCGGCCTTGCAGCAGACATCGTCATCACTGATGCAGTACCCCACCATATTCACACCCATGTCGGTAGGGGACTTGTACGGGTTCTCTCCGTAGATACCCTCGAAGAGGGCGTTCAGCACCGGGAATATCTCGATGTCCCTGTTGTAGTTGATCGCCGTCTTGCCGTAGGCCTCCAGATGGAAGGGATCGATCATATTCACATCATTAAGGTCTGCCGTGGCGGCCTCGTAGGCGATGTTGACCGGATGCTTCAGAGGCAGGTTCCAGACCGGGAAAGTCTCGAACTTGGCGTAGCCGGCCGCGATTCCTTTCTTGTGCTCGTGATAGAGCTGGCTAAGGCAGACGGCCATCTTCCCGCTTCCAGGTCCCGGGGCCGTCACGATGACGAGCGGGCGGGTTGTCTGGACGTAGTCGTTCTTGCCGTACCCTTCCTCGGAGTCGATCAGAGCAACATTATTCGGATAGCCTTCTATCGTGTAGTGGTAGTAGGCCTTGATGCCCATTTTCTTGAGCTTGGCCTTGTACGCCTTGGCGCTGGACTGGCCGTTGAAATGGGTGATCACCACACTGCTGACGAGAAAACCCCTGTTTTGGAACTCCGTGCGCAGACGCAGCACGTCCATGTCGTAGGTGATGCCGTAGTCGGCGCGCATCTTGTTCTTCTCTATGTCGTTGGCGCTGATGACTATGACGATTTCCGCACAGTCGCTAAGCTGCTGGAGCATACGCAGTTTGCTGTCCGGCTGGAATCCTGGCAGAACCCTGCTCGCATGATAGTCGTCAAACAATTTGCCCCCAAGCTCAAGATATAGCTTGTCTCCGAACTGGGCTATGCGTTCCTTGATGTGTTCTGATTGTATCCGCAGATACTTTTCGTTGTCGAATCCGTACTTCATAACGGATAACAAAGGTACGAAATCTATTTCGCTGTGACAAATGAAAAGGAAAATATCCACTTTAGGCTATGATGGTCCATGCCGCTTTGCTGGCTATTCTAAACCTATCCATCTGCTTACGGTTTTCCCGCAAATCAATCTACCCGAATACACTAAGGCCAGACTTGCTAAAATGATAACTGATGAGTTGATAAGGAACGGTAGCTTTGGGTACCAGGCTGCGAAATGATAAAATAACCTTATGACAAGAATATGCGAGAGGTATATTCCGAAAGAGTACTCGCCTAAAGTCAGCAAGGCCTTGCTTTTGAGTTGAATCTTGTCGTCTGATATGTAGAAATATGACATGAGCAGGAAAATTGTGCTGGTTATGATGCAGGAGAGTTTCACTTGCGTGCCACAATTTTTCTCGTCGAACACGTGATACCATACATAACCTTCAGCTATTTGTAGTATAATTGACAATGCATACAGAGTGGTTATCCGTTTCCAATTGGATGTGACATGAAGTGCTCCATTGCCGAGTAGCAGTCCTAAATAGTAATAGGTGAACCATCCTAAGCACGATATCCCCCATAGGGTGGATATGTACGAAGGCGGGGTGATGTTTAAGATGATGGTCGTGTATTTGTATGAGATGATAGCAATGGGTGCTATCAGCCATCCTGCCCATCTGTATCTGGATTTCGCGAGTTTGCCAAGCAATGGTGTCAGAAGAACAAATTGGATATAGACAAAGATGTAGTATAACTGGGAGGCCGCCTTTGTGGAGACAAGAAAGGATAGCAGGCGTTTGGGATCTGTGAGCGGAAGAGTGTATATGACTGTCCATATTATGTACGGGATGATGACCCTGATGATCCTTTTCCTGCAAAAAAGTCCCCAATCATTATTATCGAATTTCGTCAAATATCCAGAAAGGAATATGAATAAAGCCACGGCGAAATTGATTGGTGGACGGCAGATAAATTGCCAGTCTCCTTTAGCTGGAAGAGTATGGATCAGGATGACAGCAACGATGGCGATTCCCCGTAACATCTGCACCTTAATGTTCTTTTGTCTTTGCATGAGTCTAAGAATATCTAATTCGATAAAGGGGCACTCTCATAAAAATAATCCAGGCAGAAATCGACTCTGCCCGGACTTTTTGATTGTCTGGATTAATGTTCCCCTACAATCTCACGTCTATGAGATTTGGATAATGGTCAGTAAGCTTGATGGTGTATTTCTCCATGATGCAGTCGAAGACCTTGACTTCGGTCTTCCCGCTCGGGTCGTAGATCAGACAGTGGTCAATTGCCCCTGAGGCTCTGTCCGGGCCACGTCTGCGGCTTTCTACGGAATACCCGTCCCCGGGACTGCAGATGTGATGTCCGTTGTGATTGTCTCCGTAGACCGTGGCGGCCTTGTAGCATGGGACATATCCTCCCTGAATGAGTTGTTGTATAGGAACAGTTTCCTCCTCGCAGTTCATGTCTCCCACCACAAACACAGGAATATCCCCGAACTTTGCCCTGATGATGTCGGTCTCGGCCATCACCAGACGTAGCTGGGACGCTCTGGCCATCGTGCTTCCAGGCTTCGTCTTCTCGCTCTTCCACCAAAGATGGGTGCCGATCAATGCGAATATCTTCCCGTCGGCCTTCCTTTTCAGCACGGCTGAGGTGAAAGATTTTGTGCCGCGGTTGCACCACTGCTCCGGAGTGTACTTGTTGTAGTTGACATACAGAGGCTCTAGCGTCGTGCTGTTGTAGAATATTGGGGTATTGTTCCAGTCCTTCTTAGATTCCCAAGCGATGACATAGCCGCTTTTTTGCACCAACGGATAGAACTCATTATGCATGTGGGTGGAATATTCCTGGAGGGCGAAAACATCTGGAAGGTAGTCATTTATGAGTCTGGCGAATTGCGGGGCCCTGTTGCGGTCTCGTGGGTCTTCTCCGATTTCCTGCCATTTGGGCGGGATGGTGTCTTTGCTGTAGTCCCAGATGTTGTCGTCAAGGATGCGGAGATCAGCACCTTCCGCGATCTTGAACTTGGCGTCGAAAGCCGGGCTCTTCTGCGCGTAGGCGGCTGACCCGTTGGCAAAAATCCCTAGTGTCAATGCCGTAGCCGTGATAATTCGTACAATTTTGTTCATTATTCGATAAATTATGTGTTTTGTCAGATTACCGGAAAAGGTTTCCCTCTTCAAAGTTATAATTTTATTTGATAATATATGCGTTATATCTGGATTTTGTCTCCTCGGAATGATGAATGCCGGAATTGGTTCTTGGTAATCTGAAAATGATAATCAACAGGCACCTCGTCTTTGATTTTATGGGTTGGGCCCTCCGTGGGCAATAGAAAAAGGACAGCCTCAAACGAGGCTGTCCCCTTGTGCGGAATCGTGGAAGATTATCGAACCTTTGCCGAGGATTTCAAGAGGGTGTTGGAGTTTGTGGAGTGGTTGGAGGAGGATTAGTACTGTTTCCCCAAAAATACAAAAGGATATCATGTGGTCTTGATTATTTGAAAATTATGACTAAATTTGCAACAATTCTAAGGAATTAAGTGAGTTAAAAAGCAAGTGTTCTTTCCCTAAAGGGAACACTTGCTTTTTTGCTGTTTTACCGAGGGGGTACTACGAAAGGGTCTCTTGTTCTTTCGCTCACTTATGACATTTTAGTTAATCCTTAGAATTTTGAGAACAAAGAACCACTTTGTGATAGTCGCCATTGAGGTGGAGATTATCAGACTTGTCAAAGTGCGAGCTTACAAGCGAGTACGTTTCGGCAAGGTTGAGAGAGTGCGCAGCCATTACAGACGTTATTAGGGTGATGTCTGTGCCTGACCGCCACTCTGAGCCGTAAGGCTCTCTGCTTCACCCCTTGGTTTTTTATTTGCTCTGCAATATCCGAACGGAATATTCTGGGACAAGAAAAACCGCAGTTATCGAACCGAAAACAGGAACTCTGTCTTTGATTTACTGGATGGATTTTCAGCGGGTTATGGGAATAGAAAAAGGGCAGCCTCTGATGAAGCTGTCCCCTTGTGCGGGTGAAGGGACTCGAACCCATACGCTTGCGCACCAGATCCTAAGTCTGGCTTGTCTACCAATTTCAACACACCCGCAAGGCCTTTCGGCGGAGGAATCTAGATGATGATAGGGATTCCGCGGGGAGGTCGGGCGATTGGAAGCTGCCCTCGCTCCGAGTCCGAAAGGATTGCAAAGATAATCGAAATCTGTTAATATTCAAATATTATTTTTCCTACTACCGTCTTGGCAGGAATTGTGACTGGTTTCTTGCTACGGAGATTGTATAAGATGGCGTCAATGTGATTATTGCCCGGCATTGTTGGCGCTGGTTGTGACTTTCTCGAGGGCATCGATGGTTTTCTTCTCCTCCTCGGAAAGGTCCCCGGTCAGAGCGGAGGAATATTCGAGAGCCTTTTTTCTCTGTTCGATTGCCTCTTGGGACTGTTCGGTCTGTTTGATGGCCTGCTCCACACCTTTCTCGAATATGTTGTGGATGGCGGTTGTGAGGTTGAACTTCAGACTGTTGACCTGCTCGTCGAACAGTGGGATGCTGCGACTCCTGTACTTGGTCTTGCCGAGTTTCCACCGCCAATCGTCAAATGTTCCGTTCAGATTCACGCCGAATTTGAACGGGATAGGGGATTTCAAGGCGGATAAGTGGTATTTGAACCTCTGGTCAAAATTCTGGAGACCGCTGGCCGCAATCGAATAGCGATCGATCTTCAGCAGGAAAGGGAATATCTCCAATTGGTTGTCCTTGATGATGCCTCGGATTGAGAGCGATTCGATATTGCTTGAGTCCTTGTCTTTGAACATCAGTGTCCTGCGTAACTTATTCAGATCTTCGCTCTCGGACAGGGATAGATTTTTTCCGTCTATCTTGACAATACCGTTCAAGGATGGAAGCACGATGTTCATGGACGTGTCGATAGAGCTTGTCGCCGCGATCTCGCAGTCGAGCCGCCCTTTTAAAGCTTTGATCATCGGTGCTATGCTGTCCACGGCCGGGAATAGCTGGATCACTTTTTCTGTGGTGATTCCGGAGAGGGTCAGATCGAAACCGGCCTTGAGGTCTTTCTTCGTCCGGGTCGAGTAGAAGCCTTCAAGGTAGACATCGCCCATGTTGGTGGTGGCCACTGTGTTTGTGGCCTGAAGGCAACGCTCCTTTAGCACGAGGTCGGAGGCTGCCCGGGAAGTCTCAAGATTCGAGTACCTTATCTTGTTGGCCTGAAGTGAGATTTTCGCGTTTAGATTCGCCGGCAGCACTATCAAGGAAGTTGTGATGGTTGTGTCGGCTGCCGCTGATTCCTTGATGGTGTTCAGATAGTCATCATCGTCCAATCCGGAGAGATAGGTGTTGTGTCTGGGTGCCTCGAACTTTTTCCCGGCGTTGAGAGCCAGAAGTATCTCGTTGGCATCAACCTCATTGGAGGTGATTCGCAAATCCAGATCTAACCGTCCCTTGCCTGAAGTCAGGAGTCTTTTCAGTCCGGAGAGTCTTCCTTTCGCCGTGATGTCAGAAACACCCGACTTGAGAGAAAGCTCTTTCAACTCAATCACATTGTTTGAGAACTTGCCGCTGAATCCGGTGATCCTGTTGTCAAGAGGGTAGGACGGTGTGATGACAAGGCCCTCAGCCACATCGATGCTCCCGGTAATATCCCAGTCCTTGATGTACTTTGAAATCGATTCGCCCAGCTGGATCTTGATATCACTCTTCTCGAAATCTTTTTCTGACAGAAAGTCTGGCAGGGCGACTCCGGATCTGTACCTCCTGAAAGCCTTCCTGAAAAGGGAATCCCGCCTCACCCCAGGGTAAACCCTTTGCAATGAGTCAAGAATATGCTTCCGTCGAGACTGCCTTTCAACCGAGTTCGGGTGAGCTTCCACGGCAAGCCGTGCGTCCCGGACGGAAAACCGGTCGGCGTCATCGCGGATAGTGATCCTGTTGTTGTCGCTGGAAAGACTCAAGAACGGAACGATCTGCCGGCCGATCAGATTCTGCGTGAGTTTGAACGTGTTGGCCGAACGCAAGGCTCCGACGAAACATGAGTCCATATCCCTCATTCCGATCGAGGCTATGTCAAGATGCCCGTGGACCGGATGTCTGGACGGGTCTCCGTCCATTTTTTCTTCCGCATTGTGGGCGGAAAGTCTCAGGTCGGTGCCGCGGATGAAAGTTGAGGAGCCATATTCACTGAACAGGCTGTCGATTGTGATGGAAAGTCCGCAGTGGCGGTGTTCTCGCTTGGTGTGGGCGGCCTGCCCATCCTCGTCATGGTTGAATTCCCCGAGGCTGATGTCCGTGTGGCCGATGTATGCGATGAGCGAGTCCTTTGGCACGCTGACCTTTATACCGTTGCTTTCAAGTCGCCCTTCCAGTCCGATTCCGGAGAAGTTGAACAAGTCCAGCTGTGAGAGCCGGAATCCACCCTCGACATGGCCCTCAAGGTCACCGTGAAGGGAGATTCCGAGGCTGTCAGGCAGGTATGTGGCTAAAGAATCCAGAACGAAATGAAGGCCGGAGTTGATGTCGAACCTCGGATCGTTGCCAAGCAGGTCCTCGGCGGTCCCGCTGAGTGTCACTTTCATCCCATTGACACTGAAGCAGAAATCCGGAACTTCGGCGGTAAGTCTGCCTTCATGGCTCTTTGCTGTGATGTCGAGATCGAATCGCCCCTTCCCGTCAATCCCTTCCCAGCCGATCCGCGAATCCGGCACCTGTACCCTCACGGAAAGTGGCGGCAGACTTCCGGAACTTTTGTCGTAGTAGCCGTCGCAAGAGGCGTCTACGGTCAGGAGCGCATCGGTGCTGAGTTTCGTCAAAAAGGGAAAATTCTTCCCGAAAAACTCGGCGACATCGCTGACGGAAGCCTTGTCGATTCCAGCCTCCGCCTTTAAATGAATATTCTTACCCGAGAAGTCGGCTTTCCCGCTGGCGTCGAGCCCGACGGTCGCTATCCTTGCTTTCATCCTTTCCACGCTGACAACCTTCTTGTCAAGCTCCGGGAATATGTCTCCTCTTATTTCCACCGGAATGGACATCCTCCCCGATGACTTCAGGCCGAGGAACAGGCGGGATGTCATGTTGACATCAAAATGCCCTGACCTCTCTTTGATGTCAAGGCTCTCAAGTCCGAAAGCTACTGTGTCCGACGGCATCCTACCTGCGGCAAACAAGGAGTCCAAGGTGACGCTGACATTCTCAATCTTCCCTTTTCTTGCGTCGTAATGCCCTTTCGCTGTGAGACTTTTTAGGAATATACATCCGAATATGGTGTCCGCCGGATTTGTGTAGACCACGAACGGCCGTCCTTCAAGACTCACCTTGCCGATTGAGATCGGTGGCAGGGTAGAGGCGGTCGTGTCCCCGTCCTCCTTCGCCGACCCGTCTCCGAAAATGTTCCAGTTCGCCCGGGTCGAATCATATTGGTGCGCGAAGATTCTTGGGTGTTCCAGGGAAGCCTTCCGGATTCGTATCCTGCCTGTAGCGGCGGCCAGATAGTTCACGGAGACGGAGAGCTTCCTGAAATGAGCCAGAGTGTCCTCCGTCTCTCCGCGTCCGGCCTTGAGCAGATGGCTCCCGGAAACTTCCAGGGAATCGAACTTCGTGAACCTGTCGTGCGGGTATGTGATGGAGAAGTTGTCTATAGTGACTTTGAGATTCGGGAAACTTCTGAACATGGAGGCCTTGATGCCGGAAAAGGTGATGTCTCCATCAACATATTCATCAGCGACCTTGTCCACAATGCGTGTCAACACTTTGGTGTTCAGCGCCACCTGCAGGACGATCACGACGACCGCCCATATTCCCAGAAGCACCCACAGTACCGGCCTCAGCCAGCGCCATGCTCTTTTCCCCATGACCTTGACTCCATTTTCCATAGAACGCAAAGATAATTAAAATAAGTTCAGAGTGTACATGTCTGTAAAATGGCTATCTTTGACGGACTGACCCTTGGTCGTGGCTGAAACTTGAGGCATTGACGAATGAGCGGCAGACACATGTCTGTGGCACTTTATGACCTTTTCACTGGCGTGGCCTGAACCAAGACAAAATCTTCCGTTTCGTTTCCCTCTACGAAATCGTCGGCGAACCATACGTGATCTATTTCAGGTGAAATAAAACAAGTCGCTGAGCTTTTCGAAGCGAAATTATCCTCTACGGCGACACTTCTGCCCATTTTCGTCGCCCTACGGTGCTCCGGATCACTCTACGGCGACGTTTTCGGCCCTATTTGTCGCCCAATAGTTCCGGATGATGCCCGCTGACAACATTTTAAGTGACTATTGTCATTCTTGGCCACGAATATGACACCAAACGCTCCCGTCTGCATCCTTTTGCTCCATGTCGGCGGCGAATATGCCTTAAAATGCCACCGTCGTAAGTTTTTGCCATCGGACAATATAGCTGTTTAAGCACTTTTGCTTTTTCGTGTGACATTTGGCTTGCTATTATGTGGTGGATAATTAAAGGCCGCTTCTTTGTGGGAGGCGGCCTTTGATTATAGTATGCGAAAATCACTTATCGTTTCTTGGACACTTTCCAGGCTTGTTTTCCGTTGTAGGTGATTTCAACGGATTCGTAGCCGTCGGGAACATAGCTGGTGGTTGTATCGTCAATCTGGGTGACGTTGGCAGGGTTGAATCCTACGAATATTCCACCCATTATGTTGATATAACTTTGGCTGATTTGAGAAGCATTCCCGTGACTAATCATGGCGGAAGGGTCTCCGGCACATTCAAATACTCCATCGTAAATATTCAGGGTTGCAGTATAGTCGCTTTGGGCAGGGCTTACCTGAATTACTTTTACTTTTTGAGTTGGGTCATTGTTTTTGTCAAGACCGGAATAGAAATGCCCTCCAAAGATGTTAAGGATACCTCTGTCTATGCGTACTGCTCTATTACCTTTTATACTTCCGCTTCCACCATTAATGGTAAGGTTTCCATAAATATTCATTGTGACATCATTATTAGCACTCTTCCCTCCACGCAAAAGCACGGCTGCTGAACCCTCAGTTCTGGTAGTAGTTGTTGCTTCTATATATCCGCTTCCACAAAGATTCATAGTGCCTTTAGATATCACAGTTGTGATAATGTTTGTGACATTATTGGATGAGGATGGCATTATTTTTCCATTTTCTCCAATTATAAGCGTGTTGTTGCTGGCTAGCCCAATTTGATTCGTGATTTTAATGGTGCTGTTGACCAAAGCAGGACTTTCAGTGTCAGCACCTTCTATCGCTGCTTTTAAAGTCTTTTGGTCCGTTGCCTCTTGTGCTTTTAATACTCTGTACAAATCTTCTTTTTTCGCAACACCATAACCATTGGCGATGTAATTCTGACAAGTATAATCTGAGAACGAACCTCCTGAGATTTCGATCGTTGCGTTCTCATAATCTGAGTACCGGGAGTCCTTGTCAACGTAAACTGTCTGGCATGGCACTACGACACGGCTGTCGCCCACGCAGCCTGTCTTGTCATCCGGGTCTGTTGTGGTGAACGTGCCACCGTTGATGGTAACCTTACCTCCGCGGCAGAGCACACCTACACCTCTTTCTATATTGAATGTGCCGTCATTGACGATGATGTTGTCCTTCCAAGCGGCATAGATTCCACAGGCGATCGAATTTCTGTCATTATAAGCTTCATCCGACATTTGGCCTTTGAAGGTTCCTCCATTGATGGTGATGGTGTTGGCCTCGCCCTCACGGGAATTGCCGTTGGTCAGGATCACCGCATTGTTCGAGGACACGAATGAGCCTCCGTTGATTGTTATCGAAGATCCAGTCAACGTGCTTGTGGCTATTGCCCCCTCAACAGCGGTTATATTGCAGTTGTCGAATGTGATGTTCTCATCCTTAAGTCCTTGTTTGAAGAAGAGTCCACTGTATTTGGTAGAAACAATGTTGCCGTTCGTGAAATTGACGGTAAGTCCGTCTTCCGCTACGAAGAAGACATCGTCGTCAGCTGTTACAGTGTTGCCGTCAAGGTCGAAAGTGACGCTCTTGTCAATAGAAACCTTAACCGTGGTGACATCGCTTACCAGCTTGATTGTGGCGCCGTCGGCAGCTGCCGCGATGGCGGCGTTCAATGTTGAGTATTCTTTTCCGTCAATGGTCGCCACAGTTGGTTTGGAGGAATTGTCCGTGAAAGGAACGACCGCATTCCTTTTGATGGCTCGGCCCGTGCACTTGTCAATGGAGACGGTTTTCCCGTCAGCGTCTTTGACTGTGAATGTGATAGTCTTTCCGGTAAGATCGACTGGATGAATCGTGAAGAACGCATTCAAAACCTCTCCGGAGGCGATGTCAATTCCATTGCCGGATTCCTCTCCGAGGTTGAGGGTGATTTCAGACGCAGTCTGGGAGGCTGTGATTGATGTGGTGAAACCTTTCTCTGACACAGGTTTTGTCGCGTCAATGGTTCCGTTCAGGACGAAAGGTTTTCCTTCGGATGCGCTGATGGTGATGGTCTTCGCTTCGCTCACGGCTTCTGTGAAGGTGTGGGAATACCTGATCCATGCGACCTGATTATAAAGCTGGAAATTGATGGAATTGCCGTCAACTGTGCCTGTGGCGCATGCGTATTGGTTAAGACGGAGATGTTTTGTGTCAGTGTTGGCGGTCTGTCGCTGGTCGCTGAACGACACGTTTATCGCTTCCTTGGATGCGTCTGACAGAGTGCCGGACACGGGAGAGAATACATAGTAGTCCACCTCTGTGTCAAGTTTGAAGTCCGGACTGTCGAGCTTGGTGACAGAACTACCTCCGTCATTGATTGTCAGCACTGAATATGTGGAGGAACCATAAACAGCAAGTCTCTCGCCGTTTTCCCAAACGAAAGACACCTTGCCATCGTTGAAGGACAAACCTTTGGTAGAGAAACCGTCTGGTTGCTCGATAGTCGCATACACACCATCACGATGTTCCATGGCCGGGGTGATTTCTTTGGCATTTTCGCAGCCGGCGATGAGCGTAGATGTAGTGATGGCTAAAAGACAGATTCTTTTCATAATGCCGCTTGATTACTAATAATCATCTTCATTATCTGGTTGCTCGCCGAATACGGAGCCGCTTCCGTCCAAAACGCTTGCGGAAAGAGTCAGGTCAATCTCCTCGACTTCTGGTTTCACATAGTGATTTTCGTTAATTTTTTTCATAAAGATTCACATACTGGCGAGGCTCCTGACCAGTCAATAAAATTATACAAAGGAATGACAAAAAGTACAAGAGGGAGCCAACACGTATATGAGACACTCATACTAATCGCCAACTTTTCTTTAGGTATTGGTTCGCCGCTTTTATGAGCTATAAAGAAAAGTGGGGCAAATATATATATATATATATATATGCAAGTTTTTTACAAACTTTTTGACGTTTTTTTGAGGACTTGCTGTGCTGTTTTTTTGATCAAGTCCAAAAGTATGTGTTCAGGCATATATCTTAGATAGCCTGTACAAGAAATACTTAATATCTGAAACACCACTGAGTTGTACCTCGAAAGTTTTCTTACAAAGCATAGTGTTGCTGGAGGCTGCCACAGGGCTATCTTCGGTCAGGAGTACCGTTGCTTGGAGGCCATGGCGACCCTTTACCCGGACAGGGCGCGCGAAGCGCGTAGGCCGCCATGCCCTCCAAGCAACGGGGCCAACGCAAGGTAAATCATTGTCTGATTCATTTTCATAAGAATTAATATCTCCCTCTCTATGTCTAAACGCAACACACTCAGTGTCAACGAGTGGTATAAAATGCATTAATTATCATATAGTTAACGCATCACCTTGAGTGTTAGATCGCGAAAGGCTAATGCTTAAACTATTTATTAACAATGATTTACAAATCACGCCAAGAAGTCCGTTCTGCTTGTGGCTAGACATTGAGCCGCTTCATCGACCTCCGGTCATGGAGCAGACTAAAAGTTGAGAGTCAGAACGACATTTTTGCAGCGAAGTGCCGTCGAACCCCTCCATTTGTCGGTTTTGAACGACATTATAGTCAAAGAATGTCGTTCAATCCCTCCGGCCAACAAGCCTTTCGCCGGACAAAATGTTGAACAAACCGGTGGCAAGTCGTCAGCAAACAACCTCTTTGGCCGACAGTGTTGACTTTGGCGTTGGCGCGAAATAACAAATTCAGTTAACAAGGCAGAGTCCTTTCTTTAACACGGGGTTTGGACTTGACCCGCGTTCTCCGATAGAGGGTACAGCCACATAACGCTGCACGACCTCGTGGACGTATCTTGCCCCGTTTTTTGGGTCATAGGAATGAAAAAAAATCGGGCCGCCACGAAGCGGTCCGATTGTGAATTCAAAATTGGAGTGAGCGGATTACTGCTCCTCAAGCAGCTGGAGGTGCTGAACGTAGATGGCCTTCATCTTCGCCGCTCTTCTCTTTACAGAAGGCTTTTCGAAGTTCTTACGGGCGCGAAGCTCGCGGATGGCACCGGTCTTCTCGAATTTCCTCTTGAATTTCTTCAGAGCCCTTTCGATGTTCTCGCCTTCCTTGATAGGAACTATGATCATAATGCTGTTACCACCTCCTTTTTTTCTAAAACTTTGGAATATTCCGGCAACTTTCACCGGTAAATTCCCAAGCTCTCTCTAAAGCGGGTGCAAAGATAGGAAAAAAATGTTAATTTTGTAAAAACAAAAATGTTATTTCGATGGACAGCCCGTTTTTGTACAACCGATATGTGACCGGACAACATTTCATCGGCCGGAAAGAGGATTGCTCGATTTTGGCTAATCTGTTGGCCCAAAATGAGAACGTTGTGATTTGGGAGCCCTTTGGGACGGGTAAGAAGTCTCTCGTCCATCAGGTTCTGACGAAACTTAAGGTGGATGGCGCATCTTTCACGGTAGGCGAGATGACCGCCCTGGACATCCGGCAAGGTGAGACCTTTGTCAAAAGGCTCGGGGCTGCTGTCATTAGGCTTGTGGCCTCTACTCCCGATGAATATGAAAAGATTGTCTCGGTGCATCTTGAAGGGACACATTGGGTATTCGACCGTAAGGCGTTCTCGGACACGGACACCATCCTCTCCACCAACTGGGATTTGGATGAGGCGGATCTTAAGGCCGTTCTGCGCCTGCCTTACGCGCTTGCTGCCGAGAAGGGGGAGAAGATGTTCATGATTGTGGATGAGTTCCAGAACGTGGACCTCGCCGACGACGGCGAGCGGATATTCAAGCTGATGGAAGGGGTGATGGACGAGGCCAAGGCCGAGGGGCTGAAGATATTCTCCTATATATTCTTAGGCTCTCAGGTCAATGCGATGGAGGACATATTCATAAAGCGTCATTTCTTCTATCGCCGCGCCATCCGCTTGAAGCTCAGCAGGGTGGATGAAAGGGAGATCGTCGAGCACATCATCAAGGGCTTCCTCGCGAGCGGAAAGGTCATCGACCGGGACCTAATCAGCGGAGCGTGCCGCCTCTTTAAATGCAACCTTTTTTACATCAATCATTTCACGTCCATCTGCGATTCTTTGTCGAAAGGCTACATAATGGAGCCTGTGCTGCTTGAGGCTCTTGCGACAGTGATGGCGATAAACCGCGGCCGCTTCATCTCGATGATGAACGACCTCACCACATTCCAGGTGAGCCTGCTGAAGGCGATCATCGACGGCTACACCAAGTTCAGCACAGCGGAGGTCATCCGGAAATATTCCCTGAACTCGTCCGCCAATGTGCGCCGACTCAAGGACGCTCTGATGAAGAAGGAAATCCTTACCTTTGCAGGAGAGGACGCCAAGCCGGTGATTCTCGACCCCCTCTTTGAGTACTGGCTCAGAAACTATTATTTCAAGAAGAATCAATAATTTACGAATATACCGTCTGCCGCTGGCCGCATCTGTTTGGTGGGCGTCGGCAAGATGAAATGGAGAATGAATATATGAACTCAGCGAAAAAGAAAATCGCCGTTCTGACAGGCGCCGGGGTGAGTGCCGAGAGCGGACTCAGCACATTCAGGGGCAACAACGGCCTTTGGGGTGAATATGATCCCGAGGAGGTCGCGTCGATCCAGGGCTGGTACCGCAACCGGGAACTGGTCTTGAATTTCTACAACGGCCTGCGCAAAAGGCTTGGCGAGGTGAAGCCTAACGCCGCCCACTACGCCATCGCCGACCTTGAGAAGGAATATTCAGTGACGGTCATCACCCAGAACGTTGACAATCTGCACGAAAGGGCCGGGAGCACCAAAGTGCTGCACCTCCACGGCGAGGCGACAAAGGTGCGCCCTGAGGAGGGTGAATATGACCGTACATATTCAGAGAAAGAGGTCATCGACATCGGCTACGGTGAGGTCCATCTTGGTGACAACGCTCCGAACGGCAGCCAGTTGCGTCCGCATATCGTCTTCTTCGGTGAGGCCGTCCCGAACATCGAGAAGGCGATTGACATTGTAGCCGCCGCAGACATCATGCTGATCGTCGGCACGTCCCTGAACGTCTACCCCGCCGCCGGCCTCTATCGCTACGCCCCGAACGCCGCTCCGATCTATCTCATTGACCCCGAGGATGTGGCGGTCAACGATCCCCGCATAACCCACATCCGCGAGGTCGCCACGAAAGGCATGGAGACATTCCGCAAGTTGCTGGAGCGGTAACCGTTTCGCTGCCGGACCAGCCTCCCATCCCGTACCCAGTTCCGTCTCGTGAGCGGATCCTCCCATCCTGCGCACGAGCCAGCCTATACTTGCCTCCCGTGTGCAGATTCGCCCATCTTGCGCACGGGTCTTTTTTTTCCATCGGGTGCGAACAGGCAGATACTGCCCTCGAGTAAGTCAATTCATTAATAAGCGGGTGCGGAATCTTGAGATCGACACCCGTCTCAAGTGCCTGATTTTTTATGTAAAACATTTACCTTTTTAATATCGTTTTGCGAATTTAATCGCTATATTTGCACCGTCATGGCCAACAAGTTTGGGCGTGACATACATATCAGCGAAAGTGTTTTTCGCCACCTTCTGGAAATCTGGACAATTTCTAACTGCAAGGGTTGGCAACGAAGCACTCCGCCTGTTTTGTGATTATGTTGTAGGTGGGCTTCTGCTCATTTCGTACTTCATATCCGACAGGTGTGGAGTACGAATTGTGCCTTTCTTGCAGCGTTTGTCCAGAACGTCCAGAAGAAGTTACGAAATCGACTCCACACTTTCTATTTTATTAACAACCAAATAATAATCGTTTTGGGGTCGCGATGTAATTTAACGGTATGACCATATCTGTAATAATACCTTGTTACAAAGGTGAGCGACATATTGCGAATTGTCTTGAGAACCTATTGGGACAGAAATATAAAATTAAATTGGAAATCATTGTGGTGATTGACGGCGACATTGACAATTCCGCTTCAATAGCAAGGCGGTATCCCGTGAAAGTGATAGTTTTGGAGAAAAACCAAGGCATATCGATGGCAAGGAATGTCGGATTTGACGCTGCGACAGGCGACTATGTCCATTTCATGGATGTGGATGACAAGGTTAATGAGGACTTTTACGCCAATATGGCCGTAGCGTTGTTTGAAACCGGAGCGGATATCGCATGCTGTGGGATACTCAGTGAGAGAAAGGCTTACAAGAGTCAAATATTCCATAAAATTAAAGTGTACACATCCACGAGAGAAAAGTTGTCTGTTACTTGGGTGGTCAAGTGGGGATTTGTATGGCGTTATATATTCAAACGGTCATTTCTGGTTGAGCATAATCTCAGGTTTGAAGTCGGGCGCTTCATAGAAGACCGTTATTTTTCTTTCACTGCCCTCTATTACGCAGACAGAGTTGTTACTGTCCCCGGTGCTGTTTACACGTATTGCGATACGGCGGGTTCAGTCCTGAACATCAAAGATAAACAATGGAAGCGAAAGATGAAGAATGATTATTCCCATTCAGATGACATCATTAAGGAATTCGCCAGAGAGCATAGCATCTCCGCTCCTGGTCTTCCTTGGGATCCCGGCATAATACTCTACATCATCCGAAAATATTGTATAATCATCGCATCGTCCATATTTAGGGATTATTATCATAATCCATTAAGTGACAGATATATCAAATACTAAAATATCCTAAAATCCGCAACCTATAGGATGCGGATTTTAGGTGTTATCTTTATTTTGTCAGTAAAAAAAATTATTCGCTATCTTTATGACTGTCATTTGTAATGACCGTTGGACAAACAAGGCAGGTGTCTGATCCCTTTTTAAGATGCCTGCCTTTGGATTTCTACCGAGGGAAGGTGGTTTGCGAGGGGCCGGTTTGCGAGGGGCTGCGAAATATTTTGCGGATTGGGGGATTTTGCGTAAATTAGCGGTCTGTTTGATGGCCGTGGAGCTCCAGAAGTTCCGTGCCGAGGGTACGGGCGCTTGCGGCTGAAACTTAATAAAGTTTTGTTTTTTATGTACGCAATTGTTGACATTGCAGGACAGCAGTTCAAGGTTGAGGCTGGAAAAGAGATCTTTGTTAACCGTCTCGCGGCGGCCAAGGATTCTTCAGTCGAGTTCGACAAGGTGCTGCTCGTTGACTCCGAAGGGCAGATCAAGCTCGGTAATCCTTATGTAAAGGGCGCAGTCGTCAAGGCCACCGTTCTCGATGACGAGGCAAAGGCCGACAAGGTGCTCGTGTTCAAGAAGATCCGTCGCAAGGGATTCCAGAAGCTCAATGGCCACCGCCAGAAGCTTTCCAAGATCCGTATCGATGAAATCGCTTAATTTCTAAAGAGTAACAGATTATGGCACACAAGAAAGGACAATCAAGTTCAAAGAACGGTCGTGAGTCTCATTCCAAAAGGCTTGGACTCAAGAAATTCGGCGGTGAGGTCGTAAAGGCCGGCAACATCATCGTAAGGCAGAGAGGCACAGTCCACAATCCTGACAAGAATGTCGGAATGGGCAAGGATCACACTCTCTACGCTCTCGTTGACGGAACCGTAAAGTTCACAAGGAAGAGAGAGGACAAATCCTACGTCTCGGTTATCCCTTTTGAGAACTAAGACTCGGAGGATTGATAATGAAAGAGGGCTGGCTTCGAGTTATCGTGCCTGTCCTCTTTTTTGTTTGAAACCACCCGCTTCATGCTTGCATGCATGAGACTGTGCCGGAGAACTTCTGGCGTAAAATGGGTGATTTTATTTTTATCGGTAATTAAACTATTCATATACTATGCTTACACTCAAGACGCTTCGTGACGATCCGCAGCACGTGATCGAGAAGCTGGCAGTAAAGAATTTCGATGCGAGGGCCATCGTGGAAAAAGTCCTCGAACTGGACACCAACAGAAGGGCTCTCCAGACAGAGAGCGACGCCATCGTGGCCAAGCAGAATCAGCTCACCAAGCAGATTGGCGGTCTGATGAAAGACGGCAAGAATGCCGAGGCCGAAGAGGTAAAGAAAGAGGTCGCTGAACTCAAGGAGAAGTCATCCGAACTCCTCGCCAAGGCTGACGAGAACAACAAGGAACTCAACGCCCAGTTGGTTCTCCTTCCGAATATGCCTTGCGACCTCGTTATCCCTGGAAAGGGAGCCGAGGACAACCAGGTAGTGAAGATGGGAGGCCCTGAGGTCAACCTTCCTGAGCACGCTCTTCCTCACTGGGAACTCGCTAAGAAATACGACATCATCGACTTTGACCTTGGTGTGAAGCTCACCGGAGCAGGATTTCCTGTCTATAAGGGCAAGGGCGCGAAACTCCAGAGAGCCCTCATCAACTTCTTCCTTGACATCAACACAGCCGCCGGCTACAAGGAGGTCGAGCCACCTATTATGGTCAACGCCGCTTCCGGTTTCGGTACCGGCCAGCTGCCTGACAAAGAGGCCCAGATGTACTACGTGGGTCTGGATGACTTCTATCTCATCCCGACCGCTGAGGTCCCGGTCACCAACATATTCAGAGATGTCATCCTCGGCAACGATGACTTCCCGCAGAAGATGACCGCCTACACTCCGTGCTTCCGTCGTGAGGCCGGTTCCTACGGCAAGGACGTGAGAGGCCTGAACCGCCTGCATCAGTTCGACAAGGTCGAGATCGTGCGCATCGAGAAGCCGGAGAACTCCTATGCCGCTTTGGACGAGATGGTTGCCCACGTCGAGGGCATCGTCAACAAGCTCGGCTTGAAGTACAGGATACTCCGTCTGTGCGGTGGCGACCTGAGCTTCACATCCGCCATCACCTACGATTTTGAGCTGTGGTCAGCGGCTCAGGGACGTTGGCTTGAGATCTCCTCAGTATCCAACTTCGAGACCTAT
The DNA here is from genome assembly GCA_934667175.1 of uncultured Bacteroidales bacterium. Lineage (GTDB taxonomy): Bacteria > Bacteroidota > Bacteroidia > Bacteroidales > UBA932 > Cryptobacteroides. Next base: position 10,622 of record CAKULN010000028.1, on the reverse strand, counting down.
CAGGCGAACCGACTGCACCTGCGCTACCGTGACGCAGAGGGCAAGATGCAGCTCTGCCACACCTTGAACGGAAGCTCACTGGCTCTCCCACGTGTGGTGGCCGCCCTGCTTGAGGACAACCAGAAGGAGGATAAGATCGTCATCCCTGAGGTTCTCCGTCCTTACACCGGATTCGACTGCATTGACTAACCTGTCAAGGGTTGGGTCCTTGCTCTGAATAGTTATGGACAAGACAACGATAATTGGAATAGACCCCGGAACCAATCTCCTTGGTTTCGGGGTCATTGATGTCATTGGCGGCAAACCCGTGTTCGTGGACATGGGCGTGCTGGACCTGCGGAAAGAGACGGACGCATATTCAAAACTCCGGCAGATCTACGACACCGTCACCGAAGTCTGCAAGACCTACCACGGCACCGAGATGGCGCTGGAGTCGCCATTCTACGGCAAGAACGCCCAGGTCATCCTGAAATTGGGGCGCGCGCAGGGAGCCGCCATGCTCGCCGCTCTTGAATATGGCATCACCGAGATTCATGAATATGCTCCCCGCGAGGCCAAGCAGGCGATCACCGGCAATGGAGCCGCCTCCAAGGAGCAGGTGAGCGTGATGCTGCGCAAGACGTTGGGCGTGGATTTCCAACCTGAGCATCTGGATGCATCTGATGCGCTTGCGATAGCGCTTTGTCATTACTACAATATTTCCAGCCCTTTGGCGAAGGTCAAAGGCTCTGGCGGCTGGGAGAAATTCATCAAGGATCATCCGGAGAGGGTGAAATGAAGTTGGAATATTCATGAATATTCATTCGTGTCCCTTTGCGCTTCAACGGGACCAATTCGGAATGACGTTTTTTTTGAGCAGCTGGATTAAACCATCACTGCGTTTTTCTGTCAAAAGAAGCGTTAGGTTGATTAGTTGAGCATTCCTTATGAACTTAAAGAAATTCATCACTTTTGTAGCCGGCATCATGTCGGCTTTTTCTTTGGCCTTTGCCCAGGGCGGCGGCACGGTCACATTGTCACTCACAGACTCTACCACCGGAGAGGCGGTAGGATTCGCCACCGTTTCCATCACGAAGCCGGGGGGCACTAAACCCTACAAGTATGCCCTCAGTGACGACAAGGGCAAGACGACTTTTGAGAAAGTTGCGGCAGGGAAATATGTCCTTAAGGCTGAACTTCTTGGCTATAAAACTCTTACCAAGGATGTGGAGGTCAAAGGGAAACTGGATCTCGGTGTCCTGAAAATGGATCCTGACAAGCAGGTTCTGGATGCCGCAAGTGTTTCCGCTACCGGCAACCCGATCGTGATCAAGAAAGATACTATTGAATATAACGCCTCGTCATTCAAGACGACCGAGAATGATGTCCTGGAGGACCTGTTGAAAAAGCTTCCGGGCGTGGAGGTTTCCGAGGACGGAACCGTCACTGCGAACGGTCAGACAATCAGTAAGATAACGATCGATGGCAAGACATTCTTCCTTGACGACCCGCAACTTGCGTCCAAGAATATCCCCGCGAAGATCATCGAGAAGGTGAAAGTCGTGGAGAAAAAGTCCGAGCAGGCTGAGTTCACCGGAATTGATGACGGTAATGACGAGACGATCATTGACTTGTCCATCCAGAAAGGCATGATGAACGGTCTTTTCGGAAACGTTATGGCCGGGGTGGGACATGATGTCCGCAAGCAGGTTTCGGGATCCGAACTGTCTTCAGGCAACGGTGACTGGCGCTATCAAGGAGCCGGATTTCTTGGACGGTTCACTGACAAGAACCAACTCAGCGTCATCATCAACGGCAACAACACCAACAACCGAGGCTTTAACGACTTGGCAGGAAGCATGATGCAAGGGATGCGCGGAGGTGGCGGCGGAATGGGCCGAGGAAGTCGTGGATGGGGCCCCGGCAACGGTATCACGACATCCTGGATGGGTGGTCTGAACGGCAATACCAGCCTTTTTGACGGCAAGATGGATCTCGGCGGCAACTACCTCTACAACAACAACGAGACTTACGTCGAGGAGGAGAGCAAGAAGATCACATATCTTGACAACTACAACCTTATCTACAACAATAAAGGTTCGAACACCACAAATTCTGACGGGCATCGTTTCGGAGTCCGTCTGGAGCATAAGTTCTCAGAGAACACTTCGATTCTTTTCCAGCCGCAGGTTAGTTTCGGCAACGGAGACTTCAACGAGATTTCTGAATTCTCGACATTGACCGAGAGGGATGGTGCGACATCCAGAACGAATGACGGTTTCACCAGTAACACCGGCTCCAACAATAACTGGAAGACCAATGGCTTCTTCCTCTTCCGCCAGAAACTCGGCAAGGCCGGCAGAACTCTCTCGTTCAACGCCCGCTACAATTTCAGCGGTAATGAAACCAACGGTTTCAATCAATCTTTGACAAGGACTTACGATGAGTTTGAGACGGCGGCGGACTCCATCATCAACCAGCGCTACAACCAGAATCAGGACACAAAGTCTTTGAGTGGGCGTCTCACTTACACAGAACCATTGGGTAAGGGATTCTTTGTCGAGGCCAACTACGAGATGTCATGGAACAGGACAACATCAAAGAAGAACACTTATGACAGCGGTGTTGTTGAGGATTTCAGTGCGTCAAATCTGATTTACAATCCACTTGGCGAGGTCGCTAACAGCGTCTATTCCAGTGAGATTGTCAATCGTTATGTCAATCAAACAATCGGAGCAAACTTTGTTTACCAGAAAGATAAATTCCGTGCTCAGGCCGGAGTGAGCGCCAACCCTACCGACACCCACAACGAGACAAGCGGCTATGACACCTACGACAGCCACGTCCTCAACTGGTCACCGCAGGCTATGCTGTGGTACGACATCGATGACAACACCAATGTGCGCGGTTTCTATTTCGGTCGCTCCCAACAGCCTTCCGTGAGTCAATTGATGAGGGTACCGGACAACACGAATCCTCTCAATGTCTCATTCGGTAACATGTACCTTGAGCCATATTTCAACCACGATTTCAGAAGCGATTTCGGTCACACAAACAAGACTACGTTCCTCTCCGTCCGTGCCGGAATCGATGGTGGAATCGTCAAGAACCCGATTGTCAACGCTCAGTGGTACGGCACAAACGGTGTGCAGTACTCCATTCCCGTCAACGGTAAGGACTCCTACAACGGTGGCTTCCGTGTGATGCTGAACACCCCGATTGCGAAGTCAAACTTCAGCATATTCAATATGACTAGGGCAAGTTATTCCAGGTCATCATCTTATGTTGGCTCATCGAATTTCGACATGAGCAGTTATTATGAAGGAGATAATTTCAGTGCTGAGAACTTCCTCGCTGACAAATTCCTTGCGGATTTTCATAATCTTGACTTCACTCTGAACAAACTTCAGACTGTAGGTCTCACCGAGCGTCTCCGCATAACCTACCGCAACGACATCGTGGAACTCACCGCAGGCGGCCGCACCCGAATGTCAAAGTCTTGGTACACAATCGCCAACCAGTCCACGAACATGACATGGAGCAATCAGGTCACAGCTTCGATGAACTGGACTGTTCCGGGCGGCTTCGGAATCGTCGCCGACGGCAACTACAACTGGTACAACGGCTACACGACCGACCAGGGAACCCAGTTGATTCTGAACGCCAAGATCACCAAGCTCCTGTTCAAGGACAAGTTCACCCTTGCCCTGAACGCCTACGACATCCTCGACCAGGCCAAGAACCTCTCGATCTCCGACTCCTCGAACTATCACACCGAGACCTTGAACAACACCCTCGGTCGTTACATAGTCGTTTCCCTGACCTACCGCTTCGGCAACTTCGGTGGCAGAGACGGACGTCGTGGCGGCCCAGGCATGGGTCGCGGCCCGATGGGTCCACCGCCACCAAGGATGTAGCGCTATTCCGGCATCGCATTACGGTCGGTGCCCGGAGTCATTTATGCATGGAATAACGCACGGAAACCGTCTGACCGTGCGTTATATTTTGTTTATTAGGAACGTCTTATTCCCTGCTTCCTGAAAGCCGATACGAGGAGCCTTGTTGTTGCCTTGTTGCCTTGTCAAGGCAGGAATTTGACAATCTGCCGGAGAGTGGTTAACTTTGCGGTGTTATGGTGCAGGCAAATGGCATAGAGTCTTTGTTCAGGCTTTACTACAGGCCTTTGTGTGTCTATGCGTTGCACTATCTCAGAGATAAGGATCTGATCGAGGATCTTGTGCAGGAGACTTTCATGGCATATTGGATGAAACAGACGAACGATGGCGGGATTGATAGTCCAAGAGCTTATCTCTATGCGGCAGTGAGGAACCGGTGCGTTGATGCCATAAGACGGCGGCGTCAGGACGTGGAACTGGACCGTATTGAGGAGGAAACACTTCCGGTTGAGGATGATGTGGTGATTTCTGACGAGGAGGCTGTGGACAATTCGCTTCGTGAGGCGCGGATCTGGTCTGCTATCGACCGCCTTCCGGCCAAAAGACGGAGAATATTCCTGATGAGCCGCAGGGACGGGATGAAGTACAGCGAGATCGCCGGCGCTCTCGGGCTCTCGGAGAACACCGTCCGCAATCAGGTCAGCAGGGCGTTGGAGGCTATCCGTCAGGGTGTCAAGAAGGTCATCTTGTTCTTGATGTCGCTGTAGCTGAGGTGATTTGCGAATTTTTTGAAAATATTCCCGAAAAAAGATGGTACTTTTTAGATCCACTGCGTCATTATTATGGATGTCGGGGTGGTTCGACGTAGCTCACCAACCATGGTTCGACAGGCTCACCAACCATGGTTCGACAGGCTCACCAACCATCGAAGTGCATGGTATGTCTCGGTCGCTGAGCTTGCCGAAGCGCCGATGTCCAAGTAATGTACGATGACTATGCGATTGAATTTGTTATTGGCGTGTTTTCTCGCCGCAGTGCCTTTGACATGGGTGGAGGGGGCGGAACTGGTGGTTCGACAGGCTCACCAACCGGTGGTTCGACAGGCTCACCAACCAGTGGTTCGACAGGCTCACCAACCAGTGGTTCGACAGGCTCACCAATCGGTGGTTCGACGTAGCTCACCAACCATGGTTCGGCAAGCTCACCAACCGGTGGTTCGACGTAGCTCACCAACCATGGTTCGGCAAGCTCACCAACCGGCTGAAATCATGTTGTTGCAACGGACGGTCCGTGAGGAATTGGACGTGATCAGAGAACGATATGGAGTACGGTTAGTCTATGATTCGGAACTTGAAAAACTTCTGGAAAAGAACTATGAAGGAACGTCTGTTGAGGGATTGTCGCTTGAAAAGGCCTTGGACATGCTTCTGGAAGGCATGGAAATCAAGTGGAAGGTTCGTGGCGGCTATGTGGTTCTGACACGTGACGTTCCTGGCAGGAAACGTTTTGCGGTTTGTGGCTATGTTACGGACGAGGCTACGGGGGAGACGCTGATCGGGGCTGGGGTCACGGTTTCGGTCACTGAGCATGCCGAAGTGAGTGGAGTCACGGCCGCTTCGACAGGCTCAGCGACCGGGGAAATCCGCTCAGCGACCGGCGCATCCACCAACAACTTCGGCTTCTACTCTTTGACACTGCCGGAGGGCGAGGTCGAGCTGACATATTCCTACATAGGCTGCGCCGCCAAGACAAAGAGAATCTCTCTGAGAAAGGATTTGACGATCAATGTCGCCTTGGCGCCATCCGCCGAACTCAAGGAGGCTCGGATAACCGCCCGCAAGGATGCCGGAATCCGTTCCACATATATGGGGGCGATTGAAGTCCCTAATGAACTCATCGACAACACTCCGGTCGTCCTGGGCGAGAAAGATGTCTTGAAAACCCTCCAGATGATGCCTGGAGTGCAAGGCGGAAACGAAGGATTCTCGGGAATATACGTCCGTGGAGGCGGTGCAGACGAGAATCTGATGCTGCTGGACGGAACTTCGCTTTACAATGTCAGCCATCTTTTCGGACTGTTGTCCGTTTTTACTCCCGAGGCCGTCAAGAAAGTCACTGTCTACAAAGGCTCGTTTCCGGCGCGATACGGCGGAAGGGTTTCCAGCGTGGTAGACGTGCGTACCAATGACGGCAACTCCAAGAAACTTTCCGGAAGCGTCACCGCCGGTTTCCTTGCTGAGAAATTCCATCTGGAAGGCCCGCTGATGAACGAGAACACGACTTTCTCGCTGAGCGCCAGAGGAATGCACACTTTCCTTTTCGACCGCGTCATCAAATGGGCGGGCAGCCCGCTGAACTATGCCTTCTACGATGTCAACGCCAAGGTCTCGCACAAATTCTCCGACCGGAGCCGTGGCTGGATCGGACTCTACAGCGGACGGGACTATTTCCGGTACGAGGACAAATCCAAGTCCAGCAAGCGGTTCTACGGCCCGGACTATGAACCTTACACTATGCTGACCGAGGACGGCTCGAATCTTAACCTGAGCTGGGGCAACAATGTCCTGTCCGCAAGATGGACTTATATATTCAGTAACAAACTGTTCGCTGATTTCACGGCTTACGGCAACCTCTACAGGATGGGAATACATTCGGTCGCAGAGAATCTGGAGAAGTCCGAGCTTGGTGAGACTTCTTTCCAGAGCGTCAGCGACTACTCTTCCGGAATCATTGACGCCGGTCTCAAGGCTGATTTCGATTACACTCCTTCAACCAACCATTTGATCAAGTTCGGCGGAGAATATGTCCGTCACGGTTATCGTCCGGAAATCACTAAATCCAGAATCAAGGAACTGAACGACAATCGTGTCTTCGCCGACACGACATACAGTGACGCGGCCAGCCGACGGGTGAACGGCAATGAGATGTCCCTTTATGTGGAGGACGACATCTCCGTCGGCAACCGCTTGACTGTGAATCCGGGCCTTCACCTCAGCCTTTTCAGTGTGAGAGGCCGCTTCTATTTCTGCCCGGAGCCGAGAGTCTCGGCGAAATTCGACATCAGTGATGACTGGTCGATGAAGGCGGCATATTCAAGAATGTCCCAGTACGTCCATCAGTTGACCTCCGGGACTTTGGACATCCCGACCGACCTTTGGGTGCCGATCACCGCCGAGATCCGCCCCGTTACATCTGACCTCGTCTCCGCCGGAGCGTATTACATCGGCCTGAAAGGCTGGGAGTTCTCTCTTGAAGGCTACTGCAAGAGAACTGAGAATGTCCTTGAATATAAGGATGGCCGCCTCGCCTTCTCGTCTTCAGTCAATTGGGAGGACAACGTCTCGATGGGGGAGGGGCGTGCCTACGGACTGGAACTCTTCGCCCGCAAAGTAGTCGGCAAGACCACCGGCACCTTGGCTTACACGCTTTCCAAAGCGGAGAGAATATTTCGTGACGGCAGTATCAACGACGGTCGTTGGTTTCCTGCGCAGTTCGACCGGAGACACGTCATCAACGCAACTGTGAATCATAAATTCAACTCTCGGATCGATCTCACAGCGTCTTGGGCGTTCCTCAGCGGAAACTGCATGACCATCCCGTCCAGAGGCTCGGCGTTCATCACCCCTTCCGGCGATGACGTGGCTGTTGACTATGTCAGCGGGCGCAACAATTACCGTCTGCCTCCGACGCACCATTTGGATGTCAGCGTCAACTTCCGGAGGCAAAAGCGCCACGGAGAGCGGATCTGGAATTTCGGAATATACAACCTCTACTGCGCGCAGAACCCTTCCTGGTGCGTCTATGATGCCTACGAGAAGGAGGGGGAGTGGAAGCCAGCGATCTCGAAGCGCTCCTTCCTCACGTTCCTGCCGTCGTTCAGTTACACTTTTAAGTTCTAATGAATATGCGAACGAAGATATTCATACTTTTCCTTGTTGCCTTGATGGCTTTTTTCTCTTGTGAGGAATATATTCCCGTGGATCTGCCAGGTCCTGAAAGAATGCTGCTGGTCAATGCCTTGATGTCTACGGGCAACACGTCGCACACGGTCTGTGTCGGTGTCAGCACTCATGAAAAGGCGGAAGAATTGAAGTCCGGGCATCTTGAATGTTGGATCAACGGTGAGTTGGCGGCGGCCTCGGACAATGTTGAGCAGGCTGATGGTTTATTGTACCATAACGTGTTCAGATTCAGGGCTGATTTCAAGGCCGGAGATGAGGTCAGGATTGTCGTGGAGTCTGAAGGGATGAGGGCAGAGGCGACGACCGTGGCCTTGGAGGCTCCTGTTCTTGCCGGTGTGGACACCATTCACATTTATAAGAAGAACAAAAGCGGCAATTCGTATAAAGCATTGGGAATGGGCGTACGTGTTAAAGACAAGCCGGACGAGAAAAACTACTATATGCTTCAGGTCTGGGACTTCGGTGGCTCTTACTCCCGTTTGCTGGACATTGACAATTCCAGCGAACCCTTTCTGAACACTGGTATGAATCTTAACTATGACAGTGAGGATCCTTCCCCGGTCAATTATTTTGCCAACAAGTACAACATATTTACAGATAAGGGTTTTGAGGGCGGTATTCACGTGTTCAAGGTCTCTTTGAACAGAAGTCTTCCGGCAAAGGTGGCGGTGCGTCTTCTGGCTCTCGACCGCAAGACCTACAACTACATCAATGCCGCCTGGTTCGAGGAAACGGATCTTTCCGCATTGGCTTTCTTTCCTGGCAAGCCTTACCCTACCAATGTGACCGGCGACGGCATAGGCTTCGTCTCCCTGATGACATCCACTGACCATGAAATCGACTGATATGAAAAGAATTGAATATATCCTCGCAGGTCTCCTGCTACTTTGCTCCTGTCAGGAAAAGATCGATTATTGGATGACCGACGCGGCCACAGCCACGATGGACCGGATTGTCGGTGAATATGTCCTTGAATCCATTGGCTGGAGCCTTGGACCTGTCGACCTTGACGGTGACGGGATGGCGTATGCGGACTTTGCCAAGGAACTGTTCGCGGCGTATCCTTACCGCTACGATGAGTATTCCAGATTGACTGTCGACATGGATGGACAGGAGCGTTATAAGGTTAAGGTTAACTGGTCATGCTGCCTTGTTGAGGACATTGACTATCGTGCCGGCAGGTCATACCAGATGATGAACTGGAGGACTTTTCCGGTCGGTGGAGAGATTGAACTTGACGAGGACGGTAATATTGTGTCTTTCCCTTATAACTCTTTCATCGACTACGATAATGTCAACGGACGCCAGGAGGAGGTTTGCTACCTGAGGAATGCGGAATATTCATTTGAGGACAACGGCCGTCTGATATTCAAGGCGGAGACCGCGGTTTTTGACTATGCCTCTGATTCTGTGTTGAGGGGAGAGGTGACATATTCATTCAAATGCGTCTCCGGTAAAGGAATGGTTCGGCAGAGCTCACCAACCGTGGTTCGGCAAGCTCACCAACCGGACGGCTCGGTCGCTGAGCCTGTCGAAGCGCCCGTATAAATGATGATTGTTATGAAGAACAAGGAAGACAGAATGATAGACTTCGTGGCCAAATCCTACGAAGAGAACCGCTTTGACCCTGACAAAGCTCTCCGCTCGGTCGCAGATTCCATTTCGGTCGCTGAGCCTGTCGAAGCGCCGAAGCATGCCGAAAAATCATCACATCGTCACTTCGGCAAGTTCAGTGACCGGAATCCGTCGCTTAAACATCTGCTTGCCAGTGTCGCCGGCATCGCCGCCGCAGCCTTGGTCGGCATATTCCTCTACACATCGTGGCAAACCTCGTGGACGGACTACACGGCCTACGATGTCGCCCAGACATTCACTCTTCCAGACTCCTCGTCCGTGACCTTGGCCCCTGGAGCGACCCTCCGCCTCCAACGCCACAAGGATAACCGTTTGGTCCGGATGACCGGCAAAATCTACTTTAGCGTCCGACACGATGACCGCGCTCCTTTCCGCATAGACGCCGGCTCCGGTTTCGTCAAAGTTCTCGGCACCCGCTTTCAGGTTGACGCCCATGCCGCCTCGGTCTCTGAGCCTACATTGGTCTCCGACCCCACTTCGGTCGCTGAGCTTGTCGAAGCGCCGAAGCATGCCAGAAATTCATCATACCGTCACTTCGGCAAACTCAGTGACCAAGGAATTGACTCCATCAGCGTGAGCGTCGTCTCCGGCAAAGTCCTGTTCTCGGTCGCCCGGTCCGGCGAAGAAGGTCTGGCCCTGACAAAAGGCCAGTCTGCCGTCCTGCGGCAAGGCTCCACCGCTCCGGTGCGGCTCACCCCGAAACATCCCAACCCCGCCGCATGGGCCACCGGCGAGTTCATCTACGACAACACCCCGCTGCCGGAAGTCCTCTCCGAACTCTCTGAATATTACGGTGTGACTCTTGAAGTGTCGGACCCGGAATCCCGCCGCCTAAGCGGAGAATTCTCCACAGCCTCCCTCCCCGACATCCTTTCCCTTGTCAACTCCGCCCTTGGCACAGATATCCGGATTGAAAGCCAACCAACTCGTTAATGTCTATGTCCCCTTTCTTTGAGATAGGTAAAATTTTACGGGATTATGCACTTTAGGCTTGGCCTAATCCCTTAGGTAACACTTTCGACCTTTTTCGCTCCTCAAAAGTGCATCCCACACTCTTGGGAAACGTTTATCTCACTTGTCCTGTTTTCCGCAAAGGGACACCCATTTTAGCAGTTAGCCGAGATGATGTCAAGCAACTCGGTGACCTCTG
>CAKULN010000027.1 GCA_934667175.1 uncultured Bacteroidales bacterium | reverse complement strand
GAGATCAAATGGTGCGTCGAGACCCTGATGAAGACCGACGCCGGCACCGGCAAGCTCGACCACCTCAACTCCATCAAGGTCAAGTAGATGGTCCTAAAAAAAATCCCGAAACGAGAGAATCGTTCCGGGATTTTTCATTTAACGGCCAACGTTGGCGACAGATTCGACTAACGCCCTTTGAGCGATTTCCACTTGCCCGGGGCTTATCGCCAGATAATAATGACAGCCGGCACTGTCCGGGGTAAAATGGGTGATTCCCTGATCATCCACGATAATCCTACCAGGGTCGGATAATTCATAGACCTTTCGGTCTGACATCACGGCATCGTAAACAGAGCTCAAATCCCATGTTGGTCTACTGAACGGCATCTCGGCATAATGGGTGTAAGCCACGGTCAAGGGATTTTCATTCACATCTCCAAAGTCATTCTCGATGCTTTCCGCAGGGTAGAGGACAGCGTTCCCGACTTCCCAGCCACTAACGACCATTGTCACAGGGCACAGTTCGAACAGCCTTTGCGAAGAAGGAATGTCTCCTTTAATGTTCCACTCAGGAAACATATTCTCTGAATCAAATGTTCCTCCCATGACACAAACCTTGCTGACTTTACGGGCGACCAAATCAACGCCATTCAATGGAGAGATCTCATCAGGGCCGGAAAGGAGCAGATTGGACATGTTGCAGAAAGAGCCAACCGTTATTATTATCACATTTCCGTCTTTAGCCTCAGCAAGTTTACGTCTCATGACCACATAACCATCCTCTACGGAGGATGTGTCCACGACAGGATCAACCAAAGGAGAGCCGTCGTGGCGTCTTGCGCCAAGCACTGGATTAAGGTAGTAATATTCATTGGGATCCACTCCGTTTGAAGCGAAGCCTATGTCAATCCCGTCGATTCCGTTGAAACGGCATATTCCGTCCACAAGCAAGACAGATTTAAGGTTATCCTTCGAGATGGTCACCGCCGCCAGATTGATCTTTCCAGCGTTGTGGTAATTAATGACCATCTGCAGGGCAAGGACATCGTCAATGTCTCCACCGATGTCCGTGTCAAAGATGACATCAGGCACAGATGAGACGGAATCAGATTCGCGACATGAAACAGTCACGCACAGCAGTGCGGACAAAAGTGAGCACAGAAAGATAATTCTTCTCATAAAGGATGGATTAGTGTTCACTTAAAAATGACTTTGCCGCCTTGACAGCCCGTCCCGCCCCTTCGCTTAGGACTTTCTCGGCCGTGAACTCTCCAAGGACAGTGGCCAAACGTCCAAGTGACTTTTCATCACCGGATTTTTCCCATTCCTTTTTCAGAATATGGATCTTCTCGAAGTCCTGGATGCCTTCGGTCAGTTTGGCGAGATGGACACTGCCACGCCCCCCGGGATAGGTGATGAAGCAATCTCCCGCTGGCCAGGAATGGAATCTTACATCGACGAGGGGACTTTCCGGCCAGCTGTTGTAGGCCCAACGTAGGTACCCGTCATAGTTTTCCGCCACGGCGAACCAGCCCAGCCACGTGGACTCATCCGGATCAGAAATCACAAAGGTATTCGGATGAGCCTCACCGCAGCAGGTATAGAATGTTGTTAAAAGTCCAAGTTCCTTTCTCTGATGTTTTACGTCCTCCGGGAACTCTTTTTTGAACACGAATGCCTCGCTGAAATCCGCGATGTCGAAGATCACTGGCTCGTGGTAATTGCCGGCAAGCGAGACCTTGAACTCGGGTTCGTACTTGCGTACTACCGCAAGGACAGCTTTCATCGCATCCAAAGGGCGCTCGTCCATCGCTATCATAGTCTTCTCAAACCAACCTTTCTCACGAAGATGTCTGGCGAAATCCGTTATGTATCTTCCCCAATATTCCTCATACTCTGGACTTCCGGCGACCGTGCGAACACAATCATTCAAGCCTGTGGCCTGATCATAGAAATCGAACTCCATTGTCCAGGGAATCATAGAATAGCAGTTGATCTGTCGGTCAATGCCCAACGAGAACATGAATTCCACCCAACGATCGAAAATCGTGTAGTCAAAAAGCCAAGTCCCGTCAATGCGACGTATTTTGGTCACCATCGACCCAAAGGCATCATGGGTCTGACCGTTCCAAGGGCGATTGATCAGAGTAGCTGTGACGGATTTCTGACCGGCATCGGCAAGCAACGACATCACCGGCCTCATCGCATCAAAATGAGCCTCACTCCACAGCGGGACATTCTCGACTCTGGCCACCGAGTATGGATTCTGCCAAAGATCAAGATGGAAAGACCAGTCGCAGACCGGAGGCAAGACATGATCGGCAACACGGATTTCAATCAGAAGACTCTTCGCTTTGGCATTGCCGACGGACACTGTCAGTTTGCCGGAATATTTTCCAGGCTTGGCGTCTTCAGGCACCGAAACGGTGACCCAGACAGGCTGCATCCTTCCAGCAGGGACACTGGCATATTCATTTGTGTCAAGGATGTCGGCAACCCGCACCTCACCCCATTTTGTTTTGTCCTCCCTAAAACCGCACTGTGAGAACCGCGTTGTGTCCAAGAGATCTGACGTGACAAAACTCACAAACTGAAGTGTGATGTTTTCCGACGGAATGATGTTCGTTCCATTCCGCAAGTCGCTGACAGACAAAGAGACATCCGACAAAAGCTCCGAAGATGAGACAACCGCCTGGGCATAGGCCCTCTCCCCCCTCCACACTGAATATTCAAAGGCTTTGTCTTGAAACTCCAGCGACTTGCTTCCGCCTTCGACACAATGCGAGCCTGTAGAAGCCCATCGAAGATTCAGAACCGGCTTTTTTGCGGCATCTACATTCAAAGAGGCCAGCATGAAAAAAAGTATAAGTATTTTCCTCATATTCATCACTGTTACTGATTGAGTTCCGTGACACAGCGAACCGGGAAAGCGGCATTGTTCTCCTGATTGAACTTGTACATCTGATTATCCCAGTGAACCTGATAATAGAAACGGCCCCAATTATGGCCAGGGCGTGTCACCGTCTGGATGAAGGTTGAAGCCCAATACTTTTCATAGCCATCCGACCAATCCCTATAGCCGCTCATCGGAAGGAATATACAGCCTTTTGGATCCTCAGGGCCGGCGGACGCCGCATCCACGGTTCCGACATAGGCTCCCTGCTCAGTATACCACCAACCCCACTTAAACTTCTTAGGGTCATCATTATTGGTTCCGATCAGAGCCTCGGTCTCATCTGCCGTCGGCACACGCCATCCGGTCGGGCAAGGATTATTCGCCTCGCTCCAGGTATCACCACCGGCATAGGCATTGGTCTCAAAACCGGCAGGAGTCGTCATGTCGTTCTGGATACTCGGGAAACCGATTTTCTTGTCGTACTGGTAAAGCAGACCTCTGACCTCAGGGGAAGCGGTGAACTGGTTCGGCTCACCGACGTCACACTTCGCCCACAATTTTCCTCCGATCAGCACGCCATAGCCTTGCGAGACCGTTAGTTCCTCGGAAAGAGAGCCAGCGGAAACCTTTATGACAGCATCCCGTCTGGTGCTGTATGACTCAACCGCAGAGAGAGACAAAACCAGTTCTCCCTCACCCTGTTCTCCAGTGCCTTTGATGAACGAGATCCAAGAATCAATACCGTCCGACACACTTGCAGTCCACTGGCCGCTGCTAGCGACAGGGACAACATACTCCTTCGCCGAATCACATCCGATCAGGCGTTTCACGCCAAGGGTAAGCCCAGGCTTGGCCATCTGCACGACCTCAACAGTCTTGACCAGATCGTCCATCACCACGTTGATGACAGCCTTTCTGTCCGCAAGGACATAGTCGTAGGAATCCACATTGACCTCAAGTATGCCGTCTCCTTTGAGTACGGATGGCAGAAGATGGACCCAATCCTCGGTTTCAGTTGAATACTCAACATGGGACTTGGTTGCCGACGAGGCGGTGATTCCCAGCCTGTAATGCCCACCTTCGGCAGGCACATTGAATATTTCAGTGTCAAGCGTCAGTTCGGAGATCTGATTCTTGTCACATGCGCCAAGGGCGGAAACGGCACAAAGCAAAACGATTATTATCCTGTTGTTCATGTTATTATTTCAATTAATATTATTGTTCAAGCGCATCAAGCATTTTCTCGCGCGTCTCTCTGAAAAAATTGATTCCAAGGTTATAGCGATCCATTCCAAGGACGACAGCGTCAACTATCTCACGGGCCTTGTCAGGATTCTTTTCACCAAGCATTGTCAGCAAGGTATAGTCATTGATCCCATCGCGCATCGACTCAAGCCTGATCGAGCTATAGACTTTCTTATAGGCTGGATAAACGATGTACGTGTCTCCACCCGGGCAGTAGCCGTCCGTGGCTATACCCTGCCCGGCTTTCGTCCAATCCTGATTGAATCCCCAGTGGAGATATCCCGTCGCTCCGTACTTGTAGTTAAGCCAATGAAGGATACGCATATGAATCAACGGAAGCTCCAGAAAACGGTTGGCATATTCCCCACGCGGAGCCATGCAGGTATAGAACCATAGCTCATCTCCCGTGGCCTGACGCTCCTTATAGAACTCATAGTCCGAATGGAAATAGTCCAGCTCCGGGCACCATACATCCACGACATCAGCCAAAGCGTGGCTATGGACCGCATCCATGATGCGTAGCGACGGGGCATTCTGGCGGAAAACCCGGGCAACATCAACATAAGTGGAAGCGTTGGCGTCACAAGGTTCGTCACCGATATGCTGAAGGTAAATCCCGGCCCACCCTTTTTCCAAAAGATGTTTTTCCAAGGCGGAAGAGAACTGAGGCAGGAATATCTTGGCCTCAGTGGAAGACAGTGGCACCACATCAGTCCTGTTCGGAAGATAGACGCCGTAGGCGGATTCCCACTCTCCAAGCCTGTGCGCCAAGTGTCCTCCCTCTATGCGTTTCAACTTTCCTTCCTTCATGAATATTTCCACAGCCTTGTCAAAATTGGCAAAATCGAAGGTCCAAACGTCTCCTTTTAATTCACAACCCACAAAATCCAACAGTTTGTCAAGATAATAGACATTCTGACCGCTGTTCCTCATTGTGCGAACCATGATTGACAGAAGTTCCCAATAGCTGTCAGAGAACATCGGGACATTGCTTCCGTTCTTCAACAGCGAAAGGAAACGGTGGTTGTGCCAGTTGGCGACAAGCAGTTGCTGGTCTGCCAGCGTAACATCACGGACATTCGCTCCGATCTTGCGTTCGATGGAGAATTTTCCGTCTCCGACCTTTCCCGAAAATGTGACAGTGGCCTCGTATCTTCCGGCCAAGGCATCTTTGGGAATCGAAAAACTGACCCACACCGGTTGGTTAGCCGAGGCCACCACCTTGGTTGACACGACTTCTTTTAAGCAGTCAGGGTATTTGTCCGAAGCCGGGAACACGGCGGCGCTTCCGGCGGGTTCCAGATGCTTGCCAGCCACAACATAGGTCTCAAAAGCTTTTCTGAATGGCTTTATGACAGACGAGCCGCACACCAGGCCGTCAGTCTCCACTCTCAAGTCAGAGATAGGCGAATCACATCTGACCACGAACTGGAACTCAGCGACCTCACCTTTGGCATAACTCCAGACTTGAGTCTCCTCATCCCAATGGCTGTCTTCCAGAAAAACCTTCCGCAAGGCGTCCACCTGAACTATCCGCACATCGGAGGACACATCAGGACCTGAAGATGGTTGTGATCCAGAACACGATGGAGCCAACGCCACAGTAAAGGCGAGAAGGACTCCGGTGATATTCATTTTGATATTCATTAATTTCATTCTTAAAGATTGACTGGTGGTTGGTTGGCAACAAGCGGCCACCCTGGATTCTGATAGAGAGATGAGTTTTCCGCATTGCCGCCACCCGTGATGAGGAAATGCTGGATGGCTATAGGCGACAGGTAATGCGCCATGGTCCAGCGGTAGCCATCATAGACATGGTTATTGGAAATGATGTGATAAGGTGCAAGATACTTGCTGAAGTCACGAGGAGAGACATTCACATTCTCCTTGAGATCGCCGAATTCGGACAGATCCTTATTTTCCCAAAGATTCATGCCCAAGACGCAATACGGATTGTCGATCATCTGGTCCATGGAACGCCAGCGCCTGATATCGGCGTTGCGCATGTTCTCAGCCATGAACTCACAGCGGCGCTCACGCCTGATGTTGAACAACGTCGCGTCAACGATCTTACCCGCGGAATATGCTCCCCAGTCCTCTTGAGACTCAATACCCATGTTTGTAGCCGCGATAGTGACATTATAGTCCTCGTTGACACCTGCCCTACGCCGGATGGCCCGCCAATAAGAGTCAGCCGTGGCATCAATAGAGCCCGTCGACTCGTAGCACGCCTCAATGTAATTGAGATAAGCTTCAGCCGCACGGAAAATAATACTTCCGACAGTACAGAGCAGAGTCTGCTTCCCATCGAAGTTTAAGCCTTTCCTGAGAGCATAACCAGTTGTATATCTATTACTTTCAGCACCCGCCGCAATGTCGGGCCATGGTTCGATCTTTGACGCTGGACCGGCAGGATCGCTATGGAGGTTGACATCGCCAGGCTTCTTCACGAACAGCACGGCTCGCGTGTCGCGCCCTTCGGTGATTCGTTTCAAGTCAGCATCACCGGGATAACCACTGCCTGACGCATATACAGGGAGCCCGTTAGCCATCACAAAGGCATCGATCATGCTCTTCGTCGTGCCATAGCCACAGTTGCTGGAAGCGCCCCACTGCCCGGAGGCGTTTGACACGACATTAAGGTCATATTTCCGCCATAGCAGCACTTCACGGTACTTTGACATATCAGTGTCCGCAAACATATCATAATAGGAGTTTGAAGGCTCAGACGCAGAGCCCTGGAACTTCCCGTTGTTGGCTGTCAACTTGTATTTGTCGGCAACAATCTTCGACTCTTTCATAGCCTCTGAAAGGAAGAACCCGACTTCCTCGTCTATTCCACCTGACGGGTACTTATAATTCGCGTTGTAGTCTTTCCCGGCTCCCGGCCAGTCCGGACCGTTAGGGACAAACGCGGTACCCTTGAAATACTTAAGCCAAGTCCCTTCATAAAGAGCGACACGGGATTTGAACAGATGGGCACAATCCTTACTGATTCTGTTGGTGCCGCCATCCGGAACATCCATGAGGAGTTCTATCGCCTTGTCAAGGTCTGAAAGAATGAAGCGGGAGACCTCGTTGCGAGGATATCGCTTGCTTTTGGCAACAAGAACATCCATGTCATCCGGCAGAACCTCATCCACGATAGGACAATCACCGAATGTCTTCAGTTTGGTGAAGTGGTCCCAGGCACGGAAAAAGTACGCTTCACCCAGACACTGTCTTACAAGTGCGTCGTTGCCGGAGATTTTGCCTTCACCATACAGTTTGGTCACAACCTGAAGGAAATAGTTTATCTGGTACAGCTGTCCGAATGAATTATATTCTCCGCCGGACTCGCCCACGCGCCAGTACCCTGGAGCGAAAATGTCACTCGGTGTCACATAAGCCATGTTGTCCGTGTTGTTGTCGCTCTGGAATGTCCCCCACTCATAGGCTCCGTGCGTCGGAAACTGATTCGTGTATATTCCATAAATGTACGAGCTTAAGTTCGCCTCGGTCGTGAGATAGTTCTCAGGAGTCAGCATGGATTCGGGTTCCTTGTCCAGGAATCCGTCACAGGAAGACAATGACAGTACGGCCAACGCTGTGATTAATATTGTGTTTCTCATTCTCATCAGTTATTATAGTGTTACACTTACGCCAAATGAATAGGTTCTGGACAAAGGATAGGAGTTTCCCATCGATGAGCCGATTGTCTCAGGATCGAACATCTTGCTCATCTTGGTGAATGTCAATAGGTTCTCTCCGGAAGCGAAAATGCGCAGCCTTTCGATTCCAATCACCTTGGTCCACTTTGAAGGAAGAGTGTAGCCCAACTGCACATTCTTGAGGCGGAGGTACGACGCATCCTGAAGATAGCGGCTCTGCGTCTCCTGGTTCTTGAAGGTTCCCCAAAGAGGACGCGGATAATAACTGTCCACATTCAGCCCAAGATAGTTTTCCGGATCATCGCGGAAATAATCCTTATGCACCGTGTTTCCCATCGACCACCAACCGCCTCTGTAAGCGCCCCAGAAATAATATGAATTCTGGAAATACTGTCTCTTGCCTACGCCTTGCAGGAATATCCTGCAGTCAATTCCTTTGAAATCAAAGGACAGGTCCACGCCATAGCTGAAACGCGGCGTGACATTTCCGATCACTTTTAGATCCCCATGATCATCAATGGTTCTGGCTCCACCATCGACCTTCCCGTCACCATTCAGATCAGCATACATTATGTCACCAGCTGCCCAATCGGCACCAATGGCATTCTGGCCACCTTCGGGAAGGCTCTCAAGATGGGCATCCATCTCCTCCTGAGTCTTGGCGATGCCGATGGTCTCGTAGCCCCAGATCTCACCCCACTTCTTTCCGGCGTAATACTTGTCAAGAGTCCCGGAAGGGTTTGAATATGTGGTGATCTTGCCTTGGGAGTCTGACAGCACAAACCTGACTCCATAGCCAAAATCCTTTCCGATGTGATCCTTCCATGCAATCTCAAGTTCGAAACCTTTGGTCCTGAGGTCAGTGTTGTTCTTGACAGGAACCGCCGTGCCCAGAATGACAGGAAGTTCCTCGGAGGGGCCGACCATGTCTTTGGTGTCCCGGACAAAAACATCGAACGAACCGGTCAGGCGATCGCCCAGGAACGACCAGTCCAAACCTATGTTGCCGGATGTTATCCTCTCCCAACTCAGGGAATCGCTTATCAGGTCCGGAGCCCACGAGATGTTTGTCCGGTTTCCGTTGACCAACCATGTCCCAGAATTGTAACTGTAACCGATCGGAGCGTACGTAGGGTACACGGAACTGGTGTACTGATTGCCAAGAGAACCGTAAGAAGCTCTGATTTTCAGCATATTTATGACACCTTTAAGATTCTCCATGAACTTCTCGTTGGCCATGTTCCAACCAATTGAGACAGACGGAAAGAATCCCCAGCGGTTCTTTGGACGGAAACGTGAACTTCCGTCATATCTGGCGTTGACCTCAAGAAGATAACGCTCTTTATAGTTATAGTTCAATCGTCCGAACACTCCTGCCGTGCTGTAGCTGGAATACCCTCCTCCAACAGAAGGTGGAACGGGACTGCCATCCATTCCGAAACCAGTAGCCGTGTCAAGAGAGGTGGTGGTAGGAGAAACTATCCCCTGCTTGGTGGCATAGAGACTACGGTAATTGTTGTTCTCCGCCTGAAATCCAGCCATCACCTTGACGTAGTGAGCGTCAGCGATTGTCATCTCGTAATCTGAAAGGACATTGACATTGTAGTAATCAGTACGGCTCGCGCTCTCCTGAGTCCAGTTGTTGTACCACTCAGCGGCGGCATGCACCCCATCGACAGCCATCTGGTGTACCGGCCATGCATATTCATTGTAGAACACGGTGGAATTCCGGTAGTTGAAGTCACCTGTTATGTTCCATCCCTTGACCGGCGTGTAGGTGAACTTGAATTGTTCCGAGAAAATCGAGTTCTGGTTACGGCTCTGCCCACCGTCACGCATTCTGAGCGCATGGTCATTGTAAAGAAACCCGTTCGGATCATACAGAGGTCCGATAGGCCAGGACTGGCGTCCGATCTCCTGGAAGAACCAACCGTCCGTCATCACGACCGGCTGATGGTAGTCTGAACGGGTATAGCGGGAAATGAAGCTGACAGTGGCCTTAGGAGAGACCTGAGCCTCGAACTTGCCCGACAGGTTGTAACGCTTCATACCGTCTCCGCCGAGGGCCATCTTGCCTTCCTGATCCAACATATTCCCGGACACATACCAGGACAACCACTTGTTCCCACCGCTAAAACTGACGTTATGTTCCTGCTCATGAGTCACTTTCTTGTAAAACACATCGTAGTAGTTGATGTTGTCGTTGGCCTGGTCATAGCCACTGTTCCAACGTGTCGGGTTGCTGGTCATCGGGATGGTGTTGT
Source organism: uncultured Bacteroidales bacterium (assembly GCA_934667175.1). Classification (GTDB taxonomy): domain Bacteria; phylum Bacteroidota; class Bacteroidia; order Bacteroidales; family UBA932; genus Cryptobacteroides. The sequence continues at coordinate 27,848 of CAKULN010000027.1, read as the reverse complement.
AGAAGATCTCCCCGTCCATGTATTTCCGGATCCGCTCCATCGTCTCATCCGCCACCCAAGGGCCATAACCAGAGTTGCGGGCGGCGTCATTGAAAAACGTGGCCCATGAATATGAATCCATCTCCTCTGGAAGATTCAGCGGAGAGACAAAACGAAAACTGTTGTTGTAGTTCACCACGGACTTTCCTTCCTTGCCTTTTTTCGTGGTGACGAGTATCACGCCGAATGGAGCCCGGGAGCCATATATCGACGATGCCGCGGCGTCCTTGAGCACCGATATGTCCTCGATGTCTTGTTGGTTGATCGAATACAGATCTCCTTCCAACCCATCGATAAGAACCAGAGTGTTGGCGTAGGATCCCTCACCGATGGTTGCAAGACCTCTGACCTGAATTCCCGCCCGGCTGTTCAACTGACCGGAATTTTCCGTCACCAAAAGCCCCGGAATCTTACCCTGCAAGGCCTGCACCGCATTCTGGACAGGAACCGACTCGAAGGCGTCAGACTTGATTGTTCCCACAGCTCCGGTGAGATTAATCTTCTTCTGCGTGGCGAATCCTACAATCACAGTCTCATCAAGCGTCTGACGGTTTTCCTTAAGGCTGATGTTTATCTCTTTCACGCCTGCGGTCACCGTGCGGGACTCAACGACATAGCCCATGCAATTATATTCAACCTCGGAGCCATCCGACACCGTGAGGGAATACCGTCCCTTCTCGTCCGTCACTGTGCCTACTGTCGTGCCTTTGATGTAAACCGTCACTCCCGCCAGCGGCAATGACGTGCCGAAATCTGTAACGACTCCCCGGAGCAGCCGGCTTACGGATTCTTCCTTTCGGGAATATGACATCTCAGTCTTGGACTTCCCCAAAACTATCTGCTTTTTCTCGATTCTGTAGCGGATGTCCGTACCAAAAAACAATTTGTCCAAAACCGTCTTGATGTTGGCATTCCTCACATCCAGACTGACAACGCGGTGTTCATCAACCACTTGGGTTGTGTAAATAAATGTGTAACCACTCAGTCGCTCGATCTGGTCAATGACCTTGACCAAAGGAGCGTTGTCCATACGCAGTGTGATGCCCACATCCTGAGCGGACAGGGTAAAACACAATAGCGGCAGCAGCAGGACGGCTGCAATCGCCGAAAAGGTTTTTCTCATGTGCGATCTGTATTAATTATGTAATTCAAAACAACCAGCCCTTAATACAGGGCTACATTATCAAGACACACAATTACCGCCAGACCGAAATTTTATTTTGAATATATCAGATATTCTGTTCTGTATTCCCCACCGTCATCCAAATCCCTGCGCTGGCAACGAATCGGGGCAGTCTGCTCGATCAGCGACATCATGTCATCCAGTTTCTCATTCCGAAAAGTCGCGCGGATCTGATAGTCATTCACTTCCGCATCCACGACCTTAATCTTCACATCATACAGTGATGACAATCTTCCGAACACATAAGACAAAGGATCGCCTCTGAACGCCAAGATACCTGTCCGCCACGATGTCCACTTGAAGGTGTCCGTGCGAAAGCAGGACACATCACCGTCTCCGTCGCGGAGCAACTGGTAGCCCTGTGGCAGCACGTAACTTTTTCCCGGCACGCTGACCCCGAGTTTTCCGGTCACCAACGTCACCCTCTGTGATGTACCGGAGTAAGCCTCGATGTTGAACCCCGTCCCCATCGCGGTGACTTCCATGTCTCCTACGCTCACGGAAAACGGATGGTCAATGTCTGACAATACCTCAAAATAGGCCTCTCCATCAAGCTTCACGCTTCGTTTCCCGCCCGTAAAACGCGAAGGGTAGGACAGAGTAGAACCGGAATTCAGGCAGACTTTCGAATTGTCCGGAAGGACAATGTTCGCATAAACGCCGTACGGGGCGGAAAAATCCAGCCACTCTGGTTCCTGAGGCTTCTTGAAATATCTCTCATAGGAAAGCGCCGCACCCAGAATCAGCAACGGCAGCAACAGGACAGCGGCGACATTCTTCCACCACTCAAGGAATATCCCAGAGGTTCCACGGCTATCTCCGACGGACTTCAGGACACGATTTCTGGCCTCATCCACATCGATGCTTTCGAACCTGAACGCCGGGTGCTCAGCCTCCCAGACATTCCGGAAACGGTGATATTCCTTGGCATTGCCAGGACACTCGCCAACCCACGCCTCCAGCCGCGACTCCTGTTCCGGAGTACAATTGCCCTCAAGGTAAAGAGACATCAGTTCCTCGTATTCCCGAATATTCTCATTCATACTCTAAGATATTATCAGCAACAATATTATACATTCAAGGCATTTCCTCAATATGGAAAGCGCCCTGCATATTCTCAGTTCGATTGTTCTTTGTGTGACGTTCATCCTCCTGGCGATCTCCGATGACTTCATCCCACAGTCCCTGTACATCACGTAGGATTCCCTTATCTTCTCCGGCAGAGCATCCACAGCCCTGTCCAGAATCCTGCGCATGTCCGAGTAAAGGATATAATCATCCACATCATAAACCTCCAGGACATCGCCCATACACACGTTACGGGCATGTTCGTATCTGACCTTGTCATGGCGTATCTCATTCAAAGCTCTATTTTTCACCGCATTGAGCAGATAAGCCTTCAATGATTTGCTGATTGTGATCCCGACTCTCCTCTCCCAAAGGTTGACAAAGACCCCCGAGACAATGTCCTCACACCTATGAATATCCTTGACATAGTTGCCGCAGAACATGACAAGGTTAGCGTAATAGAGATCGAACAAGGCCTCAAAGACCTTGGTATCAGACTTTTTCAGTCCTTCGAGAAAATATCTGTCATCGAGCCGTCCGACCTCAGTTTTCATCCTTTTCTCTTTCGAAAAACGCACGAAAGTATAACAAAAAATCCATTAAATGAAATAATGGTTTTTTATTTCGGATTCATGCTCCTGACGTGTCTAATAAAAGGATAAGTTTGTCCGGCGATATCGGCATTTGGCGGAGAAATGCCCTTGCTATACGAACCTTTCGTTTTATGTAGTGTGAATAAAAAACCGAGGGGTGAAGCGGAGAGCCTTACGGCTCAGAGTGAAGACTGACTACAGAAATCACCCTAATGACGTCTGTAGTGGCTTCGCACTCTCTCAACCTTGCCGAAACGTACTCGCCTGTAGGCCCGTACCCTGACAAGTCTGATAATCTCCACCTCAATGGCGACTATCACAAGATGTTGGCTTGTTCTCATGGAAATTTATTATTGATTGACAGAAAATGAGAGTACTCCCTCGGTATGTGACAATAAAAACAAAAAGCAAGCATCCCTTTTAGGGAAAAGATGCTTGCTTTTACTTCTTTCTCTCAAAAATAAATTTCCGCTGCGAATTTAAGGATGTTTTTTTCATTTTGTCAAGAAAATTAGGAAGTAATTTTTGTAATGCTTAGCAAAAGACTTTATCAATGCGTGCCGTTTTCGCACCTTGAATCTTAAATTTACGAAAAGCTTTCATCTCGAAGCCTGACAGAATAGTATGTAAGGCATATTCCTGTGAAAATCATGCACACTTGCCTTTGGGTTATTCAGCTCGGTCCGGCTTCCACCAGTGTAGATTTGACATCTGGCTGAAAGCCTTTTGTAATATTCTCATCGCCCATATTCCATCAGTGCAGTCCGGAGGGAATGGCTCTCTCCGGACAAAATAATATAACACGCCATGCTACTGCCTGTCGAGGAATGACTTGGCGGCGGTTAGGGCTTTGGTCGGTCCTTCTTCGAGGATCTTTTCAGAAGTGAAAGACTTAAGGATTTCGGCCAGTTGGTCGAGTTTGGTCTCGACGCCGGCCTTCCGCCACTGATCTCTGAGGATGCGGACTTTCTCGAAGTCCTGGATGCCTTCAATTAGTTTTGAGAAGCGGATACTGCCTCGACCTCCAGGATATACCACGAAACAGTCACCGGCAGGCCAAGTGCGAAAACGGGCATCTGTCAGAGGATCAACATTCCAGCTGTTGTAGGCCCAACGAAGATAGCCGTCATAGTTATCGGCCTGAGCGAACCAGCCCAGCCACGTGGCCTCGTCAGGGTCGGAGATCACAAAGAGATTCGGATGGGCCTCGGCGCAGCAGGTATAGAAAGTCGTTGTCAAACCGAGTTCCTTTCTCTTTGCCTTTGCGGATTCCGGGAACTCTTTCTTTGGGGCATAGCCTTCACTGAAATCGGAAATCTCATCGTTAATCGGCTCATGGTAGTTCCCCGCCAAGGAGATCTTAAAGTCAGGTTCGATCTTTCGGATCAAAGACAGTACCGCCTGCATCGACTCCAACGGCCGTTCGTCCATCGCGATCATGGTCTTCTCGAACCAACCTTTCGACTTCAGATGACGGGCGAAGTCAGCGATGAAAGAGCCCCAATATTCATTGTACTCAGGGCTGCCGGGAGCGGCCTGAAATGCCGCGTTCGATGATGTAGCCTGATCGTAATAGTCAAACGACAACGCCCACGGGATCATTGAGTAGCAGTTGATCTGCCGGTCTATTCCCAGTGAGAACATGAACTCCACCCAACGATCGAAAATCGTGTAGTCATAAAGCCATGTGCCGTCAATGCGGCGGATTTTCGTGACCATCGAGCCGAACGCGTCTTCGGTCTGACCGTTCCACGGACGGTTCATGATGGTGGCCGTGACGGATTTCTGCCCGGCGTCAGCCAACATCTTCATCACCGGACGCATAGCCTCGAAATGAGCGTCACTCCAAAGCGGAACACCCGCATAGCGGGCCACCGAATATGGATTCTGCCATAAATCCAAATGGAACGCCCAATCGTGGACCGGTGGAAGAACATGGTCAGAGACAACAAGTTCCACCGGAAGACTGCGGGTCTTTGCGTTGCTCGAAGACACGGTCAATCGGCCCGTGTACTTCCCAGGCTTCGCATCGGAAGGCACACTGACAGTCATCCAGACAGGCTGTCTGCGCCCTTCCGGAATATTCATGGACTCCGTAAGGTCAAGCACGTCAGCGACAAGCACTTCGCCCCACTTGGACTTATCTTCTCGGGAACTACACTGTCCAAACTTTGTCGTGTCAAGCAAGTCCGAGACGACGAAACCGACAAACTGAAGAGTGATGTTCTCGGATGGAATCACGGATTTCCCGTTCCGCAGGTCGGAAACCGACAACGTCACGTCCTTCAGCTCCAAGTCGGACGAGATCACCGCCTGGGCAAAAACCTTCTCCCCACGCCAGGCAGAATGATTGAAGGCTTTCTTCTGAAACTCCAATGACTGGCCGCCACCGATGACGCAGTGCGAGCCGGTCGAAGCCCACTCCAGCTTAAATGAAGATTGCGGATGCGCTGCCATAAGGACAGGCAGCACAACCGCAATCATCAGGGTGATAATATTCTTCATCCTAAATCTTTCTGAATATTAGAAGCTGTTTTGAATTGCTTGTTTGAAGGTTTGAGAGTGAAAAACTTCAGGTTCGACCGCTTCTTCCAAGGAAGATAGCGGTGCTATCTGACTGAAGAAGCGGGAAGAAGATGAAGATTTTTTCACCTCAAAGAACATTTCAAACAATTAAAAACAGCTTCTTATAGTGCCACCGCAGGTTCTTTGCGACAACGCGGTGGCATACTCTCTATTCAAGACATTACAGCCCAAGCTGTTTGAAGAAGTCATTTCCCTTGTCGTCTACGAGGATGAACGCCGGGAAGTTCTCCACACGGATCTTCCAGATGGCCTCCATACCGAGGTCAGGATATTCAACGCACTCGATGCTCTTGATGCTCTCGTAGGAGAGGACAGCCGCAGGGCCACCGATAGAGCCGAGGTAGAAGCCACCGTGCTTCTTGCAGGCGTCGGTGACCACCTGTGTGCGGTTGCCCTTGGCTATCATGATCATGCTGCCGCCGTGATCCTGGAAGAGATCGACATAAGGATCCATGCGGTTCGCTGTTGTAGGGCCCATTGAGCCGCAGGCCATCCCTTCCGGAGTCTTGGCCGGACCAGCGTAGAAGACTGGATGATCCTTGAAGTACTGCGGAAGGTCCTCTCCTCTGTCAAGCCTTTCCTTAAGACGGGCATGGGCGATGTCACGGGCCACGATGATGGTTCCGTTAAGGCTCAGACGCGTCGAGACAGGGTACTGGCTGAGGAGCTTGCAGATCTCGCTCATCGGCTTGTCGAGGTCAACGACAACGCCCTCGCCTTCTCCGGCGTTACGCAAAGACTCTGGAATCCACTGAGTCGGGTTGTCGTCCAGTTTCTCGATCCAAACTCCGTCCTTGTTGATCTTCGCCTTGATGTTGCGGTCAGCCGAGCAGCTTACTCCAAGACCGATCGGGCAGCTCGCTCCGTGGCGAGGCAGGCGGATGATTCGAACGTCATGAGCAAAGTATTTACCTCCGAACTGGGCTCCAAGGCCGATCTTGTAGGCCTCCTCAAGCACCTGCTTCTCAAGCTCGACGTCACGGAAAGCGCGTCCGGTCTCGTCACCAGTTGTAGGCAGAGCGTCATAATAATGCGTGGAAGCCAGCTTGACAGTCAGAAGGTTCTTCTCGGCCGATGTACCGCCGATCACGAAAGCGATGTGGTAAGGAGGACAGGCCGCCGTTCCGAGAGTCTTCATCTTCTCGACAAGGAACGGTACGAGGGTGCCAGGATTGAGGACAGCCTTGGTCATCTGGTAGAGATAGGTCTTGTTGGCGGATCCGCCACCCTTCACGACGCAGAGGAATTTATATTCCATACCCTCCTCGGCCTCAATGTCGATCTGGGCCGGAAGGTTGCACTTCGTGTTGATCTCTTTGTACATGTCCAGTGGAGCGTTCTGGCTGTAGCGCAGATTCTCCTCGGTGTAAGTCTTGTAAACGCCTTTCGAGAGAGCCTCGGCGTCATCGAATCCGGTCCAGACCTGCTGGCCTTTCTCTCCGTGGATGATAGCCGTGCCGGTGTCCTGGCAGAAAGGCAGTTTGCCCTTCGCGGCCACCTCAGCGTTGCGCAGGAAGCGCAGAGCCACATATTTGTCGTTGTCGGAAGCCTCCGGATCGCTCAGGATCTTGGCCACCTGCTGGTTATGAGCCGGTCTCAGAAGGAAGTTCACATCCCTGAAAGCGGCGTTCGCAAGCATTGTCAAAGCCTCTGGAGCCACCTTCAGAATAGGATGACCCTCGAACTCGCCAAGAGACACGCCCTCGCCTGTCAGCTTGTAGTACTCGGTTGTGTCCGGTCCCAACTGGAACATCGGAGCATATTTGAATTCAGCCATATTAATGAAATATTTTAGTGATTATCAGTCTATGTCTTCAATTGGAGCCGTAGCTCCACCAGCGCCCTCCTGCATAAGATAGCGCTTCATGAACTCGTTCAGGTCGCCGTCCAGCACGCCTTGGGTGTCTGCGGTGGAATATCCCGTCCGCAGGTCCTTGACCATCTTGTACGGATGCAGGACGTAGGAGCGGATCTGGGAGCCCCACTCGATCTTCTTTTTCGTGCCCTCGATCTCGGCCTGTTTCTCCCGACGCTTCTTCAGTTCCAGGTCGTAAAGCCTTGACCGCAGGATTCGCAGGGCGTTCTGCCGGTTGTCCTGCTGGAAGCGGGACTCCGTGTTCTCCACGACAATTCCCGAAGGAATATGCCGCACTCGCACACCGGTCTCGACCTTGTTGACGTTCTGGCCGCCGTGGCCTCCGGAACGGAACGTGTCCCACTCCAAGTCCGAAGGGTTTATCTCGATGTTGATCGTGTCATCCACCAACGGATAGACGAAAACAGACGAGAATGTGGTCTGACGCTTGCCTTGGGCGTTGAACGGGGAAAGACGCACGAGTCTATGCACTCCATTCTCGGCCTTGAGATAGCCGTAAGCGTAGTCTCCCTCAATCTGGATTGTCGCGGACTTGATCCCGACTTCATCCCCTTCCAGCAAGTCATTGACAGTCACCTTGTAGCCGTTCCTCTCGCCCCAACGCATGTACATCCTCATCAGCATCGAGCTCCAGTCATTCGCCTCGGTGCCGCCCGCCCCGGAATTAATCGTCAGCACGGCTCCGAGGTTGTCCCCCTCCGCGCCCAACATATTCCTAAGTTCCAAGGCCTCAACGTCCTCGACGGCTTTTGAATATGATTCCTCAAGTTCCTGCGTCTCAGCTGTGGTCACGGTCTCGTCCGTGCTTCCGCCGAGACTTTCCTTGGCGAAATCGTACAACACATCAAGGTCATCCACCTCGGTGGAGGCCTTGTCAAAACCTGTCACCCAAGACTTCACACTGTTAAGGTTCTTCATGAAGACCTCTGCGGCCTTCGGGTCGTTCCAAAAGTCCGGCGACTCCGTCTTCTTCTGCAATACGGCTACCTGCCCACGTTTCCCCGGGATGTCAAAGACACCTCCCCAACGTCTCCAACCGCTGATGCAGAGCCTCTATCTGATCCTTTAGTATCATCTGCTCTCCATTTTAAATTTACTCCTACAAAGTTACACAAAAAGCGAAACATTAAAAGTGAAACGCAATTAATGAAACGGATTTTCGGAGGGATAGCCACTTCGACAGGCTCTGTGGCCGGAGAAAGCGGTCACTTCGACAAGCTCAGTGGCCGAGAAAGGCCGCTGTGACCAGGAAAGCGGTCGCTGAGCCTGTCGAAGCGACTGCGTAAAAACACAACTACTTCACAGGAGGGAGATCCGTCTTGATGAGGATGCCTCTCGGAGCGCCGTGCTCCAAAGGGGCAAGTTCGATGCTCTTTGAATATGCCCGTGTCCGCAAAGACGCCTGTGGATAGACCTTGCCGGCAGCCTGAAGGGCGGCACGGAGCATCGTCTCGTTCTCGTCTCCCAACTGGCAGCCGTCAAACGGATCATCGTCGACCTCGACGTCCACCGGAATTCCGTCCGGAATCGAGTCATTACGACCGTTGCAATCAGCGAATTTGCTGATCATCACGTATATTCCCCAATCCTTTATCAAAGAATAATCGTATTTTTTATTGTAAAAGTCCTCAGGACCGAGCATGATCCCGGCGCAATACTTTCCGTATGTCTGCTGACCGAAAAGCGCCACTTCCATGTAAGGCTTCAATCCGACAATCAAACCCTCGGACGCCGAAGCGGTGCCCCCGGTCACGATGACATAGAGCTTGTCTATTCCCAAATTAGCGTCGGACACATCAATCCTCAACTTCTGCGAACTCAATTCATGCACATACGAAAAATACGTGTTGGTGTCTTCTCCCTGCTTCTTCCAAGCCTCAGCAAGAATTGAATTGTAAACCTCTGTCTGGAATATATCCCCGGCAAGCACGTTCGCCTGTGGGGCGATCATCGAGGCCAGCACATTCTCCGTGAAGGCATAACCGCCACCGTTGTACCTCAAGTCAAGGATCAGTTCCCGAACATTCTCCGTCTTGAATTTCCTGAACACATCCGGAAGAGACTGAGAGGAATTCAGGTCGAACCCGGTGTAGGCAAGATATCCGACCTTCTTACCGTTCACATCAAATGTCGTGGTGACAAGAATCGGATCCTCGTACATATCGACAGCATTCAGTTTGACACTCCTCACCTCATCACTGATGTGATCACCATCAAGTTTGGTCACACCAAGCTCAATGGAACGTGAGTTGAAAGCATCATAAATGTTCTCCTGTGTGATGGCTTTCCCATCAAGGGTTATTATGATGTCACCTCGTTTGAGCCCTGCTTTCTGAGCAGGACCGCCGTTGCTGACATAACTGATCACAAGGAAGTACTCCCCGCTCCTGTTGCTGATCCGTCCTGCCTGGAGATCATAGCCATAAGTAAGTCCAAGCCCTTGAACCGAGTTTGTGAACGATTCCAGATCATCTGTAAGCACCGTCCACCTGTCAACTTCCTTGCCCCCTTCATGGTAGCGGATGCTCTTCACCACTTCCATCGGCACCCGGCAGGTGTCCGGATCCAGCCTCGCAAGATCACGTTCAATCTCCTCATTCCAAAGGTAATATGTCTCCAGCACGTCAATCGCATACTGATCCGCCTTGGCGACTTCCGGAGTCGGAGCCTTTCCGCCATCACCGCCCCCAGGAGTCGGATCCTTTCTGTCCTCTTTGGTTCCCTCGCAGGCAAAAAGCCCCAGCATCGCCGCCACACAAAGCACCGACGCTCCGTACCGATTTCTTGTCTTCATATTCATTCAATTTAAGATTTTCATCTAATCGCAAACGTAATTTTAGAAGCTGTTTTGAATTGTTTGTTTGAAGGTTAAGAGCAAGCTCTTTCCCTGCTACTCACCTCGGCAATCCGAACAAGTTCGATTGCACTCGGTTCGGGCGCCGGGTTGAGAGTGAAAAACTTCAGGTTCGACCGCTTCTTCCAAGGAAGATAGCGGTGCTATCTGACTGAAGAAGCGGGAAGAAAATGAAGATTTTTTCACCTCAAAGAACATTTCAAACAATTCAAAACAGCTTCTTACAAAGATATTCATTTTTCTTTCTCTTTCATTTCTTTGTTGTATCTTTGATTGAATAATTAATGTTTCATACAACAAGTAATCGCTTACCTGCGAAAGTTGTGATTGAATAATTTGTCTTTGTGACGATGATCGGAATATTTGATTCGGGTTCGGGCGGGCTGTCCGTGCTTCGGGAGATCCTTCGGCTTCTTCCGAAGGAAGATTTTATCTATTACGCCGACAACGCCAACTGCCCTTATGGGGAAAAGACACCCGTATTCATCCAAAACCGCAGCAGGACGATCACTGAATATCTCCTCTCGCGGGGAGCGCAGATCATCGTGGTGGCTTGTAACACCGCCACAGCGGCGGCGATCACAACCCTTAGGAATGAATATTCCGTCCGCTTCATCGGGATGGAACCGGCCGTGAAACCGGCGGCGCTCAGCTCGAAGACCGGAGTGATCGGAGTGCTGGCCACAGCGGGAACTCTGAAAGGATCCAAATACTTGACAACCAAGGGCATCTACGAGGATGACGTAAAAATTGTCGAGCACGTGGGGCAAGGATTCGTGGAACTCGTGGAGAACGGGATTCTGGACGGGCCGCTGGCAGAGGAGACCGTCCGGAAAAGTCTCCAGCCGCTTCTTGACGCTGGTGCGGACAGGATTGTGCTCGGGTGCACGCACTACCCGTTTCTTCGCGCTGTAATCCAAAGGGTCGCCGGACCTGATGTCCAAATCATCGACCCTGCGCCGGCGGTGGCCAGACACCTGATCGAGGTAATGAAAGAGGAAGGGCTGCTCACCGATAAGCCGGTGGCTTCGACAAGCTCAGCCACCGAATATTCACAATGCCCTGCCGCCTCGGTCGCTGAGCCTGTCGAAGCCACCGAGGCTACAAGTCATAGATATTCGGTCGCTGAGCCCGTCGAAGCGACAGAAGCGACCGTCCAACCCAACATCGACCTGATCACCTCAGGCGACGACACCTCCGCCCAACGCATCCTTAGCATCATTCTTGAAGAAGACGGCTTCCGTCACGACAATCAGTAAACAAAGGCAACCGCCAAAACACATAAAGAAATGGAATCAAACAACGGAATCGAGGTCAAAGACTTCGCCTACTGCTCCGACAAGTACCAGTACACGATGGGCAAATCCTTCTACGAAACCGGCAGGAAGGATGCCATCGCAGTCTTCAATATGTTCTACAGGAAAGCCCCGGAGAACAACAACTGGGCCGTGGTCAGCGGCATAGAGGAAGCCATCGAATGCATCCGGAACCTTGGCAAGGCCGAGCCGGAATTCTACGAGAAGTTCCTCCCCGGCGATGAATATGCCGATTTCCGCAAGTATCTCTCCACGTTGAAGTTCACCGGCAATGTCTATGCGATGCGCGAGGGCGAGATCGCGTTCCCGAACCAGCCGATCATAACGGTGGAGGCCCCTCTGATCGAGGCGCAGATCCTGGAAACTCCCCTGCTCTGCATAATGAACCATCAGATGGCTGTCGCGACAAAGGCCTCAAGGGTCTGCCGGGCCACCAACCGCCCTGTCAGCGAGTTCGGATCACGCCGCGCTCACGGACCTTGGGCTGCCACATACGGAGCCAAGGCGGCGATCATCGCAGGCTGCGCCAGCACGTCCAACATCCTCACCGGAGTGCTGAACGGAGTCCCTTCCTCCGGCACGATGGCCCACAGTTTCGTCACCTCCTACGGCAGCACGGTCGAAGGCGAGCACAAAGCCTTCGTGGACTACATCGGCACCCACCGCGGCGAGAACCTCATCCTCCTCATCGACACCTACGACACACTCAAATGCGGAATCCTCAACGCCATCCGTTCCTTCAAGGAATGCGGCATTGACAATGAATATCCCAACGGCTACGGTGTGCGTCTCGACAGCGGCGACCTCGCCTACCTCTCAGTCAAAGTCCGCCGGATCCTTGACAACCACGGACTTACTGGCTGCAAAATCTTTGCGACCAACTCTCTTGATGAATATCTCATCTCGGACCTTGAGCGTCAGGGTGCCTGCATAGATTCCTACGGAGTCGGTGACGCCATCGCCACCAGCAAGGCCGCCCCGTGCTTCGGCAACGTCTACAAGCTCGTCCAGATTGACGGTCATCCTGTCCTGAAACGCTCCGAGGACAGGATCAAACTGATCAACCCCGGATTCCAGATCACCTACCGGATCACGAAGAAAGACCCGGACCTTGGCGAGATCTACAAGGCAGATGTCACCTGCCTGCGCGAAGACACCCTCTCCCAAAGGATCGAAGCCGGCGAGACCTTCACGATCTACGACGAGCAGGACCGCTACAAGTACAAGATCTTCCAATCCGGTGAATATTCCTGGAGACCCCTCCAGCATCAGGTCATCAAGAACGGCGAAAGGTGCGCCGAAAGCCACACTCTCCAAGAGAAGAAAGCCTTCTACAACGACACCTTATCGCATTTCAGCCCATCCGAGCGACGGCTCATCAACCCGCACTACTACAAGGTTGACATCTCCGACGACCTCCTGAACACCAAACTAGAGATCCTCGACACCCTCAACAAAGAGATTGAAGCGTTCAGCATCGACTAAGGCCACCGCCTTGCATTTTCTTCCAACAACTTGACAGGAGCGATTCCCCTGATCATCGCTTCTGTCAAGAAACACTTTGACTCCGACAAGCGAAAAGGAGATAATATCGCCCATAAATGCTAGGCAGCACCCTCGGGAGACAAAAAGTGGAGAAAACGCTTCCCAAGAGTGCGGGATGCACCCTTGGGAAGCAAAAGAGGCCGAAAATGTTACCGAAGGGATCAGGCGCAAGCATCCGGGCTTTGACAGACTGTCATAAAAGTTTCTAAATTGATTTAATGAATGACTCTGCCTTTGGAGTAAGGGCATCAATCATTTCCTTGTCACAATAGACGAAGTCATCATAATCACTGCTGTGCTTTTTTTCAAAAAGTGTCGAGAATATTTTTCCGTCCTCTATCGACAAAATTCCTTTGGACACGAAATGAAGACCCAACATCGTTTTCACACCGTTGTGAGTCTGTGCCGGAATATCATTCTTCAGCAGAAGAGCCACAGCAGCGTAATAGCAAGCATAGTACAAACGGTTGACCGCAGCGTTGAAGAAGGATTCATTGGAAAGCAATTCCGCTTCCTTCAATGTCTCGAACGCTCTGCTGATTCTATAGTCAGCGAGAGCCTTTTTGCTTTCCTTATCCAATGTCTCCTTCATAACACGATTCCCTCCCTGACGATATTGGAATAGAACGGGGTCTTAACCGGTCTTGACTCCCAGGATTTTCGCGACATAATAATAGGGTTGATTGACACTCCCGTCTTGATTTCCAACTGATATAGCGGCCAACGGACAATGTTCTCATCCTCATAAGTTAGATGATCCTTGCCCAGCAATACCAAAACATCGATGTCACTATCTTCCCTGGCATCCCCCCCCTGGCCTCAGACCCAAACAAAATGGCCATCGCCGTAGGAGCTGCCTCATTGATCACAGACTTTATCTGCTTGACTATCTCCGGTCTTCTCATAAGACAACTATTCTTCTTATATTCACGAATATAACCATTATTTTTGAAAACGCATAAAATCACGAATGATTCATTCTATGATTGTGCGGCCTTCGCAAAAATGCTACGGCCCGTAGCACTTTCTGGTGACAAAAAGTGGGGAAAATGCTTCCCAAGAGTGTGGGATGCACCCTTGGGAAGCAAAAGAGGCCGGAAATGCTACCGAAGGGATCAGGCGCAAACTTTCGGCAGTCGCAGAGACCGGAGATTAGTCCTTGCCGTCCTCGATGGAGTCACGGACGGAGCGGAGGTACTGGCGGCAGGACTCTATTAGTTCCTTGGAGCGCTTCACGAGGGAGCCGATGTCATCCAGACTGGTGGTGGGGTCCTCTACCTTTGCGGCGATCTCGTCCAGTTCGGCGACCGCCTTTGTGTAATCGAATTTCTTCTCTGACATATTCATTGATTTTTGTTGATTGCTTAAAATATTGATTTGTTTCTTCGGTCATTCGGCCCTTCGACAGGCTCAGGGGCCGGTGGGCGTTGTTCTGATTGGGTTCCTGTGTTCAGCCTCTTCGGTCCTTCGACAGGCTCAGGGACCGATGGTTCAGGGGCCGATCAGCGGCCTAACTAATCTCACTGATTGCGGGGAGGGATTCGTCCTCGCTTCCGGGGACATTGCTCTTCAGATCAACCTCCACTACACCGCACTTGACGGTCCCGTCGGCGAACATCATCCGCACACGGTCTCCGACATGGGTCTTGGTGGCGGAATCCATCTTCACTCCGTCACGATCCAAGGCCAGGACAAAACCCTTGCGGAGAATGTTGCGGGGATCGTTGGCGGCGATCTTCGTCTCGACCATCATAAGGTGCGACAAGGCTCCCGACAGCACCACTCCGACACGGCCCCGAAGCCGCTGCTCAATCTTATCCAAAGAGGAAGCAGACTTGTAAAGACTTCTGTCCGCCCCGTGCAAGACCCTGTCGGACAGTCTGTCCAGACGATGCTCCTGACCGGTGATCCTGTTCTCCACAGACTTCGTCAGAGCCGCTCCAAGAATCTCCACCTTATGCATAGCGTCCGACACACGGGCATCAGCCTGACGCCGGACACGAGCCTCAAACAGATCAATGCGGGAAGACATCGCCGCCAAACGGTTGCCGAACGACATCATAAGTCGGGACTCCAGAGTGCCCAGACGCTGATCCTCAGCGATGTAGCAGTCCAGAAACAGGTCCGCCAAAGCGGTCGGAGTCTTGACGAAAGTGCTCGCCACCATGTCCGCCACGTGATGATCCTTGTCGTGCCCTATCGCAGTGAAGACCGGGACCGGGCAACGGGCGATGGTCACGGCCAGGTCGTAGTCATCGAAGCAGCCCAGATCCAAGTCCGAGCCACCGCCGCGCATGATCAGCACAGCGTCATAATGGACCGGCGAGGCCAGAATCTCCCCGAAAGCCGCCATTATGGAAGCAGGAGCTCCGTCTCCCTGCATCAAAGCCTCGAACAGCCTCACGTCGAACACGAAGCCATATTCATTGTCAATCAGATGGTGGCGGAAGTCCCCGAAGCCAGCCGCGCCCGGAGCGGAAATCACCGCCAATGAATATGGCAGCGCGGGAAGCCGCAGGCGCTTCTGCAAGTCCAGCAGTCCTTCCCTGCCCAACCGTTCGATTGTCTCCTGCCTGCGGCGCTCGTTCGCCCCAAGGGTGAATTCCGGATCGATGTCATCTATATTCAAGGAAAAGCCATACACAGGATGGTAGCTGACCTGCACGCCGGCAAGGATCTCCATCCCGGTCTCCAGAGACGATCCGGTCACGCTTCTGAACCGCTGGTCGATGAGGTTCCAGCGGAATGCCCAGATTGTGGCGCGGGTCTTCGCGACGACTCCCCCACCCTCACTCTGAGAGAGTTCCATATAGCAATGACCGTTCTGCTTCCGGCTGAGGCTGCTGATTTCGGCCTTGACCCAGAGCCGCTGCGGGAAAGTTCCTTCCACAACGGACTTCAGACGCGCCTGAAGAGTGAACAGGTCTATGTACTTCTTTTCCATATTAACAGTCCTTTCTCTTACAAATTTAACAAAAATCCACTATCTTTGTAAAAGAATCGCTTAGGCAGAAAGAAAGATGACCATTACTGAAGCAAAATTCGCAGGCAGCTGCACCAGAGTCAGCCAAAAGCCCTCCCGCAGACTGCCGGAGTTCGCGTTCATCGGACGCTCCAATGTCGGCAAGTCATCGCTGATCAACATGTTGTGCGGCAACCGCAAGCTTGCCAAGACTTCATCCACCCCGGGAAAGACCCAACTGATCAACCACTTCATCATCAATGACAGCTGGTACCTTGTCGATCTTCCGGGCTACGGCTTCGCCAAGATCTCACAGAAAGGACGCGAGGAACTCCGGAAGATAATCAACGACTACATTGAAAAGTCGGAGGAGATGGTCGTGCTCTTTGTCCTGATCGACTCGCGGCACGACATCACGAAGATTGACAGGGAGTTTCTGGCCGGACTTGGAGAGAACGGCATCCCGTGCGCGATCATATTCACAAAAGGCGACAAGCTTGGGCCGAATGCCCTCAAAGCACAGATAGAGAGGGACAAGGAGATTCTGTCCGAAGATTGGGAGGAGCTGCCGCCGACGTTCGCTTCCAGCTCCGAGACCGGAGCCGGAAAGGAAGAGATTTTGGACTATATTCAACAATACATTAATTTATAGCATAGTTTAATGCACATGGAACACAGAATGGAATTGTTTGCCTGCAGAGCCTCCAAAGACTTTGCGTGCAAGGTTGTTGACGAACTGAACATCATCGGAGCCAAGACAGGAGAAAAGTATCACCTGGGAGCTTCCGAAGTGACCAAATTCAGCGATGGTGAGTTCGTACCCTCTTTCACGGACAGCGTCAGAGGCGCGACCGTGTTCATCCTGCAGTCAACTTTTCCACCCACGGAGAATCTGATGGAGCTTCTGCTGACAATCGACGCCGCCAAAAGAGCCTCCGCCGACAAGGTCATCGCGGTGATGCCGTACTTCGGATGGGCCAGACAGGACCGCAAGGACAAGCCGCGTGTCTCGATCGGAGCAAAGCTCGTCGCAAATCTTCTGACAGCCGCCGGAGTGGACAGAATCATGACCTGCGACCTGCATGCGGACCAGATCCAGGGATTCTTCGACCTGCCTGTGGACCACATCTACGCAAGCAAGGTCTTCATTCCTTACCTGAGGTCCCTCAACATCGAGAACCTCGCCATCGCCGCTCCTGACATGGGCGGAGCGAAAAGGGCGAACGCCTACGCAAAGGAGTTGGCATGTCCGGTGATCATCTGCCACAAATCCCGCGAAAGGGCGAACGTGGTGGCCTCGATCACGGCCATCGGAGAGGTCGAGGGTAAGAACGTGGTGATCGTCGACGACCTTATCGACACGGCCGGAACCCTTGTCAAGGCAGCCGAAGTCCTGATGGATAAAGGTGCCGCGAGTGTCAGGGCATGCGCCACGCACGCCGTGCTTTCCGGCCCGGCATACGACAGGATCAACAATTCCTGCCTGAAGGAAGTGTTCGTCACCGACACCATTCCGCTCAAGGATGGTGCCGACACCAGCAAGATAAGAGTGGTCTCTATGGCGGAGACCTTCGCGGCCATCATCCGCAAGGTCTACAACTACGAGCCTATCAGCACGGAATTTATTTTTTAGGAATATATGAAAACAGTTCTCGCGGCGATAATCCTCCTCGGAATCGGAGTCATCGGAATGTGCTTCAACATCATATTCCGGAAGAACGGCAAGTTCCCTGAGACCGAGATCAGCCGCAACGAGAACATGCGGAAGTTGGGAATCAAGTGCATGAGGGAGCAGGACGAGGAAATCTTCTCCAGGAAGAAGCCCCAAAAGAACGCTTCCTGCACCGGTTCCTACAGTGACGCCTGCACAGGATGCGGTTTTTATGAATATGAGTTCGGCGACAGGAAGCCGAAGAAGTAGAACCGCGGAAAGTGTTTAACTGTAAGAAAGCAAAGGAATATTTATGAGTTTAGTAGCCATTGTGGGACGCCCGAATGTCGGCAAGTCCACACTTTTCAACAGACTTGTCGGAATGCGCCAGGCCATCGTTGACGAGACCGCCGGCGTGACAAGAGACCGCCACTACGGCAAATGCGAATGGTGCGGCAAGGAGTTCTCCGTGGTGGACACGGGAGGTTGGACGACCAATTCGGACGACGTGTTCGAAGAGGCCATCCGCAAGCAGGTCGTGATCGCCATCGAAGAGGCTGACGCTGTGATATTCATGGTCGAGGCCGCAGCCGGCATCACTGACTACGACGCCGAGATTGCAGACATCCTCCGCCGGAGCAAAAAGCCTGTCGTGTTGTGTGTCAACAAGGTGGATTCCGGAGAGAAGATGTTCGACGCCTACCAGTTCTACTCACTGGGGTTGGGGGAGATCTGGACCACATCAGCCGCTAACGGAAGCGGAACGGGCGATCTTCTGGACGAGGTACTCAAGGTTCTGCCGGAAGAGAAGGCTCAGCAGGACGATGACCGTCCAGACCTTCCGCACATCACGATTGTCGGGAAGCCGAATGTCGGCAAGTCATCATTGACCAATGCCCTGCTCGGAGAGGAAAGGAACATCGTGACACCGGTAGCCGGAACCACAAGAGACTCTATCTCAACACTCTACAACAAATTCGGCCACGAGTTCATGCTTGTGGACACGGCCGGAATGCGCAGAAAAGCCAAAGTCAACGAGGATCTGGAGTTCTATTCCGTGATGCGTTCCATCAGAGCGATCGAGCATTCCGATGTCTGCATCCTGATGATCGACGCCAACAGCGGAATGGAGTCTCAAGACATGAGCATATTCAATCTCATCGTCCGCAACCGCAAGGCCTGCGTGCTGGTGGTCAACAAATGGGACCTCTTCCTCAAGGACAGCAACACTATGAAGGAATATGAAGCCTCGCTTCGCCGCCGTATAGCTCCGTTCGATGACGTGCCGATCATATTCACCTCCGTCACAAAGAAACAGAGGATCATGGATGTGCTGGACGCGGCCGAACACGTCTACGAGAACTATTCCCGCAAGCTTCCGACCGCAAGGCTGAACGAGGCCCTGCTGCCGGAGATAGAGAACTATCCACCTCCTGCATGGAAGGGCAAATACGTGAAAATCAAGTACGTGACACAGCTTCCGACAAGATTTCCGGCCTTCGCGTTCTTCTGCAACCTGCCTCAGTACGTTAAAGAGCCGTACAAGAGATTCCTTGAGAACAAGCTGAGGGAGCATTTCGATCTTCAGGGATGCCCTGTACAGATCTTCATGAGGGCTAAATAATGGCTGCCTATGCTGTTGGAGATTCTGAAAGCGTTCATAATCGGCATCTGCGCGTCGGCCCCGCTCGGGCCGGTGGCGATTATCGTGCTTCAGAAGTCCATCTGCTACGGACATAAAGCCGGTTTCACGACCGGTCTCGGCGCATCGCTTGTCGACACAGCCTACGCCATCATCTCGATCTTCGCATGGGCCTTCGCCCAGAATTTCATCAACACCTACGAATCGATAATATTCCTGATCGGCGGCCCGGTGATCGCCTTGCTGGGATATTCAATGGCTTTCAAGGATCCGTTCAGGAAGATGGAGCCGGGCGATGTCAAGGCACGCGGAGCGTCACCGAAGGATTTTCTTCAGGCTGTAGCCACCACGATCTCCAACCCGGGTGCGATACTCGTGATGTTCGCCCTGTTCGCTTTCTTTCAGGTCGATGTGTCCGACAGAAGCTTCAGGATCTACCCGATCATCCTTGCCGTGGCCGGCGGATCAATCGCCTACTGGTTCTTCTTCTCATGGTTCTTCAGCAATTGGAGGAAGGCCTTTGACATGAAAAAGATCATGTGGATGAACAGAATCGCAGGAATCATCATAATAATCATAGGGTTAGCCCTGCTCGGAGAAGGTGCGTTCGACTTGCTCTTCGCAGGCGGTAAGTAATTTACGAATATGGCGGATAAAACAGGCAAAAAGGGTTTCTTCGGGAACTGGATTGTGAAGAACATCATCCTTGCGGTGCTGTTTTTCACGGTTTTGATAATCTTCAACTCGATTCTTCTGAGCACGATAACAAACCACAACAAGACCATAGTGGTTCCGGATTTCACAAGCATGAGTGTTGACGAGGCAAGGCACGAGGCGGCCGGACTAAAGCTGAGAACCGAGGTGATCGACTCGATTTTCGTCAGGAAGATGGAGAAAGGCGCCGTCTACAGCCAGAATCCCAAGGCCGGCTCCAGAGTCAAGAAAGGCCGCAGGATTCTCCTCACGATCAATGCCAAGAACGCCAAGAAAGTCAGCATGCCGAACCTTGTCGGCTACTCGATGCGTCAGGCCAAGGCCGAACTAGGCTCACGAGGTCTTGCTTTAGGCAAATTGATCTATGTCGACGACATAGCGACCAACAATGTGTTGAGGCAAATCTACCGGAACCGTGAGATCAGGCCAGGAAGGCAGATCGAGACCGGTTCGGAGATCAATCTGGAAGTCGGGCTCAACCCGGAGGACAACCTGACCTACATTCCCGATGTCAAGGGGCAGAAATACCTCAGGGCAGTCGATGTCGTGCATGACAACTCATTGAATATCGGCCGCCTTGTGTTCGACAGGAGCGTCCGGAACTACAACGACTCTCTGAACGCCTCAGTGACCCGACAGACTCCGGAGGCTTCCGGCAATCCGATTCTCATGGGGTCTGACGTGACCCTTTACCTATCATTGGACAAGAAAGAAGAATAAAGTGGACGAGGAGAGACTTTACAACGACCAGGAAGAAAACGTAGAGGACGAGGAGCAGGGAATGTTCGAGCATTTCCGGCTCAATGTCGATGTCGGACAGACCCCCATGCGTGTGGACAAGTACATGGCCACGCATCTGGAGGACACTTCCCGGCACAGGGTTCAGTGCGCCATAAAGGAAGGCTATGTACGGGTGAATGACAAGGTCGCGAAAGCGAACCTCATCATCAGGCCGGGAGATGTAATACGGTTCGTGATGCCGTACCGCCGCCGTGGCCTTGAGATCCTTCCGCAGGACATTCCATTGAACATAGTCTACGAGGACAATGACCTCCTCGTCGTCAACAAGGCAGCCGGGATGGTCGTCCACCCTGGACACGGACACTTCGAAGGAACCCTCATCAACGCTCTCTCCTATCATTTAGGAATATCCCAGGGCCCTGAGGCGGCTGACGAGCGGATGGGCATCCTTGTGCACAGAATCGACAAGGACACGTCCGGACTTCTGGTCGTGGCAAAAAACGATGAGACTCAGCTGGATCTGGCACGCCAGTTCTTCGAACACTCAATCGAGAGACGGTACGTGGCCGTCGTCTGGGGCAACATCAAAGAGGATGAAGGGACAATCGACGGGAACATCGGGCGCGATCCCAACGACAGGTTGCGATTCAAAGTCTACCCAGAAGAGGACAACCGTGGCAAGCACGCTGTGACGCATTACAAGGTACTGGAAAGATTCGGTTACGTGACGGTTGTCGAGTGCAGACTGGAGACGGGGCGCACGCACCAGATCAGGGTTCACATGAGCCACATCGGGCATCCGCTGTTCAACGACGAGCGCTACGGCGGCTCTGAGATCCGCAAAGGCACAATCTACGCCAAATATCGCCAGTTCATCCAGAACTGTTTTGAGATCTGCCCTCGTCAGGCTCTTCACGCCAAGACTCTCGGCTTCATCCACCCCGGCACCGGCAAATGGATCCAGTTCGACTCCCGGCTTCCTGAAGACATGACCGCCATGATTGACAAGTGGAGAAACTACGTCAATTATGTCGGGACGACGGAGGAGTTTGGCACGGAAATGGCATAAAGGGTAATCGACATAAATATTTTTACTCATAAACCAAAAACTGACTCAATAGTTATTTCATAAGTATTGAATAAGATAAGCCGAAGCCGGGTGAGAACCTCGCTTCGGTTTTTGTTTTGTGGCAGGCATGATGACACAAAAAAGGGATGTCGCAATGCGGCATCCCCTCATTAGTTATGTTATACTAAGAAATTACTCAGAAATAACAACTTCGAATTCAATCTCCTTAGCGTGATCCTCATTACCACTCTTGTAGCCGTCATAGCTGAACTTGTGGCTGAGTTTAGCCTTTACCTTGATGGTAACTGGCTGAACCTGATGAGCAGCATCCTTGTTGTAAACGATAGTACCAGCGGCAGCATCGTAAACGAGCTTGTTTGCAGGGAAGGTAGCAGTAACATCATCAGTTCCTACGAAGATCTTAATATCAGGATCATAGGTAATGTCGAGATCGTAAGCTACATCCGCACCCCACTTCCACATGGCAGCCTTAGTAGTGGCAGTCTGATCAACAGAATTCGCAGCAGGTGAAAGAACAGTGGAGACTGTTGTTGTGCTCCAAAGATTTACTTTAACATCCTGATAAGGAACGCGCTTAACCTGAATGCCACCGATCGTGAACACCTTGATAGGATCCTCAATGAGAAGTTTGATAGGAAGTTCGTTAACAAGCAGACCATTGCACTTGAGAGTAGCCTTAACGGTCATGTCACGAGCTGTATAGTCACCCCAAACAATTGGACGCTCGGCAAGGCTACCATCAGCCTGAATGTCAGCGGCTCCATCAAGATTCTTAGGAAGTGCAGGTCTGTTCTTATAGCCCTTATTGATCCATGCAGAAGTAGCAAGAGGCTCTACATAAGAGAATTCAATTCTCAAGAAACCATTAACCTTATTACTGCACTTGTCAACACCGAAGTACTTGCTGAGGTCATCAGTGTTGATGACGTACTTCTCAGGAGTACCCTCTTTCTTACCCTTAAGTGTAGCGTAAGCGGCACCGTTCGCATCAAAGGCAACAAGATCCTTGTGATAGATAAGACTGTAAGAAGGTTTCTCAAGCTTAGCTGTGGTAGCGAAAGAATAACTTACACCGTACCATGTGTCAACCTTAGAAACGAAAGTAAAGTTATCACTGTAAGAAACAAGGTCAGCAGCATCAAGATATATATGAGGACCATGACCAGGGCTGATAATATAAAGCCGAGATGCTGTACAATTAACATTCGTTGGTGTCCTGTTTCGGTAAGCGGTTACCTTGGTCTCAGTGCCAGTCTGGAAGTCAGACTTGAACTCAGCTAGATCCGTGAAGAAAGGCCCAACTGTAGGCTGATTGTACACTTCTTCAATAGTAGCTTTTTCCGCCTCTTTTAGAGACCCATTAAGCTGGTGAACTGTAGACGTTGGTGTATAATCAATTGTCTGGATTGGAATCTTAACCTGTACAGGAGCAGGGCGTGAACCAAGAGTGAGGGTAAATGTCACATCAACATCAGTGAAAGTAGCATCGTTGGCATAAACATTATGGAACTCATAAACATTGTCCTTACCTTCCTTACCAAATTCGTAACCGGTAACCTCAACACCAGCAAGGTGAGCCTTGATGATGGCTACAGGGTCAACAGTGAGAGCAAGAGCAGAGCTAGCGGCGACATCAACTCCATTGAGCTTGTGCTTTGGAGTAGGCACAACGCCATTCACAACAGCCTCAATATCAAGATCACCATACTTCTCTTTGTCAGCGATGGTAACATTGAGTTCTTTGAACTGCTTGTCAAAAGCCTCGTTGATAGGCTGGTCGTAAGCGGCAGAAGCGGTCTTGTCGGAAGAAAGCTTAACAGCATTTTCATATGACCAGTCAACCTTCGCAGGTTCAATCACCATAGCGAATGTTCTTCTACCGATCTTGTAAGTGATGGTCTTTGTGAAGAAGTCAACTCCGAGAACACTAGCCACAATCTCCTCATTGCAAGTTGATTCAACAGCCTCAGCAAGGTTCGCAGGCTTGACTTCAGAGGTCATAGAGATTGTGAAGTCGGCAAGAGACTTAGCGGTGTTCTTAGCTGCATACTTGTAATACTTCTTGATAGCAGTTGTAATAGCAGCACTGGTATTACCAGCATTATCCTTAAGGATAGGATTATTCTTAAGAGTAGGAGTGATCTTAGCCTCATCTACATAGAGAGCGGCGGCAGCAGCATTAAGGCTGAGCCACTGTCCATCAACCTTAACGGCAAACTCATAACCTTCAAACGGGTTCCAAGCGGCCGGAGCGTCTGACCATTGCTTTTCAGTAGAAAGCTCGGCATCGGTAATCTCGGTCTGAGTACCTTTCTTGACGATACCGAACTTGCCGGTAAGGTCACTGTCATCGCAGCACTTGGCACCTACAAAAGCAGACTCAACATAATTGCCAGTCTCAACCTCTTTACCGTCAATAGTCTTCTTGGTGTTTTCCTTTACACGCAGAGAGATGGCGAACTGAACCTTGTCGCTCTTAGCGAGGTCGAATTTAACCTTATCATCGAACTTGACTGAAACATTCACACGGCCATTGTCCTGAGGCTCGAACTTAACGATCTCACCTTCAACAGCGACGTTGGCACGGGAGTCAACAGCTACCGCAAAAACAGAGACATCCTCCTTCTTGATGCTCTTGGCGAGCTTGGCAGGATAGATCTCGAATGTGGCGTCAACAGTCTTTGTGTCAGAGATCGTCTTCACCTTGCCACTCGCATCCTTAATGTAGTAGTAGTGGAGAGTAGCGTTCATGTCGTCGTACTCAGGGACGAACACGATGCTCTGGATGCGGTTCAGCACGATGCCGAGAACGTCATTCAGTTTGGTGTCGAGGTTGGAGATCTTGGTGTCAAGTGCGCTGACCGCATTGTTGATAGCAGTGTAAACGGCACCATCCTTCTTGCAGGATTCCTCAATGGCTGTCTTGAAAGCCTCATCAAAATCGTCCTGGAAATACTTGTCAAGCTCGTCCTTGAATTTAGTGATGTCGAGCTTATTGGCAACTTCCTTATCTACCTCCTTGAACTTTTTATCAATGGCACCTTTCTCAGTATAGCCTTTAAGAGCATCCTGAAGAGCGGTCACGTCCGTGCGGAGCTCACCAACTTTCTTGCTCGCGTCATCGGCGGTGGCCTTCACGCCATCAATCTTACTTATGATCTCAGAAATCTTAAGCTTAGAGTCATACTTTTCAGCAAGAGGATTAAGTTTGCCCTCGATAACGTCAAGACGGCCAGTGATCCCACCGATCGTCGTGTTGAAATCAGTGACCTTCACATAGCTCGCAAGGGTCGTGTTGAGATCCGCCGTCTTAACGTAGTTAGGAAGATCCTTCTCAATTGCGTCAACCCTGCCTTTCAAGGTTGAGGCGTCTGTCTTAAGACCATCGATAAGCTCGTTGAGGGCGTCAACGTCCTTCTTGTGGTCCTCTTTTGTCTCAAGCGTCGCGACGGTCGTCTGAAGGTCGGCGATAAGGCCGTTGATCTTCTCGATAGACGCGTTCGTCGCACTCTTGAAAGCGTCGAACTGACTCTGGACATCGTCAACCCGGCCGTCCACCTTGTTGATGTCCTCAGAGTAGTCCGTACAGCTGGTGTACGCGAATGTCAGACCAGCTACGGCCAACATCGAAACCAATCTAAAAAACTTTTTCATAAAGGATAATTAGTTAATAAAATGTTAAACATGTTACTCCTAGTAATAAATATGTTTTCAAGCCCCCGGCAGGGGGTACTCCATAACACAACGACAAATATATGGGTTTAATTTGTCATAAACAAGATTTTTCTGCAAGAAATCGTCGAAAAACAGGCAAAAATCCATTTGTCACTAGGAGTGACACCCTTTTTTCACAGGCGAACCCCGTCACAGACATTCCGAGCAGACATATTCAAGAATACCCCAAGCAGCCCGACATACGTTTTGCATGCGGGTTTGGCGAAAATTCACCAAAAACAGAGCGCTATTCCATACGAATAGAGCGTTAGGATTCACCAAGCCCACGGGAAGCAAACCATATCAAAACGGTACGCCCATCCTTGACGATTGAATGCAACGCTCTTTCAGAAGGCAAAGCTATACATCTTTAGTTGAGCCCCACTAAAGACAGAATAATATCCCGTTGGTTTACAAAACATTACGCGTCACCGATTGATACACAGCGAGTGACACGCAACGCATTAATAATCAAACAGAAGCAAACTCTTCTTTAGGCGATCCGCACTGAAGGCAATCCGTTAAAGCGCTTATTTACAATAACTTGAACACCACGAGACTACTCGCTGTACAGCAGGTACGGAGCGCGGAGTATTTTAAAGGCTTCGACATCGGATGCCCAGCGGGCGGAGATCTCGGCGGATGATGAGCCGGACTCTATCATAGTGCGGAACCAGTCCACCCCGGCGAGAAGCTCGAAGAAGTTGCTCTTGCCGAAAAATTTATCGCCTATATTCAGATTACGGTAGGCATCGATGACATATTCAAGATTTATTTTCTCCTGCCAGATGTCGGCGAGCGGCTTGCGACGAAGGTCAACGCCATGGCATTCCTCATCCAGGAACTGAGGGTTCTTCGCTCCAGGGATGCTCCTCGGGATGAAGGAGAATGAATATCCCGTCATCGCCGGATGTCCGTAGATCTCGAACGGGAACCGCGTGCCGCGGCCGAGGCTGACCACCGTCCCCTCGAAATAGCAGGTTGATGAATATAGGTACACAGCTCTCATGTCCTTTATGTTCGGAGATGGTGGCAGGATGAGGCTGTAGCGCATCTGATGAGTGTAATTCAGGCATGGAATCACAGTCAAGTCGCACTGGCCATTCTCCAGCCATTTCTCGCCGTTGATCATTCTGGCCAGCTCTCCGAGCGTCATCCCATGGACGGTAGGGATCGGCAGCCAACCTACTCCGGACTTGAATCCCATGTCAAGCACGGGGCCATCCACATAGAAGCCGTTAGGATTCGGCCTGTCAAGAACGATGACCTTTTTGCCGTCACGGGCACAGGCCTCCATCAGATGATGCATTGTAATATAATAGGTGTAATACCTCAAACCGACATCCTGGATATCCACGATAAGAACATCGAACTTATCGGTCTTTTCCTTGTCCGGAATTTTCGAGCCACCGCCATAAAGGGAAACTATCTCCACTCCGGTCTTCTCGTCAACGCTGCTGCTGACGTGTTCTCCCGCATCCGCATTGCCTCTGAAGCCATGTTCCGGAGAGAAAATCGCCTTGACATCAACTCCTTTCTCAATCAAGGCATCGACAATGTGCTGGCCGTATTCGATCTTTCCGCCTGGCTCGGACGGCTCAAGAAACGGAATCAGGGAGATCTCATCTGATGTCCTCTCTTGGTCACTGAGTTTATCGAAGTGACGCTGAGACATTCGGTGCGCTTCGGCAGGCTCAGTCGCTTCGACAAGCTCAGCGACCGGTTGGTGAGCCCCGCCGAACCACGGCCGGCAATCCTGCCGAACCACTGGTTGGTGAGCCTGCCGAACCACGGTTGGTGAGCCCTGCCGAACCACTGGTTGGTGAGCCTGTCGAACCACGGTTGGTGAGCCCTGTCGAACCACTGTGGCCGAGGCGACAGGAAAGCACCCACCATATTCAGCGAGTGCGTCAGCCAATTTTGAGCCGGTCACCTTGTCCCCGACAATTCCCGTCTGATTGCTGAACACCGCCACCCTCTTCCCTTTCAGCAGCGGCAGATACTCCTCGAGCCTCTCATCTCCCAAAACCACCTTACCCGAATATGCTTGGGCGGAGGTTCCGTAAATCACGAATATCGCCATTATAATAATCAAGAATTTCAAATCACATCTCATAACCATTGGCATTATTGGGATCAAGATACAAAATTTCGCAAATACAACAAAAAGACATTGTCGATCAGAAATAATTGTTAACTTCTCATTTTTGACACTTACTTTTAGAGAGAATAAGCCCCCAGGCCGCTGTAGTGGCGATATTGGGGTGTGCTGTT
>CAKULN010000026.1 GCA_934667175.1 uncultured Bacteroidales bacterium | reverse complement strand
CGGAAGCGTACTTGTACAGCGCCTCAGCATCGCTTTCCCTCCATGGACGCAGTGTTATCCTGTTCGTTTTCATTTCATAAACTTAAAATATTCCAGAATGCCTAAATCTAACATCACCGTGCTCCGTTCCAACGCTTCCACAGACAAAAATAGTGAAATTGTGCCGATATGCAAAAGGCAAAATGGAGAACCGTGGCAGACAACATTCTGATAATCAATAAATATGGCATAACACCCAGTACAGATAACAGGACTGGATCATCCATTTATTTCATTATTAAACAGACAGTTAAGTGCCACGGTCAATTTCATGACGACAACCAATCAATCGGAAAAGACCACGAATCCTATATGGTTTGAGTGGTCATTCTGTAGAAGCAGGGAACAAGATTTGTAAAAGTAACACGGATTTGCGATATTTGGAAAAAGAAAGAATATGAGTCAGTTTGACACTTGCTTTTTTGAGAGATATGCGAAGATTTCGCTGGAGACGCTGCTGGACAGGAGGTTCTCGGAGCTGTTGAACAAGGACAGACCGGACCTTCAGAGTCCGGACGGGGTCTCGCTGGGAATCGAGGTGACGAGGGCGATGCCTGAGACGAAAGAGGCGGCGCAGTCAATGCTCAAGGAGATGGCTGGAATATCCCCGGTTCCGGAAGAGCGCGATGATTTCGACACGATCATGTCTTCCGGCTATGGCTACGGACTTCAGGGAGGACGTTATGTAGGCACCAAGGAATATGACTATTGGTCTATGGCGCTTCCGATGCGACGGATCATCGAGAGCAAGGTACGCAAGGCCGGGGACGGATTTTACGGATCGTTCAAGACGC
Organism: uncultured Bacteroidales bacterium; assembly: GCA_934667175.1. GTDB lineage: Bacteria > Bacteroidota > Bacteroidia > Bacteroidales > UBA932 > Cryptobacteroides. The sequence goes on along the minus strand of CAKULN010000026.1, from coordinate 37,942 downwards.
TGGATCTTTACGTGTTCAGCAAGGACACCCTCAGCGAGATTGAGGTTCATGACATTCTTCGCTACACGATGAGCATTCAGGACGGACAGACAGCCAAGTACAACTGCCTGTACATTTCGGAGATCAGTGGACTGAATGTCTGCAATCTGGCAGAAGACATCTCGGACATTTACCGCGTCTCGCACCATCCAATCTCTTCCGATCTCCGCAAGGAGTTCTTTCACAAATCTTTGCGACAACGATAATAAATATGCGGAAAAACAGTGGTTGGATTATACATCTGGCGATCTGGGCGGTGATCCTGGCGATGCCGTTCTTCTCGCCGCAGCCTGGAAGACCGCTTCACGGCGGAGTGGATTACTCGCGCTTCCTGCCGGTGGTGATCTCGTTTGTCATCGTGTTCTACACAAACTACTTACTCCTGATAAAGCATTTCCTGTCCAACAAACGATTCTGGGCTTTCCTGTTCTGGAACGCGCTTCTGATCGCCAAGGTCAGTATTACCGTCCATCTCTTTTTCAGGTACCTAGCCTCCCCTGGCACGATGCCACCGCCACACTCGACACTTGACACGATCAGTTTCACCGTTCGCAATACAGTCATCTACATGGCTATAGTAGGAATTGCGGTAGCCGTTAGGATGACGACGGTGTGGTACAACAACGAGGCTCAGCGAAAAGAGATCGAAAAAAATCAGGCGGAGGCGGAATTGGCCAACCTCAAGAATCAGGTCAATCCACATTTTCTGTTCAACACCCTGAACAACATCTACTCGCTGATCCAGATTGACCCGACAGAGGCGCAGGAAGCCGTCCACAACCTCAGCGGCATGCTGCGATATGTCCTCTATGAGAGTCAGAGAGACACGGTTCCACTCTCCAAGGAGTGCGAATTTCTCAGGGAATATGTCAAACTGATGAGCGCGCGGTTGACTTCATGTGTAAGGTTGGAAGTATCTCTGCCGGAAGCCACTTCGGACAGACAAATCGCCCCACTACTCTTCATACCCCTCATCGAGAATGCCTTCAAGCATGGCATCAGTGATTCAGCGGAATCATTCTTCAGAATCAGTCTGAGCGAGGATAATGAATATGTCACCTGCCTCGTAGAGAACAGTTGCCACCCCAAGGACGACACCGACCGCAGCGGCTCAGGAATAGGAATCACTAACCTCAAGCGAAGGCTTGACCTGCTCTATCCGGGGGCATATTCATTTGAATATGGCAGGGTTCAGAGCACGTATCGTTCACTGCTTAGAATAAAGACAGGTGTATGAACACGATAAGTTGCATAGTAGTTGACGACGAACCATTGGCTGTCAGGCTGATGGAATCGTACGTGGTGAAGACTCCGTTCCTCTCGCTCAAGGGAAGTTTCACGAGTGGGACGGCAGCATATTCATTCCTCCAAGATAATCCGGTCGATCTGCTCTTCTGCGACATCCAGATGCCTAATCTCAGCGGGATGGATCTCTCTAAGATGCTGCCGGAGAAGACCAGAATCATATTCACAACCGCTTTCAGTGAATATGCCGTCGAGGGATTTCGTGTGCGGGCGCTTGACTATCTACTGAAGCCTATTTCCTACGATGATTTTATTTCCGCGGCCCTCAAGGCCAAAGAATATTTTGAACTCGTTGACGATAAGTCGCTTCGAGGGTTGGTGAGCCATGTCGAACCACAAGCTCAGCGACCGTCCGGCTCGGCCACTGAGCCTGTCGAAGTGACTGAGCCTGTGGTTTCAACCTCGGTCACGGAGCCTGTGGTTCGACGTGGCTCACCAACCGCCGAAGTGACAGAGCATGTGGTTTCAGCCTCGGTCACTGAGTCTGTCGAAGTGACCGCACAAAGAAAAATCAAAAGCATATTCGTAAAGACCGAATACCGCCTCCAACAGATAGACCTCGATAAAATCACGTACATCGAAGGCCTGAAGGACTACGTGAAGATCCACCTGAGCGGATCATCCGCCCCGATCCTGTCCCTGATGCGCATGAAGTCCCTTGAAGACACACTCCCGAAAGAAGACTTCATCCGTGTCCACAAATCCTTCATCGTCCGCCTCGCTGCAATCGAAGCCATCGAACGCAGCCACATCATCATCGGCCCGGATCGCATCCCTATCGGTGACACCTACCAACCAACCCTCTATCAAGCGATTTCAGGCTCAACCTTGTTGCTCCAAAATAAGTAAGGTTGTGTCAATGACTTCTTCGATGACCTGAGGGAAGTGTTCCATCTCAAGGACGTGCTCCTTTGCAGCGATGTCTTCCGGGGTGTCATCGGGGCTTATAGGAGTGCGGAACTGCGCGATGATCTCGCCGCCGTCAACCTTGCCGCTGACCCAATGGACCGTCATGCCGGTCTCGGTCTCACCAGCCGCCTTGACAGCCTCATGGACATGATGGCCGTACATTCCCATTCCCCCAAACTTCGGAAGCAGGGCCGGATGGAGGTTGATCATCCTGCGGTCATATTCATGAATCAGGAAATCCGGGATGACCAGCAGGAAGCCTGCCAGCACGATGAAGTCTATTGAATATTCCCGCATCAGCGGCATGACGACATCCTCCCGGTTTAACTCCGCCTTTGGAAGCACCTGTGTCGGCACGCCAAGCCTTTCAGCCTTCTCCAACGCAGGAATCCCGGCCTTGTTAGCGACAACCAAAACTACGCCCACCTTGTCAGAACCTTTGAAATACTTGATTATATTCTCGCAGTTGGAACCGCCCCCAGAGGCGAAAATCGCTAACTTTATCATATTCATTAACAATTATTTGCCGTCAGAAGAAAGTATATGACGGATGTTGAGATCGCGCTGAGGGAACGGGATCTCGATTCCGGCCTCGTTCAAGGCATTGTAAATCCGCTCGTTGGCCGCTGCAATGTAGCCGGTGCGCTGATCTACGAGCACATATTGCTTCACTACCAGATCCACGCTGCTGTCTCCGAAACCACTCAAAACCACCTGAATGCCATACTTTTCCTCCACCACTTGACGTCCGAACTTATCAGGCCTACGCAAAGGAGTCAATGCCCTGAGAATCACTTGTCTCGCACTTTCAACATCAGTCCCGTAGGCCACCCCGACCGGCAGACCGAGGAACTCGTAGGAATTGTTGCGGGTCAGATTCTTGAAGTTCTTGGCGAACAAGGAGCTGTTAGGGAAAGCCATGATGCTGCCGTCAGTAGCTTCGATCTGGGTACTCTGGTAAGTGATGTTGTCCACCTTTCCACGGATGCCGTCGCACTCTATGTAGTCGCCCACACGAAGACGGCCCGACATCAGCTGCACTCCATAGAAGAAGTTGTTCAGGATGTCCTTCATCGCGAAGCCAAGGCCAGCGGCAAGACCGGCGGTGATCACCGACAGAGACTTTGTCGGAATATTCAAAAGCGAGATTGTCACTATGAAATAAGAACCCCAAGCTAGGATTCCGATCACATTATTGGCAAGTGTCAGGTTCAGCTCGTTCTCCCGGATCATTGAAGCACTTGTCTGCCTGAGGGTCTTACGCAGTTTGTAAATCCTGTAAAGAGCCCTTGCCACATAACAGACGTACTTGAACACATAGAACAGGCCTACAGCCAGAACCATCTTGGACACAGACAGATGCAGGTACTCGTAGTTGAAGAACGGGTAGAAGAACATGTCCATGCATATTTCCGTCAGGTCGAACACTTCCGAGGCCATGTAAAGGCAGAACGGAATCGAAAGCAGGTAAAGTACCGGAATGCAGACCATCTCCACAAGATCGTAAAGCCAAGTCACCAGGATGAACGAGCCTTTGTCCTTTCCGACATCGTTCTGATGTTTGAGCCTATAAGCCCTCACAAGGATGTCCACCCTTTTGTGACGATACTTCTTCAGCAGGTCATCACAAGCTACAATTAGTTGAAGCACCGTCAATTGGAAGATCCACCAGATGTAAACCTGCAAGCCCAACAGACTATAGCCAACAATGGAAATAACGAAAGTTATGGCAGTCACGACAAACGATGCGATGGCGTAGGAATTGTCACTCTTCGGCACCTTCGGACCATTGCGGTGAATGGAAGCCCACTGCCAGAAGCCGAACACAACCAGCAGCGGAGGGAAAATCAAAGCGATCAGACTGTTAGGTATGAATATGATTCTGAACGTTATGACCAGCAATCCCATCAGCATGATCGGGGTGTAAATCCGCATTCCGTAATTGATCTGCTTGCTGTCGTGACGGATCAAGAGCGAAGTCAGCACAGCGATAAGCAACAGCGCGAACTCAATCAGCAGCCCGGCGGCCATGGTAAAGAAATGCGATGTCGAGGAAGCGTTTCTGGCAACCGCGATGACAACCACAAACAGTATCGCCGCGCCAAGCATGAATATGGCAGCTTCCCTCTTTCGGAACCATTCCGTCCTGAAGAACTTGACCCGTCTCATCAACATCTTGACAATCAACATGCTCAGAAGCGTGGCAATCGCAAGGTAAATCAGAACCATGAACGAGAAGCCGATGACCATCGGACCACGCCATTCACTCTTTACATCAGTGAAATAAGCCCTGCCGTACTTGTCGCTGAAATCCTTCGCCGCTCTCGACGCATAAGACTTGACGTGGGTAAGAATTGTCCAGAAATTGTCCTGCCCTTCAATGAATATCTTCTTCTGGACCATCTTATAACGATCTTGGGCATAGTCGTAGGCCTCTTTAAGGCGCTTGTCGGTTGTGTCGTAATATTCATTGTCCTCTATCATGTGGTCACGGATGTCCGTGAACATCTTAAGCAGCCTTGTGGAATAGAAAAGGCAACTGTCCCGCGCCACTTGCGACAGACTGTCCAGATGGAATGAACCGTGCTCGTGTTCCTCCTCAAGACCGACAAAGTGATTGTGTCCGACATGAGCCGGGTCCCCGGCATGAGCATCCGTGTAGGAATCATTCGGAAGAATATGCGTCTGAAGCGTGGACGCCAGAGAGTCCAGCAAAGACGATCCGCCAAGGCTGTCCGGCAACTCGATCAATTCAGGAGGAAGCACTTTCAGTGCCATCACCAACCTGTCGTACCTGTCTATCTCCACATCAAGGTAGGAGATGATGTTGTCGTACGGCATACGGCTTTGAGTGAAGTTATGGTACTGGTCGGTGACCTGCTGGAGGGCGTAGGTAAGGTCGAACGTGAAGTCCTGCTTCTGCGAGTACAGCATCAGCGACAGCTCGTTGCAACTCTGGATAAGATGCACCAGTTCCTCGTGTTGCCTGTCATCCTGAGACTCGTACGACACCTGGCTCTTCTCCATCTCGATGTACGCCTTCCGCAGCTCATATCGCAGCACCTGAAGCGTCTGCGCCAGATCCTTCTCGTTAAACACGCCCCAAGACGGCGCCGACACAATCAACAGTCCGGCAAGTGTCAGGATGATCCTCTTGAATATTCTCATGTCTTTTGGATAAAATTCATTTTGTGGTCACTATTGGTCACTTCGACAGGCTCAGTGACCGAAGAGGTTTCGGTTGCTGAGCTTGTCGAAGCACCGAAGCGACATTAGATGTTCGGTGTGTCCCAAACTTTTGTTTCAGAGCAGGTGATCATGAGGGATTGTCCACCGCAACTCATCCTGAAATCACCGGCCTCAAGACGCCACTTTCCGTCAGAGCCGACAAAGGCCAGTTCTGAGGCAGGAATCGTGAACGAAACAACCTTGCTCTCACCCGGAGCGAGTTCAACCTTGGTGAACTCACGCAGACGCTTCACGTCAGGGATCAAACTTGCAACTATGTCACTTGAATATAGCAGGACAGCCTCTTTGCCGTTGTGCGAGCCGGTGTTCTTGACAGTCACCTCAAACTTGAGGTCATCGCCAGCGGCAAAGGCAGCACCGCTCACGCACTTGAAGTCTGAATATTCAAAAGTGGTGTAGCTAAGTCCGAAGCCGAAAGGCCACTGGACGTCCATGATGGCGTCGTAGTTATAAACTCCGGCCATCGTTTCACGGCTCTCGGTGACCTTATAGTCATAAGTGTGAAGCGAGTTGACGTACTTAGGATAGGTAAACGGCAACTTACCGCTGAAGTTCTCCTCACCTGACATGAGGGCGGCAAGGGCGTCTCCGCCATAATTGCCCGGAAGCATCACATCGACGACAGCCTTAGCAAGCGGCTCAATCTCACGCAATACCCTCGGACGTCCTTCGTTAATCACAAGAATAATCGGTTTCCCGGTCTTGGCCAAGGCCTTGACAAGTTCCTTCTGGTTGCCGGAAAGATTCAGGTCATCAATGTTGCCCGGTGTCTCGCAGTAGCTGTTCTCGCCTATGCAAGCGACTACTACATCCACCCTTGACGCAGCGGCCACAGCCTTTGCGATCTGAGGAGTGTTCTCTTTCTGCCAGGCTCCGGTTGACCAACGGTCAGTCTCATCGTAGGTCACTCCAGGCTCATAGACCACATTTCGCTCACCGAATTTCTGGGCCAAAGCCTCATAGATAGTGTTGTAATCACCAGCGAAACGGTCCGCGTCGCCCTGCCAGGTGTAGGACCACCCACCATTCAAAGTCCTCATTGAATTGGCGTTAGGTCCAGTCACTAGGATTCTTTTCCCATATTCAAGAGGAAGAATATTCCCCTCGTTTTTAAGAAGGACCTCGGACTCGACGGCAGCGGCGTAGGATGCGTCCTGGAACTCCTTGCAGGCGAATCTGTCTAAACCGCTGACATCCCAAGTCGGATTGTCGAACAGCCCCAGACGGAACTTAAGGCGAAGCACCCTGCGGACAGCATCGTCAATTCTGGACATCGGAATCATTCCTGCCTCCACAACTTCCTTAAGCTCAGTGCAGCAGGACGGATCGTATGGCTCCATGATCATGTCAATTCCAGCGTTGATTCCCATGGCCAAGGCTTGCTTTCTGTCCTTGGCCACGTGATCCCTCTCAAATAGATTGTTGATGTCAGCCCAGTCAGTGACAATCAAGCCATCCCAGTCCAGGTCGTCCTTGACCCAACCGGTCAGAAGCTCTTTGTTGGCATGTGTAGGGATTCCGTTGATCGAAGCCGAGTTGACCATCAGAGTCAGAGCTCCTGCCTCAAGGCAATCCTTGAATGGACGGAAGTACTTCTCCCTCAATTCGTTTTCAGGGATAAGAGCCGGTGTCCTGTCCTTTCCTGAAACCGGAACTCCGTAAGCCATATAATGCTTTACACTGACAGCGACATGCTTGTCATCAATATGGTTCGGATCGTCTCCCTGAAGAGCCTTGGTTTCAGCCACTGCCATCTCGGCATTAAGATAAGGATCCTCTCCGAAACTCTCCCAATGCCTTGGCCAGACCGGATTTCTTCCAAGATCCATGACAGGTGAGAACACCCATGGCACCATCGCGGCCCTTGTCTCGTAAGCCATAGCCTCGCCCATCGCACGAGCATATTCACGATTGAAAGTAGCTGCAAGATTTATTTCCTGAGGGAAGAAAGTCGCGTCTGTAAGATAGCTCGCACCATGGATCATGTCTAGGCCATAGATGCATGGAATCCCTATTTCCTCCATCGACTTTTTCTGGATTTCGCTGACGAGCTTGGCTGTAAGTTCCTTGGACTGAGCGACATCCGCGAAAGTGTTCAGAATTGAGCCGACTTTCATCTCCCCTATGACTTTCTGGAGTTTGTCAGGATCGATCTCAGGCTTGCCCTGAACTGTTACTGTCGAGGATGTAAGCTGGATCATCTGACCGACCTTTTCTGTCAGATCCATGCCTTTCAAGACTTTTTCGACTTTTGCCTCAATCTCGGAATCCCGGCTGATGGCTGGAGTCACAGACTGGCTTTTTCTTTCAACGCATCCTTGGGACACGCACAACAGCGAGGTCAAGGATAAAAGGATTAGGTTCTTTTTCATGAATATTATCTATAAAAATTATTTCGTTGCAAGTGAATCAATTACACATCGATAACGTCTAAATGTCGAATCCAATGCCGACATGTTTTCAGGCTTGATCGGTTCGGACGGAGGAGAATCCATCTTCAAAGGATTGATCGGGGAGCCGTTTTTCCACACTCGGAAATCCAGATGAGGTCCGGTGGACATTCCCGTGGAACCAACATAGCCGATAACATCTCCTTGACGAACCCTGACCCCGGATTTGATTCCGGCACCGTAGCGAGAAAGGTGCATGTAACTGGTGGTATAGACCGAATTATGCCTGATTTTCACCGTGTTGCCTCCTCCGTTTGTCCAACCGGCACTAACTACGGTGCCATCACCGATAGTCATCACAGGAGTTCCTGTAGGGGCCGCATAATCCACAGCAGTGTGCGCCCGCACCTTCCCGGTGACAGGATGCTTCCGGTGATAGGAGAAGCCGGAGCTGATTCTCGTGAATTTCAAAGGAGCCTTGAGAAAGGCTTTACGGAGACTCTCCCCTTTCTCGTTCCAATAAAGATTGCCATGATCACCTTGATCAAACATGATTGCCGGAATCATCTTCCCGTCCCTGACAAACTCAGCATAATAGATTGTGTCAACGGCAATTATCTCGCCTTCACATTTTCTCTGCTCGTAGAGTACCCTGAAACGGTCCCCCGGTTGCAGGCCGAAGAAGTCAACCGACCATGCGTAAATCTCAGAAAGCGGCACAATCAGCTGCGGAGAGATTCCAGCGGCAAGCATGTCGTTCCAAAGAGATGATTTAATGGTCACATCCGCGTACTCCCGTGTGCTCTTGACCGGCTTAGTCCAGCTCCATACCTTGAACGGTTCGGAAGTCCTGAAGATTACCCTATCAATCTTGTTGCGTTCGTAAACGACATATTTCAAAGCAGGTCCGTCAGTGCTTCCGGTCCCGGTTGTGTCGAATTGGTAGTAAGCCTGAACCTTGTTGCCCGCGCGCATCTTCCTCACATCAAAGACCGTGTCGCAAGCCTGCGCCACCTTCATGGCATCATTCATCGAAAGCCCCAACCGGTTCATCAGCACGGTGAATGACTCGCCATTTCTGACAACTTCCTCTGCAAGGTCCAAAGAATCCGGCCAAAAGCCCATGGGAGGCAGTGTATCTTTCACTTCCTCAATTATTTTCGTCTCATTGTCCTGCACCGTCCTCTTGCATCCGGATGAGGCCAGAACGAGGGCAAAAGCTAAAAAAACAAAAAGAATATAAAGATTTTTTCTTTGCATAAATGCAAATTTAAGAAAAACCCCTGCGAAACAAGATGTTAATCGAAAAAAATTGGCCAATTTGCATTCCAAAAAAAATTGGCCGGCTGATTGCAATAATTTGACTTTTGGGAATTTTGTAATGATGGTAAACTAAACTATATTATGAACATGAGATATCTTAACCGATTGATTCCAGCCACGATTTCTCTGTTGCTGGCATTAACGATCGCAGGAAGCCTTCATGCCCAGCCTCAACGGACAAGAGTAACCGTGAGCGGTCACATCACAGACAAGGCCTCAGGGGAAACCCTGATAGGAGCCGGAGTACTCAGCGAAGGGACCGGTGCCGCCACGAACAACTACGGATTCTACACATTGACGATTCCGCAAGGCAGACAGGTGACACTGAAATATTCCTATGTAGGTTACGATGATGCGACGGTCACCATTGACCTTCTCCGGGACACCACGATCAATGTCGCATTGAAAGCCAACACCGAACTCAAGGAGGCGGTCGTCTCGGCGCAAAGGGAATCCGGGATAATGGCCACGAAGATGAGCGCCATCGAGATCCCTATGAATATGATCAAGAACACACCGGTCCTTTTCGGCGAGGCCGATGTTCTTAAGACCATCCAGCTGATGCCGGGAGTGCAGAGCGGAGCCGAAGGCTTTTCGGGAATATACGTGCGTGGGGGCGGACCGGACGAAAACCTGCTTCTTTTGGACGGAATCTCGCTCTACAACGCTGAGCACATGCTTGGTCTGTTCTCGATCTTTCAGCCGGAGGCCGTGAAGAAAGTCACGCTTTACAAAGGCTCGTTTCCGGCCCGTTACGGAGGAAGAACCTCCAGCATCATCGATGTAAGGACGAATGACGGAAACCTTCAGGAGACCCACGGCACGATCGGTGTCGGAGTCCTTAGCGACAAATTCCATCTTGAAGGGCCTATCTTCAAGGGGAAGACAGCATATTCAATCAGCGCCAGAGGGATGCATACATTCCTGTTCGACGGTATATTCAGGGCCGCGAACGTCCCGGCGAACTACTATTTCTTCGACTTCAACGGCAAGGTGACCCATAAATTCAGCGACAAGGACAGGCTGTTCCTCAACGCATATTACGGACGGGACATCTTCTACTATAGGGACGATGAAGGCGATGTCATCATTGACGGAATCGAGGACAAAACCGAGTACAATGACAAAACCTACATCAGGTGGGGCAACCTGCTCACCTCGGCAAGATGGAACCACGTCTTCAACGGAAGACTGTTCTCCAACACCACAGTGGCGTTCACTGACTATCGGATGAGGATGGGCTACAACTCGACGGAGAAAAACGAGAACACGAAAAACCTCTACAAGTTCGACTACGGCTCCGGCATTAAGGACCTTACAGCCAAAATCGACTTCGACTACACCCCGTCTCCGAGGCATATCATCAAATTCGGTGGTGAATATGTCAATCACATCTACATCCCTGAGACCTACACTACCGTTGAGAAGGAGAACCACTACGGCGAGGTGCTGACAGACACGACATATTCAAACAACAAGGAGAAAAACCGTGTCGGCCATGAATTGTCAGCCTACATCGAGGATGATCTCACCATTGGCGAACGGCTGACACTCAACCCCGGAATCCACCTCGCGATGTTCCGTACAAGTGGCAAGACCTATTGGTCCCCGGAACCGAGAATGTCAGCCAAGTTCGATTTCGGAAAGGGAATCAGCGCCAAGGCGGCATATTCAAGGATGGCGCAGTACGTCCATCTGCTGTCCTCATCGAAGATCACCCTGCCGATCGACCTCTGGGTGCCGATCACCAAGAACATCAAGCCGGTGACCGCGGACCAATATTCATTAGGCCTCTACTACAACGGCCTACCTGGTTGGGAGTTTTCCGTAGAAGGCTATTGGAAGGACATCCACAATGTCCTTGAATATAAAGACGGTGTCTCATTCATGGCAAGCTCGCAGTCATGGGAGGACAATGTCGTGATGGGAGATGGCCGGGCCTACGGAATCGAGTTCTTCATCCAGAAAACTATGGGCAAGACTACAGGATGGTTGGGCTACACCCTGGCCAAGAGTGACCGAATCTTCTCCAACGGTCTGATCAACAATGGAGAACGCTATCCTTACCGCTATGACAGAAGGCACAACATCTCACTCGTGGTCAACCAGAAGCTCGGTAAGAAATGGGACCTCAGCGCTGTGTGGACTTTTGCGACCGGAGGCACCACAACCATTCCGGAAAGGGAGAGCATCGTGATGCTTCCTGACGGGACAGTCACTCAAATCGACTATGCTCCGCACAGGAACAACTATAGGTTGCCGCCAAGCCACAGGCTGAACATCGGAGTCAACTACCACAAGAAAAAGAGACGCGGTGAAAGTATCTGGAACTTCGGAGTCTACAACGCCTACAACAGACTGAATCCGAATTTTGTCTATTATCAAGCAAATACGAAAGGTGATTCGAATTCGAGTCTTTACACAAGAAAAGCGAGACTAAAATCTGTCACGATTCTGCCAATAATCCCGTCATTCAGCTACACTTATAATTTCTAAAGAGATGAAAAGACTAATATTCATAGCAGCCGTCTCCGCCTTGCTCGGAGCCTGCACAAAGGACATTGATTTCAATCTGACAGACCTCAAACCACAGCTGATAGTAAATTCACAGATGACGGTTGGAGACACATTGCACGTCGTCTATCTGGCGGTAAGCAAGACTGACCGCGTCGAGAAGATCAATTCAGGTTCGGTAAAGTGCTATGTCAACGGGAATTTTGTGGCTGACGGGCAATTGGACAACCGTGATGACAAACTGTTCATCAAGGAGGATCTGCATCTTTACGGCTACGTTTACAAAGATGAGCATCGTAAAGATGTATATTCTCCAGGACCGAACGGGGCGAGCAAAAACAATCAGACCAGATACTCGTTCAAGGCCGATTTCAAGCCTGGGGATGTCGTGAGAATCGAGGCCGAGGCTGAATCCGATGGAGAGACCTTCAAGGCTTACTCGGAAGTGGTTGTTCCCAAGGCACCTGAATTCAGCATAACCGACACTCTGCTCCAGAAGAATCAATATGGTGACAAAGTTTACCGGATCCGTGTCAAAGGCAAGGACATCATCGGAGAGGACAACTTCTACCGGATTCTGTCAGGGCGTTCAGTTATCGACAAAAAGATCAGGTTTGCCAGTGAGGAGGAAGAGGCAAAGACTTGGGAAGAGACCAAGGACTACAGTTTCATCCGCCTTGACAAAGGCAACGACCCGATTCTGAACGACGGGGCTCCTGCCGAGGATCTCGACTTGGAAGGCGCTTCAGAGAACACTTTCAGAGTGTTTTCGGACAGCCAGTTCTCCGACGGAACGTTTAACATCGGGTTCAGCGTGAACGCCAATGAAATCATCTACGGGCTGCACGGAGTCCTGAATTATAACCGAATGGAATCCGAGACCACCTTAAGCGTAACAATCCGTGGCATCACAAAGGACGAGTACTACTATCTGAAAGCACTCAGCATCTGCGACTATCTGGACGGAGACACAACACTGACTGAGCCCGTCTCCTTCCCTGATAATGTCGAGGGTGGAGTCGGGCTCGTCAGCATAAGTACGGAAAGCGTAGCTTCAATCAAGTTCAAAAGAACATACGATGTTAACCCATCGTGGGTCTACACTGATGACTAAACTTCCTTGATGATTTCCATACCCTTTCGGATAGCCTCCTCATTCTGTGGAATGAGATGGTGATGGCGCTCCGGGAGGGTTTTCCTCAAGGCTGCAAGCACACTTTCGATCTTGACTACAGGACGGATCTTCAAAAGACCTCCAAGAACGATCATATTGAAAGTCTTGATGAGGTTCATCTCCGCGGCAGCGTCCATGGCATCTATGCGATAGACCTTGACGTCCTTTCTTGTCGGAGGTTCATTGATTCCGTAACCGTCGTAGATGATGATTCCGCCAGGCTTTACCTTTGGTTCGAACTTCTCCAGCGAAGGCTGGTTCAGCACAATGGCGATGTCATAGCTGGAAAGGATCGGTGAGGAGACCGGATCATCGCTGACGATCACGGTAACGTTGGCCGTACCGCCACGCTGCTCCGGGCCGTAGGCCGGCATCCATGTAACTTCCTTGCCTTCCATCAGACCGGCATAAGCCAGAATCTTACCCATCGAGAGGACACCCTGTCCTCCGAATCCTGCAATAATTATCTCATCTGTCATAGCCTTGTCGATTTAAAGTTCAACGCCTTTGTCCTTGAGGTCACCGAGGTGATAGAAAGCGAACATATTCTCTTCCATCCACTTGTTGGCCTTCTCAGGACTCATCTTCCAACCGGAGTTGCAGGTCGAGACAACCTCCACGAGATTGGAGCCCTTTCCCTGCATTGAATATTCAAACGCCTTTCTTATCGCCTTCTTCGTGCGATTGATGGCGGCAACGGTGTGGACCGCCTGACGGGTCACGTAGCAGGTTCCGTCAAGGGTGGCAGCGATTTCGGTGATCTTCAGCGGATAACCGTGAAGCGACACTTCCCTGCCGTAAGGACAGGTCGCTGTCTTCATCCCGAGAAGGGTCGTCGGTGCCATCTGACCACCGGTCATTCCATAGATGGCGTTATTTATGAATATGATTGTGATGTTCTCACCTCTGTTCAGGGCATGGATTGTCTCCGCTGTACCGATGCAGGCAAGGTCTCCGTCACCCTGATAGGTAAACACAAGCCTGTCCGGCCAGAGACGCTTCGTTGCGCTGGCAAGTGCCGGAGCCCTTCCGTGGGCAGCCTCTTCCCAGTCCACGTCAATGTACTTGTAGGCGAACACAGCGCAGCCCACCGGAGAGATGGCAATCGTCTTGTCCGTCATTCCCATCTCCTCGATCACTTCGGAGACTATCTTGTGCACAACTCCGTGGCTGCAACCAGGGCAGTAATGCATCGGAGTGTCGTTCAGCAAGGTCGGTTTCTTATAGACGACCTGGCCTTTCTCAATTATTTCTTCTCTTGTCATGGTCTTCAGATTTAGAAAAGACGTTTAAGCGCGTCAACAACCTCGTCCGGATCAGGGATGATGCCACCAAGACGCCCAAAATGCTGTACCGGAACCTTTCCTTCGACAGCGAGGCGAATGTCCTCGACCATCTGCCCTGCGTTGATCTCCAGCGAAAGGATTCCCTTCACCTTTCCAGCGAGTTTCTGGACTTCCTTCGTAGGGAAAGGCCAAAGGGTGATAGGACGTAGAAGCCCGACCTTGATGCCCTGTGAGCGGGCGATCTCTATGCTCTTCTTGGCGATGCGTGCGGCTGAGCCGAAAGCCACGATGGCATATTCAGCGTCCTCAAGAAGATATTCCTCAAAACGGACTTCCTTTTCCTCAATCTCCTTGTACTTTTTCTGGATGCGGAGATTGATGACCTCCATCTCTTCGGAGCGGAGCTCAAGGGAAGTGATGATGTTCGGCTTTCTTCCACCTACGCGTCCTGTGGTTGCCCAAGGGCATTCCTTGATGATCTCCTCCTCGGTGCGACGAGGCTTGAACGGAGGAAGGACAACTTTCTCCATCATCTGACCGATGGCACCATCGGCAAGGATCATCGCAGGGTTACGGTAACGGAACGCAAGTTCGAACGAGAGATCCACGAAGTCAGCCATTTCCTGAACCGAAGCCGGAGCGAGGACAATCAGGTGATAGTCACCGTGTCCGCCACCCTTGCAGGCCTGGAAGTAGTCCGCCTGGCTTGGTTGGATTGTGCCAAGTCCCGGACCTCCGCGCATTACATCAACGATGAGTGCCGGAAGCTCCGCTCCCGCCATGTAGGACAAACCTTCCTGCATCAGGCTGACGCCAGGGCTGGAAGAAGAAGTCATCACCCTCTTGCCAGTGCAGGCTCCGCCATAGACCATGTTGATCGACGAGACCTCGCTCTCAGCCTGAAGGACAACCATTCCTGTGGTCTCCCAAGGCTTCTCTGCGGCAAGGGTCTCAAGGACTTCGGATTGAGGGGTAATCGGATAGCCGAAATAGCCGTCACAACCACAGCGGATCGCTGCGTGGGCAATGGCCTCATTGCCTTTCATCAATGTGATTTCCTGATCTGCCATAGCTTAGACTGTTTTAAGACGGTAAACGGTTATGCACCCGTCCGGGCAGACTGTGGCGCAGGACGCGCAGCCCGTGCAGGTGTCAGCAAGAACCTCATGGGCAAAGTTGTAGCCCTTACGGTTCACTTCCTTGGTCGTAAGAGCAAGGACATCGAGCGGACAGGCAACGACACAGAGATTGCAGCCCTTGCATCTCTCGGTGTCGACGACGGTCGCCCCTTTCATTTTAGCCATAATACCTTAATGTTTATTGATTGTACATATCCTTATTGTAGAAATCGAGGATCTCGTTCGCTATCGCGTAAGCGTTCGCTGCCGGGCTTTCTGGATTGATCGCCATCGCCTCCAGATAGTTGTTGATGGCCTTCTGCCAGTCCCCTTTCTTTCTGTGCGCGTTGCCCAGAAGATAGTAGGCACGGTCAGAAGGCTCCGGAGCGGAGGTGATATATTCATCAAGCAGACGGATCGCTTCATCAGTCCCGCCTTCCACAAGAATCTTTTCTATCGCCGAAAGTTCAAACATCGCCTAGTCAACGAACAGGCACCAGTTGTGAGTGTCCTCCTCAAGTCCCTTCTGGATGCCGATGATGCGGTTGTAGAGTTTCTCGCTGACGGCTCCGCACTTGTCCGGAGAACCGAACCGGTAGCGGCGCCCGACATCCTCGCACTCAAGCCGCGGCTTGTCATCAATAGTGCAGATTGGAGTGATGACCACAGCGGTTCCGCAAGAGTTGACCTCATCGAATTCAGACAACTCCTCAACCTTTATCGGACGGACCTCCACATCCATTCCCATGTCGGCGGCCACCGTACGCAGACTGTTGTTGGTGATTGACGGAAGGACGCTTCCGGAACGTGGTGTGATGTAGGTGTTGCCCTTAATAGCGAAGAAGTTGGATGATCCGAACTCCTCGATGGTTGTCTTCGTGGCCGAGTCAAGGAACAGAAGCTCACGGTAACCGGTGTTGTGGGCGATGTTGTAGGCGTGAAGCGACTGGGCGTAATTGGCTCCGAGCTTATAGCAACCTGACCCAAATGTGGAGGCGCGGTCGTAGTTCCTTGAAATGACAGCGTTGCCTGGACTGAGGCTCTTTGCTCCTGAATATGTCCCCACAGGCGAGCACATCACAGCGAACATCACATCACGCGCGGAATGAATGCCGAGCTGCGGGTTGATGCCGAATAGCACCGGTCGAAGGTAAAGGGAAGCTCCGCTCGCCTCATACGGAGGAAGATATTCAATGTTCTCCTTCACGCACTGCACGCACATATTGATGAACATTTCTTCTGACGGGTACGGCATATCCAGATAAGTCGCGCTGTCCGCCATTCTCTTGGCGTTACGGTCAGGACGGAAAAGCCTGATCTTGCCGTCGACGCCACGAAACGCCTTCAAACCCTCGAAGCATGAAGGGGCGTAATGGAATATTCCCGCGAAGCTGCTGAGGCAGATGTTGAAATCCTCCGTGACGGTAGGTGTCTCCCATTTTCCGTCAATGCAGCGGCTGTAAACCAAAGCCCTTGTCTGGGTATAGCTGAAAGACAGCTTGCTCCAATCTATATTCTTCATCATTCGTATTAATTAATCTTCAATAATTCTGTCCTTATTATAAGTGTGGATCTTTGTCTGTCCGGAAAGGATCATGTAGCCGTTCTCCGCCAGACTGTTGATCTCATCCTCGCCAGGGAAAACCTCCACGGGCGCGATGAACCCGATCTTCTTCTTGATCGCATCCATCAACATCTTGCTGTGTGCTATGCCTCCTGTCAGAAGGATTGCATCGACCTTGCCGTCTGCGGTGGCGGCCATCGCGGCGATGTATTTGCAGATGTTCAAAACGTATGCCTTGAGGAACGTCTGAGCCAGCTCGTTGCCGTCTTTGGCCATGTTCTCTACGTCCAGCATGCTGTTGGTGCCGAAATAAGCGACCGCACCGCCACGTCCGATCAGTTTCTTCTGGATCTCCTCTTTGGTGTACTTTCCGCTGAAACACATGTCGATAAGCTCGAACGGAGGACAACAGCCAGCTCTCTCCGGAGTGATCGGGCCGTCCCCGCCAAGGCCATGATTGGTGTCGATGACCTTTCCGTTGCGGTGCAGGGATATCGTCGCGCCTCCGCCCATGTGGGCCACAATCACAGTGACATCATTTGTCTTGTGGCCATGTTCGCGCAGATACCTTCTGACGATGGCCCTTGAATTAAGGGCATGGAACAGAGTCTTTCTGGTAAACTCCGGGATACCTCCCATCCGGCACTCTGGAAGCATTTCATCTGCCATCGGAGGGTCAGCGATGTAAGCCACACATTTTCCGAACCGTGGTGTTAGATGCTTCTCCTCCCTGATCTGATTGATCTCCTTGGCTACATCATCGGCCAGAATAGCGCTCAGATTGCAGGCATGGTTCCCGTCGCGGCAACTCTTCAGCACATCGCGCATGTCCTGGTTCACATTATAGACCCCTGTGATGACCGGAACGATGAGACCGCCGCGCGCCATCACAATGTCCACATCCTCAAGCGGAATGCCTTTGGATGCCATGAAATCCTTGATCGCCTGATGACGCATGTCAGCCTGATCCATTACGGAAGGATACTTGGCGACATCCTCGGCGGTGTGTTCAAGTTTGGTGTCAAAGACCCGGACACCATCGGAGAAATAGCCCAGCTTTGTGGTTGTGGACCCTGTGTTGATTATAAGAATGTTTCCCTTTTGAGGGACTTCTAATGAATTTGTCTTGTTATCCATCGGATGATAAGGCTTTATTACGACCCTAAATATATTACATTTTTTCAACAGAAGCAAGAAATCCATCAAACATTATAACATTTCAGGCTGTTTTGATAATTATTTTAACAAAAATCAAACGTTTTAATATTTGAAAATATATTCAGTTGCATTTTTGGCGCAAAACAAGGCTATCCCTAAAAGTCAAGGTTAGGAATATTCACCAAAACAGATAATAATTGTAAATTTGCATCAAAGGAGGAAATGAATATGAATTCTTTCAAGGAACTTGCGCGGAAGCGCAGAAGCCACAGAGTCTACACAGACGAGCCTGTGAGTGATGAATATGTCAGGACGATCCTTAGGGCCGCACTAATGTCACCGACCGCCAAGGGGTTGAGGAAATGGCGGTTTGTGGTCACCGATAACAAGGAGAAGATCGAAGAGCTGTCTGGCATCAGGCCAGCCGGTTCCCAGTTTTTGGCCGGGGCACCGGTGGTCATCGCTGTGCTTGGTGAGCCTCAGGAGCAGGAAATGTGGATTGAGGACAGTAGCATCGCCGCGGTTTCCATGCAGTACCAGGCCGAGGATCTTGGACTGGGCTCTTGCTGGTGCCACATCAGGGGCAGGGAGAGCAAGGAACCCGGAGTGACAGCGGAGCAAAAGGTCAGGGAGATCTTGAATATTCCCGAAAAGTATTCGGTTCTGTGTCTGATCGCTGTCGGCCACCCTGCCGATGAGCGCAAGCCGCAGAGCGAGGATGCCCTCAAATGGGATCAGGTCAGCTATGTTCATTGAGCCGATAGCTCGGTTCAAGTCTCCGTTCAAGACCAAGTTCGGGATTCCGAGGCAGGCCGGATTGGTTCCTGAACTGAAGGGCAGGATCGTGTTCGAGCCTGGGTTCCGCAGTGTAGACGCTGTGCGTGGACTGGAAAGGTTTGACTACATCTGGCTCATCTGGGGATTCTCCGGCAATAAGCCTCGTTCGGTCGCTGAGCCTGTCGAAGCGACTGAGCCACCAGTTCCGGTCACTGAGTCTGCCGAAGCGACCGAGCCTGTCGAAGTGACTGAGCCACCAGTTCCGGTCACTGAGCCTGCCGAAGTGACCGAGCCTGCCGAGACGACATCACCGCTTTCCGGTACGCTTCGACAAGCTCAGCGACCGAAAAGCGCAGCTCAGCGACCGGAAAGCGCGTTCCAAGCGACGGTCAGGCCACCAAGGCTGGGAGGGAACGAGCGGATCGGAGTGTTCGCCAGCCGCTCACCTTTCAGGCCGAACGGGCTCGGGCTGTCATCTGTCAGGATTGAGTCCATTGAATATGACGCCAAGGATTCGGACGGGAAACCGGTCGGGCCGGTGATCAATGTTCTGGGGGCGGATTTGATGGACGGAACGCCCATCTACGACATCAAACCTTATGTCACTTACGCGGACAGCCATCCGGAAGCCTCATCAGGATTTG
This sequence comes from uncultured Bacteroidales bacterium, assembly GCA_934667175.1. Classification (GTDB taxonomy): domain Bacteria; phylum Bacteroidota; class Bacteroidia; order Bacteroidales; family UBA932; genus Cryptobacteroides. The sequence continues at coordinate 18,492 of CAKULN010000026.1, read as the reverse complement.
TGGATGACAAGGGATGGAAGCCGCTTAAGGTCGTATTCGCCCTTCCGGTCACTTCGACAAGCTCAGTGACCGGAGATGGTGCCGTGGCGCAAAACGCATCGGTCACTGAGCTTGTCGAAGTGACTGAGCCTGCCGAAGTGACTGAGCCAACGGTTTCGGTCACTGAGCTTGTCGAAGTGACCGAGCCTGCCGAAGTGACTGAGCCAACAGTTTCGGTCACCGAGCCTGTCGAAGTGACCGAGCCTACCAAAGTGACCGTCCAAGGTTGGACCGAAGCCGATATCGAAGCACTGCGAAAAGTGCTGGCCCAAGACCCGAGACCACGATACCAAAACGACCCGGACAAAGTTTACGGGATGATATTCAATAATATGGATGTCAGGTTCAAGGTCAGTGAAGACGTATTGACTGTGGTAGAGATAAAGTCGCAGAACAGAAAAGACAAACAAAACGAACGATGACAATGAAGCAATACCCCTCTCTTGAGATAGTCCCGCCCCTGAAAGGGATGACAAAGGACGAACTCCTTGACGACATCAGGCCGTTCATCGAGTTCGCTCCCAAGTACATAAACGTAACCTGCCACAGGGACGAGATCACATACGACGAGCAGCCGGACGGGAGCTACAGGAAACGCCTCGTGCGCCGCCGCGTCAGCGAGACTGCTGTCTGCGGAGCCATCCAGTCCGAATTCAAGGTCGATGTCGTACCTCATCTGATTTGCGGAGGGCTGACCGCCGAGCAGATTGAATTCCAGTTACAGGACTTCAAGTTCATGGGAATCTCCAATGTCCTGGCCCTACGCGGAGACTGTCTCACTGGCGAGAAGCGGTTCACCCCTGTACCTGGCGGCTACAACCACGCCAATGAACTTGTGGAGGCCATAAGACGTTTCGAGAAAGAGAACGGCTGCGAGGGCTTCTTCAGAATCGGAGTAGGAGGCTATCCTGAGAAACATTTCGAGGCAGCCAACATGGACGAGGACATCGCGAACCTCAAGCGCAAAGTAGATGCCGGAGCGGACTACATCACGACCCAGATGTTCTTCGACAACAAGGTCTTCTACAACTTTGTGGACAGATGCAGAGCGGCAGGGATCACTGTCCCGATCATCCCGGGACTGAAGCCGATCTCAACTCCGAGGCAAGTAAGACTGCTTCCGGAGTCATTCTCCATCGACATTCCTTACGAACTCACAAGCGAGATAGCCACGCACAAGGATGACAAGGAAGCCGTCTATCAGATAGGCCAGGAATGGGCGACCGCACAATGCAAAGATCTTCTGGCACACGGAGTTCCGGGGGTTCACTTCTACACGATGGGCAAGTCCGCCAACATCATCGGAATCCTTCGGGAATGTTTCTAAACAATCAACGAATATACCGACAGCATGCACGACATAAGGACCGAACTCTCCAGACGAATCCTCATCCTCGACGGAGCGATGGGCACGATGCTTCAGAGCAAAGGGCTTCAAGGCAACAGCGAGTCATTCAACCTGAGCGATCCGGAAATCATCGGTGAGATTCACAATGAATATATTAAAGCAGGAGCTGACATAATCACCACCAACTCATTTAGTGCCAACAGCATTTCGCAATCCGAATATGGTCTCTCCGAGAAAGCCGGACAGATGGCCGAGGCTGCCGCGCGGATAGCACGCAAGGCTGCCGATGAGGCTTCGCACAAAGTTTGGGTGGCCGGGAGCATAGGGCCGACAAGCAAGTCACTGTCCCTGGCTCAGGACATAGGAGATCCGGTTTTCCGGCCATATTCATTTGATGAGATGGCTGAGGCTTTTGAGGTGCAGATTAGAGGGTTGGTTCGTGGTGGCGTGGATCTGCTCCTGTTCGAGACATGCTTCGACGCTTTGAACACGAAGGCGGCGCTGTACGTGCTCAGGCATATTCCCGAAGCCAAGAATATTCCTGTAATGATCTCGGCCTCAATGAGTGACAGGAGCGGATGCACACTTACCGGGCAGACGATGGAAGCGTTCTTTCGCTCAATCCAGCACTGTGCTCCGCTATCCTTCGGACTCAACTGCTCGCTCGGAGCGGAAGAGATGATTCCGCTGATCGCCGAGGTCGCCTCTTTTGCCACCTGCGCTGTCAGCTGCTACCCTAACGCCGGGCTGCCTAACGAGATGGGTGAATATGACGAGACTCCTTCCCAGATGGCCGAGTCTGTCCGGAAAATGGCGTTGGCCGGTTCTGTGAATATAGTGGGAGGATGCTGCGGGACGACTCCGGAGCACATCAAGGCAGTGGCGGAAGCGGTCAAAGGAATATCCCCAAGAACTATTCCGGAACCGGACGATGTTCTTTATGTCAGCGGATTGGAAAGCGTGTCGGTTGACAGGAGGAACAATTTCACGAATGTCGGTGAGAGAACCAATGTGGCAGGGTCGCGCAAGTTCGCCAAACTGATAGCCGCCGGGGATTACGAGACCGGACTCCAGATCGCGGCGCAGCAGATTGAGAACGGGGCGAGCATCATCGACATCAACATGGATGACGCGATGCTGGATTCCCGCCTTGAGATGGAGAAGTTCTTGCGTTATGTGTCCAATGATCCGGCTGTGGCCAAGGCTGTGATAATGATCGACTCCTCGCACTGGGAGACGTTGGTGACGGGGCTCAAGAACGCTCAAGGGAAATGCATTGTCAATTCTATCTCACTTAAAGAAGGAGAGGAAATATTCATTGAAAAGGCTCGTGAGATCAAGGCTTTGGGCGCTGCTATCATCGTAATCGCTTTCGATGAGGATGGGCAGGCCACGACTTATGACAGGAAGGTGGAGATTTGCAGTCGCGCATATTCATTGCTGACTGAAAAGGTTGGGGTTCGGGCGTGCGACATAATATTCGATGTGAATGTGTTGCCTGTGGGGACCGGGATACCGGAGCATTCTCGGTACGGGATTGATTTCATAGAGGCTGTGAGGTGGATAAAGAACAATCTGCCGGGGTGTCGGACTTCGGGTGGTGTTTCCAATCTTTCGTTCTCGTTCAGGGGGAACAATGAGGTGAGGGAGGCGATGCATTCGGTGTTTCTATACCATGCGATTTCAGCGGGGCTTGATATGGGGATTGTGAATCCTGGGATGCTTAGGGTTTATGATGAGATTGAGCCGGAGTTGCTTCGGTGTGTGGAGGATGTGATTCTGGACTCGGATACCGAGGCTACGGAGAGGTTGATTGAGAAGGCTTCGCGGATTTTGTTGGAAAAGGATGCTGCTGAGGTCAACGCGCGCCCAGATAGGGTGGACGCTGCCTACGCTTCGCGCCCTGTCCGGGTAAATGGCAGCACCACCCTATCGGGCCGCGCGCTGACGGGGACAGATTCCAGTAGGATTTCTACCTCTGATGGCAATTCGGGTGCTGGTGGCGGTCCGGGCGCTTCGACAAGCTCAGCGACCGGACAAGGTGGACATCCTTCGGTCGCTGAGCCTGTGGTTCGACAAGGCTCACCAACCATCGAAGCTACCTTGAAAAAAAGACAGAATCTTTCGGTCGCTGAGCTTGTGGTTCGGCAAGGCTCACCAACCATCGAAGCGACGGTGGAGGAAAGACTGATCAGGGCGTTGGTCAAGGGTGATTCTTCTGGACTGGAGAGGGACATCAACGAGTGTCTGGCCAAGTACGAGAAACCTGTGCAGATCATTGACGGGCCGCTGATGAACGGAATGGCACGGGTCGGGGAACTGTTCGGGGCAGGAAAGATGTTCCTGCCTCAGGTGGTGAAGTCGGCCAAGACAATGAAGAACGCGGTGACTTTGCTGCAACCGTACATTGAGGAAGAGACAGGAGAATCAGAGAGGAAAAAGCCTCGGATTGTGTTCGCGACCGTCAAGGGAGATGTACATGACATCGGGAAGAACATCACTGGGATTGTTTTGAACTGCAACGGGTTCGAGGTCATAGATCTCGGAGTGATGGTGCCTAAGGAGACGATTCTGGAGAAGGCCGCGGAGACCTCAGCGGACCTTATCGGTGTCAGTGGGCTGATCACACCGTCACTTTACCAGATGGAGGAGATCTGCAAGGAGATGACGGCCAGAGGGCTGACTACTCCCCTGCTTGTTGGCGGAGCGGCGGCCTCTGCGCTCCACACGGCAGTGAAGCTTGCGCCTCTTTACGATCATGTGTTCTACGCTCAGGACGCATCCGCAAGCGCGGTGCTTGCCAACCAGTTAATTGCTGACAGAGAGGGCACTGAAGCGGCAGAGCATCAGAAACAGGAGCATCTCCGAGAACTCTACGCCCAGTCCTCGCAAAAGAAAGCCGGACACACAACGCACGAGCCTTTCCCGGCTTCAAGTTTCATCAAGGGAGAGCAGTTTGAGAATATTGTCGCCAGAGTGTTGGGCATAGACGAAGCGCTGCCGTTCTTTGACTGGAATCTTTTCGCCGCGATCTGGGGAATCAAGGCCGGAACAGGTCACGAGGAACTTAGGAAACTCCGTGGCGACGCACTTAAAGAGATTGATAGATTAAAGAGGGAAAACGCCTGCACAATAACGATTTCCGCAAGATTTGACGCTTGCCATAGCGAAGGTGACGACATTGAGTCCCAGGATTTTCGTCTGCCTATGTTCCGGCAGGATGGAGGACGATCTCTGGCTGATTTCGTCCCGCCTAAGGAATATGGGTTCGATTCCCCTATGGGGATGTTTGCCCTCAGCGTTCACACTGAATCTCATCCGGAAAGTTGTGACTGTCCTGCCTGTAGTACGGATTACGGACCGATGCTGGCACGGGCGGTGCGGCTGACTTTGGCAGAGGCGGCTTCCGAATGGCTGAGCGGGCATATTCATAAGTCATTGCCTCAAGGATTTGAGGATGCGAAGGTCATCAAGCCGGCGGCGGGATATTCCAGTTGCCCGGACCACACGCTGAAGCGGGATATTCTTAGGCTTTTGCCTGAATCAGAAAGACTTGGCATCACGCTGCTAGATAGCTGCGCCATGATTCCTGACGCCAGCGTCTGCGGACTCATATTCATTCATCCTGACGCCTCGTACCCGGAAATCCGCCACGTCAGCCGGAAAGCGATTGATGAATATGCCCGCCGCCGTGGCATGTCAGATTCCGACAAGGCACGCTTCCTTGGGCATCTGCTTTAGAGTGTTGTACTTGATGCTTGATATTCGTCGCTTCGACAGGCTCAGCGACCAACTCTACCCGGTCGCTGAGCCTGTCGAAGCGACATTTGTCTAGTACGCCATATTCCACATAGCGTCCTGAGCGGCTGCGCTCTTGGAGGCATCCATCTTGCCGAAGTTCCAAGTGAAGGAAAGGATGATCCTGCGGCCAAGAACATTGGTGTATGAGTTCTGCACGTAATCATCCTGAACTGTACGCCTGAGCGACCTCGCGCTGTCAAGCAAGTCCTGTGCGGAAAGAGCGATGTTGAAAGACTTTATGTTCTTTCCTATGCTTACATTCCAGCGAACATAGTCGTCATTATAACCAGAACCATACCCACGAAGGATCACATAGGTGAATTCCGACTCAAACTCAAACTCGTGAGGAGATGTGTAGGATGGACGTACGTTCAAGTATGTCCCCCAATAGTTTGTGTTCGCATTTGAATCCAAAGAGTATCTGGATCTTGAATTGTTGACTACAGGAGCAAATTGCATGGAGAAACGTTCAAGATTCAAAGTCAACGTCATACCTAAACTAGTTTCGAGGCTCCTGGTCAAACTCTCATGGAATCCGCTTTGGCCGGAATAGAAGCGGTCTCCGGTAGAGTCTCCCCAAAAATTGTCCATAAACCCAGTGTAGTCAAAAGAGTCCAAGTCAATTCCATCAAGCGTGCCTTTGCTTTGATAACTTACCGACCTGCCTACCCTCAGGCCTCCGTTGACGGAGAATTGCAGTTTGCCGTTCTTGGACAACGGTGTGAAGAAGTTAAAGTCGGCACTGCAATTATAGGAAGGTTTCTTCGTGTTCACCGGAACCGAATACCTGACGCTGTTCTCATCAAACCAGATGGCGGAGACCTGCGAGTTGGAGGAATAATCTCCGAATATCCATCCATTAAAGCGGGCTTTTCCCCACGTACCTCTATATGATGCGCTCAGATATTCAGTGGTGGCAGGTTTAAGGTAGATGTTTCCTGCCGTGATCCTTGTCGGATTGACAATGTTGAATGTCGGCACGATGCTGGAGGAAGAAGGCCTTGCGGTACTGCTGGACAGTCTGAAATACACATTGTTGTTCTTGTCGGAATACCTCACATTCACGAAAGGTGAAAATGTTGTCTGCCACTCGTCAACTCCGGTCTTGGTGTCAAGCCCGAAAGAGCGGGCGTAGTTCTCGTTCTTGTAAAGTCTCGCCTGCCCTCCGAACTGTACGTTGGTCTTTCCCTTGTTGTACTGTGCCAGAAGCTGTCCCTCATTGGAGAAATAATAGTTGTCAGACACCGAGGAGTAATAGTCGTTGGCGGAACCGTCGGCGTTGGCCGCGTCACTGGTTGATTTTCTCACACTATAGCGTGAGCTCAACGTGGTGGACACAGCCCAATTCTTGCCGAACGGCTCAACGTACTTGACGGAGCCGTTGATGTCACTGTAACCTCCGTCTTTGTCGTAAGTCAAATCGCGAATGTCTTCGTTACCCGAAGAAGTGAACGATGTTTTGGAAAATTCGGTTGAGTTTCCTTCATTAGAGCTCAACGTGTAATCAAGATCCAATGTCAGCGCACGTCTGTCCTTACCCAGTTTCTTGATTCCTGTACTGAGTTCTCCGGCGGTGGAGACACCTCTCTTTCTGGAGAATGAATTTGACTCGGAATGATTTCTCTCCTCGTTCTCCATAAGCGACTGCGAGTTGACGGTCGAAGTGCTGTTGTAGTCATACCAAGAGAAGGATGGACGGAAGTAAAGAGTCGTCTTCTTCCTGTTTTTCTTCTTAAACTCGGCTCTCACACTGAACTTGTCCAGATTGCCGTTCTCGACCTCGTCAGAGGTGTCGAAGAGGTCTCCCTCCTCCTTGAACGATGTACGATCTGTCCTCGAATGCTTGTCCACATTCTCTGACGAATAGACGACGGAAGCATCTGTGGTGAAACCCTTTATGACATCAGAATTCAGATTCGTCCCCGCCTGCCATCTCTTATGCATTCCATTGTACGGCAACGATGGCACATCGCTCTCCCTACCGTCATACATAAAAAACATCCCAGATCCGGGCGCCATGAAATTATACCCGCTCGCTATGGTCGTGAGCTGATTCTTCTCTCCGTAGGCCGAGACCATAGCCGAGCCGCTGAACAGCAGATCCTTCCTTTCCTTGAATCCGTTGTCATCCTTGCCGGAAGCTGTAGTTCCTCCGGACAGCTTCGCGTTGCCGAACCATCCGCTCTTATATTCCTCCTTCAACTCCACATCCATGACCTTTTCCTTTTCACCTTTGATGCCGGTGAACTCAGCGGATTCCGACTCCTTGTCAATAACCTTCACCTTGTCCACGATCTTGGCCGGAAGGTTGTCAAGAGTCGCCTTGTTGTCGCCAAGGAAGAACGTCCTTCCGCCGACCGTGATCTTGCTGACCTCCTTGCCGTTGACCTTGACCGTTCCGTCCTCACCAACCTCCACGCCAGGCATCTTCTTGAGAAGATCAGCAAGGTTGTCATTGGACATAACCCTAAAAGAAGAAGCGTTATAGATAAGTGTGTCCCCTTTCATCTCCATCGGAGTACCGACAGCGGAGACAGACGCTGCCTTCAGCATTTTGTCGTCAGGCTGCAAAAGGATGACCTTGGCGTCATAATTTCCCGAGCGGACGTATATTCTTTTATAGACAGGCTTGTAGCCGAGATATTCGATGCAAAGAAGGTGCTCGCCTTTCGCCACGTCCTTCAACGTCGCTTTTCCCAGGGTGTCAGTCAAGGCGAAACTGGTGATGACCGTGTCCTTGGGATGCCTGAGGTATGCTGATGCGAAGGCGACAGGCTCTTTGGTAAGCGAGTCAAGAACCTGCGCGGTCACCTTGAAGGAGGTGCGGCTGAACATATCTTCAGAGATGGCTATCTGAGCGTCAAGCCGGAATCCTAAGGAAGCCGTGATCACAAAAAACAGCGTGGCAAGAATCTGTTTCATAAAAGTGGCGAATATGAATATAACTTAGTCAGATCAGAGTTGTAACATCAGTTCCGAATCCCATGGCAACAAAAGTAGGCAAAAACTTTCATTATTCCTAAACATTTTAGTACTTATTCAATATGAAAGTGATTCTTGGCTGTCAGTATGGCAGAAAGAGTATATCATAATATAATAATATTCAATGTATGCAATAGTAATGTTATATCACATAACAAATATGTTAACACAGAAATATTCATAGTTGACAACCATATATTCCGGAATAATTGGCAATATCGACTTAATTTCCTACATTTGCCCGCTACATTTAATAACGCTATTTTGAAAGCTTATGTTCAAGATTCTTGAAAGAGTGATGCTGACTCCGAACATCTGCAAGATGGTGTTGTCGGCTCCGAGGATTGCCGAGGCCGCCAAGCCGGGGCAGTTCCTGATCGTCCGTTCCGACGAGAAGGGCGAACGAATACCACTTACCATCAGTGACTACAACAGGGAGACCGGCACGGTGACAATCGTCACCCAGCTCATCGGAGCGTCCTCCGCCGCGATCATCTCCAAGGCTGAAGGTGAATTCTTCAGCGATGTCGTGGGTCCTTTGGGCAACCCTTCCGCGTTCGTTGACAAGACCGAGGAGGAACTGAAAGGCCAAAGGTACATATTCATCGCCGGCGGTGTCGGCACTGCTCCGGTCTATCCACAGGCGAAATGGCTGCACGAGAGAGGCGTCGCTGTAGATGTCATCATCGGAGCGAAGACCAAGGACCTGCTGATCTACAAAGAGGAACTGGCCTCCGCATGCGACAACCTCTATCTTTGCACCGACGACGGTTCAGAAGGGTTCCACGGCATGGTGACAGGGCTGCTTGAGAAACTGGTCAGCGAGGGTAAGGAATATACCCAGGCCGTGTCCATCGGTCCGATGATAATGATGAAGTTCTGCACGCTCACCTGCAAGAAACTCGGCATCCCGGAGGACGTGAGCCTCAACATGCTGATGGTGGACGGAACCGGGATGTGCGGAGCATGCCGCGTGACGGTGGCCGGAAAGACGAAGTTCGCATGTGTGGACGGTCCTGAGTTCAACGGCTATGACGTGGATTTCGACGAGGCTATGAGGCGTCTTGGGCAGTACAAGGCCGAAGAGGCAGAAGAAAAAACTAAAATGGGAATATAATGGCACAGAGAATACCAAGAGTACCTGTCCGCGAACAGGATCCTAAGGTTCGCGCACATAATTTTGACGAGGTCTGCTACGGCTACAACCTTGAAGAGGCCACGACAGAGGCTTCCAGATGTCTTCACTGCAAGAATCCACGCTGCGTTCAGGCTTGTCCTGTCAGCGTGAAGATTCCTGATTTCATCGCGAAGGTCGCGGTCGGAGACATCGATGGCGCTGCTGCGATTATAGCCGAGGATTCCTCGCTGCCGGCCGTGTGCGGGCGTGTCTGTCCGCAGGAAAGCCAGTGCGAGGGTAGCTGCATCCTTGGGGTCAAGGGCGAACCTGTGGCCATAGGCAAACTGGAAAGGTTTGTGGCTGACCACACTGCGGAGAGTAGTCGCACCGGCACTTCGACAAGCTCAGTGACCGGCTCGACCGCTGAGCCTACGTCTTCGGTCCCTGAGCCTGTCGAAGTGACCGGCTCGACTGCTGAGCCAACATCTTCGATCACTGAGCCAAAGTCTTCGGTCCCTGAGCCTGTCGAAGGGACCGGAGGCACAAAAGTCGCCGTCATCGGTTCCGGCCCTGCCGGCCTAGCCTGCGCCTCCGACCTCGCCAAGAAAGGCTACGACGTCACCATCTTCGAGGCTCTTCACAAAGCCGGAGGTGTCCTTGAATATGGCATCCCGGAGTTCCGACTTCCTAAGGACACTGTCCTCAAGCGTGAAATAGATTCAGTAAAAGCTCTCGGAGTCAAGATCGAGACCGATGTGATTGTCGGCCGTACAGTCACAATCGACCAGCTGATGGACAAAGAAGGCTTCAAAGCCGTGTTTGTCGGCACAGGAGCCGGTCTGCCGAAGTTTATGGGCATCCCTGGCGAGAACCTCAACGGAGTGTTCTCAGCCAACGAGTTCCTGACAAGAAACAACCTGATGAAGGCATTCCGCGAGGACTACTTGACCCCGATCCATGCAGGAAAGAAATGCTGCGTCGTAGGTGGCGGAAACGTGGCTATGGATGCCGCAAGAACAGCCTTGAGGCTCGGCGCTGACACGACCATCGTCTACCGCCGTACAGAGAACGAACTTCCTGCCAGAAAGGAGGAGGTTCATCACGCCAAGGAGGAAGGCATTGATTTCCAGATGCTGACCAATCCGGTCGAGATTCTCGGTGACGAAAAAGGCTGGGTAAGGGCCATCAAGTGCATCAGGATGGAGCTCGGTGAGCCAGACGCAAGCGGCCGCCGCTCCCCTGTTCCGATTCCAGGCTCCGAGTTCGAAATTCCGACCGAGACCGTCATCATGGCTCTAGGTACCGCACCAAATCCGCTGATCGTCAATACAACCCAAGGACTTCAGGCCACACGTCGAGGCGGTCTTGAGGCCGATGCCGAAGGCCGCACCACAAGAGAAGGCATCTTCGCCGGTGGAGACGCAGTCACCGGTGCCGCGACCGTCATCCTCGCGATGGGGGCAGGACGCAAGGCCGCAGCCGCCATTGATGAATACCTCAGTTCCAAGTAACTGAGATATACTTAACCACAGTCACTTCGTGACAGCCCCGGAGGGGCACGGGGAAAGGATTCCCCGAATCCCCTTCGGTCGCTTCGCGCTACGCGCACTGTTCATCCAACCCACAGTCACTTCGTGACAGCCCCGGAGGGGCACGGGGAAAGGATTCCCCGAATCCCCTTCGGTCGCTTCGCTCCAGATGCAGTATTATTTTAATGCATTATTCTAAGAAGTTGGTTCACCGTGATGAATCAACTTCTTTTGATTTATGGTCACTTCGACAAGCTCAGTGACCGAGATTTTTACACAGGCGCAGATTACAGAGACCTATCGCTTAAACTGCGGTCCCTGAGCCTGCCGAAGGGCCGCCCAAAACACACTATTTATAATCAATAAAAAATTACTATCTTTGCCAAGATTGTCTGAGCGACTTAATGTTAAGGAAATTGTCAATAGTGCCGATATTCTTGGCGATGATGATGGTGACGTTGGCGACGGTGTTGCCGCATCATCACCATGAGACCATGATCTGCATCGTGGAGGAGATCTGTGAGATGGACGGTTGCTGTGACGATGAGCACACACACCATTCGGACGCTAACCACAATCAAGACGAAAGCCATTGCGTGGCACACAAGCAGTACTGCCCGTCGGAAAGGCTGCAAATCGACCACCAAGACTTCGGCGAAGATGAGGACAGCATATTCCCGATTCTCGCCATTCTTTCCAACCTATTGGCCATCAACCTCGAAAGCGCTGTCATTGAATATGCTTCCGGAGACACCATACCTATAATCCAGCAGCCACTAGTGTCTTCAGTGGCGCCCAATGCCCCTCCTGTCGCGGCATAAATTTCAGGATTGACCACACCTGTGACGTACATCAGCAGCAACGCGAACAGTATATTCCTGAATATTAGAAATTTACAAAACGCTGCCCGGCTGAGACGGAGGGCAGCATTTCATATTAAGTTTATTATCAGCCTGTTACACTTCACACACATCTTATGTGGCAATGCATGTGAGAAGCTGGCAACAAGAATAAATATCATTCTGAAATGAAAAAAACAATACTATTATTGATGGCATTCTGCGCTGTTCTGGCGGGATGCGGCAACCATTCACATGAAGGTCATGAACATAACCATGGCACCGCTGAGGCTTGTGAGGGTCACGACCATGAAGGGCATGACCACGGAGCCGAGGAGCATGAAGGTCACGGCCACGAGGGGCACAATCACAACGGAGAGATTGAGGTAAGCCTTGAGCGTCAAAAGACTTTCGGGATCACTACCGACACTGTGTCCATCGGGGATTTTGCCGAGGTGATCCACACAAGTGGGCAGATTCTCTCTGCGATGGGAGACGAAATGACGGTCGTCGCCAAGACTTCGGGAGTCATCAGTTTCGGAAAACTGACAGAAGGATCAGCCGTGGGTAAAGGCTCTCTCATCGCTACGATTTCATCCAAGGATCTCGGTGGGGGTGACCAGCTTGCAAAGGCGAAAGCTGTTTATGAGGTGGCCAGAAAGGAATATGAACGAGATATACAGCTAAGCAAGGACAACATCGTGAGTGAAAGTCATTTGGATCAAAGCAAGCTGGCTTTCGAGCAGGCTAAGGCCGAATACGATGCCCTATCATCCAGCACTTCAAAGGACGGCAGCGTCAATGTGACTTCACCGCTTGGAGGGTACATCAAGAAACTGAACGTCGGCCAAGGGGATTTCGTCGAGACAGGCACTCCGATCGCAGTTGTAAGCCAGAACAGAAGACTCAGACTGCGTGCCGATGTGTCCGAAAAATATTACGGTCTGCTAAGCGGACTCAAGGACGCGAACTTCACCACTTCCTACAGCAGCACAACCTATAATCTGAAAGAACTTGGCGGAAGGTTGCTCGGCTACGGAAAGGCTTCGGACGGAGACTATTATATTCCAGTTACATTCGAGTTTGACAACAAGGGAGATTTGATCGCAGGATCCTACGTTGACATATTCCTGAAATCCTCGAACACCTCTAAGGCCATCAGCGTTCCAATCAGCGCTGTTGTCGAGGATCAGGGAATCCACTACGTCTTTGTACAGCACGATGCGACCGGATTTTTCAAGCGCGAGGTAAAACTTGGTCAGTCGGACGGACAGAGAGTCCTTGTCAAGAGTGGATTGAAGGAGGGAGAAGTTGTTGTCGCCACCGGTGCTATCCAAGTCAAGCTTGCTTCAGTGGTAGCCGCTCCGGCAGGTCACTCACACAATCATTAGGCCTATGGAACAGCTCAAACACGAAAACGGACTGTTGAACGGAATCATACGGTTCTCGCTCAACAACCGCATGGTGATCCTCGTGATCGCTGCGCTCTGCCTTGTTGCGGGAATATATTCAACAATGCACACGGAAGTCGATGTGTTCCCGGATCTGAACGCTCCGACGGTCGTGGTGATGACTGAGGCTGAGGGAATGGCTCCTGAAGAGGTCGAAAGGCTTGTGACCTTCCCTATCGAAACTGCCGTCAACGGAGCGACCAACGTACGCAGGGTTCGCTCTTCATCTGCTACCGGATTCTCCATCGTCAACATCGAATTCGACTGGGGAACAGACATTTACAAGGCCCGTCAGATAGTTTCCGAAAAGATCGCGATGGTTGGAGCCGACCTTCCGGAGAATGTTGGCAATCCGACCCTCGGTCCTCAGGCATCCATCCTCGGCGAGCTGATGATCATCGGACTGACCACAGACACGACCTCCATGCAGGATCTCCGCACGATAGCCGACTGGACCATCAGGCCAAGGCTCCTTTCTACCGGAGGAGTGGCTCAGGTCGCAGTGATGGGCGGAGACATCAAGGAATATCAAATCCTGATGGACCCAGGCCGAATGCGCCGTCACGGAGTCTCGATGGACGAGGTCATCTACGCTGTCAAAGGAATGAACCAGAACGCCTCCGGCGGCACTCTCTATGAATATGGCAATGAATATATCGTCCGTGGTCTTCTGTCCACCAACGACATAGACGAACTGAAGAAGGCCGTAGTAAAAACATCCGAGAATGGCTTGCCTGTCACTTTGGACGCCATCGCTGATGTGCGCATTGGCCCCAAGACCCCGGTTTTGGGATTGGCCTCCAACGATGGCAAGCCGGCCGTGCTGCTGACCGTCACCAAACAGCCTAACACCAACACGCTGGCGCTGACAGGAAGACTGGACAACGCCCTTGATGAACTTAAGGCGAACCTCCCTGCCGATGTGAAGGTCAACTCGCAGATATTCCGCCAGTCCCGTTTCATCGACAGTTCGATTGACAACGTGAAGAAGTCCTTGATCGAGGGTGCGATATTCGTGATCATCGTACTGTTCATATTCCTGATGAATTGGCGAACTACCATAATCTCACTCATCTCCATCCCGCTTTCCATTGTGTTCTCACTGCTGGCAATCCGATGGATGGGGCTCACCATCAACACGATGAGCCTCGGTGGCATCGCCATCGCCATCGGCTCGCTTGTGGATGATTCAATCGTGGATGTGGAGAATGTGTTCAAGCGATTGCGACAGAATCGGGAAAAGCCTGAAAATGAACGGGAAAGTGTCGTCAAAGTGGTCTATGAGGCCTCCAAGGAAGTCCGTATGCCGATGCTCAACTCAACGCTGATCATCATCGCCAGCTTCCTTCCGTTGTTCTTCCTTTCCGGTATGGAAGGCAGGATGCTTAAGCCTTTGGGAATCACGTTCATCATCTCTTTGATGGCCTCCACGCTTGTGGCTCTGACGGTCACACCTGTCCTCAGCTTGTTTCTTCTCGGCTCACAGAACAGCGACAAGACCGGTCGTGAGCCCGCACTGGTCCGTTGGCTGAAAAAGTACTACGAGAAGGCTCTCCATTGGTCAATCGGACATAAAAAGAGCGTTATAGGTGGTGTCGGAGCGCTGCTGATCGCGGCTGTGGCTATGTTCTTCACCCTCGGAAGAAGTTTCCTCCCGGCATTCAACGAAGGCTCCTTCACAATCTCCATCAGCACGGTTCCGGGAATATCTCTGGAGGAGTCTGACCGTATGGGACGCACAGCCGAGGAACTGCTGCTCAGCATTCCTGAGATCAAGACCGTAGGCCGCAAGACAGGCCGGGCCGAGCTTGACGAGCACGCTTTCGGAGTGAACAGTTCCGAGTTCGAATGTCCGTTTGAACTCGGCAAGAAAACCAGAAAGCAGTTGACCGACGAGGTCCGAGAGAAGCTGGCGGTTCTTCCTGGAGTGAATATCGAGATCGGAGGGCCTATCTCTCACAGAATCGATGCGATGCTTTCCGGAACAAAGGCCAACATCGCCATCAAGTTGTTCGGCTCGGACCTCAACAGAATGTACGAGATCGGGCAGAAGATCAAGACCTCGATCTCCGGAGTTGAAGGCATCGCTGACATCAATGTGGAGCAGCAAGTCGAAAGACCGGAGCTGAACATCACCCCTAAGCGCGAGATGCTCGCACGTTACGGAATATCCCTTCCGGAGTTCTCCGAGTTTGTGAGGGTGATGATGGAAGGCGAGGTAGTCTCCACGGTCTATGAGGGCAACCGCTCGTTTGATTTGACACTGAAAGTTAACGATGACGCCCGCTCGACAATCGAGAGGCTATCCGACCTGACGCTCGACACGGGTGACGGGAAGAAGGTTCCGCTCTCATACGTGGCGGACATCAAGTCAGCCGCTGGGCCGAACACCATCAACAGGGAGAACGTAAGCCGTAAGCTGGTCGTATCCTGCAACGCCACAGGAGGAGAACTCGCCAAGGCTGTCGGTGCTATCAGAGAGAAGATCGCAGAGAACATCGAACTGCCTGAAGGCTACCACATTGAGTACGGTGGACAGTTCGAGAGCGAGGAGAGGGCATCCAAGACCATCGCCCTCGTGAGCATATTCAGTATATTCATCATCTTCATGCTTCTGTACGGGGAGTTCAAGAACATCTCGCAGTCGCTTGTGGTGCTGCTGAATCTGCCGCTGGCACTCATCGGTGGCGTGTTCGCCATTTTCTTCACCGACGGAATCCTGAGCATTCCGGCAATCATCGGCTTCATCTCGCTGTTCGGCATCGCGACCCGTAATGGTATGCTTCTGATTGATAGGTACAACGTGCTCACCTCGCAGGGACATTCCCGTGAGGAGTCCGTGATGATCGGCTCGCTGGACCGATTGAATCCGATCCTTATGACCGCCATCACATCAGCCCTCGCACTGCTTCCATTGGCTCTTGGAGGCGACCTTCCGGGCAATGAGATACAGTCCCCTATGGCCAAAGTTATACTCGGAGGA
This sequence comes from uncultured Bacteroidales bacterium, assembly GCA_934667175.1. Classification (GTDB taxonomy): domain Bacteria; phylum Bacteroidota; class Bacteroidia; order Bacteroidales; family UBA932; genus Cryptobacteroides. The sequence continues at coordinate 2,403 of CAKULN010000026.1, read as the reverse complement.
CTTTTCTCCTCCACGCTGCTGAACGGGTTTGTCGTGCCGGTGATCTATCTCATCAACTCTAAGACCAAGAAACAAGATTGATGATAGGTCACTTCGACAAGCTCAGTGACCGAGAGTGACGGTTGCTGAGCCTGCCGAAGCAACAAAGCGATAAAAAGCGACGGTTGCTGAGCCTGTCGAAGCACCGAAGCGATAAAAAGCAACGGTTGCTGAGCCTGCCGAAGCACCGAAGCGGTGAAAAGCAACGGTTGCTGAGCCTGCCGAAGCACCGAAGCGGTGAAAAGCAACGGTTGCTGAGCCTGCCGAAGCAACAAAGAATTGAAGCGACTAAAAGTACAATGAATATGAAACATTTGAATATAACTAAATTATTATCGGTCATCTGTATCTGTGCGGCAACCGCTTTCGCGGCCTCTGCACAGACCTCCACCGAGACCATCCTCCGCCAGATCGAGGCGAACAACCCGCAACTGAAAGCTGCGGCCGCTGAAGCGGATGCCGAGAGGATCGAGAACCGTTCCGGCGCTCTGCCGGAGAACCCGGAATTCGAATTCAACTACCTGTGGGGAGCCGACGGCATCGGAAACCGAAAAGACTTCCGTGTCACTCAGGCGTTCGATGTGGCGACTCTGACCGGTATGAAATCCAGACAAGTTGCCGGTCAGAACGAACTCGCAGTGCTGAAGTACAAGTCCGAAAGGCTCAATGTGCTTCTGGAAGCGAAACAAGCTTGTATAGATCTGATTTACTACAATGCCTTGAAAGCAGAACTGGACACTCATCTGGCCCAGGCCCAGACCCTCGTCACCTCTTTCGAGAAAAGGCTGAAAGCCGGTGGAGCCAACGTGCTCGACCTCAACAAAGCTAAGGTGCATCTGACAACCGTACGCGGCCAGATCTCACAGGTGGAAGTCGAAAGGCAGACTCTCATGGCAACCCTGAAATCCTTGAATGGAGGTCAGAACGTTGTCCTTGATGATTGCAACTACAGCCTTTCAGATAATCTTCCCGCCGACTTCGAGTCATGGTACGAGTCCGCCTCACAGAAGAACCCTGTCCTGCAATATGTCCGTCAGGAGGTCTCGGTTGGCCAGAAGCAGTTATCCATTGACAAGACAGCCTGGGTACCGGAACTCACCGTCGGCTACATGAGTGAGCTCACGACAGCCGATAAGTTCAGGGGCGTTACTGTGGGTGTGAATATTCCTCTATGGAGCAACGCCAACAAAGTCAAGCAGTCAAAGGCCCGCATCGCTGCAGCCGAGTCCCGCAAGGCCGCTGCCGAGCAGCAGTTCTACTTCGACCTGTTGGCCCAGTACAACCGTGCCGCCAGCCTCAAGGCCAATTCCGAACTGATGCGCACATCCCTTAGCGAAACCGACAGCAGAGACTATCTGTTGACGGCCCAGTCCCGCGGTGAGATCTCGATGATTGAATATCTTGTCGAGACAGACCAGTATTACGAAGCCCTCGAACAGACTCTCTCAGCCGAACGAGATTACCATCAGGCCCTCGCCCAGTTGAATGCCGTGGAGCTATAGGCCCGACTAATCAGTTTGTTTCGGGTGCGAAAGAATCTGTTTTGCACCCGAAGCTCAGAAAAAAATGTATCAGGTGCAGAATCCATCTTCTTGCACCCGATACATTATTAACGGACTTATGCGCTTTAGGCTTGCGATCAATAACAAGTCTCTTATTCGGCAGTTATATGTCACCAGTAAGTGCTCAGCTGCACCATCGGGAGACGAAAAGTGTGGAAAACGTTTCCAAAGAGTGTATCGTGCACTCTTTGGAATCAAAAGAGGCCTAAAATGCTGCCGACGAGATCATACGCAAGCCTAAAGAGTATAATACCGTATTATAATTGGACATTACCTGTGATTCTGTTACTCCGCGGCTGCGATGCATTCAATCTCGACAAGGGCACCTTTAGGGAGGGTCTTGACAGCGAAGGCGCAGCGGGCTGGAAACGGAGCTTTGAAGAACTCTGAATATATGCCGTTCATCGCGGTGAAATCATTCATGTCAGCGAGAAAGACGGTGGTTTTCAAGACTTTGTTAAGATCCGAGCCAGCCTGCTCAAGGATGGACTTGAGATTGGTCAGGGACTGGCGGGTCTGTGCCTCGACTCCCCCTTCCGGGAATGCACCGGTCTCAGGGTCGATAGGAAGCTGACCGGAAACGAAGATGAAACCGTTATGCTCAATGGCCTGGCTGTACGGACCGATCGCTGCTGGGGCTTTTTCTGTGTTTATCTGTCTCATAAAATCAATTTTTGTCAAATTTAATCAAAATTACTGATGTAATTAAGGTGTTAAATTGTAAATTCTCATTTTTGACACTTACTTTTAGAGAGAATAAGCCCCCAGGCCGCTGTAGTGGCGATATTGGGGTGTGCTGTTT
>CAKULN010000025.1 GCA_934667175.1 uncultured Bacteroidales bacterium | reverse complement strand
TTCGATGAAGAGGCCCGGATGAAACTCGCCTCCGCCGACTGCACCTACATTTCCGGCCGCCGCTGGCTTCTCTACCAGGCCCTGACCGGCTACTCCATCATGACCGGCCACCAGCCCGACCTCAAAGCCATGTCCGAGGTCGTTTTTTAGAGCATAGAGTTTGTAGTCCAGAACATAAAGGTCGTTGAGCCTACTGTCGCTTAGTCTCCGGTCGCTGAGCTTGTCGAAGCGATCTGATGCAGATGATAACTTCGTCGGGCTTAGTGATAGGAATGGGGTGACATGGTCACTGGGCTATCAGACTTGTGGATCGCACGATGTCTTTGATATGCTTGAATATCATCAAATATGCAGGACACAAGAAAGTCTTTGATTTGAAATCCCCCTGCTTCAAATACCCGTCATGCAAACATCCTCCGTGGCAAACGCTGAAATATACGCATGATCTGCATCCGCTGTTCTCAATATACTTAAATCTATTATAGCAGTCTGTTTTTTTTGCTTTTGCTAAGATATCAGCGAGGCTGTCAGTATGCAGATTGCCGTATGAATATGCTGCGGTGCTTTCGTCGCAGAATCTGCCACAAGGGAAGACATCGCCCGTGGGTGCGATGGCAAAAAAATGTTCTTGGCAGTTCTTTCCGAATAAACATCCTGATGTATGTCCGGTAAGCAGGTTGCTTGCGATTTCCACAAAGTTTGATTCTGTTATTCTACTCTTCGTGTCATTGTACCACAAATCAAATAATTCTATCGCCATATCAGCATACTCCTGAGGAGTAATACCTAATTCAGTATCATTGTTTTGTGCCTCGCCGGATATGAACAAAGGATTAAACTTGAAATTCAGCTTGTGCTCACAAACGAATTGATATAACTCCTTAACTTTTCCTATACTGTTCTTCGTGCCCACGATGATGCAACCCATACTCAGCCCCTTTGTTCTGGCGAAATTCAGCCTGTCAATAATCGTGTCATAAGTACTACTGCCATCTGCAAACACTCTTTGAGAGTCGTTTAATTCCCTGAACCCATCAATGGAAAAGCCAATGTGAACATTGTGTTTTATGAACAAATCCACATAATCTACGGATAAAAGCGAGAGATTGGTTTGTAAGGAATTGCCATAGTCAAGCTCCGATAACTCTTTTTCTTGGAACTCAAGGACTTTTCGGAAATTATCGACGCCCCATAATAAAGGTTCGCCTCCATGCCAGATGAAAGTGATTTTCTTTCGAAGCTTGTTATTAAGGACATATTCCTTGATTTGACGAATAGCGTCGTTGATGAATGACACGTCAAATCTTGTAGAATTGGTTTTTGTGCCATTGCTTAAATAGCAGTACTTACAACGAAAGTTGCAAGAATATGTAGGCTTAATAATTATTACCATCGTCTTTTGCTATTATTTTTTTAACGATGCTCTTCTTGACTCCGAATTTATTCTGGTATGATACGACAACATATAGCATAAGGCCGACGGTCTTGCTGAACAAAGCGTGAGTCTTTGCCGATCCATCTAATTTAACTTGATAGTTGGACTCTTCCATTTGAGTTGTCTCAAGTACATACCTTGTTATGTCTGTCCTTGAGTGTGCATGCTTCTTGTTGGCATAATAGCTTATGTGACAGACAACCTCATACGCATTCATGTGCTTGGATCTGTTGGAGATAAGCAAGTATGGTCGGTTGTTGCTGTTGTACTTTAGATCTGATATTTCGAGATGCGGACAGAAAACGTGGTTGGCAAAGAACCAACTTATTCCAGCTGTCAGTATGCCTATTGATGTCGGTAAGATGACATCGGAAAAGATTATTATACTCATTGTATTCTATTCAGCATCGAAATAATCACCATGGCAATCATTGTAGTCAGTGTTATACGACTCTTCGTATTCCACCCAATTGTCTTGGAAACTGTCATGTGTTTTTTCGCTTACCTTTTTCAGTATCATTTTCTGAGCGAATGTCAGATTGTTGAGGGTCTTCATATTCAATGACATGTTATTGTTGTTTTGAAAGTCGTTGCATTTCTTGTTGGATGGCCTCTTCTGAGGGTAACTTTGCTATATACATTGCAAGATAACTACCGCTATAACCCACATAATGGTAAGTTCCATCGTCATTACGAAAAAAACTTAGGCGTTTCGTGGACTTTTCCCCATCATATATAAAAGAGAGTGTAATAAACGTGATGTCGTTTCTGATTTCCGCTGTTCTGTCAATATAGTACCCATATGTCGCAGAAATCTCAAATAGTTTACTATATTTTTGAATTAGTGCTATTTGGCAAGTGAGATGGAATTTTTTGCTTGGGTATAGATATGAGGATGGTTGTTCTCCACATTGTCCTTCTATTATGTCTACACGCTTTGCGGCAACAGCTATACTATCGCAGATTATACAGTCTTCAGTCCCTAATAAATTGTAAATAGCTTTTTTACGTAGCTTCCTCTGCTCGACAGAAGCGTCAGTGGTGACTAACCTTGCATATCCACCATTTGAAGAATCCGAGCACAAATAGTCTGCATTCTTTAAATTCGGTATCAAATCACTATTGGCGCGCATTATGGAAAGTTCCTCTGTTGTGGGCAATCTCCAAGAATCATATCCATACTGACTTGATTTATTGATTGCTTGAAGCAACTGCTCCGGCAAGGTTTTAAACTCGCCTACATCTTTCGGAAAGACATGTAGATAACCATATAATGTTACAGGCTCATCTGTAGGGGCAGAAATACTTGATGTTGTAACTCCATTTCCCAGAACTTTTTCTACTAATAACCTACATCCTTCATCAACCTCATTGGAAGAACTTCCCATCAGTTGTCCTGTTGACATCATAGTCTGGGCTGTCATCACATCAAGCATTTTTACAGCCACATATATTTTCCCGTCATCAGATGCAGCGACTTCCGGTATCAGGACTAAAGACGCCCCTGTCATCTCTCCTAGTTTTTTTATTGTAGCATCATCAACTAGGCCCGTCCTCTGGAAGTTATGTTCTGCCATAATGGTCTGCAGGTCAACCCTGTCGTACGCATTATATCCCTGCTTCATGGAAATGGCCGCTGTCAACCTGGTCCTTACCATTATCTCTACAGCATAAGGAACTTTGTCTTCCTTGTCCACCACCTCGGTAATCGCGACAGCTTTGTTCTGAGCCATCAAGGTCGTTCCGCACAATAGAAATAATAATGTTAATATCTTTTTCATATTCAGACTATTCGGAAATCATTACTTTGACAACAGCCTTGCTGATCTGAATATATTGCTGGCTCTCTACAGGAGTAAGTTCTTCTGAAGGACACTCTTTATATTCACCCATCATCTTTTTGAACCGATCTCCTTGAATGCCGATTCTGGCTGTTACTCGGTATATTCCGGTATTCGGATTGTATTGGACTTTCGCTTTGCCAAACGGCTCGCAGCCGACAAGGATACTATGGGAATATTGCTCCCATGAAGTGACCAATGCTTGACATACACGACCGTTGGCGGCAACTCCTATCTTTGTGGCTTGATCTATTACTTCATTTCGGATGATTCTGGAAACGGCAGACTGCGCTTCTCTCTGGGCTATCTCAATGGCTATCTGCTTGTCATCGGATTCTCCGATTCCGGCGAACCATTTGAAAGGCCTTTTTACAATCTCCATCCCGTCATCGCTTAGCGTTTCTGCCATTTCCAAGCCATGCAGTTTGGTTGATTCTGTCCCTTTTGAATAGGACTGTGCTGAAGCTGTTGTTAGTGACACAAATAACAACGCGGTGATAATTAAAGTTCTCATTTTATGTGTTTTAAATTAGTATTTCGGAATGATTCCACTTCCTGGTGTCTGTTGGATGACATTCGATGGTTTTAACAGCAGCCTCGCTAACCGATGACAATTTTCGTTTACGGAAAATGAGTTTACTGTCGTGGTAATCATGGCTGTCTTTACGACCTGAAAAGATTCCACATCGATCAATTTGGCAGAGATTACAAGCTCCGTCTTATATATGTTAAGCCAAGCTGCTTCTGCGACCATCACTAAATCTGCACCTAATGCTACACCTAACTGCTTTATCTGGGCCTCTTTGACCAATCCGCTTCTTTGGAAGTTTTGCTCCGAAAGAACCGCATCTATATCCACTCTGTCCAAACCTGTATATCCAGGAGTCGCGGTCACCGCTGCCGTCAGTTTGCCTCTGAGCATTAATTTCAGCCCTTGCGCAACATTCTCATCACGATCAATGACTTTAAGGATCGCTATTTTCTTCTCGATATTCTGTGCGTTTATGGCGGTTGAAATCAATAGGAATATCAGTAATACAGTCTTTTTCATTACTCTATATGTTTTAATAATATTTCAGATATATGCTGAGACATCTTTTTATATCCGTCCCGTGCGGCTTGATTATAGTTATGGGTGTGGCTCCCCTTTTCTGAGATTTCACCATTATAAACGACTTGCTGAGTAGCTGTTTTTGTAAGAGTTATATTTGCATGAATGTAAGAAAAGTATGCCGAGTTGCCTCCGATTGTGATGTGGTTATATTCTTCAGCCGCTGATCTTATAGTAACTATCCAATCTGCTTCATTCGCGTCATTGCAGAAATTGCATCCGATTGTCGAGAGTGGTTCTTTGATATCGCCCTCTAATTGCAGGTATGGTGTCCCAAACATGTCTGAATAACATTGAACATAGATGTTGATATCATGCTGTAATTCTGACAATTTGTGCGTCAGTGTTTGTTCCAGAGAAGTCTTATCCAAAAGAAGATTATTAAAATCATTCTCCGGGTAGTTTAATATAGCCAACCAAAAATAAGGTTCTTCCAACTTGGAAAACTCGCATCTCGCGTTTTCCAATTCGGTACGTGCTTTTGTTTTGAAGCCAGTTGAGACATAAGTGTCAGCTATGGCAATCGCATTTCCTATCTTGTTATAAATGATCCTGACATCCTTAATATATGTTGAGATAGCTTTGGACTCATCTATATATGCAATTGAGTATCCTTCTTTTGTGAAAGAGTTATAGTATGCTTTTGTTTCTATCAACTTGATGTTCAGATTTGTGGAAAACTTTGTGGAAGATGTATAATTGATGAATGACCTTCCGTTTATTGATACCTTGTTTAGTGCCGCATGGTCAGAGATCCGTATCTGGATCTGTTTGCCTATATTTGTTCGGGCGATGTCGGTGAGATAATTCTTAAAGTCGGTCTCAGCACGTCCAGACAAATTCCTGTCGTGCTGAATATCATATATATATCCTGCTTTTGTAAACTGTCTCCATTCAGGAGGATAATTCTGGCCGAAAAGCACGGAAGAACTTGTTATTAGAAGAAACGTAAATAGTGGGGCTAGTCGTTTCATAAATGGTGTTCTGTGTCCGAAACTCCCCGGCGGACAACTATAAAAAAGACGTGGGAGTCTGCCCTTCGCTCATCCAACATTCAGGCCTTCGCTGCCTATTAGCAAGGATAAGCAACAGCTAGCCCACGTCAGATGGATATACAATACTCCTATATCAGAATAGGATGCATGAATATACACCGAATATGGACGCACCCGTTGCCGTATCTGCTTGCTAATAATCAAAGTTGCGAAGTTTGAATGTCGCAGATAAACGTCAAGTTACGTCTTTGTCAATATGTCTGCCACCCAGCCCCTGAAGGCTAGCTGAACAACTCAAAGGTAGTTTATATTTTTGTAACAAACAAATTTGCGGAGGAAATCTTCAGAAATTTCAGATTACTGCTTCAATTCTTGTCTTATGAGCGATAGATTCCGGTTACAATTTATTTGTGCTCCAGATCGTTGAGGTGAATCTCCAGCGCCTTGGTGGAGATGACCAGCTCACGGATCGAGAGGCCTAGGGAGGAGATCAGTAGCAGCAGGGCGATTCCGAAGATGATTATCGCTGTGATCCTCAGGCTGATGAAGCAGAAGAACATCGACACGACGCAGCAGAACAGGCTTGTGATTCCAAGAATCTGCATGCTACGTGTCAGGTTCAGCCTTTTGCGTAGATTGGCGATTTGCGCTGCTGTCACCTCAGATCTGTCCTTGACATATTTGTCCTTGAGGTTCCTCACAAGCTGCGCGTAAGACAGAAACCTGTTGGTGTAGGCAAGCATAATCAAAGACACCGCTGAGAACAGCAACGTAGGAGTCACTAAAGAGAATTCTTCCATAACGCAATCATCTTAAAGTTATTCAGTCCGCACCGACCCCGTGTCGGCAGACCACCCTGCCCATTGCAAATTTCAACCCAAACCTTGGCCGCCCATTGTTTCTGTGCGCCCAAGGTGCATTCCCACGCACCGATTGCCTTTTTGCGTATAGATAAGTTCAATTCGGGATTTACTGCAATTTTGCAGTAAATCCCGAATTGAACTATTTTAGAATATCGTTATTAAGAAGAAATTGGTACAACCCCATAACGGTGATACCATCGTCATTCGTGTAAGTGGCAATATCATCTCCGACTATGACTATCTTGCGAAAGGAGTCTCCGATTTTCTTGAGTGACCTGAACTCCTGTTGACGTTTTTCTTCAGTGGGCATTGAATATGCGGATTGGATGTAATACTTATCAATACCATTGGTCGCAATGAAATCTACCTCATACTGAATATATTCTGATTTTCCATTACGCATTTCCCGGGACCCGACCATGCCGACATCCACCATATAATCCCTTGCACGTAGCTCATTGTAGATGACGTTTTCCATAATATGCGTGATTTCCTGCTGGCGAAAATTCAGGCGTGCATTCCTTATCCCTACGTCAACACAGTAATATTTCTTGAATGATTTGTAGTATTCCTTGCCTTTGATGTCATAACGTCGCGCTCCTTCGAAAAGGAATGAATCGCAGATGCAATCCAAGTATTTCTTCACAGTTTCCTCGTCAATCTTTATGTTCTGGATGCTTTTTAGTGAGTTCGCAATCTTTCCTGGATTTGATAGCGAGCCTATTGAGGAACAAAGGCTATCCGTAATGGCTTCCAAGGCTGCTGAGTTCTCGATGTTATACCTGTCCTTAATGTCTGTCAGATAAGTCTTTCTCCAAAGATCTTGGAGGTAAGCCGCTTTTTGTAACTTCGTTTTCCTCCTTAGAAGCCCTGGCATACCCCCATAAGTGTAGAACTCTTGCCATAGCTCACGGATTTGTTCCGCTCTTCCAGAGCTGAATTCTTTGAAAGAAAATGGATTACACCTTATCTCGTGCCCTCTGTCACGGAATATGGTGCTGATTTCCTTTGATAGGAATCTCGCATTGCTGCCAGTGACATAGACATCCACGTTTTCTTTGTTCCTAAGGCCGTTGACTAGCTTCTCAAACCCGTTCACCTCTTGTATCTCATCAAGAATCACGTAGTAATCAGCGTGCTGGTCCGTGATCTTGCTGTACAGATATGATTTAAGTTTATCCTTGTCGGCAAGATCGCTTTGATTGCTTTCATCATCCATATCAAGAGAGACAATTATGATGTTGTCCTCGGGCACTCCATCCTTAATCAAAAAGTCTTTGTATAACTTGGTCAAGAGCCAAGATTTACCGCACCGTCTTGGCCCGGTTACGACTTTGACATCACCATTGAACCTACTGTCAATGAGTTTTCGTAGATATACATCTCGTTGAATATATGCCGCCATATCTTTTGATTATTTGTTTGTCCGTAAAGTTGTTCCCATAACATTTTCGGGATTTACTGCAAATTTACAATAAATCCCGAAAACATCATGAGCCTGTTGAAATTATTCTGTTCAGAGGTGGAATTATCTCACTGCCTCTGGCGGAGGGCTTCGAAGAGGAGGATGGCGGCGGAGACGGAGATGTTGAGGGAGTCGAGTGCTCTGAGCATCGGGATGCGGATGTGGGTGTCAGCGGCCTTGTGTAATATGCAACATGCAGATGGCTGTAGAAGGCATGGAGGGATGCCGGAACGGGATGGGGTGCCTATGTATGGGTGAAAACCGCTATATACACCCCTACTCTAGCACACAGTTGGGGAGCAACGTAAAAATCGACGGTCAGACAAAAAAAACTATTGCAAAATCAAAATGGGGGGGGTATATTTGTAAAATTTTTAAACATTAATTTACAAATGAAAATCAATTCTCTTAAACCTTACCAGTCTCCAGTCGTGGAGGTCCTGAACATGGAACTGGAACAAAGCGTGCTCCTCAACAACAGTGGTAACACTGAAAATCTGGAAGAAGAAACATTCGATTGGTGATCAGCAGGAAATCATGAAGGCAATTACAAAAGCGACAATGACACTTGCAGCCCTGCTCGGGCTTGCAGGTTGTGCCAAAGAAAACCTTAGCTCTCCAGAGAAGAACCTGTCCGGCAACGCCACTGTGACATTGACAGCCGACCAGGAGAACACCGGTACCAAGGCCGAAATCAGTTCGGAAAACAGCAAACTCATCAACTGGACCAAGGATGACGCAATCACGGTGATAGACGGTGAAGAAAAGAATGTCAAGTTTACTCTGACAGATGGCACCGGCACCACAACGGGCAAGTTCGAGAGCGAAAAAGCCAGCCAGGCGACGAGCTACACGGCACTCTACCCTTATCAGAAGGACGTGACCTTCCAGAAGGCCTTTAATATTATAACTCTGAAAGGAGTGGTTCTGAAAAGCGAACAGACGGCAGTGCCCGGCTCATTCGACCCGGAGGCGGCCTTGATGATGGGTACTACCGGGGACGGAAGCACAAATCTGAGTTTCAAGAATATAGTGGGCTTTGTGAAGTTGACCCCTACCGTCTCATGTAAGAAGATCACCCTCACGGGCACGAGTTCAGCCGCGCTTGCAGGAACAGCAGATATCACCATGAACAAAGAAGGTTTGCCAGTGGCCACGGTCAAAGACAAGGCTTCAAGCAGCGTCTCCATATCTGGTGACATCGAGGCCGGCAAGACTTACTACATTGCAATTTTCCCGGCAGAAATGGAAAGTTTCAGCCTGACCTTTACGGCCTCTGACGGACAGAACACCTGCAAAACTTCGGATAAGCCTCTGACAATCAAGCGCAATTATGTAACCAACCTCGGCGGGGTGAAGGGAGGAGAATATCCTTACATCACATTCACGGCGGACGCCACGCAGAAGTTCAAAATCTCGCAGGACTTCTTTTACCTCTACTATTCTGTCGGAGATTCCGATTGGCAAAGTGTTACGGCTAACACTGAAGTGGAATTCGGTGGCTCAAATGGAGACTTGAGGCTTCGTGGGGGAAATGATAAGAATAAGAATACGAGTGGAACTTATCTCAGCGGCATAACCACTACAATCAGTTTTACTGAAAAAGATGTGCCGGTAAGTTGCAAAGGTGACATCCGCACCCTCATTGATTGGGAAAATTATGCAACGGTTGAAACCAAAGACGCCCGTTTTTCATATTTGTTCCAGAACTGTTCAGTCTTGACTTCAGCTCCGGATCTCCCGTCGAACAATTTGTCATCTAACTGCTATTTTAGGATGTTCGAGGGCTGTATCAGCCTGACAACTGCTCCCGCACTTCCTGCGACAGAGCTTGCAAAGAGTTGCTATGAGCAGATGTTCAAGGGCTGTACCAGCCTGACAACTGCTCCCGCACTTCCTGCAAAAGCACTTGCAGAGTCCTGCTATGAATCCATGTTCAATAGCTGTACTTTATTGAAGAATGCCCCTGATTTGCCTGCTGAAACGGTTCCAGACAATGCATATAATGAAATGTTCTACGGCTGTACGTCACTTGAAGTAATGCCGACGATTTCAGCCAAAACTGTCAATGCATACGGAATGCAAGAAATGTTTTATGGGTGCAGCAGGCTGTCCACGGTGACAGACCTTTGCATCGAAACTTTTAAGAATAATAATAATGGCGTTGGTTATAACTGCGCCAACATGTTCGCCTACTGCAAGAACCTTACTGCCGCACCAAAACTTCCGGCAACAACGCTCGCTGATTATTGTTATCAGGATATGTTTAACGGATGCGAGAATTTATCTTCTGCTCCGGAACTCAATGCTGAAACAGTTAATGAGGGCAGTTATCAGCGGATGTTTGCGAACTGTACCCGTCTGAAAGCAGCACCGGCACTGCCAGCAACAGAAGTGAGGAAATTCGGCTACGAGCGGATGTTTGTGAATTGCACCGGGATGGAATCCGGCCCGGAATCCCTTCCTGCGACAGAACTTAAAGAAAAGTGCTATAATAGAATGTTCTATGGGTGCAGTTCTCTAACTAATGCTCCAAAGTTGATGGCCAAGAAAATGGCCGATGGGTGTTGCGCTGAGATGTTCAGAGGTTGCAAAAAAATAGATGAAGTTATTCTATATGTCAATAACTTTGACACAAAGTTTAACCCTTTCAGCTATTGGCTGACCAGTACAGCGAAAAACGGCAAACTGCATATAAGAAGCGGATTACTTGACGCTACTAAAACAGCGCTCTGCCTTCCAGATAACTGGACTTTAGTGGAAGACGTTACAGACTGATGCATAATATTCCATAATCAAAATGCGAGGATTGTCGGCTGTCATCCTCGCATTATTTTTGTGTCACCGGCAAGGATTTTCCACCTGTCCATGCGTTAGACTGCTCTTTCCGCGCACCGGTAGCTTTTTAACGATCGGTCGTGCGTCCAAATGGCATTCCCGCTCACCGGCAATCTTTTGACATATTCACCGTGCGTCAGACTGATCTTTCCGCGCACCGGTGCGTGTGTTTGATTATTAAGCGTGCAGAGAAAGTTTGGTTGGATAAGCGGCATTCGGGATTTGCTGCAATTTTGCAGTAAATCCCGAACGTGCTGATTTTATCGCCTTGGTTAAGAGTATTCTGTTCTGAAGTGGATGCCTTTACTGCCTCTGGCGGAGGGCCTCGAAGAGGAGGATGGCAGCGGAGACGGAGACGTTTAGGGAGTCGAGATCACCGAGCATCGGGATGCGGATGTGGGTGTCAGCGGCCTTGCGCCAGATGTCGGTCAGGCCTGTGGACTCGGTACCCATCACTATGGCGGTAGGCTTCTTCATGTCCGTGTCGTAGTACAGGGAAGAGTCCTGAAGCTGCGCGGTGAGTATCTGAATATGTTTGCCTTTGAGCCATGCGATGGTCTCTTCGGAGGAGGCGACGGCCACCTGTCTGGAGAACACGGCTCCGATGCTGGCCCTGATGAGATTCGGGTTGTAGATGTCGGTGAGAGGGTCGCAGATGATGACGGCATCGGCTCCGGCAGCATCTGCGCTTCTGAGGACGGCACCGAGGTTGCCAGGCTTTTCCACGCTCTCGAGCACGATAACAAGCGGATTCCTGCTGAGTCTCAGGCTCTCCAGAGTCCTTTCCCGGAACTCAACCTCAGCGATGACACCCTCCGTGCCGCCCCTGTAGGCTATCTTGCCGTAGAGCTCGTACGGAACCTGGACGACACCGACTTTCGGATTCAGCCTTTCCGCCTTGCCAAGAATGTCGTTCAGCTCCTCTTCTGTCAGCAGCTCTCCGCAGATAAACAGAGTCTTCGGAACGAATCCTGCGTCAAGGCAGTGGCCGAGTTCCCTGCGGCCTTCGACCACAAACAACCTTTCCGACCGCCTCAGTTTCGACTTCTCCTGAAGCGCCAGCAACTCCTTGATCTTCTGGTTCTGCGCAGATGTGATGTTCTCGATTCTCATAATGCCTGTTTCTGATGGTCAAAAGTTTACGAATATGACAGATAGTGGTAATCAATCATATTCAAAAAAAGGTGACCTGGACTTCAAGGTCACGGCCACCCTTCCTGAATATTCAAAATTGATTATTCCTCTGTCGCCTCCGCGCCCTTGTCGTTTTTCACGATCTTCTCCGGACGCATCTGAGGGAAGAAGAGCACATCCTGGATGGTCGTCTGGCCGGTCATGAACATGGTCAGACGGTCGATGCCCATTCCGAGACCGGAGGTAGGAGGCATTCCATATTCAAGGGCGCGGACGAAGTCGTAGTCGATGAACATCGCCTCGTCGTCGCCGTGGCTCTTGAGGGCTGCCTGCTCCTCGAACCTCTCCAGCTGGTCGATAGGATCATTGAGCTCTGAATATGCGTTCGCGAGTTCCTTGCCGCATACGAACAGCTCGAACCTCTCCGTGAGGGTCGGATCCTCACGATGCCTCTTTGTCAGAGGAGACATCTCGACAGGGTAGTCGATGATGAATGTAGGCTCGATGAGATGCTCCTCGCAATATTCTCCGAATATGGCGTCGATCAGTTTGCCTACACCCATCGAAGGCTCGTACTCGACATTGAGTTTCTTGCAGGTCTCGCGGAGCTCGTCAACTCCCATCCCCTTCACATCCACGCCGGCATATTCCTTAATGGCTTCAAGGATAGGCAGTCTGCGGTAGCCGGCCTTGAAGTCGATCTCCTTGTCGCCGATCTTCACGACTGTGGTGCCGTGCAGCTTGAGGGCGATCTTTTCGAGCATCTTCTCCACGAAGTCCATCATCCAGATGTAGTCCTTGTAGGCAACGTAGATCTCCATGCAGGTGAACTCAGGGTTGTGTGTCTTGTCCATGCCTTCGTTGCGGAAGTCCTTGGCGAACTCATAGACACCGTTGTAGCCACCGACGATGAGTCTCTTGAGGTAAAGCTCGTTGGCGATTCTCATGTAGAGATCGATGTCGAGGGCGTTGTGGTGGGTGATGAACGGACGTGCGGTCGCTCCTCCCGGAATAGGCTGGAGGATCGGGGTCTCGACCTCAAGGCAGCCGGCCGCGTTGAAATATTCCCTCATCGTGGCGATGATCTGGGCCCTCTTGACGAAAACGTCCTTTACCTGAGGGTTTACGATGAGATCAACGTACCTCTGGCGGTAGCGGAGCTCCGGATCAGTGAACGCGTCATAGACAACACCGTCAACCTCCTTCACGATAGGGAGAACCCTAAGGGACTTGCTCAGAACCGTAAGTTCCTTGGCGTGAACGCTGAGTTGGCCGGTCTGGGTGATGAACGCGAATCCCTTGATGCCGATGATGTCACCGATGTCAAGCAGCTTCTTCCAGACGGTGTTGTACATCGTCTTGTCCTCGCCAGGGCAGATCTCGTCTCTCTTGACATAGATCTGGATTCTTCCAGTGGCGTCCTGGATCTCGCCGAACGAGGCCGCGCCCATGATTCTGCGGGACATCAGACGGCCCGCGATGCAGACTTCCTGGAAGTTGCCCTTCTCCGGATCAAAACCTGCCTCGATCTCCTTGGCGGTCGCGTTGACCGGATAAAGAGGTGCCGGATAAGGGTTTATGCCCAATTCCCTTAACTTTGCGAGAGACTCGCGTCTGATTCTCTCCTGCTCGCTGAGTTCGATGTTTGCCATATCGTTAATTTTTAATATTCAAAATAATAAGATAGAGCCGTAGCCCAGAATATGCAAAAATACTACTTTTAATTCACATTCTGAAATTAAATCCGTACCTTTGTCTATTATGGGAAAAGAGCGCAAATGGATTTTGAAGGAGCCGGCTGATCCGGAAAAGGTGGGAAGGCTTTCCGCCGAACTGGGCATTGACCGGGTTCTCGCCGACCTTCTTGTCAAGAGGGGAGTCGAGACTTTCGAGCAGGCGCGCTCGTTTTTCCGTCCGAGCCTGAATGACCTCCATGATCCGTTTCTGATGAAGGACATGGACGTGGCCGTGGAGAGGGTCCGCAAGGCAATCACATCAGAGGAGAAGATTCTGGTCTATGGTGACTACGACGTGGATGGCACTACCGCCGTCTCGTTGGTATATTCATTCCTCAGAAGGTACTCCTCCAAGGTGGATTTCTACATTCCGGACCGCTACGATGAGGGTTATGGGGTGTCCTACAAAGGCATCGACTGGGCCGGAGACAATGGTTTCGGGCTCATCATCACCCTGGACTGCGGCATCAAGGCCAACGAGAAGGTTGAATATGCCGCCACGAAGGGAATTGACGTCATCATCTGCGACCATCACCTTCCGGAGGACACGCTTCCGCCGGCAGTGGCTGTTTTGGATCCCAAGCGTGAGGACGACACCTACCCGTTCGATGATCTGAGTGGCTGCGGAGTGGGCTTCAAGCTTGTGCAGGCATATTCACAGAAGTATGGCATTCCGTTCGAGACTTTGATTCCGCTGCTGGATCTGCTGGTGGTAAGTATCGCAGCGGATCTCGTGACGATGGTGGGGGAGAACAGGGTTCTGGCCCACTTCGGTCTCAAACAGCTGAACGAGAATCCTCGCAAAGGGCTTCACGCAATGGCGACGCTCTCGAAACTGGAACTCGGACATCTTACTATTGACGACATCGTGTTCAAGATCGGCCCGAGGATTAACGCCGCCGGAAGAATGGAGACCGGCCGTTTGGCCGTTGAACTCCTGACCGCTTCCGACGACCACACCGCCACAATGATCGGCGAGAAGATCAACGACAACAACAACGACCGCAAGAGCATCGACCGTGAGATCACCCAGGAGGCTCTTGAGATGGTTCAGAACGGTTCGGCTCTGTCAACAGACGCCGCTACAATAGTTTACAATCCGACTTGGAACAAGGGCGTTGTCGGGATTGTGGCATCGCGCCTTGTCGAGGCGTTCTACAAACCGACTATCGTGCTGACAAAATCGAACGGATTCATCACCGGATCGGCCCGCAGTGTCGCTGGTTTCGACCTGTATGAGGCCATCGAGAGTTGCGCTGACCTGCTTGAGAACTTCGGGGGACACGTCTATGCAGCCGGCCTGACACTGAAGGAGGGCAATCTGGAGGAGTTTGTCAGCAGAATCGACAAGTTCATCTCCGAAAAGATCACCGAGGAGATGCTTACCCCGATGACCGACATCGACGCCAAGTTGGAGTTCAGCCAGATCACCCCGAAATTCTTCCGTCTCCTGAAGCAGTTCCAGCCTTTCGGCCCCGGCAACACCAATCCGGTCTTCCTGACCGAGAACGTCTCCGACGGCGGCAACGGCCGTAAAGTGGGAGCCGGCGGTGTCCACATGAAGCTGGATCTCATCGACGAGAAGCAGCCGTTCCACCAAATTCCCGCCATCGCCTTCAACATGGCCGAGTTCTACGACTACATCAAAGCCGGCAACCCATTCGACATCTGCTACTCCATCGTCGAGAACTACTACCGCGGCAACACCACCCTCCAACTCCGCATCAAAGACATCAAGGAGCGCGACGAGTTTATTTAGGAATATCCTTGCTCGATTTGTTGCCGGCTGATTACAAAGTATCGCATTTGGAAACTATAATCGTCTGGTGTCGCCAAGGCACGCAAAGTAGGATCTCGGGAATCGGTGTATTTGCATTATCTACTTTTTGTAATTGTCTACCAGCTTGGTAGACAAATTCAATTTGGCTTGAATAGAAAGCAAACCATCGTTTTACATTATACAAATTAGCCCTTGAGAAACCCTCTGTCTGAGGAAATTCGGTGCGCAAATCCAGACTAAGCCTATCAATTACTTTTGCACCCCACTTATGTTCTTTCTGCTTCTCACAAATCTCCTCTTCCAAGCTCCAATAGAATTTGAGCATCTCCTCATTCACCTTGACAGCCGCCTTAAGTTGCGTGATTCGGATGCGTTTCTTCAAGTCAGACAACCATTTCACATAGTCCTTGTCCGCCATAAATGAATCGCTGTTTACAAACTGTGGTATATTGTTCTTTTCTGCCATTTCGCGTATTATTCGGTTCAAGTCTATTCCTCTTCGATTTCCCAGCTCTCGATGGTGCGGGTTTCGGTTGAGATATTCACACCGAATCTTTGGTATTTATTGTCCCTTTTCATCCCCATAGCTGCAAGGTGTACGAGTTACAATCTCAAATATAATGAATATTTCCCGAACAACAGATATCCGGTTCGTTATCGTGCTAATGGTTCTCTTTCCAGCGTAGGATACGCTTCATGGTTTTTAGCCGTGGTGGATAACTGATTGAATATTACTGAAGTAATGGTTTGTCTTTGGTCGGTATTAACTAAAGGAGAATGTCTTATCGTTTGATATTCAGTATGTTGTGCTTCACGGTCTCTTTGATGAGGGCGGCGATTTGGGCGAGGGTCTGTCCGTCGATGTCGATGATGTGGTGGGCTGTGGCGAGGTACTGTGGGGAGCGGGTTTGCATCAGGGATTCGATGCGGTGGCGGAGGGCTTCTTTTTCGCTTGAGGTTTCAGTTGACGGCACTTCGGCTGGCTCAGCGACCGCCTCGGGTGCTTTATCGGTAATATTAACAGGCTCAGCGACCGATCCGGACATCTTAGGACTTTTACTCTGCTGATTATCAGCATTAGATGTTTCGTCGGTGGGTGAGCCAAGTTGAACCATAGGTTCGGTGACCGTAGTCCCGTTATTCGGTGAGTTTCCAGACCGGTCGCTGAGCTTGTCGAAGCGGACCGGCTGGGCGGAACTGAGCATCGGGCGGCCTTCGGAATGGCCTTCGAGGTTGCCTAGGAGGGTCTCGGTGGTGGCGCGGAGATAAAAACAGTCGGTGTGCCGGTGGATTAGCTGGCGGCATTCCTCGGAAGTCACGGTGCCGCCTCCGAGGGAAAGGATGGCGCGGGGGCGGGCGGGATCTCTGAATATCTCCTCGAGGGCCTCACATTCCATCCGGCGGAAAGCCGCTTCACCATATTCATTGAATATTTCGGGAATATTCTTGCCCTGCTTTTCCTCAATGTAGGTGTCAAGGTCGATCAGGCGGCATTCGGGGATCAGCGTCGCGAGGATTTTCCCGACACTGCTCTTGCCGCAACCCATAAAGCCTATGATGGCAATATCTTTCTCCTTGCAGGACATTAGTATTTAATTAATATGTAGGAGAATAACCGCCAATTACATTGATTAACGGCAATTATCATTGTATAAGGTATGGGCGCCACTCCGCGCAGTGAACGGTGCCCGTGCTTGAATGTTAGAACAAAGTCGGTTCGTCGATGTCCCCGATGTCCGGAATATTCCCGGAGCCGAGAAGGTCTGCGGCGCTGGTCTGACCACTGTCATTTGTTGAACCTGTAGCTTCTGTGGAATTTGTCTCGCCTTGTGGCTCGTCAGACTCCACGTCATCAATGATGTCCAACGGCTCGTCCTCGATGTCGTCCTCCGGCTTGTGCAGAGGCTCGATGAACTTCACCTCCTTGAGGTCGTACTGATGACATTTCTTGCCCTTGGCAGAATAACCTTTCTTGGCGATGTATTCCTCAGCGTCGATGTTCTCCGGATCACGATGCTCGTACTTGCCCCCGAAGATCACCTGGAACTGTGGATGCTTGTCCTCTGAAATGTCCACAAGGTAGGATTTCGCTCCCGGAGCTATGAACGACAGCGGAGTGTTGTCACTCAGAACGAAGCTGAACCTCTTGACGTAGAATGCCTTGGCCGCCCCGTCGTAGTATAGGGCAGTGTAAGTCTTGTTCGGATCGAACTTCTCGATCTTGATCACCTCGCCCTGATAACGGTTGGAGACATCGAACGAAGTCGTGTAGAATGTTCCGTCCTTGAATATTGCCAGAACCTTGTCCTCCGGACCGAACTCGCCGAGATACTGGCCGCGCTGCTCGTCGTTGAGCTTCTGGATGTCAGCGTCGTACCAGATGTCCTTGCCACCGATTGTGGACACACCCTTGGATTTCAGCTGGATCCTCGCGATAGGGTTCTTGGACACCAGGTTGCCTCTGGAGGCCTTGCCCTTGATCGCAAGGGTTGAGAAATCATATTCAAACTGCGTCTTTTTCAGTTTCGGACGTGGACGCAGGTATATTCGTACAGATTCGGCTTCACCGTTGTGGTTGACCGTGAACCAGAGGATCTTGGAGCCCTCCTCGCCTGTTGTTATGTCGTAGTCCTTGTCCCTGGTGACGCTGGTGATCGCGAACCGCTTGGCGTAGGAGACGCTGCTCTTGCCCTCGCGGTAGATGACGTTGTAGATGGTTCTGCTGTCGCCTCTGTTGAACACACCGACGTAGAGCAGGTCCTTCCAGAAGAACGCCTTGTCCGTGACTTTGGTGATGCGGTACTTGCCGTCCTTGCCGATGACGATGATCTCGGAGAGGTCGGAGCAGTCGCAGACGAACGTGCCGTTGTCATCTCTTTTGAGCGACAGACCGACGAAGCCCTCCTCGTAGTTTGCGTAGAGTTTGGCGTTGTTGCTGACGACCTTGGTGACGGCTATGCTCTCGAATGCCGTGATCTCGGTCTGGCGGACGAAAGGCTTGCCGTACTTGGTCTTGAGCATCTTGAACCAGTCGATAGTGTACTGGGTTATGTGCTCGATGTTGTCCTTGACGGTTGTCATCTCCGCCTCGATGGCGGCGATCTTTTCGTCAATGGCTTTCGTGTCGAACTTCGAGATCTTGCGCACCGGCTTCTCAACGAGCTTCTCGATGTCCTCCATCAGAATCTCGCGGCGGAGAATGTCTTGATAAGTCTTCATCTCCAAGAACACATCCTGAAGCTGCTGCTCCCAACTGTTCTGGTTCTGCTCCAGGATCTTATAGACCTTGTTCTCAAAGAATATCCTTTCGAGAGAGGTGTAGTGCCACTGGTCCTCCAGCTCAGCGAGCCTGATCTCAAGTTGCCACTTGAGAAGGTCCCTCGTGTGGTTCGTGTCATAGATCAGGATGTCCTTGACGGAGAGGAACTGAGGCTTGTTGTCCACAATGACGCATGCGTTCGGGGCGATGTTGCACTCACAGTCGGTGAACGCGTAGAGAGCGTCGATCGTCTTGTCCGGGGACACGTCGTTCGGAAGGTGGATCAGGATCTCGACCTTCTCGGTTGTCATGTCCTCGATCTTCTTGATTTTGATCTTGCCTTTGTCCTTGGCCTTGAGGATCGAGTCTATGAGGACGTGGGAGGTCTTGCCGTATGGAATTTCGGTGATGGCCACCGTGTTCTTGTCAATCTTCTCGATCTTTGCGCGCACCTTCACGCTGCCGCCACGGGCTCCGTCCTTGTAGTTGCTGCAATCAGCTGAACCTCCGGTAGGGAAGTCCGGGTAGATAGTGAAGTCCTCACCCTGAAGGATGCTGATCGAGGCGTCGATGAGTTCGTTGAAGTTGTGCGGGAGGATCTTGGAGGCCATACCGACTGCGATTCCCTCAGTACCCTGAGCAAGCAGAAGCGGGAAACGGACCGGAAGCTCAGTCGGCTCCTGGTTGCGTCCGTCGTAGGATGTCATCCAGTTGGTGATCTTCGGATCGAAGACGACTTCCTTGGCGAATTTGCTAAGGCGGGCCTCGATGTAACGGGGAGCGGCGTTGCTGTCACCGGTGAGGATGTTTCCCCAGTTTCCCTGACAGTCGATCAAGAGGCCTTTCTGTCCGAGCTGCACGAGGGCACCCAAGATGGAAGCGTCACCGTGCGGGTGGTACTGCATCGCCTGTCCGACGATGTTCGCCACCTTGGTGTAGCTTCCGTCATCCATCCTGTACATCGCGTGGAGCACGCGCCTCTGCACCGGTTTGAGTCCGTCAACGATGTGAGGCACAGCCCTTTGCAGAATGACATACGAGGAATAGTCCAGAAACCAGTCTCTGAACATTCCAGAAAGTTTGTACTTCTTGCTGTCTGAACTAAGCAGCTTGTCGTATTTCCCTGAGGACTTGGCCGAAGTCTCGTCAATCGGGGCCTCGTTCAGTTCCTCGTCCTCGTTGCCTCCTTCCGGAGTCTCAATGTCATCCCATTCGTCTTTAGCCATACCTGAATATTCCTCGTTTATATTGATAACCCTTTATTATCGTTTGCTGCCGGGGCCGATTTGCGGCCGGTGCTATTCCTCGTACCCGAACTTCCTGAGTTCCTTACGGCTCTCCCTCCAGTCCGGATTGACCTTCACGAAAAGCTGAAGGAAGACCTTCTTCTGGAAGAAATCCTCCATCTCCAGCCTCGCTTCTGTGCCGACTTTCTTCAACGCCGCGCCACCCTTGCCGATGATGATCCCTTTCTGGGAATCACGCATCACGTAGATGACAGCACTGATCTCGTACCTTTCTCGACCTTCCTTAAAAGCCTCCACAGCCACCTCGCAGCTGTAAGGCACCTCTTGGCTGTAGTTCTCCAGAATCTTCTCCCTGATGATCTCGGACGCAAAGAATCTGAGGTTCCTGTCAGTGAACTGGTCCTTGTCGAACCAAGGCGGCGCGACAGGAAGCTTGCTCATCACGGCATTCAGAACACTCTCAAGGTTGAACCTCTCCTTTGCCGACACCGGAATGATCACAGCCTCAGGAAGTTGCTTCTGCCAGTAGGCGATCAGGTCGGTCACCTTCTTCTGCTCGCTGATGTCGATCTTGTTGATCACTACCACCACCGGACAATCCAACTTCTGGAGTTTTTGAATATATTCACTGTTCTTGTCGCTCTTTTCAACCACGTCCGTCACGTTGAGGATGATGTCCGCGTCACCGATGGCGGCGTCCACGAACTTCATCATGTCCTCCTGCAGGCGGTAGTTCGGCTTGAGCATGCCGGGAGTGTCCGAATATACGATCTGGCAGTCGTCAGTGTTGACGATTCCCATGATCCTGTGCCTTGTGGTCTGCGCCTTCGCCGTGACGATGGACAGCTTCTCGCCGACCAGGGCGTTCATAAGCGTGGATTTGCCAACATTCGGATTACCGATGATGTTGACAAATCCAGCTCTGTGTTCAGTGTGTTTCTCCTGACTAGACATAGGCCCCCATCTTGAGGACATTCACCTCGCCCTCGCTGAGGTATCTCCACTCGCCTTTCTTGAGACCCTTCTTGGTGAGGCCGGCGAAGTAAACCCTGTCAAGCGCCTTCACATCGTAGCCGAGGGATTCGAATATCCTTCTGACAATCCTGTTCTTGCCCGAGTGGATCTCGATGCCGAGCCTTCTGTGGTCGTCCGCGTCGATATATTCAAGCTCATCAGCCTTGATGTTGCCGTCGTTGAGGTTAAGGCCCTCTGTAAGGATCTTCTCCTTGTCGGCTTCCTCAAGCGGTTTGTCGAGGATCACCTGGTAGATCTTCTTCTTGTTGTAGGAAGGGTGTGTGAGCTGCTCGGCGATCTCGCCGTCGTTCGTGAACATCAGCACACCGGTGGTGTTCTTGTCAAGCCTTCCGACAGGGAACACACGGAGTTTGCAGCCCTTGAGGAGATCCATGACGGTCTTCTCGGCGTGAGGGTCGCTGGCGCTGGTGACAAAGCCCTTAGGCTTGTTCATCACGATGTACACCTTCTCCTCGCCCTTAAGCCTCTCTCCGTTGAAGCGGATGTCATCGTTGAGGACGTTGACCTTTGTTCCAAGCTCGGTCACAACCTCACCGTTCACGGTCACAACGCCTGCCTGGATGAAGTTGTCGGCCTCGCGGCGTGAGCATACTCCCGAGTTGGCGATGTACTTGTTGAGACGTATCTCTTCCTTTATAGGTGTAGGTACATTGTCGTTGTCGGAAAGAGCGGCGTCAACCTGCGGTCTCCTTGAAAGCATCTGGTTGATTCCCGCCTCGTCCGTCTCTGTGAAATGCGGCTCGTCCTTACGGCCGAATTTCTTTGGCCCCGGACGGCCCGCGCCTCTTCCGGCGGAGAAACCTCCCTGCTTAGGGCCGAATCCGTGTCCGGCCGGCTTCCTTGAATATGACGGCCTTCTCTCTCCGCCTTCATTGCCGGCGCCGTAGCTTCTTCTCTGTCCGTATGACGGGCGTCCCTCACCGAATGAAGGACGGTTCTGTCCGTAAGAGGATCTTCTTTCCTCTCCTCCTTCGGAGTTGTTGCCGTAGCTTCTTCTCTGTCCGTATGAAGGACGACCCTCACCGAATGACGGGCGGCCGTAAGACGATCTTCTCTCGCCTCCATCGTAGCTGTTGTTGCTTCCGTAGCTTCTTCGCTGTCCGTAAGAAGGTCTGTCCCCGTATGAAGGACGGCCCTGTCCGTAGGATGAAGTCCTTCTCTCTCCGCCCTCGGCGTTGTCGCCGTAGCTTCTTCGCTGTCCATAGCCGCCACGGTTGTCGTTGCGGTCTCCATAGCTCCTGCGGTCTGATGAATATCCTCCTCTTCCGCCGTTGCCGCCACGGCTCTGGTAACCGCCACGCTGGCCGTAGCCGCCGCGATTGTCGCTGGAGTAGCTCCTGTGGCTGTTGTCGTAAGACTTGTACTCTCCGTCAGCGGAGGATGATGCGGCAGGCACTACCTTCTTTCTCGGTCTAAGTTTCCTGCCTTCTGATGAATAACCTGTTTTCGGTCCTTCCGCAGCGTAATCCCTACGCTCCTCGTGGTTCTCACCACCATTGAAATTTTCTTCCATAATGTTTGTGGCTCACGCCATTAAAATAAATAAGTAATTGAATATAAGTTATTGAAGTTTAAATACGTATGTTATCGTTCCCTGCTGCAACGCCGGCGCGTCAGCGCTTTGGTTGAAGTGTGTCTGCAAGGCCGCGGCTCTTGCCGCAGCCCATAGTTTGGAGTTGTTCACGGTTGTCCCTTGTCCTCCCGGAACAGCTTTCGTCACGTTTCCATAGTTGTCAACCCAGATGTCCACCACGACAGTGCCGTAGTCTTGCTCTGAATATGCCGGCCTTGGAATCGCTCCCAAGGTGTTTCTCCCTTTCAGCCGCGCGTTGGGCGTACCCTCGGACTTGCCGTTGGTCGTGTTCCCCTTAGGATGTCCGGCTTTGAACTCGTTTTTCGGATCAGTGGCACTGTGTGGGGCATTTGATGAATCCTTCTGGCTCATCCCCGGGAAAAGGGCGTTCTTGTTGATCTCCTCTTTCTGTACCGGGGTCTCGACATCCCCGAAATCATCAGGCTTGGCCTCCGCCGTCTTGTTCGCCTTTTCCGATTTGTGTGGGGACTCGCTCCTCTGGATCAGTTCCACCGGCTTTGTCTTGTCGATCTCCTCGGCCTGAGGCTGGCGGCCTCTGTTCTGCCGCTTGACCGGCTGCGGCTCGTCCTCACTGAAGTCCACGAGGAAAGTCTGTTCCTGTGGCGGCGGGTAGATGTACTTCATCCCCGTGAACACGCAAAGCAGGCAGGCAAGCACGTGAACAGAGACCGTGAGAACGATCCCGGTCACCGTGGAGACCTTGGCCTCCTTCTGTCTGTCACGAAGATACGGTTTCATCATTCAGGCTGTGTCGCTAGGATTACCTTGTAATGATTGCGTTTCGCGATGTTCATCAGCGACACGACCTCCTTGATCGGCACACTCTCGTCAGAATAGATCGAGAATGTCGGATCCTCTTCTGTCTGAAGCAAGTCCACGAGATCGTCCTCCAACTCGGAGTACTGTACCGGGGTCTCGCTCCCGTTGAGGTGATAGGTGTAGGTGTCGTCGCCCCAATCCTTGATTGAGACAGTGACGGTAGGCTTGGCGGAAACCTGTCCCGTACTCTTCGGGAGCAGGAGCTTCAGCGCGTTCGGATTGACCAGTGTCGAGGTGATCAGAAAGAAGATCAGCAGCAGGAACACCAAGTCAGTCATCGAAGACATCGCTGTGTCCGACAAGACCTTTGTGGTTCTCTTGAATGCCATTGACTATTTCTCCTCCCCGTTGCCTGCAGGTTCGTGCAGAAGATCCATAAAGTCGATGGTGGCGTTCTCCATCATGAACATCAGGTTGGAGATCTGAGCGACCAGATAGTTGTAGCCGAAGTAGGCGAGGATTCCGACGATAAGACCGCCGACTGTTGTGATCATCGCTGTGTAGATACCGCTGGAAAGCAGCGTGATGTCGATGTTGTTGCCGGCGTTCGCCATGTTGAAGAACGCCTGCACCATACCGAGCACGGTTCCGAGGAATCCGATCATAGGCGCTCCGCCGGCGATGGTCGCGAGCATCGGAAGCCCTTTCTCAAGCCGTGCGATCTCGACGTTGCCCATGTTCTCGACAGATGTCTGGATGTCCGCGAGAGGCCTGCCGATGCGCTCGATTCCCTTCTCGACGAGACGCGCCACCGGAGAGTCATACTTCTGGCAGAGCGAAACAGCCGACTTCACCTTCCCTTCATGAATATAGTCGCGTATGTCCCTCATAAAGTTCTTGTCAACCTGCCCCGCCTTGTGGATCATCCACCATTTCTTTCCGAATATGTAGATGGCGATCACAGACAGAAGCGCCAGCACGATCATCAGCCAGCCGCCCTTGGTCGCCATCTCGATAAGTGAGAACGACTGCTCAACCTGCTGTGGAGCAAGATCCGCCACAGGTGCGGCTCCCTGTGCCATGTCCTCGGCCATCTCAGCCGCCGCAGAATCCAGGCCCACGGCCTGCAAAACTTGGAACAACATAATTATCACGTACGTTTTTATTATTTACAAATATGCCAGGCGTGCGTATCTGCACATTTCACGCCACTAAACCACAAAGATACGCAAAATTTTCGAGACCTCGTTCATTAATATTCCACCTTAGTGAGGAAGAGGGCGCTTGGGGATTCATATTCATAAAGCTCTTTGAAAATAGGCAAGAAGTCTCCGATGGAAGTTATATGGAAAAATGCTTCCGACGTATGAATTTCAGCCATCAACTGGAGCGGTATTAACTGTTTTTGCTCCTTTGAAATGCGATGCGGTTGCGGAATTAAGGTGGATTTTGGGAAGAACCTTACCAGGTGTAGGCCAAAGGGTATTCTTGAGTTATAAAATGGAAGCCATTTCCCATATCTATTGCCGGATTAACGTTCATCTGAAGAAATGCTTTCATCGAACGTTGTGGGCTATCTTCCTCTACAGCGAATACCTTTTTTCTAATGGCAAAGATGGCCACTTTAGAATCCATTTGGCTGATTCTATCAGTTATAGATTCGAATTTTTGGAGCTTCTCGATAGAATCGGACATCTGCTGATATGCGATTGCTCGTTTCCCGCCTTTTGCACCTTGGGCTATAAATTCTGGCCTTGAGCAGGTTAAGTCAGTGACGGCGATTTTGTGATTGGAATACAATAAATAGTCACAACAACCTCCTACAGCGGCTTCTGTATTTGTGCAATCTTGAAATACCTTTTCCAAACAGATTACCCTGACCTCTTCCGTGTTATGAATATTCAGAACTGTTTTATCATCACAACTTTCCGCGAAATATCTTGTGTTGTTCCAACAGTCATTACACGATTTCGTATCCGTCAAACCGAAATCGCCATCTTTTATGTTCTCTGAAACCCTAAGGTTGGGATTATAGGTGGAAAACGCCCGCTCGATAAGATCCTTCATAGTAGTTTATTCTTCAAGGTTGAATATTCATAATAGATTCGTTCAATCTCTTCACTGAGATCGCTTGTGTCAACAAGGGTGTTTCCGTTCACTGTCCCTACGAGATTTTGTATTGATCCTTGATAAACCCGATAGACAGACAGGTCGTCCTTGTTTATCGAACTCTGATTATTCTCAATGTGTCCCTGTCGTAGAAGAAGTATATTCAGATAATTAACGATATAGGGACTATGCGTGGCAAACATCAACGTTGTATTGTACTCTCTTCCATTGTCGTCCGAAATGCTTCTAAACAAAAACTCCATCAATTCCCTTTGGCTGGAAGGAAAAAGGCTTAGTTCCGGTTCTTCGATAATAAGATGCACATTTTTGTTGGCGAATTCTCCGATATTCTTTACGGCCTTAAAGTCACTAAGACTATCTGATTTAGAGACATACGCAAGAATGGCTTTGTTGATTGACGAGACTAAGTCATAGTGTTTTGAGTAATATTCGACAATGATATTCATTGGCACAAGGTTTTGTGTGCCTGAGGAGGCTGAGTTTAATTTCACTCCAAAAGATCCTGAGTCATCGGCTGGAACGATTAGATATTTATTCCCTTGACTAGTCTTTTTTATGATAAACTTGACGCCTAGGTCTGAAATCTCCATCTCTTTGACTTCTCTGACCGCTGTCTCAAAGTCGGAATATGTCTCTGAGAGATAGTACATATCCTTCTTTAATGGCAGATGATTGTCAACAATGTCTGAGATCAGATTACGCTTGTCTGAAATAAAGGAAATCTTTTCGAGGCTTAATTCTTCTTTGGGAATATAGGAAGACGTTCCTTTAAGTTTTTTACTGTCAGGATCCCACATGAGTTCTAGTTCCCCATTCCTGTACACTATTTCGCTGTCTGACTTCAAATAGTCAATCAGCCCACAGTTTCTTAGCAGGCTTATAAATTGAAAACGGAATGGACTCTTGGGCACTTTTGAATATTTGAGAAATGAGCGGATGTTCATCATTTTGTACAACCATCTGAACAGTGCGATGACTTTCATTATCGTACTCTTGCCGCTACCGCTTTCTCCTATGAAAATTGTTACCTTTTTTATGTCTTGAATTTCGACTTCTTTCAGGGGACCGAAGTTCTTAATATAAATGCTTTCCATAAAGTAATGACGTTTATATAACAAAGGTATCAATAATTTCCAACATATCGCCAAAACTTGAAAAATATGATGCCGAATGTTTGTAAATCTTTGTTTATTAGGATGTTATGTGAGGTTGTGTTCAAAAATCAGTTGGTGTTCAAAAATTTTGAACACCTTAGTAAGTGATGATTCGGCGGGCTCGTTAATATTCCACCTTGGTGAGGAAGAGGGCGTGGCCGGGGACGGATTCGCCGGCGCGGGAGCGGGAGCCGCCTTGGGTTAGGGTGGCGAGCCAGGACTCATCGCGCTTGCCGCGGCCCACCTCGAGGAGGGAACCGACGACGGCACGGACCATATTCCTTAAAAAGCGGTCGGCGCGGATGGTGAAGACAAGGTAGTCGCCTTCTTCGGCGGGGTAGCCCATAATTCTGACGTGGTCTGGGGAATATGCCTCCCAACGCGCCAGGGTGACGGTGCAGATGGAGGTCTTGTTGTCGCTGCCTACTTTTTCAAAGCAGCTGAAGTCGTGTTTTCCCAAAAGGGCCAACGCCGCGCGGTTCATCTTCTCCACATCCAACTGAAAGGTGTAGAGGTAGGAATATTCCCGCATGAAAGGATCCCTTCGGCGGTGGATAAAGTACTTGTACTCACGCTGCGTGGCGTCGAATCTGGCATGGAACCCGGAATCGCAAAGCGAAATCGAATGTACCTTGATTCCGGCTGGTAAAATGGCATTTATTTTGTAGCCAATCGCGCTTGCGTCAATGTCCGGATCGGAGACCTCAAAGTGGGCGACGTAATTGATCGCGTTGACCTTTGAATCCGTCCTTCCGGCTCCCGTGACGGCAATGTCCTCCTTCAAGAGAGTCGAAAGAGCATTCTGAAGACACTCCTGAACGGTGGTCGCTTGGTTTTGAATCTGCCAGCCGCAGAATGACGAACCGTCATAGGAAAGGATGATCCTGTAGCGCATTTTAAGATTGTTTGATTGCAAAAATAGTAAAAAACAAAGTAATATGGAAAGTGTAAACATCAAGGAACTCAATGACAGGATCCAGAAGGAAAGCGCCTTCGTGGACATGCTGTCCCTTGAGATGGGCAAGGTCATAATCGGACAGAAGCACCTTGTGGAGAACCTTCTGATCGGACTTCTCGCCAACGGGCATATTCTTTTGGAAGGTGTTCCGGGATTGGCCAAGACTCTCGCCATCAGTACCCTGTCAAAGGCCATCGACGCGAAGTTCAGCCGTATCCAGTTTACCCCGGACCTTCTTCCTGCCGACCTCATCGGTACGATGATATATTCACAGAAAGATGAGTCGTTCGAGGTCCACAAGGGACCGGTCTTCGCCAACTTCGTGCTTGCGGATGAGATCAACCGTAGCCCGGCGAAGGTGCAGTCAGCCCTTCTTGAGGCCATGCAGGAGCGTCAGGTGACGATCGGTGACCAGACATTCAAGCTTCCGGAGCCTTTCCTCGTGATGGCTACCCAGAACCCTATCGAGCAGGAGGGAACTTATCCGCTTCCGGAGGCCCAGGTGGACCGTTTCATGCTTAAGGTCATTGTGAGCTACCCTAAGAAAGAGGAGGAAAGGCAGATCATAAGGATGAACAACACCGGTGAGTTCCCGACAGTCAATCCGGTGATCAAGCCGGAGGACATCGTGCGTGCCAGAGGTGTCGTGAGGGATGTCTACATGGACGAGAAAATCGAGAGGTACATTGTTGACATCGTCTATGCGACCCGTACTCCTGAGGACTACGGTCTCGGCAAGATAAAGGACCTCGTCTCATTCGGCGCCTCGCCTCGTGCCAGCATCTCGCTTTCAATGGCTTCCAAGGCCTACGCCTTCATCAAGAGAAGAGGCTATGTGATTCCGGAGGATGTCAGGGCCGTCTGCAACGAGGTTCTGCGCCACAGGATCGGGCTGACCTACGAGGCCGAGGCTGAAAACGTCACGACCGAGCAGATCATCGCCGAGGTTCTCAACGCCGTGCAGGTTCCGTAACGGTCAATGAGTAGTTGGGTTTTAAACAGACATCGCAATCATGGCGGCGACTTCATCAGTTAACTCAGCCAACGAGCTGCTTCGCAAGGTCCGCAAGATAGAGATCCGCACAAGGGCTCTGTCCCACCAGATCTTCGCCGGTGAATATCACAGCGCCTTCAAAGGACGTGGTATGGCCTTCAGTGAGGTGCGTGAGTACCAGTACGGAGATGATGTGCGCTCGATGGACTGGAACGTGACCGCTCGTCTGCGCTCTCCTTACGTCAAGGTCTTTGAGGAGGAGAGGGAGATGACGGTGGTTCTTCTTATCGACATCAGCCGTTCCGGCCTTTTTGGAACCAGTGTGAGGACGA
This sequence comes from uncultured Bacteroidales bacterium, assembly GCA_934667175.1. Classification (GTDB taxonomy): domain Bacteria; phylum Bacteroidota; class Bacteroidia; order Bacteroidales; family UBA932; genus Cryptobacteroides. The sequence continues at coordinate 11,053 of CAKULN010000025.1, read as the reverse complement.
AAAGAGATCTGATCGCTGAGATTGCGGCTGTTCTTAGTTTTTCGGCTATCATCAACAACGACAAGGTCGGAGCTTTGTTTTTCAGTGACAGGGTTGAGGAGTTCATCCCGCCGAAGAAAGGGCGTAGCCATCTTCTCCACATCATACGCGAGATCATCGAGCTCAAACCGAAGTCAAACGGGACCGATGTCGGCCAGGCTCTGCGTTACTTGACGAATGCCATCAAGAAGAAGTGCACGGCTTTCGTGCTTTCCGACATGTTGGACGCCAATCCTGATGGCTCTCCTCGCTACGAGGATGCCCTGAAGGTGGCACGCAACCGCCACGACATCTCTGTCATCAAGGTCCATGATCCCCGCGAGAGGACGATTCCGGATGTAGGATTGGTTCACGTAAAGGATTCCGAGACAGGGGAGTCAGCTTGGATCAATACTTCCAGCAGGAAGACGAGGGCTGAATATTCAAAATGGTTCGGCGCCGCCGAGGCTGAGGAGAAGAAGTTGTTCAACCGCTATCATATTGATTCTGTCGACATTGCCACCAACCAGGATTACGTCAAGGGGCTGATGACATTTTTCGGGAGGAGATAGAAATGAAGAGATTTGTTTACGGCCTGTCGCTTTTATGCGCCGCGATGATCACCATCGCCGCCATAGGACAGCAGGCTCCGCAAGGTAAAGGAATGCTGATAAGGTCCGAGGATTCCTTCCTCGAACCGTTGCAGAAGCGTGATTCCGCTCTGATCGGAGACCAATTCCGTTATGGCTTTCATTTGAAGGATGTCGCCGAAGGCACGAGGTTCGCGCTTCCGGACTTCTCGAAGGGGTTCATGGACAGCGTGGAGATCGTCCTGCCTTTCATGGTGGACACGGTCAAGGTCCAAGGCAAGAAGAACGAGCCTAAGTCGTACGACATCGATGTCTCGATGATAATAACCTCCTTTGACGAAGGTAATTACGAACTCCTTCCGCTTTCTTTGATAAGGGCTTCAGGTGTGGACAGGATCGACACGCTGGTCTTCGCGCCAAAGACGCTTGACATCTTCACGATGCCTGTTGACACGACGACCTATCAGATACACGACATCAAGGGACAGATCCGCTATCCGCTCAAGGCCGCTGAAGTCATTCCTTATATTGTAGGAATATGGGCGGTCGCGATCGTCGCCATCCTGATCTGGGCATTCTTCGCTATGAGGCGCGGAAAGGAATCTGTCTCCGTCCATAAGGATCCGCCTTATCTGGTGGCTTTGCGGAGGCTCGACCATTTCCGTGGAAGCAAATACTGGGCTCCGGAGAAGCAGAAGACTTTCTATTCCGGAATCACTGACGCGTTAAGGGAATATATCGACGCACGCTATGGCATAGATGCGATGGAGATGACCACGGCGGAGATATTCAAGGACCTTAAGGACTCCGGCGTTCCGGCGGACCTTTACGAGGAAATGAAGACGCTGTTTGAGACCGCTGATTTCGTCAAGTTCGCCAAGGCTTCCGCGTCGGATGAGGAGAATGCGGCCGCTCTACCTGCCGCAGTGCGCTTTGTGACAGTTACTTACCAGTCTCAACTTGCCGAAGAGGAGGCCGCGGGAAAGGCGGCGGAAGCGAAATCTTCCACTAAAAAAGAAGGAGGAGAGGCATAATGTTCTTTGAATATCCTAAATTGCTTTGGCTGCTGGTGATTCCGGCTCTGTTGGTTCTGCGTTATCTGTACGTGGAACTGATGGATAGGAGGCCGCATCTCAGGGTTTCAAGTCTCACGCCTTGGAAATCAGGAGGAAACACGATCTTGAACGTGGTCAGACATATTCCCTTTGTCCTAAGGATCGCGGCTCTTTCGCTGATTGTCGTGGCGATCGCCCGTCCACGTTCCTCTACAAAGGTGGAAAAGGTTGACACCGAAGGGATTGATATCGTGCTTGCGATGGATGTCTCGACCAGTATGCTGGCCAGGGACTTCACCCCGGACAGAATCAGTGCCGCCAAGGATATCGCCATCGAGTTTATCGCCCAAAGGCCTTCCGACAGGATGGGAATTGTGGTGTTCGCCGGTGAGAGTTACACACAATGTCCGCTGACAACCGACAGGGCCACACTGATCAACCTGATGAAGGAGATTTCCACGGATTTGATCGAGGACGGAACGGCCATCGGCAACGGACTTGCCACGGCTGTGGCCAGAATCAAGGATTCCGATGCCAAGAGCCGTGTCGTGATTCTGCTGACCGATGGTGTCAACAACTGTGGAGAGATCTCTCCAGAGACCGCCGCAGAGATCGCCAAGACCTACGGGATAAGGGTTTACACAATCGGAGTGGGGGCGAATGGCGAGGCTCCATACCCGGTGATGACTCCGTGGGGAGTCCAGATGCAGAATCTCAAGGTTGAACTTGATGAGAAACTGCTCTCCAGCATAGCCTCGATGACCGGAGGCAAGTATTTCAGGGCCACCGACAACACGAAGCTCGCGGAAATATATTCAGACATCAACAAGATGGAGAAGGCGCGCACGACGATTGACAGCTTCCCGGTCTACAAGGAACTGTTCGGCACCTACGCACTTGCCGCTTTGATCTGCCTGCTTTTGGAGGCACTTGTTAAACTGTTGATAAGGAGGTTGCCATGATAATTTTCGCCGCGCCACATTATCTTTTATTGCTGCTCCTGATTCCGTTCTTCTTTCTCGGAATAGGACTTTGGCTGTGGAACAGACGTCGCCGGCTGCGCAAGTTTGGTGACGAGGCACTCGTGAGCGAACTGATGCCGTCGTGGTCTCGTAACAAATTGTGGGTGAGAACGGTCCTGTTTGCATTGGCGTTTTTCTTCTTTGTGATCGGTCTGTCCCGACCTCAGATGGGAGCGAAACTGAAGGAACACAAGACCAGAGGCGCCGAGATCATGATCGCCTTGGACGTGTCAAACTCGATGCTTGCCAAGGACTATTCTCCAAACAGACTGGAAAGGGCCAAACTGGCGATTTCCAGAATCACGGACAAGCTTCAGGATGACAGGATCGGGCTGATCGTATTTGCCGGGACATCGTTCGTCCAACTTCCGATCACTTCGGATTACGTGAGTGCCAAGATGTTCATGAACACCATTTCCACGGCGTCCATTCCTATTCAGGGAACTGCCATAGGCGATGCGATCAACACGGCGATCCGTGGTTTCAGCGCCCAGAGCGAGCATAGCCGCGCCATTATCGTGATCACCGACGGCGAGAATCATGAGGATGACGCTGTGGCCGCCGCCAAGCAGGCCGCCGAGGCCGGGATCAAGGTCTACACCATCGGTGTCGGATCAACTGACGGACAGCCGATTCCGATGGACGGCGGTCTTCTGAAGGACAAGGACGGCAATATTGTCGTGACACGTCTGGACGAGGAGACGTTGAAGGAAGTCGCTGCCGCAGGCGGTGGAGCCTACGTTCATGCAGGCAACGATGAGTTCGGCCTGACACCTATTATCAATGACATCCGTAGGATGGAGGATGAGGAATATAATTCCGTGGTCTTTGAGGAATATGACGAGCAGTTTATGTATTTTCTCGGAATAGCGTTGGCGCTCTTCGCCCTTGAAATGCTCATCGGGGAAAGACGCTCGCGCAGACATTTGTTTGAGGAAAAGAAATGAGGAATTTATTGAAATATTCATTGACAGTTTGTTTGCTGATGCTTTCGTGTTCTGTGGCTTTGGCGCAGACTGACCGCAAGGAAGTCCGCGCGGGTAACCGCCAGTACAAGAAAGGCAATTGGCAGAACGCTGAGATCGAGTATCGTAAGGCTCAGGCGAAGGACACATCGTCTTTCGCCGCCAATTATAATTTGGCCGGTGCGCTTTATCGTGAGGGCAATTTCGATGAGGCGGGAAAGTCTATGGAGAGGTTGAAGGAGGCCGCTCCGATGTCTGCCAATTCCGCGGACTATTACTATAATCTTGGTAATATCTCCGTTCAGAAAAAGGATTGGAAGTCCGCTGTGGATGCCTACAGGCAGTCTTTGCTGCGAAATCCGGGCGATCTGGACGCCAAGGAGAATTACGCTTACGCCAAGCAGATGCTGAAGAACGAGGGTGGAGGCGGCGGAGGCGATGATCAAAAGAACCAGGACCAGAGTAACGACCAAAACCAGAACGGTCAGAACAACAACGACCAGAACAAGGACAAGAATAACAATCAAGACCAGAGTGGTAATCAGGATCAGAACCAGAATAATGATCAGAACAAAGATCAGAATCAGGGTGATCAGCCAAAACCTCAGCAAGGCGAAGGGCAGAGGGATGCCAAGATTTCCCCTCAGCAGGCTCAGCAGATGCTGAAGGCGGTCCAGGTGCGGGAGAAGGAAACTCAGGACAAGGTCAACAAGGAGAAGGCGGCTCTGCTGAAGTCCCGTCAGAAAGATAAGAATTGGTAAAAGTGTGAATATGAAGAGATTGTTTTACATTGCGGCTTTTTTGCTCATGGCCATTTTTCAGGTGTCGGCCCAGGATGTCATCCGGGTCGAGGCTCCGGATGTGGTTGCTGTGAACGAGCAGTTCAATGTTACATTCATTATTGAAGGAGAGAAAAGCCCTACTGATTTTCAGTGGTCTCAAGGAGATGATTTCCAACTGGTCTGGGGACCGCAAAGAGGTTCAAGCTCAAGCATTCAGATTATCAATGGAAAGCGGTCGTCCTCACATCAGACAACTTTTACCTACATCCTGATCCCCAAGGCGACAGGAACATTCCAACTTCCTTCAGCCACGGCAATGCTCTCGGGGAACAAAATCGCCTCGTCACAGGTCTCGATTCAGGTCGTGACTGACGGAGCGTCTTCCTCACAGTCTTCCGCTCAGGGAGGTAATTCGACAGGAAGCGGCCAGCGTTCCGCGTCATCATCGGGGGAAATTCCGTCAAATGACCTCTTCCTGCGGCTCTCCCTCAGCCGTTCGGAGGTCGTGATCGGAGAGCCGATCACAGCCACTCTCAAGATTTACCAGAGGGTGAACGTCGTGCAGTTCGAAAATGCCAAATTGCCTACATTCAATGGTTTCTGGAGTCAGGAAACATACGTTCCCACCAACATTGAGTTCAAGCGCGAAAGTCTGGATGACAAAATCTACCAGACAGCGGTGCTGCGATCCTATGTCCTGATTCCTCAGCAGGCGGGCACAATCACGATTGACCCGTCGGAACTTGTATGCGTCATCAGCGTCAGGAACAACACATCCTCTTCCGGCAGCGTGTTTGACAGGTTCTTTCAGGATGATTACCGTACAATACGCAAGAGGGTCACGACCTCGCCAGTCAAAGTGAAGGTGAATCCTTTGCCGTCCGGGCAGCCTGCGTCATTCGGCGGTGGTGTCGGTAATTTTGGAATATCCGCCCGTCTCACAACGGACAATCTCAAGACTCACGATGCGGCTTCGTTGATCATAACTGTCTCCGGACGTGGGAATGTGGCCTTGCTGGAGGAGCCTAAAGTCAACTTCCCGCCGGATTTCGAGGTTTATGACACAAAGACGACAGAGAACACGGACAAGAGCACTGGAGGTACATCCGGAAGCAAGTCTTTTGAGTATCCTTTCATTCCGAGAAGTCACGGGGATTTCACAATCGAGCCGGTGGAATATTCCTACTACGATGTCAATCAAGGCAAATACGTGACTCTCAGGACCGACCCGCTGCACATCAAAGTCGCCAAGGGGAAGGGAGGTGATTCCGCTCCTGCCACTACTGTCACATCAGGAGTCGAGAGAAAGGACGTTAAGAGCCTTGCGGATGACATCAGATTTATATTCACAGGCAAACCGAAACTTTCCGGATCAGGAGCCTTCTTTGTAGGATCGGTGTTGTTCTGGATCTTGTTGGTTTTGATGATTTTGGGAGCGGCCGTGATTTATCTTGCGTATAGGAAAGTGGCTGCCATGCGTGCTGATGTGGCCGGGACAAAGAACCGTCGGGCGACCAAGATGGCTCAGAAACGACTCAGGCAGGCCGGTGAATATCTTGACAAGAACCTCTACACGGCTTTCTATGAGGAGCTTCACAAGGCTCTCATCGGATTTGTTTCCGACAAATTGAACATGGATATGTCTGAGATAAGTAAGGATAACATCGCTTCCGCCCTTACCACCGGAGGTGTGAGCGAGGAGCAGACCAAGGCTTTCACTGATCTTCTGGACGCCTGCGAGTTCGCACGCTATTCTCCTGATGGAGGCAACGAGGCCATGAGATCTCACTACGACCAGGCTCTCAAGGTGATCTCGTCAATCGACTCCGGTCTTAAGACAGGCGGAAAATCATTGCGGAAGGCCGCGACGATCGTCGCTCTGCTCATTTCTGTCGGGTTTTCAATGAATATTCAGGCAAAGGATCTGGACTCTCTTTGGACATCCGGTGTCCAGGCCTACACTGACGGCAGGTTCGCGGATGCGTCTGACGCTTGGACCTCAATAGAGGAATCCGGTCAGAAATCAGCCACTCTTTACTACAACATCGGTAACGCCTGGTTCAAGCAGGGGAACTATCCGAAAGCGATTCTGAATTACGAGAGGGCTTTGAGGCTTGACCCTTCATATTCGGACGCGCGCTACAATCTTAAGTTCGCCGGTAATTTCGTGCAGGACAAGATCGAGCCGGTGCCGGAGTTCATCCTCAAGAGTGTGGCCAGGAAGATCTGCTATGCGATGAGCTCCAACGCATGGGCCATCATATTCCTTGTGCTGCTTGCTGTCGCCTTGGTGATGGGGCTTTTGTTCCTTTTGGGTTCGTCTACCGGCAAGAGACGTGCAGGGTTCTATTGCGGAATAGTGCTTCTGTTGCTTTCCGCCGGGGCTTTGAGTTTCTCAATCTGGCAGAAATCCGACAGTGTGAAGGCCGACACGGCGATTGTGATGTCACCGGTTTCTTCAGTGAAGAGTTCACCGTCCTCCGGCTCATCCAAGGATCTGTTCGTGATTCACGAAGGCACCAAGGTCACAATCCTTGACGAGGTGGGTTCGTGGAAGAACATCTCCCTTGCGGACGGACGGCAGGGGTGGATCCAGGCCGCTGACATAGAGATAATCTAATAAAATGATAGTAAATGAAGAAGGCCGGCGGAAAGTGATTTTTGCCGACCTTTTCCATTTGCTCGAACCGTCAGTCTCGATTAAGTCTGGAGACAGACTTCTTACTTTAGTCTCTTGTCAGAGTCTGCCCGCCGATGAACTCACGCATGATTGAGGTCGGAGGAATCGCTGAGATCTCACTTGGTTGAAGAGCCACGATGTAGTCTAGGAACTTGAGCAGCCGCACGGCTTCAGCGTAGGCGGGTGAGTTCGGGGCTATTCTGCGCAGGAGCGGCTCCGCATAGTATTTAAGCATCGGGAGCTCGAAAATCAGCGCGGAGTTGAACAGCACGTCGGCGTTTTCCTGGAACGGGAAAATATTCCGGCTTTCTCCCCTGCGCACGCTGTTCCATCTCATGATGGTCTCCTCTGGAGTTATGCCCCTTACCCGGTTGTCGCGTACCATCCTGCGTAGCAGACGATTGTCCGAAGTGGACATGTTGTTGTTCTCGTCGATGTTCAGTGAGGTGAGGGCGGAGACATAGACTCTGAATATCCTTGAGTTGTCAACCGCCGAAGTCATCTCAGGGTTAAGGGCATGGATGCCTTCCATGATCAGGATGTCCTTGTCTTCAAGGCGAAGTTTGTTGCCTTCGAAGATTCTGTTTCCGGTCTTGAAGTCAAATCGTGGGATCTCTACTTCCTTACCCTCAAGCATTTCGTTAAGCTGCTTGTTGAGGAAATCAAGATCCATAGCGTAGAGCGACTCGAAATCGTAGTTGCCGTCCTCGTCTTTCGGAGTGTGTGCCCTGTCCACGAAGTAGTTGTCCAGTTCGATGACTTTCGGCTTGAGTCCCAGTACCTTGCACTGGAGGGCGATTCGTAGTGACGAAGAAGTCTTGCCGCTGGAGGATGGTCCGGCTATCATCACGATTCTCTTCGTGCCTCTCTCGGTATAGATTCTGTCCGCGATCCTTGCATAGTTTCTTTCATGAAGAGACTCCGCCAGATTGATGATGCTTACCGCCTTTCCGTCTTTCACGGCCTTGTTCAATGTGCCGACGCTCCCGATGTTGATGATGGAGCACCAGTCGGAATATTCCTTCAGCGCCGCTGAGATTTTGCCCTGCCGCTTCATCGGCATGACTTTGTTGAAATCGGTCATCATCGGGGACTGGAGGCAGAATCCGTCTCCCATGCCGCTGATGTCAAACACCTTAAGGTAACCGGTAGACGGAATCAGCGGCCCGTGGAACGTGTCCGCGTTCCCATCCAGATAGTATACGCTGCAACTGAACGTTCCGAGACTCTTCTGAAGTTCGGCTTTCTGTGGCTGGTTGTTGGCGATAAACAGTGCCTCGGCCTCTTCGGAGAACATCTTGACCTTTGAGAACGGCAGATCTTTCGCCACGATGTCCCTCATCTTCTCCCTGATCCTGTCGATCTCGTCATCTGTCACGAAATAGGCTTTGTTCCGCCCGTCCTCATTCTTGGCTTTCTCCACAATCTCGCAGTAGAGTCCGCTCGGAAGCGAGTGGTCGATCACCAGCACCTTGTCCGGGTAAAGTTCCCGGACCGCGTTCTGGAGCACGAAGCACAGCGACCGCACGTAACTTCTCCTTCCGTCCGGATGATTGTAGCCGATGAACTCAACCTGATGCAGGTTGGCCGGTTTGAAACTCAGCTCCTTCAGCTTGTTGTCCACCAAGGCCGCAAGCACATCGAACTTCTGTCCCGTCTTCTTGTCCGTGACGGATGAGTAGAATCTGTCGGACAGAGCCTTCAAGTCCTGACCGCTTTCAATCTTATGGTTCTTGCCGTCATTGACGCAAAACAATGTTATATCATTCTTGTTCATATTCAGTTTTTGTTAAAAGAAATCTCTCAAAGTTAATCAAAAATGATGTCAAACTTGCCGTTGTAACTATAAATTAACATTCGGTAGATGGCAAGGTCCCGATTCGGCCGCCTTGTACGTCACATAAGAAAAAAATATTTATGTTTCTTATGACGATTTTTATGTTTCTTTTGAAAATTTACGTTTTGTTGTGCCATCTTTGTCGGAGTACATAATGAACTCAAACTATGTTGATTGACATTCTTGGGGCGAAGTGCGTCGGAATCGAGGCTGTCCCGGTCACCGTGGAGGTGGACATAACGCATGGAATAGGAATACATCTTGTCGGACTTGCGGATGCCGCGGTCAAGGAGAGTCTTCTAAGGACTGTTACGGCGCTCCAATCGTTGGGATTCAGGATTCCGGGAAAGAAGATTGTGATCAATCTCGCTCCGGCGGACGTGCGGAAGAACGGCAGTGGCTATGATCTTCCGATCGCCATCGGCATCCTTGCCGCTTCCGAGCAGAAACATTTCCCGGGTCTTGACAAATATCTGATCATGGGTGAACTCGGTCTGGATGGTTCCGTTCGGGAGGTTCAAGGAGCCCTGCCGTTCGCCGATCTTGTGACCGGCTTGGGAATATCCGGGTGCATTCTTCCGCTTCGCTCTGCCCTTGAGGCCACGGAATGCGATAATTTGTCAATATTCGGTGTGGAGACATTGGCTGATGTCATACGGATTCTTGAGGGACAGGAGGACTGTAGCGATCTCCTTGTCTGGAACACAAGGCTTTATAGAAAACTGTCCAGAAACGCGCATCGGAGTAAAAGGCCTGTAGGACAGGACGTGATGGATTTCTCCGAGATCATCGGTCAGGAGGGAGCCAAGAGGGGAGTGGAGATCGCCGCGGCCGGAGGGCATAATCTCATCATGGTAGGGCCGCCAGGCAGCGGCAAAAGTTCCCTTGCCAAGGCCATGGCCGGAATCCTGCCTCCGATGACCACGGAAGAAGCTATCGTTACGAGCAAGATCTACTCGGTGGCCGGGATGAAAGGCTCGCAGATCGGTTTGATCCGTGAGCGACCTTTCCGCGCACCCCATTACAGCGCGTCCCTTCCTGCGATCATCGGTGGTGGAGCCGGCTCGGACATCCGTCCCGGTGAGGTCACACTAGCCCAGAATGGGATTCTGTTCCTTGACGAGTACGGTCAGATGCCGAAATCTGTCCTGGAGGCTTTGCGTGGCCCGATGGAGGATAGAAAAGTCACAATCTCAAGGCTCAGGTCCAAGCTTGAATATCCCGCCTCGTTCATGCTGGTGGCCGCATCGAATCCATGTCCGTGCGGCTATTACGGGGAAGGTGACAGGTGCCGTTGTACTCCCGGCCAGAGACTGAACTATCTGTCCAAACTTTCCGGCCCGGTAATGGACCGCATAGATATTCAATTATGGCTACATCCCGTCGACACGGCTAAACTGGTCGGCCGACAGAAAGGAGAATCCAGCGAGATTGTGGCGCAACGAGTCCTCAAGGCCCGGATCCTACAGAAGCAGCGTTTCGCCGATGACGGAATATTCACGAACGCCGAGATGAACAACCGTCTTCTGGAAAAATATTGCCTATTGGATGATGAATGCCGCAAAGTGATGGAGATTCTCATCGGACGGCTTGGATTGTCAGCCCGGGCATATTCAAGAATCCTGAAAGTAGCCCGGACCATCGCCGATCTTGAAATGGTGAAAGACATCAGGCCGGAACATCTCCGAGAAGCCGCAACCTACCGCTTCCTTGACCGTCTGAATCTTGAAACCTTTGGATAGCCATTTAAAGTCGCTTCGACAGGCTCAGCGACCATAATTATTATTCCGTAAAACTTGCCGAGGCGGCTATGTTTTTTCGGTCGCTGAGCCTGCGGTTGCTGAGCTTGTCGAAGCATCGAAGCGACTTAGGAAACTATGAAGCCACATTGTTAGATACACAGCGGCCAGAAAAATCAAACGCCAAATTTTGGTCCACCGTGCAAAATTTGGCGTTTGATTTTTTCTGGCCATCCCTGTCAATCAGTCCTCCCACGAAACAGTACGTGATTCGTCAGGATTGACCGAGATGTGCACACGCAGCGTCTCCTCCGGCAGTATCTCCTCGATGTTCTCCGGCCATTCCATGATGCAAAGGCATCCGC
>CAKULN010000024.1 GCA_934667175.1 uncultured Bacteroidales bacterium | reverse complement strand
TTCGGCAGGCTCAGCGACCGAGGGGAAGGCCACCGTCCGGTTGGTGAGCTTGTCGAACCATTAGGACGGGCGCTTCGACAGGCTCTGCGACCGAGGGAAAGGCCTCCGTCCGGTTGGTGAGCTTGTCGAACCATTAGGACGGCCGCTTCGGCAGGCTCAGCGACCGAGGGGAAGGCCACCGTCCGGTTGGTGAGCTTGTCGAACCATTAGGACGGGCGCTTCGGCAGGCTCAGCGACCGAAATGCAGGCTCAGCGACCGGGGAGGCTACTTATCAAGCGGGAAGAGGCCGTAGAGTTCGGCGTCGATGCGGTCGGTGATGGAGGCGAAGTCTTCGGGACGGTTCTCGAAGTCGAGATCGTCCGCCTCAATGGTCAGGACCTTGCCGTCATATTCATTGATCCACTTGTCGTAACGGTCGTTCAGGCCGCTGAGATATTCAAGGCTCATGGTCTGCTCGTAGTCGCGTCCACGCTTTTGGATCTGCGCCACTAGGTGCGGCACCGATGACTTGAGGTAGATCAGAAGGTCGGGCTTCTTGACAGTGGAGGCCATCACGTTATAGAGATCCATGTAGGTCTCGTAGTCGCGCTTGGTGAGGTTGCCCATGGCGTAGTTGTTGGCCACGAAGATGTGCACGCCCTCGAAGAGGGTCCTGTCCTGGATGATGACATCCTTGCTTCTGGCAATCTCCAGCACGTCCTTGAACCTCTGGGCAAGGAAATATGTTTCCAAATTGTACGACCAGCGGGGGATGTCCTTGTAGTAGTCCTCAAGATAGGGGTTGTAGGTCACCGACTCGTACTTCGGTGTCCATCCGTAATGGGCGGCGAGCATCCTCGTGAGGGTGGTCTTGCCGCTGCCTATGTTGCCTGCTATTCCTATGTGCATTATATAATTATATTCTATCTATTTTTCGGTTGCTGAGCCTGTGGTTGCTGAGCCTGCCGAAGCACCGAAGCGTCGTAGCGACCTATGATTCTGGATTGTTTCAGATCCGGTCACTTCGACAAGCTCAGTGACCGACAAGCTCAGCGACCGACAAGCTCAGCGACCGATGGGATCGATCTCTATCCCGTCTCCGTCCCAATCCGGATCCTCCTCCGGCTCGTTGAACGGCTGAAGGAACGGGTTGTGGGTACGTTCGTCCGCGATCGTGGTGCGATGCCCATGGCCCGGAAGCACATCCACATCCCCTGGCAGGCTCATCAGTTTGTCCATCACACTGATGATCTCCCTGTCATAATCCCCGCCAAGATGGTCTGTACGACCAATCGTGCCGGCGAAAAGAGTGTCACCGCTCAGCAGCACCTTGTCCGTCTCGCAGTAGTAGCAGACGCAGCCCGGAGTGTGTCCGGGAGTGGTGATCACCTTGAACGGAGCGCCTTCCAGAGTGTCTAGAACATCCCCGTCTTTTATGTCAACTGTCTTAATCTGCGAAGAATCCGGAGCCGTCAGCCCGAAATCCCTCACAGCGTTCTGGTTGTTGTCCAGCACGATCTTGTCCTCCGGAGACATCAGCACCGGCACTGAATATTCCTCCACAACCTTCAGCACCCCGTGAACATGGTCAAAATGTCCGTGGGTCAGCCAGACAGCCTTGGGCTTCAACCCCTCAGCGGCGATAAACTCCTTGAGCCTGCCGAACTCCTCCTGCCAATAGCACCCAGGGTCCACAATCACACAATTTCCTTCCGCATCCCAAAGCACGTAGCAATTCTCCCGGAAAGAATTGAATATAAATGTCTTGATATTAAGTTGATGATCCTGACTCATTGATTCGTCTGTTAACTCTTGACTACAAATTTACTGAATATTCGTTAAATTTGTGGATTAGTAACATGAAAAGAATAAGTTGGCGGCAAAAATTAGTTGACGCGGATTTGGCAGAGACAAGGCAAGTTAATTTCGATTACTAAAACGTGAACGATGAGCAAGAAAGAATATATCGAGATCCGAGGGGCGGAGGCGCATAACCTCAAAGGGGTGAACGTGGATATTCCCAGAGGGGAATTGGTGGTCGTGACGGGACTGAGCGGCAGCGGGAAATCCTCGCTGGCGTTCGACACTATCTATGCGGAGGGGCAGAGGCGGTACATGGACACGCTCTCGACCTACGCCAAGCACTTCATGGGAGTGCTTGAAAAGCCTGAGGTTGAGAGCATCACGGGGCTGAGCCCGATCATCGCGATCGAGCAAAAGACCACGGGGAACAACCCTCGCTCAACAGTGGGGACCATCACGGAGATATTCGATTTCCTGCGCCTCCTTTACGCCAGGGCGTCACGGGCATATTCACCGGTCACGGGGAAAGAGATGGTCCGCTACACCGATGCCCAGATAGTGGACCTGATAATGGATGAATATAAGGGGAAGAAGTGCTACCTGCTGGCACCGTTGGTTGTAGGCCGCAAGGGACACTACCGCGAATTGTTCGACCAACTGCGAAAGCGCGGCTACACCGATGTCAGAGTGGACGGGAATATCCTCCCGCTGAACGAAGTGGAGGCTCTGGACCGTTACAAAAGCCACTTCATCGAACTGATTGTGGACAAATTAAAGCCTTCGGAGGGGGACGAGAAGCGCGTGAGGGACTCCGTGATGTCAGCCCTGAACCTTGGCAAAGGCTCGGTCGCCCTGCTGGAGTTCGGCTCGGACAAACTCCGCCATTTCTCCAAGCATCTTGTCGATCCCGATTCGGGAATATCCCTTCAGGAGCCTGCGCCCCACTCTTTCTCCTTCAACTCTCCCGAAGGCTACTGCCCTCATTGCAAAGGACTTGGAATGATAGTGGATGTGAATATGGACACGATCATCCCGGACCGTTCAGTCTCGATAGCGGACGGGGGGATAGTTCCGCTGGGGAAGATGCGGGAGACCAAGAAATATGACATAATCCGCTCTATAGCACGGAAATACAACTTCTCTCTGTACGACCCCATCGACTCGATCCAAGACGAAGCCATCTCACACATAATCTTCGGAAGTGACGAGATGTTCAGGGTCGGGGAAGGGAATATGTCCGAGATGGTGACGTTCGATGGAATCGTGGAAGACATCGATGAGAAGATCGAGTGCCCGGTCTGCCACGGAACTCGCCTGAACGAAAACGCCTTATGCTTCAAGATTGACGGAAAGACCATCGCAGAGGTGGCCGCGATGGAGATGACTGAGCTCAAGGCTTGGTTCGCATCCCTGCCGGGGAAATTAAATCAGAGAGAGAACAACATTGCCCGTGACATTCTCAAGGAGCTCAACGAAAGGGTTCAGTTCATGCTTGACGTAGGCCTTGACTATCTGTCGCTTGACCGGCCTACAGCCTCGCTTTCTGGTGGCGAGGGCCAGAGAATCAGGCTCGCCACGCAGATCGGTTCCAAGCTCGTCAACGTGCTCTACATCCTGGACGAGCCGTCGATCGGACTACACCAGAGGGACAACCGAAAGCTGATCAATTCGTTGAAGGAGTTAAGGGACGAAGGCAACTCAGTGATGGTCGTGGAGCACGACTACGAGACAATGATGAACGCCGACTGGCTGGTGGACGTCGGCCCCGGTGCGGGTGAAAAAGGCGGAAGAATATGCCTGAACGCACCTCTGAAGGCTCTGATGGAATATTCACCAGACAACGGGAAAGCGCCTGCGTTGCTGGACAAGGAGACCGCCGGACACTGCATATTCGGAAAGTCAAAGACTCTGGATTACCTTCAGGGTAAGGATTCCATCCCGGTTCCGTCCGCGCGACGTACCGGCAGCGGCAAGTTCTTGAGCATCAAGGGAGCTCGTGGAAACAACCTAAAGAACGTGTCCGTGGATTTCCCGCTGGGATGTTTCATCGGGATCAGTGGAGTCAGCGGAAGCGGCAAGTCAACGCTCATCAACGAGACTCTGATGCCGATTCTCAAGAACAAGTTCTACAGAGCCAAACTCAAGCCGCTGGATTACGATTCAATCGATGGTGTCGAGAACATCGACAAACTGATTGAGATTGACCAGAGTCCGATCGGACGATCACCGAGGTCCAACCCCGCGACTTTCACCGGTGTGTTCAACGACATCCGCAACCTGTTCGCTGACACACCTGACGCCAAGGTCCGTGGGTTCAAGGCAGGGCGGTTCTCGTTCAACGTGGCCGGTGGGCGCTGCGAGGCCTGCAAGGGGGCCGGAATCAAGGTCATTGAGATGAACTTCCTGCCGTCCGTCAATGTGCTCTGCGACGAGTGCAGGGGCAGACGGTACAAGGAGGACACTTTGGCCGTGCATTACAAGGGCAAGAGCATCAATGATGTGCTTGAGATGCCGATCAGCGAGGCCTACGAGTTCTTCAAACCGATTCCGTCCATCGCCCAGAAACTGAAGGCGCTTGTGGATGTGGGGCTTGGCTACGTGCATCTCGGCCAGTCAGCCGTGACGCTTTCCGGAGGTGAGAGTCAGCGTATGAAACTGGCCGCTGAACTGTTCCGAAAGGCCACGGGCAACACCCTGTACATCCTTGACGAGCCTACGACCGGACTTCATTTCGAGGACATCAAGGTTCTGCTCAACGTGCTTCAGCAGCTTGTCGACCAAGGCAACACGGTCATCATCATCGAACACAATCTGGATGTTCTGAAAAGCGTCGATTACCTCTTCGACCTCGGCCCGGACGGTGGCCGCAGAGGCGGCCGTATTGTCGCCCAAGGCACCCCCGAAGCCCTCTCCCGGAACCCAGCCTCCGTCACCGGCCCGTTCCTCAAGGAGACACTCGGCTAGGAAAAGTGTAGATTTGCGTTGCGAAATTTCATGGAAAAATGTAGATTTGCATAGCGGAAATTTATAGAAAAGTGTTAACGGGATGTTATACAGGAAGATAGAGAGCCAAATAGAGGAGCACCTAAAATCCGGGAATGACCGAATCATGATTCTGGAAGGAGCTCGACAAGTGGGTAAGTCGTTCATAATACGCAAAGTAGGAGAACGATTGTATGAGAACTTCATCGAAATCAATTTCGTGAAAGATGACGAAGGGCCTCAGTTGTTCAAGGAGATCAGAACCACGGAGGAATTCTACTTTGTTTTGAGTTCGGTCCACGGCAAAAATCTTGACTCCTATAAGAATACACTTGTCTTTCTTGATGAAATCCAGCACTACCCACAGTATCTTACCCTACTGAAATTCTTCCGGGAAGATCACCGATTCCGTTTCATAGCGAGCGGCAGCCTCTTAGGGCTTACTTTACGGGAGACAACTTCTATCCCAGTCGGCAGCATCATCAGAAAATCAATGTACCAACTTGATTTCGAAGAGTTTTTACTTGCGAACAACTTTGGTCCTGACACGCTGGCGACACTCAGGCAAAAGATGGAGAAAGGTGAAAGCATAGACGTGGCTATGCATAATTATCTTATCGAACAATTCAGACGCTACCTTCTTGTCGGAGGAATGCCGGATGCCGTTAATGAATATCTCGCCTCACATAACATCGTGAAGGTCAGAGAAGTACAGGAAAGCATAAGAGCCCTTTACGAGGTAGATGCGACAAAATATGAGAAAGACAGCAACAAGTCTCTTCTCATAAGGCGTATTTACAACATGATTCCGTCACAGATGGAGAACAAAAAGAAGCGAATTGTGGCAAGAGACATACGGGACAAGGTCGGAGACAGGTTCGACAACTACCGGGAAGAATTCGAGTACCTGACATATTCAGGAATCGCCCTTAACGTCAACTCCATCTCGAACCCCAAGTATCCTCTGTCCGAGTCCGTCCACAAGAATCTTCTCAAACTCTATCTGAACGATGTCGGACTGCTTACGGCACAACTCTACAGAAACAATGTCCGACCGGTTCTTTCGGACGAGGAAGGTGTGAATTTGGGTTCCGTCTATGAAAGTGTCATCGCTCAGGAACTGAAGGCACACGGGCACAATCTCTTCTATTATGACAACAAACAGAAAGGAGAGGTTGATTTTCTGATTGATGACTATAAAAACACAAGTGTTCTGCCGATCGAGGTCAAATCCGGGAAGAATTATACCATCCACAGTGCCATCGACAATCTGCTGAATGTTTCAGACTACAACATCAAATCCGGCCTAATCCTGTCAAACACCCGGGAGATACGTACTTCCGGAAAGATAACATATATGCCCGTCTATTACATTATGTTCATCAATGCCGATCAGGTTGATGAAAGTGAGATCTACTTTTAACGCAACCACGGTTACTGTAACCGCCGTTACAATAACAAAGAAAGCAAAAGACACACAATGTAACCGTGGCGGCCAAGAGGTTGAAAATCAACAAAAAGACGCACCCTCCTTCTACCCGATACGGGCTGGAGGAGGGTACGTCAGAATATTCATTTACAAGAGCTTGCGCTCCACGCATCTATCGCTCCCAGGCTAGAGCGGAGGCACCGAGGATGGCGGCGTCGGACTCCTTGAGTTGGGAATAGACGAGCTGAACCTTGTTCTTCCAGAGAGGAAGGACATTTTCATTCATCGAACGGAGGATCGGCTCCGTGAGGAACTCCTTGCTTCTGGCAAGGCCGCCGAAGAGGACGATGGCCTCGGGAGCGGAGAACGCGATGAAGTCGGCGAAAGCCTCTCCGAGGAGTGTGCCTGTATATTCAAAGATCTTGATGGCAAGTGCATCGCCTTCCTTCGCCGCCTCATAGACATCCTTCGAGGTGATGTTGTCAAGGCTTCTTAGGGCAGACGGCTCATCGCTCATGTCGAGCCACTCCCTGGCTGTCTTGGCGACACCGATGGCCGAGCAGTAGGTCTCAAGGCAACCGGTTCTGCCGCAATTGCAGCGGCGGCCGTTGTGACGTACGATGGTGGTGTGGCCAAGCTCGCCGGCGAATCCGTCGTGGCCATAGACCATCTCACCATTGATGACGATTCCGCTGCCCACTCCAGTTCCAAGGGTGATCATGATGAAATTCTTCATTCCCCTTGCGGCGCCGTAGGTCATCTCACCCATGGCGGCGGCGTTGGCGTCGTTGGTAAGGGTCACAGGGATTCCGCCCATGGACTCTGAAAGCATTTTCGCGAAAGGAATGGAGCCTGCTTTTCCCCACGAAAGATTCACGGCGTTCTCGACCTCGCCTGTGTAGTAGTTGGCGTTAGGAGCGCCGACTCCGATCCCGCGGATCTGGTCCTCAGCGTTGGCGTCAGCGATGATCTTCTTCAACGCAGCCGCAAGTTCCTCAATGTAAGGTTCAACGGACGTGTAGGTGTCCGAACGGATGACGGTCTGCGCAAGCACGGTTCCACGCGCGTCCACCACTCCGCATTTGGTGGTCTGCCCACCAACATCTATTCCTATTACTAAATTCTTTTCCATGATTATTTATTATTAAAAGGTTGCGTGTCACGCTACCTTCTTCACCTTCGAACCGAAGAGGGCATACCAAAGGATGTAGGCGACACCGGCGATGACTACGATGTAGCTCATCAGGTAGTTGGTCGCGTCTGCGACAGCACCCTGGATCAAAGGCAGGATACCGCCACCGCAAACCATCACCATGAACAGTCCGGAAGCGATTGACGTGTACTTGCCAAGACCCTCAACAGCAAGGTTGAAGATGGCGCCCCACATTACAGATGTGCAGAGGCCGCAGAGGATGAAGAACATCACTCCGATCGGAATCTCGGCGAGGGAGAATGAAAGCTGGGAGGTAATGGCAGGGAACTTGACTGTCGTCGTGTCACCGAGGATCATACCAAGGAGAAGGAATATGATGGCGACGGTTCCAACGAAGCTGACCATCGCGCGGCTGGAAACCTTTCCTCCGACAGAGGCGCCGACAAGACGGCCGCAAAGCATCAGGAACCAGTACATTCCGACGATTGTTCCGGCCACGGCGGCGCTGATGCCGATCTCGGCTGAGGTCATGTAAAGGTTGACGAAGTTAGGAATGCCGACCTCGACACCTACATAGACGAATATCGCGATTATACCAAGCACGAAATGTCTGAAAGAAAGAGCGCCCTTCACGCTTTCACCCATGGTCAGCTGGCCGGCCTTTCCGGCAGCGGCCGCCGCTTCAAGCTCTGGCTCAGGAATCTGGGAGACAGCTATGATGATGAATGCGAGGGCGAAGATACCCATGGCGATGAAAAGCGCAGGGTTAGCGTCGGCGATCTGGGTGTTCTTTGTCACGTCACCGATGAGGTAACCTACAAGCACAGGGACAATCGTGGCACTCAAAGAGTTGCATGAGCCGCCCCACTGGATGAGCTGGTTACCCTTGTTGCCGCCACCACCGAGGGTGTTGAGCATAGGGTTCACAACCGTGTTGAGCATACACATAGAGAAACCGGAGATAAATGCTCCGAGAAGGTAGACGGCGAAGCTGCCGGCGATTCCCGAGAGGAATGTGATGCCGACTCCGATGAAGCCCACGGTCACGGCCGCGAGGGCTGTGAACTTGTAGCCTTTCTTGGACAGAATCAGACCGGCAGGCAGACCCATGAAAGCATAGGCGATGAAGTTGGCCGCATTACCCAGCTGGGACATGAAGTTTGACGCCGCAAACTGCTGCTTCACGATGACTCCGAACGGATTCTGGAATCCAGTCACAAAGGAGATCATCGCAAACAGGAAGAACATGATCACGATAGCGAAAATGTTACCTTGTTGTTTTTTTTCCATTTGTAAGATGTTTTATGTTATCGAAAATAATTTCGTGGCATATTCCACAAATTTAGCAAATTAATTTCAAATTTGACCGAATGGCTTTAAAAATCCGTCTTGCGGAATGACCTTTATAGGATTATTGCTAACTTTGAGCAAAGAATACAATGAATATGAAAACGATAATCGACGTTAACGCACATCTGCACACACCGTACTCGTTCAGTGCCTTCAAAGACGTGAGGCAGGCTCTTGACATGGCCGCCGGGGAAGGAGTCGGAGTGGTGGGAATCAACGATTTCTACAGTCTGGACGGCTACAGGGAGTGGAATGACGAATGCGCCGCAAGGCATCTCTACCCGCTGTTCAACATCGAGTTCATCTCGCTGAACAGCGAAGACCAGGCTGCGGGACTGAGGGTCAACGACCCGAACAATCCAGGACGCACCTACCTCAGTGGAAAGGGATTGGCTTACCCGGTGATTCTCAGCGGCAAAGAAGCTCAGATGCTCGCTGACGTGAGGGCGGAATCCAACGCTCAGGTCGAAAGGATGTGCGCCAAGTTGAACGCCCATCTGGACGCTGTAAAGGCTGGATTCGACATTGATTTCAGGCAGGTTGTCAAGGAACTGACCAGAGGCTCCGTGCGCGAGCGCCACCTTGCGAAAGCCCTCAGGATGGCGGTTGACGCCAAGGCTGGCGCGATTGAGGACAGACTCGCCCTATACGAAAGAATCTTCGGAGGGCAGCCGCTGAAATCCGCTCCGGACAACGAGGCTGCTGTGGAGAACGAAATCAGAAGCAAGCTGCTCAAGGCCGGTGGCGCGGCTTTCGTACCGGAGGATCCGAAAGCGTTCCTGCCGATGGAGACTGTCTGCCAGATCATCAAGGCGGCGGGCGGAATCCCGACCTATCCGTTCCTCGCCGATGACGCCAAGGGCAACTTCACCGACTTCGAGAGCGATCTCCAGAAAGCGGCGGACACGCTGAAAAAGCGCGGGATCAAATCAGTGGAATTCATCACGACCCGCAACACGACCGCCGTGCTTGAGGAATATTCCGGCTACCTCCAGGACGAGGGATTCATCGTCACGTTCGGCTCGGAGCACAACACGCCGGCGCTGGAGCCGATCCGTCTGCGCACACGCGACCACGCTGAAGGCCTCAGCGAAAAACTGCGCGGGACCAACTACCGTGGAGCTTGCGCTGTCGCCGCACATCAGGCGGGGCTTGACTCCGTCGAGGCGGGAGACGAGCTGATCCGCAAGACCTTAGGAATTTAGGAATATGCCGGCACGGCAAACAGAACACATAACTAAGACACGAATATGAAACAGATTGAAGACCTTATCGCGATTTCACGGAAGTTCGGACAGGACTCCAGATTCGTGATAGCCGGAGGTGGCAACACCTCCTACAAAAACGAGGATAAGCTTTGGGTGAAGGCCAGCGGCCACGCCCTTGCTACCATAACGGAGGACGGTTTCGCCGTCCTTGACAGAGCCCTTCTGAACCCGATGGGAGAAAAGGCCTACAGTGACGACACGGCGCTCCGCGAGGAGCAGGTCAAGAACGACCTCGCAATCGCCTGCCTGACAAAGGACAGGAGGCCGTCCGTGGAGACATCCCTGCACAACTGCATGGGTTTCACCTTCGTGGTGCACCTCCACCCTACCCTTGTCAACGGCCTGATGTGCTCGGTGAATGCCGAGGCGGCCTGCAAGGAACTGTTCCCCGAGGCACTTTACATTGAATATACCGACCCTGGCTACACGCTTTTCAAGAAAGTTTATGACAGGATAAAGGCCTACAAGGCAGCCAACGGTAAGGAGCCGCAGGTGATATTCCTCCAGAACCACGGAATATTCGTGGGCGGGGACACCACTGCGGAGATCGAGGGGATATATTCAGAGATCATCGGGAAACTTGAAGGCAAGGTCGCCGCACTTCCGGAGGGAGACACCGAAGTCTCTGAGACCGTCACGGATGTCGTTCCTGCGATCCGGCAGATGCTCTCACGCTCAGGCAGGGGCTACAAGACATTGAAAGTCACCAAGAACGCCCTTGTGGACTACTTCATTGACGGTTGGTCGGTCACTTCGACAAGCTCGATCACTTCGACAAGCTCGATCACTTCGGCAAGCTCAGTGACCGACCAACAACCAGTCACTTCGGCAAGCTCAGTGACCGACCAACAACCGGTCGCTGAGCCTGCCGAAGTGACCGTTCGTCCAGGTGAATCCGGTTTCGAGAAGATCGCGAAGCCGTTCACACCGGACATCATCGTGTACTGCAAGAGCGCCTACATATTCATTGACGCTGTGTCGGACGAGGAGATTCTGAAGCAGGCGGAAGAGAAGATCGAGGCTTTCGTCCACGAGAGAGGCTACACACCTAAGATCTTGCTCATCAAGGGAATCGGTCTCGTGGCCGTGGGAGACAACTCCAAGAACGCCCAGATCATCACCGATGTGTTCACCGATGCGATGAAGGTCGCGTTCTACGCCCAGAATTTCGGCGGGGAGCATCCGATGGAACAGGCTTGGATCGACTTCATCGACAACTGGGAGGTCGAGAATTACCGCCGCAAAGTCGCGGCAGGCTCGTCCAAGGGCCGTGTGGAAGGCCGCACGATCATCGTGACCGGAGCCGCCCAGGGATTCGGAGAAGGCATCGCCCGCGAACTGATGGCGCAAGGTGCCAACATCGTGGTCGCCGACCTCAACGAGGCGACCGGAGAGAAGACCGCTGCAAGCTTCAACGAGAAGGCCGGAGCCAACAAGGCCATATTCGTAAAGACTAATGTCGCAGACATGGAGAGCCTCCAGAACCTGATGAGGGAGACCATCCTGAACTTCGGTGCGCTGGACGCTTTCGTCAGCAACGCCGGAGTGGTCCGCGCCGGCGGATTGGACGTGATGACCCCGGAGAACTTCGAGTTCGTCACCAAAATCAACTACGAGGCCTACTTCTTCTGCGCCAAGGCCGCTTCTCACATCATGAAGATCGAGACGGCATGGGATCCTGACTATTTCGCTGACATCATCCAGGTCAACAGCAAGAGTGGCCTGCGCGGCAGCAAGGCCAATTTCGCCTACGCCGGCGGCAAGTTCGGAGGAATAGGCCTGACCCAGTCCTTCGCCCTTGAGCTCGCTCCTTACAGGGTGAAAGTCAACAGCATCTGCCCTGGCAACTACTACGACGGGCCGCTGTGGAGCAATCCTGAGAACGGTCTGTTCATCCAGTACCTCAACGCCGGGAAGGTTCCAGGAGCGAAGACAATACAGGACGTGAAGGATTACTACCTCGCCCAGGTGCCTATGCGCAAGGGCTGCAATCCGGTGGATGTCTGCAAGGCCATCCTCTACGCCATCGACCAGACCGGAGAGACCGGACAGGCTATTCCTGTGACGGGAGGTCAGGTTATGCTGGCTTAAATTAGACAATTTAATGTAACTCATTAATATTATGAAACAACTTGACGTAAATCTGATGCATCCAGCCGAGCAGATCGCTATCATCATCGGCAGGATCTACCGCAGTGAGATGACCACCACCTCCGGTGGCAATCTGTCCATCATGGACGATAACGGAGACATGTGGATCACCCCGGCGGCGATTGACAAGGGTTCACTTACACCGGCGGACATCATGTGTGTGAAGGCCGACGGAACCATCGTAGGTCCTCACAGACCTTCCTCCGAGTACCCGTTCCACAAGGCCATCTACAAGATGAACCCGCATATTCATTCTGTGATCCACGCCCACCCTCCTGGATTGGTGACATTCAGCATGGTCCACCAGGTCCCGGACACGAGCATAATCCCTCAGGCGCGCGCGACCTGCGGCCCTGTCGGATTCGCTGAATATGCCCTCCCGGGAAGCGAGCTTCTTGGAAAGAAGATCGTGGCCGAGTTCAAGAAAAACCCTGACTACAAGGCCGTCATCATGGAAAACCACGGAGTAGTTGTCGCCGGGGATGACATCGCCGACGCTTACCAGAGATTCGAGACCCTTGAGCTCTGCGCCCGCACGATCTTGAACGCCAAGACTTTGGGCGAGCCTAAGTACCTCAGCGAGGATCAGATCCTCCAGCACGAGAAGGCCGTCAACGTTCCGTTCCAACATTTCATGAACGTCACCCACCCTTCCGACGAAAGGGCGATCCGCGCTGAAATCTGCAAGATTGTCCGCAGAGCCTGCTCGCAGGGACTCATGTGCAGCTCGTACGGTACGGCTTCAGTGCGATGGAGAGGCAATGATTTCCTCATCACCCCGTCCAGCATGCAGCGTTGGGACCTTGAGCCAGAGGACATCGTGCAGGTAAAGGACGGAATGGTGGAGGCCGGGAAAAAGGCCAGTCGTTCGGTAGCCCTTCACTACGAAATCTACCGCCGCAACCCGAAGGTCAACTCCATCATCCTGACCCAGTCCCCTGCCTTGATGGGATTCTGCACGACCGGTGTGAAATTTGATGTGCGCACCATCCCGGAGAGTTGGATATTCCTTCAGGACATCCCGACATTCCCGTTCGGAAGCCAGTACAACGAGCATCTGAACGAACTTGCGGACGAGTTCAAACAGAGGCCGTTCGTGATGCTGGAGAACGACTCCGTCGTGGTGACAGGTGACCAGCTCATCAACACGTTCGACCGTCTTGAGGTGGCCGACTTCAGCGCCCGCTCACTGATCCTGGCCGCTCCGCTTGGCAAGTTGAACCCGATCACCGACGAGGAGATCGAGGAGCTCCGCGTGGCGTTCCACGTCGGGGAATAATAGGATACGGCTATTCGGTCACTGAGCATGTCGAAGTGACCGAATGGTTAATCACCCAAGCGATAGTCACTTCGACAAGCTCAGTGACCGGAATGGTTAACTATCCAAGTGATAGTCACTTCGACAGGCTCAGTGACCGGAATGGTTAACTATCCAAGTGATAGTCACTTCGACAGGCTCAGTGACCGGCGAAGTTTAAGAGCTTGAATAAAATAAACTCCCTTCCGAATTTTGGTAACGTGCAAAATTCGGAAGGGAGTTTATTTATCGTATCAAGATTTACTCTATCGTATCAGGCTTTACTCGCCGGCGATGATCTTGGCGTCCTCCTTACGGTCGATTCCGACACGTTTTTCAAAGCGCTCACGCCTTTCGAGAAGAACTTCCTTATGGCGGATAACCCAATTCTCAAGGTAGATGGCCGCACAGGCAAGGAAGAAATAAACGATGGTCTGAAGGATCATCGCCTTCATCTGCACGTCAGCGGCACTCATGTCACCGCCAGCGGTGCTGAGATTGATGAAGCCCTGCGCTCCGAATGTGGACGGGAATATGTAGGAAAACCATTTCCAAAACTCAGGGAAAGCGATTGTCGGCCAAGAGCACCCTGTCAAGAACAGAGCCACAGGTGACATCGCAAGGAAGAGAAGAAAGACGGACTCTCTTCTTGTAATCAGCGTGCTCCAAGTCATGCTGAAGAACACACAGTCCGTGATGAAGAACACCAACAGTGCCAGCACGTCATGGAACTCTCCTCTTTGAGGAATTCCGAATATGGCCGGTACGATGAATGCGATGTACATCCCAACGGCAAGGTACAACAGCCAGTAGGCTCCTCCACGGCCAAGAACCACACGCCCAACACCGTGACCTTCAAGCTTGTCAGGAAGCGAGGCGAAACTGCGGTTCCTCTCCCTGGCCGTTCCGACCAGCAACGACATTCCATAGAACAACGTCTGCTGGATGATGATCATCAGGATTGCCGAAATCAGGAAGAAACTGTAGTTGAAAGCCCTGTTGTACGGGTTGTTGTCCTCGTACCCAAGGGGTTTCACAGTCTGTGAGATCTGCTGTTCCGACATACCAGCCGAAGCGAACCTTTGCATCTGGATCTGCCCGACCTCGTGAAGCATCACGAAATTGGTGGCCATCAAGGCGTTCTTATAGTACAGGAAACTGCTCATGTCCGCATAGACGGAAAATGTCGTGGTCTCGTTCCTCGCAAGTTTTTCGGTGAAATCTGAAGGGAAATAAATAATACCGTTGACCTTGCGTTCCTGCATCATCTTTTCCGCCTCGGCCATATTCACACATTTGGCGGCGACCTCCACCTCCCTGGTGGCGTCTATCTCCCTTATGAAACGATGACTGTCCGGACTGTCACAATTGTCAACCACCGCGACCGGTGTGTCCGAAAGGATACCGTTCAGATAGACGACATTATACAGAAGTGGATAGGCAAGTCCCGCCACAAGGAAGATCAGCAGCACTCCGCTGTCCGAGAAAATCTGGCGGAACTCATGGCAGAATATGCCCCAGAAGTCCTTGATCCATGTTTTTGCGTATGAATTTCTCATGTCACTTAGTCTTTAGGGAAGTTCTGATGAATGTACGCCTTCTTAAGTCGTGTAAGACCTACGAGAGGCACCAGGATAAACAGAAGCAGATATATTGCCTGCCTCCACCATCCAGCGAATCCGGCTCCAAAGATGGCCTCCTGAACATAAAATTCATAGTAATGCCTGAGCGGGAACGCAGAAGCAAGCCCCTGAATGTATGGAGGCATCGCCTCGATCGGAAGTGTAAAGCCTGAAAGCGAGAATCCAAGCACGCTGTAAAGGGCGCCAATACTCAAAGCCAACCTCGGCACCGGGAGCATCTCGATGATGAAAACCGCGATTGCCTCACTGGCTAAAATCATCAGGAATATTCCCAAGAACATATTCCAGATAGATCCAGCCAACGGGAAGTGCAACTGATGGTACATCAGCAGGATAAGGATCAAGCCTATCGCTGAGAATGTCAGAGTCCAAACCAGCAGCTTGCCGGCAAGCGCGGTGACTATAGAGTTCCCCGACGTCTTAAGCAGGTGACGTGACGTACCGTACTTCAACTCCGCTCCCAATGAATATATCAGGACGATTATCGCTATCATCTCCAACACACCTGGCAGCAGGACGCTGCACAGGTAATAACCGTAATTGGTCGTGGTGTTGCCGATCTGATGCAGATCCACATTGACAGGCTGGATCATACCCATGATCTGGCTGTCATTGTAACCCCTCGCCCTGAACGCCTCTCTCTGGACGGCTCCGTTGGTCAGGTTGACCATCGTGAGCAGATCCTTCCACGCCAACGCTCCGCTGACGAAGTACAATCCGTTGACATAGAACGTGATCTTCGGCTGTCTGTTCGCCTGGATGTCATCATTCATCCCGACAGGAACCACACAAACAGCGGCGATCTTGCCTCTGTTCATGTCCTCTCTGGCAGCGGCGAACGAATCGTAGTGGACGACCTTGCCCAACTGGGTGGCATCCAACTGCTGGCAGAAATTCCTGGAAGTCGATGAATAGTCATAGTCCACAAGACCTATAGGAACATCACTCGGCAGCCCCGCCTTCAGAAATGTCAGAAAGAATATGGCGCAGAAAGCGATCACGCCTACCGAACCCAGAAGATAGAGCGGGCGCTGCCTGATTATCCTGAGTTCGCGGCGCGCGACCGCAATAATTCTCTGCCAATTGTTGTTCATGATCCCTTATTTTACAATGGCGGACATGCCTGGACGGATTCCGTCAACCTTGACATCCGGAACGGCTCTGACCTCAAAGGTCTTGGCATCGTACATTCCAGTCTCCTTGGTCGCCTTCCATGTGGCGTAGGATTCACGGACAGCCACATAGTTGACAGTCGCAGGGACCTCCTTACCGTCAAGCGCCGGGATGATCACCGTGATCTTGTCGCCCTGCTTCATGCCGTGGAGATAGTCCTCACGGAC
Source organism: uncultured Bacteroidales bacterium (assembly GCA_934667175.1). Classification (GTDB taxonomy): domain Bacteria; phylum Bacteroidota; class Bacteroidia; order Bacteroidales; family UBA932; genus Cryptobacteroides. The sequence goes on along the minus strand of CAKULN010000024.1, from coordinate 27,065 downwards.
ATTGAATGTGAACCAGATGTCGTTCAGATCCGTCACGCTTGCGACTGGGGCACCCTGACCCACCAATTCTCCAACTTTCGGGAATATGGCGGAGATGATTCCGTCCGACGGGGCGGTCAGGTAAAGTTCACCAAGATAGGACTCAACCTCCATCAACGCACCGTTGGCCTGATCCACAAGAGCCTGTGCGGCAGCCTTGTCCTCCGCGCGCGCTCCGTTCACGGCCATGTCGTACTGACTCTTCGCGGCTTTAGTCTGAGCGACCGCCGCATCGTACTTAGCCTTGACCTCATCGTATTTCTGAGCGGCGATGACCTTCTGGTCGTAAAGTTTCTGGATCCTCTCGAAAGACTTCTTCATCACGTCTTCCTGCACGAGAGCGGTCTGATAAAGTTCGTAAGCACCGGCGATCTGCTCCTTGCGGGCACCATTCTGAGCCTTCCTGCTCTGGGCGCTGACAGCCGCTTTCACGGCATTCGCCTGGGCAAGCTTCGCACGGACCTCAGGAGAGTCGATGAAAGCTACGGTGTCCCCCTTGTGAACCATCTGGCCTTCCTTGACATACATCTCCTCGATTCTGCCAGGGACCTTGCCGGAGACCCTATATTCACTGGCCTCGGCCTCACCCTGAATCACCAGTGGCTTTGGTTTTGAAACGAAATAGCCGATGATGGCTATCAGAAGAATGATAACGATAAGCGCCACAATACCAATCACAAGATTGTAGCTTTTCTTTTCCTTTTCCATAATATTCTTAGTTTTTTATTATTATCTGTTGACTATTTTCCCTGAACGTGGTTGTTGCCCTCGGCCTTGTTGAGGTTGGCGGCGAGCATCTGAAGCTCGATTCCCGCGTCGATATATTCAGAATGAGCCTTGAGCCATGCGGTCTGGGCGGCGAGCGCGATGTTCGTCTCGATCACACCTTCCTCGAAGCCGACTGTAGCCGTGCGGAGGTTCTCCTCGGCGCTGGCAAGATTGTTACGCGCCATCGTAAGTTTCTCGAACGCCTCGCCCTCCTGTTTGCGTAGCTGGGTGACCTGGAGATTGATCAAATTCTTGGCATCCTCAAGTTGAGTTCTGTAAAGAGTTGCCTCAGCCTTAGCCTTACGGGTCTTGCTCATAGCCTCAAAGCCGTGAAAGATAGGAATGTTGACCATCACTCCGGCGTTGAAAAAGCCACCCCAGTCCTTCTCGAATCCATTCTTAAGATTAGGGTTGGTCACTGAATATCCCGCCATCAAAGCGATCTTCGGCATCATGTCGGCTCTCGCTACCCTGACCTTTCCATCGTAGATTTTGGAAGCGAGCTCAAGACTCTTTGTCTCAGGCCTGTCGGCATAGATCTGGTCAAGATCCTTCTCCGTACCCATCTGAGGAAGCGGAATGTCTGAAAGAGTCTCGTCGGCAAGGACGATCTCAGTGCTGAGATCAAGGCCTATCTGCTTGCAAAGCAACATCTTCGCAAGGGTAAGGCCATTGTCCGACTTAGTCTTGAGCATGTCCGCCTCATTGGCTTTAACCCTTATCTGCAAAGCGTCAGACTCTGTCGCGACACCTTCCTTGACGGAAAGATCGACATCGTGCTCCATCTTGTGAAGCAGGTCGGCGTAAGCGTCGGCAAGCTTCTTCTTGTTCGCTATGGAGACTATCTGCCAATATGCCTGGTCCACATCCACGATCACCTGCTGGTACTGCTGGTCGTACTGGGTCTTTGACAGTTCCTCTGCCAATTTGGCAATATGATTGGCCGCCACGATCTTTCCACCCATGAAAACAGGTTGCTGAACAGTCACGGCACCAGCGAAAATATTCTGGAGATCCGGATGGAAGGCATCGTCAATCTCTTTTCCCAAGGCATTGATGGTCTGAGACATGTCTGTCTGAGACAGGGTTCCGAGGACCGTCTGCCACATCGGGCTGTTGGCGTACTCCAGAGCCGCGGCCGGGTTGGATTTGATGGCCGCCATCAGGTTCTGGGCCAAGCCTTGGGCCTGGGAGTGAACCAAAGTACCCATGTTCTGAAGCTTATAGGAAGTAGCATCACCGACAAGGGCAATGTCATTGGCATTGTAGATGTAAGCCCCTGTGGCTGAGACATTAGGCAGATAGTTGGCGAAAGCAATCTTGCGGTCATAGCCAGCCATCTCGATCTTTGTCTCCGCCTGTTTCAAAGTCTTGTTGTTCTCGACCGCCATTTCACGGCATTGCTCCAGCGTAAGTGTCTGCTGGGCGCTCATCGCCATAGGCGTCAGAGCCATAGCGACCAATGTTGAGATTTTGACAATGTACTTGTTCATATTCATAAATTCTTGTTTTCTATTTTGTGTCAAGCGGTAGGCTTCACTACAAATTAATTGCCAAATTCCACCATTTGTATGACCATTCGGATTCGATGATTGTCAAAAGGTAGAATATTGCGAAATTTTGCAATAACAAGAATATTTCCTAATTTTGTCGCCTGACACTAAAAACATTTTATGACATGCCGGATTCTTTATTGAATATAGGCCTGAAACAAATCAGGAAACTCGTTCCGGTCCAGAACGAAATCAAGCTCGAAGACGATTTCTTCATAATGGACGTGAAGTACAGCGATAATCTTCAATTTCTGAAATACCCCTGTCGTAGCGATGCCTACATCGCTATCTTCTGCAAATCCGGAGGTCTGGATGTCGAGATCAACCTGCGGTCATATTCAGTGAAGAAAGGGACCTTATTCGTTGGTACGCCTGGCAATATCATCAAAATAAACAAGTCGCCGAGGGAAGACGACAACGACTTCGAATTCATCGTCGTGGCAATTTCAAAAGAGTATCTTTCAAGCATAAGTTTCGACTTTAAGAAAATTTTCGACGATCATCTGAAACTGCTGACGGAGCCTTGCGTCGAACTGGAAGACAGGAACATCGCTTTCTGCTCCAGATATTTGGACCTCATCGCGGAGATTCTGTCCTCGGACGTGCCGAACAAGAGAGAGGCCGTAGGCTCGCTGATCGCCTCGCTGTTCTATCTGCTCGGCGGATTGATGGAGAGAAACGCGGTCAGAACTCCAGAGATTCCCGGAGCGGCAGTCAACACCAGGGTGAAGCTGATCTTCGAGCATTTCATGGCCCTGGTCACCGAGTATCACACCTCAGAGCGCAACATGGCGTTCTATGCAAGCCGTCTCGGTCTGACCCCGAAGTATCTCTCGAAACTCATAAAGCAGGTAAGCGGACGGTCCGCTCCTGACTGGATCGACTCGTTCGTCATCCTGGAGGCCAAGAACATGCTTAAGTACACCGACGACAGCATCAAGGAGATTGTCTTCAAACTGCACTTCCCGAATCCGTCCGTGTTCTACAAATTCTTCAAGGCTCACACAGGGATGACGCCAAGCGAGTACAGGAACGGGTGAATAACCACAGTGCGGAATCCCTCTCCGAGACACTTGCAAGCATGATTTCACATCAATCTGTAAGCAAACGGCAGTTCTTTTGTGAATGTTTGGTGCAAAAATCGTTTTAAAAAATTAACGAAATCCTTTGCATATTCAATAAATCTTGATACCTTTGTCCCTTGGACAGACAAAAGTTCTTTTTGTTGTCTATTTGTTAAGTTCGTTTTATATACAACAGGCCGTCGCTTTGGGGAAAGCGGCGGCCTATCAGTTTAGCCTTACGGCAAAACTGATAGGCCGCCTAAACCTTTTTGGCGTTGTTTCACACCGCCAAAAAGATAAAATCCACCCCCAGTCCCTGCAGGACAGCCCCGGTGGGGCACTGGGGACCGTATTCCCCAGACCCCTTGCGTCGCTTCGCTCCGATGAGTTTTTTACTTAAATTCTTTAACACATGGTTGCCTTTTGGAAGAAAGAAGAGCAAAGGCATTAATATTTCGGACTTGGTACTATACACGTGGGATTGGCTAAACCAGATAGGTTCATGCCAGGCGTTTCGATAGGCTTACGGCTTTTCCATTGTGCAGACCACGGGCACAGGAATATTGGGCATAGAGGGGTGAGGGGCAGATTGATGTGGCTGACCCACTCTTCCGGGGATGGGGTCAAGCACAGTGAGCAGCCTCTGAACACACCCCAGAGCACATCTTCGTGCTCGTGGTTTGTAAAACAGGTGGCATTGGCCACAAGGGGCGGGGGCGAGGAGCCCTAAACACATACTTTTGGGCTAGACCCATGATCCACCTTCCGAAGCGTCAGGAACAAGGTTGACGTGGGCCGCTACGAAAAACAAAAAAGGGCTTGACCATTGCTTTTAGTCTGCCCTTTTTTGCGGAGAGAACGAGATTCGAACTCGTGATACGGTTACCCGTATGCAGGTTTAGCAAACCTGTGGATTCAGCCACTCTCCCACCTCTCCGGATGTTTCTGGCCGAACGGTTGTCAAACCTTTCGTCGCTATTTGGACTACAAAGATACAAATTTTTCTTGGTTTGCAAGAATCTTGTGAAAAATTAACGCTGAAGTTTCAAAGTTAGCGCTACAAAATCTTCGACGCTCAGGCGTTCGGGGCGTAAATCGAAAATCGGATCGGATTGGAGTGACGGAGAAGTTTGTGAAGGGGAGGTCACTTCGACAGGCTCAGTGACCGATGGTGAAGGCTCAGTAGCCGGTGGTAAAGGCTCCGTGGCAGATGGAATAGACTCAGTGATCGGTGGTAAAGGCTCCCTGACCGATGAAATAGACTTAGTGACTGGTTGCATAGATTCCGTGACCGGTTGCTGAGCCTGTCGAAGCAACGGCAGAGTTGGTTGCCAAGCCTGCCGAAGCAACGGCAGGGTTGGTTGCTGAGCCTGTCGAAGCAACGGCTTGAGCGAATTGCGGAGAGTCTTGCGGCGCTGACCGAAAGCGGTTTTAACAACCGTGCGGAAAAGCTTCTCATCACAGCCGAGAGACGTGCGCGAATTACGTGTGAGACGAATCACGGCGGACTGGACCTTAGGAGGCGGATTAAATGCTCCCGAGCCCACAGTGAAAAGATATTCAATGTCATACCACGCCTGAAGGAAGACCGACAGGATGCCGTAGGTCTTCGTGCCGGGTTTCTCGGCGATGCGTTCGGCGACCTCCTTCTGGATCATGCAGACAACCTCCAGGATGCGGTCACGATGCTCCAGAATCTTGAAGAAAATCTGCGAAGAGATATTATAAGGAAAATTCCCTATCACTGAATATTCCCCATCGAATATGCCGTCAAGATCCATCTTAAGGAAGTCTCCCTCAATGAGATTGTCTCCCAACTTCGGATAATGCTTCCTAAGATAGACAACGGACTCGCCGTCTATCTCCACAACTTTCAACGCCAACTCCGGCTGAGGCAACAGGTATTGGGTCAAGACCCCCATTCCCGGCCCGACCTCTAACGCCTGATGTCCCTCAAGAGCCGAAACGATGTTCTTCGCAATGCTCTGGTCAGTCAAGAAATGCTGCCCGAGCGCCTTTTTCGCACGTACTTCCATAGGAACAAAGATACGGAATATTCACCGATTTTGCAGCCGTGAACGCTAAATGATTATTAATAAACTCTTTAGCCCTCTACCTTTGGTAATATTCTACCGAAGACGACGAAGCAACGAATTAATATTCAACACTTTACATTTCACACCCAATCACGCAGAAGATGCGTGGGATGCGTGGGAGAATTTCCTTGCGCAATATCACAATTATTTAAGGAACTATATACCTGTTGACTAACTTTTGGTCTATTATGTTTGCAATCAATTAATTGCAGACAATAAATCAATTGCCGTGAAGCAAGTTGATAATTAACAATTTACAAGGTTTAGTAGTCAACTCGTATATAATCACCATTGTTTATTATTTTAGGCATAATCCGTCATATCTACAACGACTATGTCACATGGAAACAGGTCAGCATCATGCCGGTCATGCCGTCCGATAGGTGGTCGGTGAAATTTTGAGCGGCAAGCTGCCTTCTGTTCTATGGGGTTAAGCTAATGCTTGATGGTCACTTTGATGATTAATGCTTCGGTGACTCGGTGCTTCGGTGCTTCGACAAGCTCAGCAACCGACAAGATCAGCAACCGACAAGATCAGCAACCGACAAGATCAGCAACCGACAAGATCAGCAACCGACAAGATCAGCAACCGACAAGATCAGCAGCCGACAAGATCAGCAGCCGACAAGATCAGCAGCTGGCAAGATCAGCAGCCGACAAGATCAGCAACCGGCAAGATCAGCAACCGGCAAGATCAGCAGCCGGCAAGCTCAGCAACCGACAAGATCAGCAACCGACAAGATCAGCAACCGACAAGATCAGCAACCGGCAAGATCAGCAACCGACAAGATCAGCAACCGACAAGATCAGCAACCGACAAGATCAGCAACCGCAGGTTTAGTGACAGCAGGCTTAGTGACAGCAGGTTTAGTGACAGCAGGCTTAGCAAGCGTAGGCTCCGGAACGGCGAACTACTTTTTGGCGGTGGTGCAGCGGTTGACAAGGTAGGCGATGGAGACGTACGGGATGCCAGAGTTGGTGGCGAGGCCGATCTCGCAGGTGCGGCTGTTGGAATAGCCGACGGGGATGCCTTTGACCTGGGCTTTGAGTTTGCGGAGGGCGTACTTGTTGAGTTCCGGATGGGTCATGCCTTTGTCGCCGGCGAAACCGCAGCAGCCTACGCCTTCGGGAACAATCACGTTGGTGGAGCACATTCGGGCCAGCTCTAGCATCTTGTCGGTCTTGTGCATCAAGCGCATAGAGCAGGTGAGGTGGATGGCGGCCGGGGTGTCAGTCTTGTGGAAGTCCAGTTTGTCAGCCAGAAACTCAAGGATGAACTCTGATGGTTCGTAAAGCCGCATCTTCTTGATTTTATGCTGCATACGATGGAGGCACGGACTCTGGTCACAAAGGACTGGGTAGCGGCCCTGCTCGCTGGCTTGCCAAAGGGCCTCCTCAAGTTCAGAGGTCTTTCTGTCAGCGATTTCGGGCATGCCTTTGCTTTCCCAAATGGTGCCGCAGCAAAGGGAGGACATGTTCTTCGGGAATATCACCTCGTAGCCGGCCTTGGTCAGAAGGCTGACCATTTCCTCGACAAGGGGTTTGTCTACAGCGTGGTGGTGCTTGGGGAGGCCCATCATCTGGTTGATGCAGCTGGAGAAGTAGACTACTTTGTTTATCTTGGAAGACTCTGATTGTGCTTCCGGGCGCTTCGACAGGCTCAGCGACCGGATAGGCTCACCAACTACCGAGGCGGCTGAACTTACCAATGCACGAAGTGATTTAGGAATATTATAGGCCTTAGGGGTGGCGGGGGTCCAGAGTGGAAGCCGGACGGCATTGTGGAGCCAGCGGCAAAGGCCGCTCATCGCAAGGTCTCCAAGCACGGTCTCACCGGCTGTGGCCATCCTAAGAGCACCACGGAGCCCGCTCTTGACTCCTGAGTAATGGCTGGCCGCAAAGTTCCAGACACCGTAACCGAAAGACCCCGCAGGCATATTCATTCGCCTAAGCTGGTGAGTCAGATCGGCCACATTGATGCCCATCGGGCAGGATGTCGAGCAAAGGCCATCACCGGCGCAAGTCTGCTCCCCGGCGTAGGAATATTCCTTCTCAAATGCCCGCAGATGAGAAAGTTCCGCAGCGGTCGGATTTGGCAGCGCACGCAGGGAAGTGATTTCCCTCTGCGTGGCGATCCTGGTTCTGGAGGAAAGTGTGAAACCACAGGACAGGCAATTAACCTCACAGAAACCGCACTCGATGCACTTGTTGAGTTTTTTATAGACCTCCGCAAGTTCCGGCTCGACAGGTTTGCCGTCATCAGTCCAAGGCTTCAGTACCGGCAAGGCCTTGAAATTCTTCAAGAAACACTTCGGATCGTCATTAAATATCACGCCAGGATTAAGAAGGCACTTAGGGTCAAACAGTCCCTTGACACGCTTCATGATCGCGAACGCCTTCTCGCCCCATTCGTACGAGACAAACGGAGCCATATTCCTTCCCGTCCCGTGCTCGGCCTTGAGGGAGCCGTCATATTTCCCGACCACCATCTGGGCCACATCACGGATCATGGATTCATAGCGGTCCACTTCCTCCTGAGTATCAAATGATTGGTTGATGATAAAATGGAAGTTTCCCTCAAGGGCGTGGCCGTAGATGCAGGAATCATCGTAGCCATGCTTGTCCAGCAGGGCCGACAGATCGACTGTAGCGTCCGGAAGATCCTCAATGTGGAAGGCGATGTCCTCGATCAGGCAGGTCGTACCCTGACGGCGCATTCCACCGACTGACGGGAATATGCCCGAACGGATGGCCCAATACTTCCCGGTGACGGCAGGATTGCTACTGAATATGAAAGCGTTACCTTCAGCATCATTCAAGACGGCAAAGCGGTGAAGCACCTCCGACAACTTCCCGACATTCGCATCAAGGTCAGCCTGATCCGCACCCGTGACACGCAGCAAGAGAGCGGTGAGATCCTTGTCAGGATATTCATTAAGCATCGGGTCATCAACAGACGCGAGAGAACGCTTGTCAAGCAATTCGGCGGCATCAAGCACAGCAGGGTCAATCTCTTTCTTGAGAGTCACCACCGCCTCGGCCGCCTCCCGGATGGTACCGAAATAGATCATCGCGGACGCTTCATTGGACGGCAGCGGCAGAGTCTTCATCGTGACTTGGCTCATAAAAGCCAAAGTGCCCTCCGAACCGACAAGCAGGTGCGCGATGATGTCGAACGGATCGCGGAACCTGACGAACGGGAATATGTTGAGTCCGGTGACGTTCTTGATTGAATATTTGTACCTTATGCGGTCTGTGAGCGTCTTGTCAGCGAGAATCTCGTCCCTCAACGCCTCAATCTCCTTGATAAAATCCGGGTGGGATGCACGGAAAGCGTTTCTGGAGGCCTCGTCCCCGGTGTCAAGTATAGTTCCGTCAACGAACACTATCCGGACACTCTCCAGTTCCCTGTCACTGTTGGCATGGGTTCCGCAGCTCATTCCCGAGGCGTTGTTCATCACGATTCCTCCTACCATACAGCTTCCGATGGAGGCCGGATCCGGACCGAATTTTCGTCCGAATGGTTTCAGTATGGCATTCACCCTCGCTCCTATGATTCCCGGTTCAAGCGTGATTTTGGAGGCATCATCGGAGACCTTGTACCTCTCCCAATTCTTGCCGGCGACAATAAGTACAGAGTCGCTGACCGACTGGCCCGAGAGACTGGTCCCGGCCGCACGGAATGTGACCGGGACATCAAATTTCGATGCAGCTTCAAGAATCTTCGCGACCTCTTTCTCGCCCGTCGAACGGATGACAATCTTCGGCACAAGCCTGTAAAAACCCGCGTCCGTACCCCAGGCGAAACGCCTCAGTTCGTCTGTGTAGATTCCGCCGTTCTGCACGAAACGACGCACCGCCTCGAGAAAACGAGAGTATTTTTCTTCCATATTCAAGTAAGATACACTACTATGTAATACATCATCATTCCACTGGCTATCAGTTTGACACCAGTGCCGCAGAGAAAGCCCGCAAAGGCTCCTAGTGCGGATTTGGCCGACTCCCAGCCATTCTTTTCAGAGAAAGCTAACTCAGCCAGAAAGGCTCCGAGAAGGGTTCCGAGGATGATTCCGACCGGCGGGACGAACATCCCGACCAGCATTCCGGCCATCGCTCCCCTTCCGGCGGCCTTGGTGCCTCCCGTGATCTTGGTGAACCATGACGGGACAATGTAGTCGATAAGCGTCACGACCACCGTGATCACCAGCCAAGTCAGCAGGAACATCAGCGACATCGGATCTCCGGCACCGTTCGTGCCGCTGCCCCAGAAATAAAGAATCATCAGCCCGACCCAGCTGACAGGAGGACCCGGCAATGCCGGAACAATGCTCCCGACAATGCCAATCACTCCTGCCAGCACGGCAAGGATGATGACTAAAACGCTCATTGAATATTCAAGAGTATATATTCCTAAGCCATGGCGGCCTCAACATCGTCCGGCTGGATCGGGAGACGGTTCGGGCCTGTACGGCGCGCACCATCTTCGGTCACGAGAACATCGTCCTCAAGACGGATGCCTCCGAAATCGAGGTAGTCATGCTCCAGCTTGTAGTAGTTCACGAAACCCTTGTCGCGCTTTTCGCTCTTCCATTTCTCGATGAGGGCCGGGATGAAGTAGATTCCAGGCTCATCGGTGACAACGTTGCCCGGAACAAGCTTGCGGGCCATCCTGAGACTTCCGAGACCAAGTTGGGCGGAACGCTTCTGATCCGGATCATAGCCTACGAGATCCTCTCCGAGGTCTTCCATGTCGTGAACGTCAAGGCCCATGTTGTGGCCAAGCCCGTGCGGTTGGAAGAGTCCGGCGATGCCTTCGTGGAGCATGTTGTCCAGATTGCCGCGCACGATGTCCAGCGAGCGGAGGTCCTCAAGCATCAGCTTAGCGACAGCCAGATGCACGTCCCTGTAGGCGACACCAGGCTTTGTCAGTTTGAAGGCCAGTTCGTTGCAGTCGCAGACAATCTGGTAGATGTCCCTTTGCTTCTGGGTGAACTTGCCACTGGTCGGCAGGGTGCGGGTGAAGTCAGATGCGTAGTGCATGTTGTTCTCAGCACCAGCGTCGATCACCATCAGCTTGCCCGGCTCGATGACTTTGTCGTGCAGATGATTGTGCAAGGTCTCTCCATGCTGGGTAAGGATGGTCGGGAACGACACTCCCCAACCTTCGCTGAGTGTCACGCCCTCCATCTTGCCGACAATTTCCTGCTCGATGATGCCGACCTTCACGCTTTCGCGGGCGACTGTGTGCATCCTCTGGCCGAGAGCACCGGCATCGTCAATCTGGTCAATCTCGCACTGTTCCTTCACGAGTCTCATGGATATGACGGCCTGAACGAGTTCCTTGGACGCGTGCTTGCCACCGTCCTCATCAATAGGGGCGACCTTTGCGACATCCTCATTGGAGATTCCGACAAGTGCGGCCAGCTTCATGGTGTTGTAGTAGCGGCTCGGAGGGAGGAAATGAATATTCCTGCCCGTGGCAAGAGCCTTTGTGACGGCGATATTCAGTGAGCCATAAGAAGCCGAATTGCTTACTCCGACCTCAGTGGCCTTTGAGGCGACGGATGGCTGAGGCCCCATCCAGATGATGTCTCCGATCTCCACATCGTCGGCGAAGATGGTCTCCTCTCCGCTGTCAAGGTCCAGGATGGCCGCATAGCGTGGCTCGTCGAGGCCGAAATAGTACAGCCAGGATGAGTCCTGACGGAATTTATAGGCGTTGTCCTTGTACTGGGCCGCCGCCTCGACGTTGCCCACGAACAGTGCTATTCCACGTTTCCCTTGCGGAGCGGTCTGCGCCATCTTCTCCAGCAAGGTCTTGCGCCTTGCGATGTAGATCTCCTTTGCGAACATATTCTTAGGTCTTTATATGATTTATATTTCCGCAAGCCTTGGAGCCACAGGTCCTCCCGTGACGGCCAAGGCCACAAACACAAATATACAAAAATGACAGGAAAGTTGTTCCACAAAATTAAAAGTGTGAGTGAAACTCAGATTTTCACTCACACTTTCATGTATTTATTCTGTCGCTTTGATGGTTGGTGATTTGGTCACTTCGACAAGCTCAGTGACCGGGCGGCTCAGTGACCATTCATTCGGTTGCTGAGCCTGTCGAAGCACCGAAATGAGCTTGTCGAAGCACGGTCACTTCGACAAGCTCAGTGACCATGACTTACCGATTACTTCTCAGGAAGCGGACGGAGATCCAGATTGAGCTCGTCAAGTTGCGCCTGATCGATCTGGGACGGAGAGTCAATCATCACGTCACGGCCCTGATTGTTCTTCGGGAAAGCGATGAAGTCACGGATGGACTCCTTGCCGGCAAAGAGGGTGCAGACACGGTCGAAACCGAAGGCGAGACCTCCGTGAGGCGGAGCACCGTACTGGAACGCATGGATGATGAAGCCGAATTTGTACTCAGCCTCCTCCGGACCGATGCCCAGAACCTCGAACATTCTCTTCTGAACCTCAGCGTCGTGGATTCGGATCGAGCCTCCACCGAGTTCTGTGCCGTTGAGCACGAAGTCGTAGGCATTGGCGCAAACCCTTTCGAGATCCTCTTTCCTGTCGCTGTAGAAAAGTTCCATGTGTTCCGGTTTCGGAGCGGTGAACGGATGGTGCATGGCGTAGAAACGGCCGTCTTCCTCGCTCCATTCAAGGAGAGGGAAATCCACAATCCAAAGCGGAGCGAAGACCTTAGGGTCACGAAGACCGAGCCTGTTGCCCATCTCGATACGCAGGACACCCAACATTGTCTGAACCTTACGCTTGCCGTCACCGGACATCACGAGGACAACGTCTCCGGTCTTGGCCTCAACAGCCTCAGCGATGGCTTTCAGTTCTTCAGGGGTGTAGAACTTGTCGATCGAAGACTTGACTGAACCATCAGCGTTCAGTTTGATGTAAATCAGGCCCTTGGCACCGACCTGAGGTCTCTTGACCCACTCGGTCAACTCATCAATCTGCTTGCGGGTATATTCAGCGCCACCCGGAACCGCGATGGCTCCGACATAGGCGGCATCCTCAAGAACAGCGAAGCCTTTGCCTTTCACATTGTCGGTGATCTCGTGGATGGTCATTCCGAAACGGACATCCGGTTTGTCGGAGCCGTATTTGTCCATGGCGTCGTACCAACTCATCCGCGGCATCGGGTTCGGGATGTCAACTCCGAGGACGTTCTTGAACATCGTCCTCATCATGCCCTCGAACATATTCAAGACATCCTCCTGCTCGACGAAAGACATCTCGCAGTCAATCTGTGTGAACTCAGGCTGACGGTCGGCGCGCAGGTCCTCGTCACGGAAGCAGCGCACGATCTGGAAGTAGCGGTCGTAGCCGGCCACCATCAAGAGCTGCTTGAAGGTCTGAGGAGACTGAGGAAGGGCGTAGAACTGACCAGGATTCATTCTGGAAGGAACGACGAAGTCACGGGCCCCCTCAGGGGTGGATTTGATGAGATACGGAGTCTCTATCTCCATAAACCCGTGGGCGTCAAGGTAGTTGCGGACCTCATGCGCAAGTCTGTGCCTGAGAGCGAGCGCTTTCTGGAGCGGATTTCTTCTCAGGTCCAGATAACGGAATTTCGCGCGGAGATTCTCGCCTCCATCGCTCTCGTCCTCAATGGTAAACGGAGGGGTCACGGACTTGTTGAGCACATTGATGGTCTCTAGCTTGATCTCTATGTCTCCTGTCTCCATCTTCGGGTTCTTGCTCTGACGCTCGACAACCTCTCCGATGGCCTGGATGACATATTCACGTCCCAAAGATGTGGCGGTCTCGACCAGGGCGGCGTCGGCATCAGCCTCAACGACGAGCTGGGTGATGCCATAGCGGTCACGCAAGTCAATGAATGTCATCCCGCCGAGCTTCCTTGATCTCTGCACCCAACCGGCGAGAGTCACTTTCTGCCCGACATTCTCAATGCGGAGCTCTCCGCATGTGTGTGTTCTGTACATATTTGATGTATTTTGAATATTCTTCCTTGGAGGTCAGCGTTTCTTTACGGACCTGCAATCTGCAAAGTTAGCAAATTCTCCCCAAGAATGAGGGAAATGTATCAAAATCCTTTCAAAATAGAAGTGGAGAATATTAATAGGTGTGCAGGCTGAAGCCTTGGGCTGAGGGGAGGTAGTTGACACCCCACCAGCACATCTGGAGGAGGAGGAAGGAGAAGATCAGGAGGAGAAGAGCGCGGCGAAGGGATTTGCGGGAAGAGCCGGTCTCTGAGCTTGTCGAAGTGACCGGAGCCAAAGTAGAGCCTTGCCCTTGACGCAGATGAAGGTACAGCAGATAGCTGAGCCAGGTGGCGGCGGCCCAGGTTTCCTTGGGATCCCAGGTCCAGTAATCGCCCCAGGCTTGCTTGGCCCAGAGGGCGCCCATGACTATGCCCATTGTGAGGAAGCCCCAGCCTATGCGGACCAGGGTGTCGCAGAGGTGGAGGTCGGTCACTGAGCTTGTCGAAGTGACCGGTGTTTCGGGGTGAGGGGTCACTTCGGCAGGCTCAGTGACCGGGCTGGTTGGCTCCTCGGCTGACCGTTCCGGCCGGTTGGTGAGCCTGTCGAACCATACCGACCGGCGGGAAAGCCAAAGGAGACGGACGGCAAGGATGGTGGCGATGCCCATCACGGCGTAGGCGAACATGTAGACAATGACGTGCGGGACGAACCACGGGCTGCGGAGGGCTGGCATAAGTTCCTCTGTGTGAATCTCTGGCTTAAAGATGTTGATGCACACGAAGACTACCGACATCAGGCACGAGAACGGAAGCACCCAACGGTAGCGCCAGCGAAGATAGACCACACTGCCGATCAGCGAAAGAAAAAGGCTGAACCAGAGGCGGGTCTCCCCCATCGTGCGGAGCGGCGGACGGCCAAGCGTGATCCAGACCCCAAAGATGAAAGTAATGAATATCTTGACGCCTATCCCGGTCAACAGCAGCGGTACGACAACTCTTTTGGCCTTCAATGAAACCGCAGCGCCGGAAATCCAGAACGCCGAAGCCGCCAACGCGAACCAAATGAATGAGTCCCAACTCATAACCGTTCCTCCTTCTCTTTGAACTTTCCAACGGAAGGATCCCGCGCACTCAAATCACTCTGTTCCAACGATTTCTTTTCGGAGGAGCCATCCTTCCCGAAACGAGGTTTGAATCCGGAGAAGAACACCATCGCCGCGGCGGAGACAAGCAGCAGCCACAAAGCGATGCGGAAGACCTCCGACAATGGCGAACAGACACACTTGAATATGCTCGCGAACTCGCCTCGCTCCGTGTCCGAGAGGTAGTCCGACTGATAAATCCGCCAAGCTCCGACCTTGGCCGGGTGGTTCACGGCGATTTTGATCTCGGAGGAGCGGCCGTCAGGAAGGGTCAGAGTGACTTCGGAAGAATATTCATTGACAGAGAAATCCCTGAGCGTCAACTCAAAAGGGAGTTTGAGATATTCATCGGTGGATTCGTTCCACGCCTCACGGTTCGGCTCGTTCGGCATCGCGATCATCCTTGCCTGAACGGTGTCGCCGGTGCCGAAAAGTCCGGCTACCAGAATCACCGACAGCCCCAGATGGGCGCATGTCACCCCGAGACGATGCCTCGTAAATCTATGAATATCCTCGATCGTGTTCAGCGTGACGGTGGTCGCCAAAAGGAACAATGCGAGGATGAAGATCGGCGACCGGCTCATGTTCCTGAAACCGAGAACGCCTGAAATTCCGTCCCTGCTCCCATCCTGCGGTGTAAGCCCGAAGATGAGGAGCAGGAACAGTACAATTATAATCGAGACTATGCAGGCCTTCCGTCCGGCAAGATGCCTGTACAGCGGCCAACGGTCACGCATCGCATAGATGCCAACCAGAAGGCAGACATAGAGCAGGGCAGCGACAAGCCCGAACGAATGACCGAATGCTGACATTACGCCTCAGCCCACTGCTTGCGCAGAAGATCAACGGCAGCGGTGACGGTCGTGGCCCGGTCGCCCTTTGTGCCGCACTCGAAGCTGACATACTTGTCGTAGCCGATCTCTTTGAGGGCTCTGAATCCGTCAACGTAGTTGTCCTTCTCGCCGTCCTCACCCGGCATGACGCGACGGCCACGGCTGGCGATGTGGACGTGCTGGAGGTATTCCTTGCCGGCTGACATCAGAGCGCCGTAGTCGGAAGTCTCTTCTGACATATGCCAGAAATCGCCCATTGCCTTGACTCCCTTGCTGTCGGAGTCACGGGCGATCGCGGCGGCATCGGCCACCTGACGCATATAGAAGGCCTCGTTCCTGTTCAGCGGCTCAAGAATCACGGTCGTGCCGTGCTCAAGGGCAAACTCTCCGAGGTCGTGGAGCTGCTCGCAAAGATAGTTGCGGGTATCCATCGTGTGAGGCTTGCATGGAGCCTGGTGATTGAATGCCGGAACCATGATGACTCCGGTCGAGCCAAGTTCTCCGGCTGCCGCCACGATCTCACGCATCGTCTTGTCAAACAGTTCCTTGACCGCCGGGTCCTCGGTGAGGATAAAGCCGTCGAAACCGGCGCAGATAGCCGACACCTTGATGTTTCGACCATTCAACGCATCCTGAATCTCCTTCACACGTGAGGCCAGTCCATGTCCTCCCGGCTCGAAGCCGACAACCCCAAGGCTCTCCATGAAGTCCAGTTTCTCGGCCAGACTCTCGCCCGGAGCCGTCCCCTCCTGAAACGAAATCTTCAATTCAAGGTCGCTCCCGGCCTTTTTCTTATCGTCCGATGCGGCGACACACCCCGGCAGCACCGAAGCCGCGGCCAATGCCGCTGACCCCACCGCCGCTGTCGCAAGAAAATCTCTTCTGTTCATATCCGGTTACTTTTCGGCTCCAGGGACAGGGACGGTGCACTTGCTCATGTCCATCTTGCCGAGCTCAAGTTTCTCCGGGAGGTAATCGAGATCGGAGGCGCTGATCTCGTCCCAGGTGATGGTCTTGCCGGTGTAGGCGGCCTCACGACCCATCACACCGCAGAGAGAGGAGATACCGCACTCCCCGGCCTCAACGTGGGCCTCACCCTTGCGGATGTGGTTCACCCAATCCACGTGCTCAAGCACATACGGGTTTGTCTGCTGGAACTGAGCCTTCTCGGCCTCGCCGTCGAACTGCCAAAGGATGTTTCCCTGAAGGTCACGGATGGCGAAGTCCGACGAACTCCAGTAGCCCTTGGTGCCACGGACATATTCACTGATGTTGTTGGAGCAGCCGTCGATCTGGCGGGACATGCTGTGCAGATGGACGCCGTTCTCATATTCAAAGTCAATGCTGAAGTTGTCGTACTGGTCACCGGTGACGCGGCGCTGGCGACTGCCGAAACCGGTCGCCTTGATAGGATGTTTGCCAATCATCCAGTTGAACACATCAATGTTGTGCACGTGCTGCTCGACGATGTGGTCGCCGGAGAGCCACTTCCAGTTGACCCAGTCGCGGATCATCCATTCCATGTCGCTCCAACCCTGCTGACGCTCCTTGTACCAGAGCATACCCTGATTCCAATAAACGTTGCCGCCGGTGATCTCGCCGATCATGCCTTCCTGGATCTTCTTGAACGACTCGACATAAGGTCTCTGATGGTGACGTTGGGTTCCGGTCACAACGCTAAGTCCCTTGGCCTCAGCCTGCTTCGCTGTCGCCATGATCTGACGGTAACCCTTCGCATCGACAGCGATAGGCTTCTCAAGGAACGAATGGACGCCTTTCTCTGTAGCGTACTGGAAATGAGCCGGACGGAAAACCGGAGGGGTGGCCACGATGACCATGTCAACGCCGGAGTCAATGACCTGCTTGTAGGCATCGAAGCCCGTGAAGCAGTGATCCTCTGGGACTTCCTGATTGCGGTTTTTCTTCAGGCTGTCACGAAGGCTGTTCAGGCGGTCAGCGAAAACATCACCGAGAGCGGTCACTTTGATGCCATCGGCAGCGTTCAGCAAATCCTCCACGGCACCGCTTCCACGGCCGCCGCAACCGATCACGCCGACCTTTAGCTCTTTTCCGTCAATAGCCTTGTCCGGAAGTTCAGGAATATAGTACTCACCCGGCTGCCTGAGGGGAGTCATCTTGCCGGATTTATCGCCACCTGCGCAGGCTGACAGCAGGACGCTACCGCCTACCAGACCCACACCGATCTTGGCGCTCTTGCCAAGAAAGGATCTTCTGTCCATTTTGTTGCTCATTTTATTAATAGTCTTTATGTTATTAAATTCAATAATCTAAAAAAAGCTTGCTTCAAGTCCTTCAGGTTATAATATCCCTTCAGGCACATCGCACACCACTCTGAAACCGATTCCCTTAATGTCGGAATACCACCAGATGCTCTTCGGATTCTGCGGGTCGGTGCGCAGCCAATCATCATTCTTGGTGTGAGCCCTCGCGGCGCAGCGGACTAGCGAGGCGTCATCCGAATATGCCCCTCCGCGAACCACAAACTCATCGCCGCTCTCCGGACCCTTCGGATCCAAAGCTCCGTCGGTGATCTTTGAATATGCGTCCGCGGCGTACCGATCGGAACAATACTCCATCACATTGCCGAGCATATTCTTAAGCCCGAACGGGTTGGCCTTCACCTCTGAAGGTTCCTGAGTCTTGCCGAAACTGTCCTCTGAATATACCACATAACTTGCGATCGAAGTGGTGTCCGCCCCGAAAAGCTTGTTCCAGAATGTTTCCTTTGAATATTTCTTCGGACTTCCCTCGAAGAAGTACGGGGTTTGGGTGCCGCCACGGGCGGCGTATTCCCACTCAGCCTCGGTCGGGAGGCGGTAGTTGCGGCCGGTTTTGAGGGAAAGCCACTGGCAGAAGGTCTCCGCCGCGTAGTGCGTCATCGTGATGGCCGGCCTCTCGCCCATTCCCCAGCCTTGGTCCGGGAATCCGAACGGAGGGGTCGGGCCGCTGACGGCATCGACATCAGGACGGTTATTGTTGGCATAGATTTTCTCCGGAGGGGTTCTGCCCTCGGACATCGTCTCGTTGTAGAAAGCCCAGAACTGATGCCAGGTCACCTCGACCTCGCCCATGAAGAACGGAGATATTCTTACCTTTTTCTGTGGCCCCTCATCCGCCGAGCGGAACGGCTCGCCTTCCGGACTGCCAATCGTGAACTCACCTCCGGGAACAGCGATCATGCTGATCGCTGCGGTAGTCCCTGGAACCGTCTCCGTGAAGTTAGTGAAGGATGTCACCTCAGCCGCACTGTCATATTTCTCGCCGCCACCAGTGTCCATCACCTTGCCCTCCAGTCTCTTGTGCTCGTAGCCGGGCATGTCATGGCCAGTGTTCAGATGGCAGCTGATGCACTGGAGATCCAATTTCTTGGCGTTCTCGTCGTAGTAAAGATGGGCGGTGATGCCATCGTCAGAGATTCCGGTCGGATAAAGGTTGACGTGACACTTCTCGCAAGACTCATTATAGACGATCTTTGTTCCGTGCTCAAGGGTTCTCCTTGAACTCCAGTCTATCTCGTCCTTGTCTTTTGTCATCTTGGCCCACAAGTCCTTGGCCCCCATCCTGGCCTTGACCATGTAGTAACGCAGGAAACCGTTCTCCTTGGGCGGAAGATGGCACGCTACGCAATCGGTGACCACTCCGCTTTCGCTGTTGTGGTGCTCGGATTTCTTCCAGTCAGCATCCGCCTGCTCGTGGTAGTGGCAACTCATGCAGTACTCGTTGGTTGAAGTGCGGCTCATCGCTCCGCCTAACGCCAACATGGCGCAAACACCCACAGCCAGTCCTCCAAGACCAGCGAATATGATCACTTTTTTTCCGCCTCCCATAGTCGTTCCGAAACTAATGAAAACAAATCTCGTAAATTTACGCAAAACCTTTCAGACTTCAAATTTTTTCGATTTGGATTCATTTGGGGGCCAAGCCAATGCAAGGGAACTCGTCGATTACGCTTGGGGAATGTTGAAAATGTGTAACTTTGCTATCCGTAGTTGACGAATATAATATTGATGCGTATGAAAGAGAAACTCTCCACACTGTATAATGATGCTGTCAAACAGATAAAAACAGCTATTTTGCAGAGTCAGGCGAAAGCCTTAAAGGGTATAAACCAGGAACAACTGGCTTTGTACTATGGCATTGGACGGTTCATCTCATACAATAGCCGCAAGGGTTTCTGGGGGACAGGCGCCATTGCGACGATTAGCGAGCAATTGCGCCGTGAGATCCCCGGGCTGAGAGGCTTCTCTCCATCAAATCTGAAGTCAATGCGGGCTTTCTATGAAGAATGGGAGTCGCTTGAAGCAAATTCGCCAGTTGCGACTGGCGAATTGCAGGTTGCTGATTCTGAGGATAATAAAATTCGGCAGTTACAACTGGCGAATTTCTCGAACTTCCCGTGGATAGCTTTCTTGAGTATAGGCTTTACTCATCATTGCATAATTATCACGAAGGTGAAAGATGTCGAGGAACGAAAATTTTACATCCAGCTTTGTGCCGATCTCAGCCTGTCCGTTGATGCTCTGGAGAAAAAGATCTCCGAGGATGCCTACCATAATCAAGGCAAAATGCCGAATAACTTCGGAGTGACCATTCCAGACTACAAGCGAGCATTTCAGGCAATACAAATGTTCAAGGATGAATATCTGCTGGACTACATCAATGTCGAGCAGTTGGGCGAAAGGGATGAGGATATTGATGAACGTGTGGTTGAGAACGAGATAGTCCACAATATCAAGAACTTTATCATGACCTTCGGGCGCGGCTTCTCATATCTTGGCAATCAGGTTCACTACGACAAACTTGGACACGACCATTGGGTGGATCTACTGTTCTTTAATCGCGTACTAAGGTCCTTGGTCGTAATTGAATTAAAAAAAGGCTCTTTCAAGCCGGCATACCTCGGTCAGCTTGCAGCCTATCTCCGAGTCCTTGATGATGAGGAACGCATTGAAGGCGAAAACCCATCCGTCGGAATCGTACTATGCAAGGATGCCGACCGCGCTTATGTCGAGTATGTCCTTCAAGATTACACCAAGCCGATGGGTGTCGCCACCTACAAGTCAAGTCAAGAACGGTTGAAAGAACTTCTTCCGGACGAAGAGGAGATTAAGAAACTCTTGTAAAAGCAAAAGAAGTGAGTTGATTTCTGAAGGTTCTGGTGGCCGGTCGATAACCATAAAAAACTGACCATCAGCAGGGACAATAATATTACCGAATTACCGAGCGACTCGAAGTATGAATATCCAGCGAAGTACATGCACAGGCGACGGGGCTGAAACGAGTGGCTGCTTTTTGTGTGGCGGGCAGTTATTCGAAAGGGCTTGAAAATCAATGGGTGGGGCATCACCCGTTCATTAGCAACGAGTTACAAACCATTGCCGGGGCGATCGGGAGGGCAGCGTTTCATAACTCGCTAATTGTATGAATATTACCAAACACGGGAGATGCTGGTATCGGGCGCCTCGACAAGCTCGGCGACCGATACCGTCTGGTTGCTGAGCCCTACGAAGCGATCGCCTTGTCGGATTGGACAGGTTCGGCGGCCAGACACATATTTTGAGACCTGATCCAGAGAGGACCTGGCTTGAAGATGCCCTGCGCCGGTTCCCGGAGTACGAACTTGTGAAAGAGGACCTTGGTGATCTCCTCCCGGCAACCGGGCTGCCGCCACTGTCACAAAGAAAACTGAACTGCAAAGTAAACCAAACCGGCATAGAACCAAACACCAGAAGAATGCAACTGGCATCCCACTCGTGTCAGTTGCATTACAACTTTGTCAATATGTACTTCTTCGGATGTTTACTCATACCCGACACACAAATAAAAGGGCGGCCGTGGTGTACGGCCGCCCTTTTCAATATATTCAATAAAGATTACTCTTTGAAAGCTTTGAGACCAAAGATGATGGCACGGGTGTTTTTGCCCGAAGCAGTGGTAATCTTGAAGTCCATATCCGTAGGAAGAGCCTCAGGAACTACCACCTCGTACTTATCGCCCTCATTTATCTTATCGCTTACAGTCAGAGTGTAAGGGGATTCGTTTGAAGCTCCATTATTGGCTTTGATGTCTATGGAACCAGTAGCCACACCGCCAGTGGAAAACTCCAATGTTGTGGCTTTGCCTTTCCAGGCCACAGCATAGAACACTGCCCTCTTAGAACCGGCCGGAATGGTGATCGTAATGTCACCAGCCTTACTGGATGTTCCGATTTTAAGCACCTTCACATCCTTCTGACCATTGATTGTAGCAACACCAGCATCATTAGCGTTAGTTCCAAGTTTGTACTTCAAATCAATCGAATAAGGATCATCGCCCGGCTGAGGTTCATCACCACCACCTGCCGGAGCGGAGTAAGCAAGGACAACACCACCAGCGGCCATCTGAGCAGAGCCTTTATACTCGCCTCTCTTGCCGGCAACGGTAATCGTTCCACCAACGGCGGGATTGAGGGTCTCAATACCAGACTTATCAAATGTAGTGACACGGTAGAGATAAAGAGTGTTGGAATCATCCTTGATTGTGATGCTGACATTATTGTACTGAGCGCTCAAATCAGCCACTTTGGTGATCTCACCAGTTACAGCATAGATATCATCTCCCACAGGAGCAGCAAGGAACTCTGCAAGGGTGGCTCTGTTGTAACGTTTATGTGACTCATAAACACCGCCTGCGGCCATCTGAGGTGTTTCTTTATAAGAACTTCTCTTTCCAACAACAGTGACGACATCACCCTCGGCAAGGCCGAGATCCTCTATGTTGCCCTCTTTGGTCACGACACGGTAGAGCAGTACACTGCTGGAGAAATCTCCAGAAGATACCGTAATATCCGCATTGTGATATTTTGAGGAAGCGGAGATTTTTGTGATGACTCCCGTTACTCTATATTGAGTATCACCTTCAGCAGCGGCAAGGAATTCAGTCACTGTAGCGTCAATGATCGCCCCTTTCTGGGTGAAACTGTAGCTGACTTCTGATGACGCATCAGCTGTAGATGAAGTGAAATTGATAACTCCCGAGCGATCACCACCATTGTTCGCCTCCACTCTTACCGTCACATACGCAGTGTCAGCAGGGTTTGTCTCAAGTTTTGTCGGAGTACCGTTCTTGGAAGTAATTCCAAGAACTGAAATCCAACTCTGATAGGCTGCTGGCACAACAGGGTTCACACCCTTACCCTTGAATGCAACAACTATCTCAAGAGTCTCACCTTCCATAGAGACATCATCTCTTGATGCGGTTATCACCTTGGCAAGAGACTTCTTAAGCTTGGTAATCGTCACATTCTCGAAGTTCTTGTATGAACTCCATGTACCTGAGAAATAGACTGAATCGCCGACTTCGATTTTTGGGTACTCCTTCATAGAATCTTTTGTGGAGCCATAAACCTGAACATCTTCAGAATACGTACCGTCGTTAATATAGAAAGCACCGTATTTGGCATAGTCGCCAAGTTTAGTAACTACACCTCTAGTGCTATAGCTTGCGCCTACAGCCGCTTTTTCTTTAATTTCCTTACATGTCAGCTGCACAGGATCAAGATCGCCCTGACGAAGGACAATGTGCTGCTTGCTTCCACCGCAAACTATAGCCACAGCCTGTTCACGACCTCCGACAAAGGCTCCCGCAGTGAATTTGACTGTTACTTCACCAGCCTTTCCTTCAATGACATCGGCCTGAACCCATGAATCCTTGCTAGACTTGATGTCAGCAGCGTCATTGGTAAGATTACCCCACACATCATGAGAGGCTTTCTTACCATCATTGAAGGTGATGACCTTGGGCCAGTTTTCATCAACCACGAACTTCCAGTCCTCCGTAGCCGTAACCTTGAGATCCAACGTACCGCCATTTGCCGGGAAAGAGAGGAATGTCTTATCAAGTTTGATGTTATCAAAAGAGCCAACGGTAGCTTCTTCTTTGTCACAACTTGTAAAAAGCAGTGAGGAAGCAAGAGCGACTATTGAGAATATATTTCTTATTTTCATAATATTAGTCCGGATTATTAGTTAAACATGTACTTGATTCCGACTGAAGCATACCAACACTGGCCGATCGAAGTGTATGGAACGAATGTCTCTACACCGGAAACGACACCCTTAGGAGTAGAGAAAATAGGATAACCTTCAGAATCTGTCTTTTCGAATTTAAGGATACGTCCTTCGTTAAGATCAGGATTCATGTACTTTCTTACACCCCAACTTGAATTGAAGATGTTAAGGACATTCTTGATGTCAACACTGAGTTGAAGAGTGTTGGTGTTTTTGCCGATGTTGAGCTTAAAGTCATGCTTGTAGCTAACATCAAGTCTGTGAACCCAAGGAGAATAAACACTGTAAGCCTCGGCATATTCACCCTGATGTTTGCTGAGGTATTTGTCATTGTGGACATATTCCATAAAGCGGTCGCGGTCGCCCTCAGAAGCGAAACGGAACTGATTGTCAGCCACTTCTTTGTCTGTAGGAATATAAAGGGCGTCGTAGTTGTAACCGTCACCGTTCATGTCATTGTCAAGCATATAAGAGTAATTGTAGTCGTCGCCACCTCTCCAAGCCTCATAAATCAAGCTGTAGTGATTGCCACTCTTGTCGTGATGGGCCACGGAAGCGACGAAACGGTCAGGAGTAACATATTGAGAGTTGTGGAGTTTGATGTTGTTAGGACCAGCCACAGTAGGAACATAAGTGAAAGCAGACTCGGCATTTGAACCAGGCATGCCTGTGATCTCCTTCGAAGCCACACGGGTGTAGGCAGCCATGAGGCTGAGACCATCAACAGGCCGCATATTCACGGTTACGTTAGCAGAATAGCCATAACCCTTGCTTGTGTTCTCAAGGACGAAAGCCTTGGTGGAATTTCTGAATGTAGAAGGGAAAATAGGGCGGTTGTCCGCACCATTCCATCTTGCGTACCCCTCTACAGGAAGCATACTCCAGTCAGACATCATCACACCATTGATGGTCTTATTGAATATTCCTTCAGCGGTGACAGTGAATGGGAATGATACAGGAAGCTGGTAGTCAACAGCAAGGGAAGTCTTCCAAACCTGCGGCATTTTGAACTTGGAATCAACAGCGGCGATGGAAGATGGAACCGTACCCTCTTCAGGAGTGATTTTCGAAGGGTAGCCAATCGAGATCAGATAGTCATAGAGAGCCGCCGTCGTCGCCTTTCCGTTTTGAGTCTTAAGACCACCGGCGAACTGACTCATATCAATGTAGGTCTTGCCGTCTTTTTCATTTACAACGGTTGGTCCAGTGTAGCCTTTCACTTTCGAGGCAAGGGTATTTCCATTGATCTGGGCCTGATACTGAACCATACCGGAGTTGGTCGGCATGTTCGTGAAGAACACGAGAGGGAGACGGCCCATGAAGAGGCCTGTACCACCACGGAGGGTAAGACTCTTGTTGTTAAAGACATCCCACTTGAAGCCCACGCGCGGAGAAACGGATATGCCCGCTGAAGGCCACTTGCCTGTGTCGATATGACGGACATTATTGTCATTGTCATAATAGTCAAGAGCGAGGATGGCGTTGTTGGTCATCAGATCGCTGTTGTTGAAGAAGAGACCGTCAAGACGGACACCGTAGGTCAACTTGAAATTGTCGGTAGGATTCCAGTCATCCTGCACATAGATACCCAGTTTGTTGAACTGAACACGGGCGGCAGGATTCTTCTCACCATCATAACCATAGGTAAGGCAGACAACCTCAGGGGCCGCGCCGCTGATGAAGTCATCGACACTTGAATAACGGTAGTAACCTGTTCCGTTTCTCATGTAGGCGTTGTCGGCCATCTGGTACTCGTAGCTGAGACCGGCGGTGACCTTATGGCTTCCTATATAATATGTGATGTCATCCTTGATGTTGGCGATAGTGTTGTGGACAGCGTTGTTCCATGTGAAAAGCTCGTAACCAAGAGACATGTACTGGGTGTTGGTTTTGGAACCGTCCTGAATGTCGATGAACGGGAACTCGCTCGAATTGGAACCACGCACGTCATCAAGTTTTGAGAACGTGGCAAGGAACTGATTCGAGAGGTTATCGCTGATCCTGCTGTTGAGGTCGACTGAAACCGAATGAACAATGTTGTTCTGAGAGTACATCGAATTGGCGAAAGCCATGGAATAAAGGGATGTACGGGCATATGCGGAACGTGTGCCACCATCCATGGAAGTAGCGTTAGGGCCTACCCACGATGTGTTGTTAGTGTAGTTATAGCGGACTGCGAGATGGTTGGCGTCATTGATGTTCCAGTCAAGACGGGCCAGCATCTTTGAGTTGCTCTGGTCAGCCGGGAAATCAGTGAATGAGCCAGTGTCATAGCCATACTTGTCCTTGACAAACTCAGAAACTCTCTCCATATCGGCCACTGAAGCGTAAGAAAGATACTTGGAAGCGTTCCCTACACCATTCTCAGAAGCTCTCCAACGTACAGCGACAGATGGAGTCTGTGAATATTCAGCGTTCACGAAGAAGAAGAGTTTGTTCTTGATGATAGGGCCACCCAAAGTGAAGCCGTAGGTCGTGTTGCGATCCTTGTCACGGGCACCGGCTATCTCGGTGCCGTCCACAGTGTTTCCACGCATGTTCTCGTTGCGGTGGTAAACGTAGGCTGTTCCCTTGAATGTGTTAGTACCAGACTTGGTGATGGCGTTCACACCACCGCCGATGAAGTCAGTCTGACGTACATCATATGGAGAGATCACCACCTGAAGTTCTTCAATGGCGTCAATAGAAATAGGAGATCCTCCTCCAGGAAGTTTTTCGTTAAGACCAAAATTGTTGTTGAAATTCGCACCGTCAACAGTGAAGTTGGCTGTACGGCCATCAGTTCCTACGAAACTCATTCCATTTCCACCGTAAGGGGAAAGTCTGGTCACGTCGGTGATGCTTCTGCTGACTGTCGGGAGAGCGGTGATCTGGGCGTTGCTGATGTTTGTCGCAGCACCTGTCTTCTCGACAGAGAACTTGGAGTTCGCGGAAGAGACCACTACGGCTTCGGAAAGCATCTGGCTGTCATCCTTCAGCCAAGCGTTAAGACTGTACGACTCGGCGAGTTGGAGGGTGACATCCGTGAAGGTCACGGTCTGGTAGCCAAGGCAGCTTACCTCAACCTTGTAAGGGCCGCCTGAACGCATACCGTTGATCGCATAACGACCTTCGGCGTTGACAACAGCGTAGTACTGTGTACCCGATGGGGTGTGAACCGCAACCACTGCGGCGCCAGGAACCGGGGCTCCATTGGCATCGGTGACCTTACCGTTCAGTGAGGACGTGGTCACCTGCGCGAAAGCCGTGATTCCGACAAGGACTGCAGCCAAAGCGGCAAATCCCTTTTTGAGTAATTGAACCATAGATTTGTTAATAATGAAGTATTGAATTAAACGTTATTCCTGCACCTATCAATCATCTTGCGAAATTAACACTTTTTCTTCGGTTCAGAAAATATAATTTAGTTACATTACGATTACGATTGAAAATTGTAAGGTTTTATTCACGGAAACATATTCGCCGTAGGATTTTGGATATTCAAAAAAAGTAGTACCTTTGCATCCGGAAAATGTGGAGAGATTTGCCTGCTTGCAACCACACTAAA
>CAKULN010000023.1 GCA_934667175.1 uncultured Bacteroidales bacterium | reverse complement strand
TACATAACCTTCTGAGGTAGGATAAATGTTATTCTCTATATCTTTTTGAGCTAGGCCCAATACGGTACTATTTAAGAACCTCCACAAGATCCGGATGTACCTTGGCGGACACCGCCATAACCCCTTCAAGCATGACGACTAGCCGCCTGTCACGGACGCCTTCGGTTCTCATGAATATTCCTTCGACACCATCGAATGGCCCACCGTGGATCCGGACTTTTGTCCCTTTCTTGATGTCAATCTCCTCCGGTTTGAAATATGTCAGATTCTCTTCGAGACGGGACGCCACCTTGATGAAATTGCTCATCTGATCGTCAGGCACAATGAGATATTCACCACCGGCGCTGGTTTTCCGCAGTACGTATTGCAGAAAGTTGTTGTCCTTTTTGAACCGGATGAGCTGTCTCCTGCTCGCACGCACGAACACGAGGCTCGGAATGACCGGCACAAGCCGGCGGGACTTCACCCCGTGGTAGACCCTGACCGCATAGTGCTTTGGAATGAAATAATCCATTCCATCCTCATCGGAAAGTCTCTCTTCGGCCTTGCCTTCACACTTGTAGGCCCGCATTACGAACCAGCGGATCTGGTCGTAGGCTTCTCTTCCGGTGACATCTGTCGCCCTCATTTCAATGTCCTGTCGGGTTGTTGTTTCAAGGTCAGGCACAGCCATAGTTCATCCCAATTTTGATATTGGTCTGTATTATAGTTAGTTACGTAGCAGGTGGATAACAATATAACCACTCGTGCTGTTTCTCCATAAGAGACGGCACTTGGCTATATATGCATGAAAGCCAAGTAGTTGACATTGTAATAAACTACTTGGTTCCGTTTCATTGTGTATCATGGTATTCGAGATGCCTTTTCATTTTTGGTTCACAATGGTTCAGATTTGTCAATTTTAAAGTTTTTGGTTCATCAATCGAAGTTTATGATCAGCCTGGCTAATATATTGATTAGGCATAAATTGGTGAAATAGTCGTAAGAATTGATAGATTTTAGTAGTCGGGAACTAAAAGTTTTGCTATCTTTGGCGAATAAAAGTGCCGTCTCTTATGGAGAAACCCGTTAACGTCTCTTATGGAGAAACCATCTTGTTCATGCTTCCGATAACAAGCCGATTAGCCTTGTCTATCACAGAGTTCTCCAATGAAGCCAGATAGATTAGCGTAGTCTTCTCCGATAAATGTCCCATCGCGGCTCCTATCACTGAGACAGGAATATTATGGTTCCTTGCGACCGTGGCCCATGTGTGCCGCGCCCAGTAGGACGACAGCGGCAGATTCACATTCGCCCTTTTTGCAAGTTCCTTGAGCTTACGGTTATGGTAGCCCAGCGCTGTCTGGTACTGTCGGTAAGCCTCTTCAGGATTGTCTGACGAGATGATCGGGAATATATAGGGGCTGCCTTCCGACAATTTTGCATAACGCTCTATGATGCGTGCGATGCAAGGCTCCACCAAAACGCTCAGGCGTTGTCCTGTCTTTTTCCTGTGGTAGGTGATGTAATTCCCGTCAAAGTTTTGCCTGCGAAGAAACGCGATGTCGACAAACGACATTCCACGCATGCAATAACTGAATATGAACATGTCTCTGGACAGTGCAAGCGTGGGGGAGTCCTTGAGATCAAGCATCATTATTTTCCTGATGACATTCTCGTCCAGCGCTCTTTTGCGGGTGTTGTCAATGCCGGTGTAAACATTTTTGAAGGGGGAGTTCTGTTTTGCGATACAGTCCTTGACCGCTTTGTTGTATATCGCCCTCAAAATTCTCATATAGAATGAGATTGTGTTTTTGACCACACCTCTCTGCTCGAGCCAGTTGTTGTAACTCTTGATGAGATTTTCGTCCATTCTTCTGAAAGAGACATCGTGGTCTTCAAGAAATGAACTGAAACTGTTTTTGGCTCTGGTGTAGTTTCGTGCCGTTCCCAACCTCCTCATGGTTTTCATTTCGGCTACCTGCCGTTCCATGTAGACCAAGACGGTCACTCTTTCTGTCTTGCGTGAATTCTCTCTTTTTGACATAATGCATTTGTTGTTTGGAAATATTCCGCAAGTTTTGTCATAATTCCGGGATGGTCGACTCCTTCTTTGTGAGATTATGCGATGATTAGGTACCGGAAAGGCGGCTCAGGTGTACCAAAGTGGATGGGAGCGTGGTTTGGTACGTTGGCCGGGCGGTCACTTCGACGGGCTCAGTGACCTGATATACCGAGATGATACAGAAGGCCTCCGGGAGTGGAAAGGAATCCATTGCCGGAGGCTTTGAGGTGGAATATGTTTGCTGAACCTTATTTTATGCGGTACGGCTGGTCTTCGTAGAGACTATAGCGTTTGGCCTTGCGGATCCATTTCTGCTCCTCAAGCTTGACATGCTCGCGGAGGTCTTGGAACGGGATTTCGCCCTTGAGGTAGCTGATCATGTCAGGATCGGCGATTTTCGATTCGAACCCATCAAGAAGTTCGAACTGGGAATACCTGTCCAGAAAGTAACGCATCAACTGAAGCGTGTGAAGCAGGGAATGATACTCAGTCCCTGGCTGGAGCATGATCTGGTAGCCGTTGCATCGCTGGCCCTCGTAGCGGCCTGTGGACGGAGTGAATGTGCATGGTCGCATAAGGACTCCGGCAGGGGCGGGGAGAATCTCCAGACGGTTGTGACGGATGAATGGAGAGCCGAGATATTCATATGGCCTTGCCGTTCCGATGGCGGGGGTGATGGTGGTGTTGTTCCACAGGCCTCCGCCGCTGTACATCTCGCAGGTGAACATCCCAGGGATGTCGGAGGCTGGAGCGATCGTCCATGGGAGCAACTGCCTTGTCGTGTCACTGGCGAGGGCCGAGATGACGTGAAGAGGGTATGCCGCTCCTATCTCGTTGTACCAGAGATTGCAGAGCTCACCGAGAGTGAGACCGTGACGGTGGGCTACTTTCGGAGTGTACGGCTCCACGTCTCCGGCAGGCATTGAACCTTCCACGATTCTTCCGGCCGGATTGATGTGGTCCACGATGTAGAGTGACGGCGGGTTTTCAATTCCGACCATCACTTCCATCAGGTGGAACACGTCCTTCGTGTAGTTGAAGTACCTTGCCCCGGCATCCTGAATCTCCACGACAATGGCGTCCAACTCATTCAGTGCCTCCGCATCGAAGGATATGTGATTCGTTCCCGGAGTCAGTTCCGCTCCCGAAGGACTGAACACAGCCTTAAGGTTTCCACGTTCCGTGAACAGATCGTACATGTACCTTCCGCGGGCCGTGTCCCAGCAATTCTGTGTGCAGAAACATCCGACCCGTCCGTCCATCAACGCCTTGTCCAGTTGGTCCTCCAACGCCGTTGTCCTGAATGAAAACATATTCTAAAAAATCAAAAATGTTACTTTAGAATATTATTACCTCCTTGCAACCGTGGCCACCCTCGGCCTCGTAAGAGGGGAAACCGCTCACAAAGTGAGCGGTGGGGTCGAGCGTAGCGAGACGTTGCAAGGAGGTAATAATATTCTTTATTTGTTATCAATAACTTTCTTGGCTATAGCAATTACCTCATTGGCAAGGGCTTCGGCGGCGGAGAGGGTCGGGGCCTCGGAGTAGATGCGGATGATAGGCTCGGTGTTGGAGCGGCGCAGGTGTACCCACTGGCGTTTGGACTCGAAGCTGATCTTCACGCCGTCGATGTCGTTGATGTCCTCGGCGGCATATTCCTTTTTCATCTCGTCAAGAATCTTGTCGATGAGTGCCTTGTCGCTGAGTTCGATCTTGTTCTTCGCGATGTGATACTCCGGGTAGGTCTTCTTGAGCTCGCTCACAGTCATCTTCTTGTGGGCGAGGTTGGAAAGGAACAGGGCCACTCCGACCATCGCGTCACGACCGTAGTGAATGGCAGGGTAGATGACTCCGCCGTTGCCTTCTCCGCCGATAAGGGCTCCGGTCTCGCGCATCTTCGTGGTGACGTTGACCTCACCAACGGCCGCGGCGTGATATTCACCGCCATATTCCTCGGTCACATCCCGTAGGGCGCGGCTGGAAGAGAGGTTAGAGCAGGAGACTGGTTTGTAAGGGGCCGTTACTTCCGAAAGTGTCTTACCTTCCTTCTTGGCGATTGAGGCGGCTCTCTCGAAGAGGTAGCTGGCCACGCTGACGAGGGTATATTCCTCGACAAACGGCTCGCCGTTCTCGCAGATGAACGCAAGGCGGTCCACGTCAGGATCGACGGAGATTCCGAGGGCGGCGTGTTCTCTGACCACGGTCTCGCTGAGATCCGTGAGGTTCTTCGGCAGCGGCTCCGGGTTGTGTGCGAAGTCGCCGGTCGGGTCGCAGTTGAGCTTGACGCACTCGACCCCAAGCCTATCAAGTAGACGTGGCATGATGATTCCGCCTACTGAGTTGATGGCGTCCAGGACCACCTTGAAATGAGCGTCTTTAATGGCCTGCACGTCCACTGCCTCAAGGGCGAGGACAGCGTCCAGATGCTCGTCCGTGTAGTCGTGTTCTGTGACGAGCCCTAGATCGTCCACATCCGCGAAATTGAAGTCCTCTGTCTCCGCGAGGTCAAGGATTGCCTGTCCTTCGGTGGCGGTAAGGAATTCTCCTCGCTCGTTGAGTAGTTTCAGGGCGTTCCACTGACGAGGGTTGTGGGAGGCGGTGAGAATGATTCCACCGTCTGCCTTTGCGAAGGTCACGGCCATTTCTGTGGTCGGGGTGGAGGCGAAACCGATCTTCACCACATCGACTCCGCAGGCCATCAGTGATCCGATGACGAGGTTCTCGACCATGGCTCCGGACAGTCTTGCGTCCTTGCCGACAACAATTTTGTACTTTTCACCGTTCGGCTGCGGCTTCCTTGAAGGGAGTGTGGCGCAGTAGGCGTAGGTGAACTTGACGATGTCAATAGGAGAAAGCCCGTCTCCGGGCTTTCCTCCAATGGTTCCGCGTATGCCGGAAATTGATTTTATCAGCGACATGTAGTGCTGTTTTTTTGTTATTGTCACTTCGGCACTTCGACAAGCTCAGTGACCGAAACATTTGTAACCGTTTTAGTTGACCGAAGTCTTCCAGTCACTGAGCCTGTCAAGGCGACCGCATTAACTGGTCGCTGAGCCTGTCGAAGCGACTCTGATTTGAAAAAAATCAATACTATGCCATGATGGCACCGACGAGTCCAAGGATGGCGTAGAACTCAGGAAGGGCGGCGTAGATAAGCGTGTTGGTGAACACGTCGTGACCCTGGCTGATGCCGACGATACCGTTGGCGCTGACCATACCCTGACGGATGGCGGAGATCATGCAGACAAGACCTACTGAGATTCCGACACCGAACATCAGCGGACCCTGTGCGGCGAAATCCTTGCCGAGCCACATGAAGAAGGCCACGAATCCGTAGATACCCTGAGTGGCCGGAAGGGCTGAGAGTACCATGTAGTTTCCTGACTTCTCAGGGTTTACCTTGAGAGCCCCTTCAGCGGCATTGCCCGCGATGGTCGTTCCGATGGAAGAGCCGATTCCAGAAAGGGCCAGCATGAGACCCAGACCGAGATAACCTAAAATTTCGTTCATAATGATTTGATGTTTATTTGTTATTATTTATTATCATTTGTTGTCAGCGGGCTGTAGGCCTTACCGGTCCCTTCATAGCCGCTGTTCTTGAAGAACTCAAGGAAGTTGAGTCGGAGAGGGTGCACGAAGGCTCCGAGGCAGCACATCGCAAGGTTCAGGATGTGGCCGAAGCCGACGATGAGGGCGAAGCAGATGATGTTCACTCCGGGAACGTCAATTCCGTAAACCGACAGTCCCAACTCGTTGAACGCGTTGCCAAGCATTCCTCCGGCAAGTCCGAGGGCGTACAGACGCAGGTAGCTGAGCACGTCGCCAAGAAGTCCGGTGACGGTGTTGTAGGTCTCATAGAGACCCGAGCCGATGTTCAACAGAGGATTCCTGTGGATGTCGTTGAGAAGGAATATCCCCAAAGCGGAAACCACTCCAAGCACGATGACAATCCATTTGGTGACGGCAGAGTCGATGACGCCGGCGAGGGAGAACCCTCCGACGATGACGCCTCCCACTATGAGGAGTGTCCAACCGATGGTGCCGAGCGAATTGACGAATCCGTTGCGCTTGATGGCGTAGGCCGTCTTCAGGAGCATTGCCACGCTGATGTGAACGATACCTATAAGGATAGAGAACAGCATCTGCGCGTCATATCCGGCGACCGTTCCCTGAATCATGCATTTCTTGATCCAATCCGGTACCCAAGTCGCTGTGGATGTGTCCATTCCAAAGAATGTGTGCAGAACGGTTCCCATCACGATGGTCGCGATGCCAAGGGTGGTGACGAGTGGGGCGATCGAGCCGATGAACCCTTTGCCTTTCCTCATCGCGAGTCCTATGAGAGCGAGGGCGATGCCGTAGCCCGCGTCACCCATACACATAGCGAAGAAGAGGGTGAAGAATATGGAGATGCACGGTGTCGGGTCGAACTCGTCGTAGGCCGGGCGGCCGTACATGTCGGTCAGAACCGTGAACATCTTCACGAACTTGTTCTCCTTGAACTTGATAGGCGGATTGTCATCCTTGACTGCCTCTTCCTTGAGATAGATGATGTCCATCTTGTCAAACTCGGCGCAGAGTGTCGCGTCATTCTCCACCGGTGCGAAGCCGATGAAGGTGGTTATCATGTCCTCGGCGGCCTTCCCCGCACCCGCGTCAGCGAGATACAACTGAAGGCTGGCGACATCCTCGTCGCACTTGCGGAGAATTTCAGGAATATATTCCTTCAGCTCCAGCAGCCTTGCCTTGCATGAGATGACGCTCTCCGTCAGGGTCACGACCTTCCTTTCAGCGAATCGGAGGTCTCCTTCCTGAGCCGCGCATTCCTCGACAGGCAATGAATATTCCTGGTCATCAGAGATGGTGACAAACCAGACATTCTTCCCGTCGTCGAACACTTCCTGAAGAGGATAGATGTTCGCCCATGAAGGGTCATAGGCCTTCTTGGAGACATTGTACCAGCGAACCTTGTAGCCCTTTGCCTTCAAGGCGTCGAGGGCGGCAATATTGTAGCACCCCCAAGGCCTTCTGCTCTCGACATCCTTTCTGGCCTGGGCCAGTTCGTTTCTGAGGGTGTCCAGTCTGGTGGAATATTCCTTGAAACCCTCAAGAGGGTTGTCGTACTTGGCGTCCGGATTGATTGCGGCTTCAATCTTCTCGAAGTCAGGATCCTGCGTGAAGTCTATGGATTCCAGTTTTGAGGCGGCCTTCTTCAACTCGTTGGTCATCGAGAGGAGAGAGGCGGAACGCTCGTCCACCGGCTTGGAGGATCTTGTGATGTCCACAAGCCCCAGTTCCTGCAGGCGCCTGAGGAATTCCTCACTCTTCCCGCTGAGAAGAATGAAGGAGTATTTAGTCATTTTCTCAATCATTGCCGCTTTCCTCCATAACTTCTTCTGATTCCTCTTCAGCGTGACGCTGCTTGACGATCTTGGACGAGGCCTTGCTCAGGTTCTCCTCGTCCTCCATGTAGCGCTTGATCTTGCGGATGGCCTCCTGATAACCAGGGATCTGGACTTTCTCGTACAGATTAACCTTCTGAGTGGTCTTCTTCCTTTGGAAGTCGAGGATGCGTCGCTTCTCCTCATAGACCTCGGACTCGATCCCGAGTCTGGACAGATCCTTGAGGATGGCCACGCCGTCGATGTACCACGCAGGTTTGATGAACGTGTTGAACGGGCTGATCTCGTAGTGGATGCTCTTGAGCTCCGGGCATTTGACACCGGCGACCTTGACGGTCACGAGATCGATGTCAACTATCGAGACCAGACCCGGCTCGAACTCGTTCCACAGGGGGGCAAGGTAGTCGTACTTCATCCGTGCCTCCTCAAGGTCCTTCAGAAGCCGCTCGCTCTTGTCCTTGGCCTTGCGCACCTCAAGCCTCAGGGCGCTCTCCTTGTTCTGTAAGGTCGGGAGAGCCTTCTGACGCATCTTGAGCTGCTTCTGCAGGTTGTTGAGCGCTGTCTTGTTGTATTGAAACTTGATAGGCATTACTTACCTTTCCAGTATTTGTCGATCAATGATTGCTTGATTCCGGTCTCGGCCTTGGTGAAGTATTTGCCGAAGAGCTCCCATGCCGTGTCGAGCATCTCGGTGATGGAGATGTTGACATCGATGGAGAGGAGTCTGGTGGCATATTCCTTCGCATAGTCGAGGCAGCGGTGGTCGTAGTCGGAGAGGTCGAAACCGTTCTCCAGCTTGGTCTTCGCGTTCTGGGCGTCGGCATAGAGTCGCACTCCGGCGTTCATCACCTGGCTGTGGTCCTCGCGGGTCTTCACGTTCTGAACCCTCTGTTTGAGTCGTGAAAGGGAACGGAACGGGTCGATGATGATTTTTCCTGAGTCAGCGTCGGCGCGGAGGAAGAGCTGTCCCTCGGTGATGTAACCGGTGTTGTCAGGGATGGCGTGGGTGATGTCTCCGTCGTTCAGCGTGGTCACGGCGATGATTGTGATGGAACCTTCGGTCGGAAGCTGCACGGCCTTCTCGTAGATCTTCGCAAGATCGGAGTAGAGTGAGCCCGGCATGGAGTCCTTGGAAGGAATCTGGTCCATACGGTTGGACACAATCGAGAGAGCATCTGCGTAAAGGGTCATGTCCGTAAGGAGCACTAGCACCTTTTCGTTCTTGTCAACTGCGAAGTACTCGGCAGCGGCAAGAGCCATGTCAGGAACCAGAAGCCGCTCTACAGGAGGGTCTTCGGTAGTGTTGACGAAGCAGATGATCCTGTCAAGGGCACCGGCGCTCTCAAACGCCTGACGGAAGAACAGGTAGTCGTCGTTGGAAAGACCCATACCTCCGAGGATAATCTTATCGACATCGGCTCTCAATGCCACATCGGCCATAACCTGGTTGTAAGGTTGGTCAGAGTCCGCAAAGAACGGAATCTTCTGTCCTGACACGATGGTGTTGTTGAGGTCGATGCCGGCGATACCGGTCGGAATCAGCTCGGACGGCTGGCGTCTCTTGTAAGGGTTCACGGACGGTCCGCCGATCTCTCTTTCCTCTCCCTCCACTTCAGGGCCTCCGTCGATAGGTTTTCCGTAGGCGTTGAAGAAACGCCCGGAGAGCTGGTCGCTGACCTTTAGTGTAGGAGGCTCACCGAGGAATGTCACCTCGGCGTTAGTCGGAATGCCCTCGGTTCCGGAGAACACCTGAAGAGTGACCAGGTCTCCCTTGGTCTTCACGACCTGGGCAAGCTTGCCGCCGACTACGGCAAGCTCGTCGTTGGAAACTCCCTTGGCCTTGAGCGAAACGGTGGCCTTGGTGATGGCTTCCAGCTTTGTGTATATTCTTTGATAAGCCTTATTTGCCATAGTCTTCGATGAGTTTGTTGATCTTCTTAGCGTAGTTCTCGAATTCCTCGCTGTGGAACTTGGTGTAGTTCATCTGACGGAGGTCGTTGATGAGTTCCTTGAAGAACTCGCGGCACTTTTCGAAGTCCTCGAAGTCGAAATCGATGTCGCAGATGTCCAGAACGAGGTCCAGCATGTACTTCTGGCGGTCCATAGGGCAGAGCGCGTCGGTCTCGTCGAACGCGTCCTGCTGGAGGAACACGAAGTCAATGAGCTCTGATTTCCAGAAACTTACGTGGTATGCCACAGGAACGCCGTCGTCACCGAGAATGTTGATCTGCTCGTTGGCCTCGCGTCCTTTGCGCAGAAGGTTCTTCGCCTTGATGACATTGGCCACCCAGCCGCGCTCCACCTGCTCGTCGAGCCATGAGATGATCTCAGGATATTCAAGGTACTTTGAATATGACTCGATCGGGTTGACGGCAGGATACCTCTTCTGGTCGGCGCGGTTCTGCTCCAGTCCGTAGAAGCACCTGGCGGCCTTCTTGGTGGATTCGGTCACTGGCTCCTTGAGGTTACCTCCGGCAGGGGACACCGTTCCGATGAAGGTGACGGCTCCGGTCTTGCCGTTGTTCAGGACAACCATTCCGGCGCGGGCGTAGAAGTTGGAGATGATGGCCGAAAGGTCAACCGGGAACGCATCGGCTCCAGGAAGCTCCTCCATACGGTTGGACATCTCCCTTAGGGCCTGTGCCCAACGTGAGGTCGAGTCGGCGAGCAGAAGGCACTTGAGACCCATCGCCCTGTAATATTCACAAATCGTCATAGCCGTGTAGACCGAGGCCTCACGGGCGGCGACAGGCATGTTCGAGGTGTTGCAGATGATGGTGGTACGCTCCATCAGGTGGCGGCCGGTGTGAGGGTCGATGAGCTCAGGGAATTCAGTGAATATCTCAACGACCTCGTTGGCGCGCTCTCCGCAGGCCGCCATCACGATCACATCGGCCTCACCTTGTTTGGCGATTGCATGCTGGAGCACAGTCTTGCCGCAGCCGAAAGGCCCAGGGATGAATCCGGTGCCGCCTTCGGCGATAGGATTGAACGTGTCGATGCAGCGGACTCCGGTCTCCATGATCTTCTGTGGCCTCGGTTTTTCCTTGTAGGCCTTGACGGCGACCTTGACAGGCCATTTCTGGGTCATGGTGACGAAATGTTCCTCGCCTTCGGCGTCGGTCAGTACGGCGACAACCATGTCGATGTTGTACTTGCCGGCCTCCGCTATCTTCTTCACCGTGTACTCTCCCTTGAATGAGAACGGCACCATGATCTTGTGAGGCAGCCAGCCTTCCTTCACCTCTCCGAGCCAGTCGGCGGCGATGACTTTGTCACCAACCTTGGCGATCGGGGTGAAGTCCCAGAGTTTTGTGTGATCCAGAGGGTCGGTGTACTCTCCTCTCTTGAGGAACACTGACTCCATCGTGGTCAGATTGTTCTGGAGACCGTCATAGACACTTGAAAGAAGACCAGGGCCGAGGGTCACCTCAAGCATCCTGCCTTCAAACTCTACAGGGTCTCCGTTTTTCAGTCCACGGGTGCTTTCGAACACCTGGACCGAGGCCTTGTCTCCGTTCACCTTTATGACCTCGGCCAGGAGGGGAGTACCCGCAAGGGTGATGTAGCAGAGCTCGTTCTCCGCCACAGGTCCGTCCACCTGAACCGTCACAAGGTTGGAAACAATTCCTGTTACCTTTCCTTTTGTCTTCATATTCAGTTATTTCAATTTTCTATTTTGAGGGTTCGTAGTTCACGCCCTTGAAGGTGCCTCTGACCTCGTCCACGAGACGGCGGAACATCTCGCGGCCGGTCTTCTCGTCGAGGGCGAACCATCGGCTGATGATGTGGAGCCTGGCGATGAAACCGAGGATGGCATCAAGGTCGAAGTAGTTGAACGTGGTGATCTCGTTGATCTTGTCCCACATAAGGGAATCCAGTCCTCGCTCGCGGGACAGCAGGTCGGGGGCGTTCAGAGCCTCCTCAAGCCTCTGGCCCTCCGCGAAGTCGCCGGTGTCCAGTTTGATCGTGTCCTGGTCCAGCGGTCTATCGAATGCCTTGTTCAGGAAGCGGGCCTTGCCGTTGCGCACGTTCAGGTCGAAGGTGAAATATTCCTTCAGGAACCTGTCGCTGTCCTTAAGGGCGGCCTCGTAGAACTCCTTGATAAGGTTCTCGTCCTTGAATCCGTCCAGCAGACGGTCCACGACCTTGATGTCGGAGCCGCTCAGCTGGGACTTGATCCATCCGACGTAGGTGTCGAAGGACGTGCCCTCCCCGAACTTCCAGTCAAGCGAGATGGCCGGAAGGCTGGAGATTATGTACTCGTAGTTGTTCATTACTCGCCGAAGAGAATCTTGCGTGTGGCAGGTCTGAGATAGTCGCCGATCAGGGACTTGAACGTCTCGTCGGTGAGGCTGATGAAATAAGAGCCGTCCTTAGGACCGATGGTGAACCCGCCGGCGACCTTCTTGGAAAACTCGGCTGTGACCCCGCCCTTGAGAATGCTTGCCAACTCACCGCCGACAAAAGGCTCAAGCTCTTTCTTGAGGCTATCAGGGAGCACCACATTGAGATCAACCGCTTCCTCGGCGTTGAACTTCTCGGCCACCGCCTTGATCACTTCCTTGACGAAGTCGGCTGACGAGAGGACAGAGGCGACCTGCTTGTCGGTCATCTTTCCGACCATAAGGTTCTCAATGTCCTTTCTAGTGGCCTGAAGGCTCTGGACGGCGGCCATCTTCACGTCGCCCTCGACCTTGGTCTTGTAGTCCTCGGCGTCCTTCTGAGCCTTCCTGAGAATGGATTCGGCCTGTTTTTTTGCCTCCTCAATGATTTCGGCGGCCTTTTCGTTGGCCTTGGCGAGGATGGCCTCACCTTCTTCCTTACCCTTTGACAGTCCCTCCTTGTAGAGCTTGTCGGTCAGTTCCTGTAGCTTGTTTTCCATCTATATTATGTGTTGATTTTCCAGATTCTACAAAGATAATCAAAAGAATGCTCTTGCCAAAACAATTTAATTTCTATCTTTGTCTTTGCGATAACATTATGTAATAAAGCAAACCTTTTCGCTTATGAAAGTATCATTGTTGCCTTTGCTTCTTCTGGCGGTTTTGGTTCCTAATCAGGTCATAGGGAGTCCACATGAGTCAGAAGGCGGCGCTATTGTTCTGGATGAGCCTTCTAAGGACGACAAGAAGTCTGACCGTCCGTACAGCGAGGGACTCAAGGCCGTGGAGCAAGACGGGATGTGGGGCTTCGTCAATCTGGACGGAGAGTTGGTGATACCCTACAAGTACCACTACGTCAGATCATTCCATAATGGTCTTGCCATGGTGAAACTAAGTGGAAAATGGGGTTACATTGACTGGTTCGGCAACGAACTGATCCCCATTGAGTTCGATGAGGTGACATCATTCCGTGACAGCCATGCTTTCGTAAAGAAGGATGGCCGGCTCGGCCTGCTGGATGTCGCCGGTAATGTCACCTACGACTACGAGAGGATGAAGGAATTCGTCTTACCGTACAACTGGATTGACACCAAGCCGATGTTTGACGGTGGGGACGCCAACAAGTTCGCCGCGTGGGTCAACTCCCAGCTGAAGTACCCCGAACTCTCCAGAATGTACGAAGCCGAGGGTACCGTGAATCTGACTTTCTGTGTGGACGCCTCAGGGGCTGTCTCTGATGTCAAGGTCACGAAAGGAGTCAGCCATGAACTGAACCATGAGGCCGTCAGGGTTGTCACGGAGTCTCCGAAATGGACTCCGGCGACCTATGACGGCAAACCTGTGAAAGCATCTTTCACGTTCCCTGTGATATTCCGTCTGAAACCAAGAAGCATTAAAAGATGAGCAGAATCCTATCTTTCTTTGGACTCTTTGTCTTCCTTTCCTTGAATATGTCCGCCGCCGGTCCGTTGAAACCTTTCCCCAAGGACGGCAAATGGGGCTTTGTCGATAGAGACATGAATGTCGTGATCCCTTGTACCTTCGATGCCGTGTCTCCGTTCGACAACGGTCTTGCCATAGTCTGCTCGGAAGGCAAGTACGGCTACATCGACCAATTCGGAACGATCCTTTATCCTATTGAATATGAAGTCGCTTCTCCTTTTCATCAGGCTCATGCCTTCGTTGTCAAGGATGGGTTGCTCGGATTGCTGAACATCGCAGGCGATGTCACCTTTGACTATGAGATAATGAAGCGTTTCACCTTGCCTGTGGAATGGGCTGACACTCCCGCCAGATTCATCGGTGACAAGTCCGGCGATTTCCTGCTTTGGGTGGACAAGAACAAAAAATATCCAAGCGCCGCGCGCAAGATGGGAGTCAGCGGCGTTGTCGAGGTGGAGTTCACGGTAGGTCTTGACGGAAAAGTGACCGATGTCAAAGCTTTGACAAGTGCCAATCCGAACCTTGACAAAGAGGCTGTCAGGGTAGTGTCCAGTTCTCCGGTCTGGGAACCCGCCAAAATGGGCGGCCTGCCTTTCAAGACAAGGTTCTCCATCATGGTCTCCTTCAGTTTCCCGTCGCGTCGTTAGCGACTGAAGTTTTATGAATATGAAAAAAGCGCGTCAGTTCTGTCTTGACGCGCTTTTTTATATTCGTAGGAATAAATCTTATCCTAGGAAGCCGAGCAGGATACCAGCAGCCACAGCGGAGCCGATGACCCCAGCGACGTTCGGTCCCATGGCGTGCATCAAAAGATGGTTGTTCGGGTCGAACTCCCTGCCGACAATCTCGGAGACGCGGGCGCTGTCAGGCACTGCGGACACACCGGCGTTGCCGATCAGCGGATTGATCTTCCGGTCACCCTTCAGGAACAGGTTCCAGATCTTCACGAACAGCACACCGCAGGTCGTGGCGATCACGAATGACAGCAGACCAAGGATGAATATCTTGACTGAGTTTCCGCTGAGGAACTTGTCCGCCTGGGTGGAGGCTCCGACTGTGAGTCCGATGAGAGTAGTCACGACATCAATCAGCGGGCCGCGGGCAGTCTCTGCTAGTCGTCTTGTCACACCGCTCTCTTTCAAGAGATTACCGAAGAACAACATTCCCAAAAGCGGAAGTCCTGAAGGCACGATGAAGGCGGTGAGGAGGAATCCTACGATAGGGAAGATGATCTTCTCTTTCTGGCTGACCTGTCTCGCGGCCGGCATCTTGATAAGACGCTCTTTCTTGGTTGTCAGCGCAAGCATGATAGGTCTCTGGATGACCGGTACAAGAGCCATGTAGGAATATGCGCTCACGGCGATCGCTCCCATCAGGTCCGGGGCGAGTTGTGAGGACAGGAATATGGCGGTAGGTCCGTCCGCTCCTCCGATGATGCCGATGGCACCGGCTTGGTTCGGGTCGAATCCGAGAGCAAGAGCGAGAAGGTAGGCCCCGAATATTCCCATCTGGGCAGCGGCTCCTATGAGCAGCAGCCTTGGCTGGGAGATCAGAGCGGAGAAGTCAGTCATCGCTCCGATTCCGAGGAATATCAAAGGCGGGTACCAACCCTGCTTCACGCCTTGGTACAGAATGTTCAGCACGGAGCCGTCCTCATAGACTCCGATGTTCAGTCCCGGGAACATCGGGATGTTGCCGATGATCATTCCGAATCCGATCGGAACGAGCAGAAGCGGCTCCCATTCCTTCTTGATGGCCAGCGTGATGAACACGATGCCGATCAGGATCATCACCAGATTCTGCCAAGTCGCGTTGGCGAATCCGGTGAAGTACCAGAACTGTTTCAGACTTTCGAATATGATGTCCATCCTTCTATGCTATCTTGACGATTTCGGCACCTTCGAGGACTGAGTCTCCCTTGTTCACGAGGATGGCGGTGACGGTTCCGTCAGCCGGAGCCTGGATCTCGTTCTCCATCTTCATCGCCTCAAGGACGGCCACTTTCTGTCCTGCTTTCACGGCCTGGCCTTCCTTGACGGAGACCTCGATGATCACGCCCGGGAGAGGTGAGGTCACCGGCTTGCCTGCTCCTGCAGGGGCTGATTGTTTTGCAGCGGGCGCTTCAGCGGGCGCTGAGCCTGTCGAAGCGACAGAACTTGCTGGAGCACCGGTCGCTGAGCTTGTGGTTCGACATGGCTCACCAACCATCGAAGCACCGGTCGCTGAGCTTGCCGAAGCGGCCATCTCCACCTGATAAGCCGCCCCGTTCACCGTGACATCCGCGATGTTCCCTTCCACTGAATTGATCTCAACGTTGTACTCGTTGCCGTTGATCCTGAATTTGTACGTTTTCATACTATTTTAATCTTTTATTATCTGGGTGATTGTCTGAAATTCTGTGTCTTGTCGTTCCAGTTGCTCGTCTGGGACGGACGGATTGTGATGACGAAACTCTCCTCGTCGTGGATTCCTCCGCCGAGATAGTCGTCAAGCGCCATCGCGATGGCCGCATAGACCTCTCCGCCGAATTCCTGCGAGAGCGCCATCGAGATCGCTGCGGCGACCTCCGGAGTCATATTCCCGTTTTTTATTGGTTTTGCCGCTTTTGCCGGTTTCGGTGCAGCCGCTTTCTTGTTGGCGTTGCCGATCCAGCCGAAGATGAACGCAAGGATGGTGAGCGCGATGAACACGGTTGAGACGGAAATCAGGGTCAGGACCCATCCGTGTGGGTCTTTCTCCTTCATTATCTGGCTGTTGGTCTTTGCGTCCACATCGCCGTTGTAGGATCCCGGAGTCGGTTTGTCAGTGATTTTTGTCTCGAAATCCATCATCTTGACTCCGGTCGGAACCTTGACCACGGAACAGTCCGCAGGAAGGTCAGCCGGGATGTCGAGCGTGTCTATGATGGTACGTCCGTCATTGCTGACGAGGTAGATAGTGGAACCGTTTCTCAGGGTGAAATTAGTGTAATATGTTCCCTGTGAGGCGTTTCCGCTTGCGTAGAAGACAACGCTCTGGCGTGGTTTCAAAGTTGTCGAAACGTCAGATGCGGGAATATGATACTTCCGCAGGTTGTCCTTGTCGTCGGACAGGTAGCAGCCGGCGAACTTCACACTTCCGTAGGAATTGTTGAAGATCTCGATCCAGCCGGTCCGCTGTCCGTAGCCGTCCGTAAGTCCGTTCGTGTTCTTCACGAGGACCTCTCCGATCCTCAGATCCGCCAGATTCTGTGCGCGGAGCCCCAGCCCGGAGAGCAGAAGGACGACCGATAATAGTAATTGTCCTAGTCTCTTCATAATCACTACAGAGGAAGATTGTCGTGTTTCTTCGCAGGCATCTGCTGCTTCTTTCCGGCCAGCTGCTCAAGGGCTCTGATGATGCGGAAACGGGTGTTGCGAGGCTCGATCACATCGTCGATGTAGCCTTTTTCCGCGGCCTGGTAAGGATTATTGAAGAGTTCTTCGTACTCCTCTTTCTTGGCGGCCCGGATCTTTTGCTGCTCGGCTGGATCCTCGACAGCTTTGATGTCCTTGGCGTAGAGCACGTTGACAGCTCCGTCTGCTCCCATCACGGCGATCTGGGCCGATGGCCATGCGTAGACAAGGTCAGCGCGCAGATGCTTGCTGCTCATCACAATGTAGGAACCGCCGTAGCTCTTGCGGAGTTCCACTGTGACCTTAGGGACTGTGGCCTCCCCGTAGGCATAGAGCAGTTTGGCTCCGTTGGTGATGACGGCTCCGTATTCCTGTTGGGTTCCCGGAAGGAATCCAGGCACGTCCACCAATGAGACAATCGGAATGTTGAACGCATCGCAGAAGCGCACGAAACGGGCACCCTTCCTGGAAGCGTTTATGTCCAGCACTCCTGCAAGCATCTTAGGTTGGTTGGCCACGATGCCGACGCTTCGGCCGTTCATGTGTGCGAATCCCACGATGATGTTCTTGGCGAACTCCTTGTGGATTTCAAAGAATTTGCCGTCATCCACGATGCTCGTGATGACCTTGTACATGTCGTAAGCCTGGTTCGGGTTGTCCGGGATGATTTCGTTGAGGGAGTCGTCAACCCTGCTGACCGGATCATTGGTCGGAACTCTCGGGGCCTCTTCCATGTTGTTCTGAGGAATATAGCCGAGGAGCTCCTTGATCGTGTTGATGCCTTCCTGCTCGTTCTCGGCCGCGAAATGAGCGACACCGCTCTTGGATGCATGAACGCTGGCTCCTCCGAGTTCCTCCTGCGAGACAACCTCGCCGAGGACACTCTTCACGACAGCAGGGCCGGTCAGGAACATGTAGGATGTGTTCTTGACCATCACCGTGAAGTCAGTGAGGGCAGGGGAGTAAACAGCTCCGCCGGCGCAAGGACCGAATATTCCTGAGATCTGAGGGATGACTCCCGACGCAAGGATATTCCTTTCGAATATCTCTCCGTAACCCGCGAGCGCGTCGACTCCTTCCTGAATTCTTGCTCCACCGGAGTCGTTAAGGCAGATGAAAGGCGCTCCGTTGCGTGTCGCCAGATCCATCGCCTTGCAGATTTTCTCCGCCATTGTCTTTGAAAGAGATCCACCTGAGACTGTGAAGTCTTGGGCCGCCACATAAACCAGACGTCCGTCGATCGTGCCTTGACCGGTGACAACTCCATCTCCGTCAA
Source organism: uncultured Bacteroidales bacterium (assembly GCA_934667175.1). GTDB lineage: Bacteria > Bacteroidota > Bacteroidia > Bacteroidales > UBA932 > Cryptobacteroides. The sequence goes on along the minus strand of CAKULN010000023.1, from coordinate 28,731 downwards.
AGTGCTGTTTTTCCATTCCGAAGTTCGTGCAGCGGTGACGGACAAACATATCGAATTCCTCGAAGCTTCCTTCGTCAAGCAGCAGTGCGAGGCGTTCCCTCGCCGTCAACTTGCCTTTCTCGTGCTGGGCGTCGATCCTTTTCTGGCCTCCGCCCATCCTGGCCGCGGCTCTACGCTCGACCAATTTTTTGATGTTATCCTGCTGGATGCTCATATTTTGTTACTTTAATCAAATTTTCAGAATCACAAATTTATCAAGAATCCCCATTCATTCAAAATTCCTGCCCGCAAAATCGTAAATTTCCGTTACTTGTGGTAAAATGCTGATTTCTGAATATAAAAAGAAGCCCCTCAATCTGAGGAGCTTCTTTATTATAGGATGAAAACATTACTCAGCCGGTTTCAGCGTGCTGTAAACATTGGTGACATCGTCATCGTCCTCAAGCAGACCTGTGAGCTTGTCAAGAGTCTCGCGCTGCTCCGGTGTGACATCCTTGAGGTCCACGTTAGGAATCCTCTCGAAACCTCCGGAGATGAGTTCGTACCCGTTGTCCTCAATGTATTTCTGGATAGCGCCATAGGATTCGTATGCACCATAGATCACAACGTCCTTGGTGATCTCTCCGTCCTTGTCCTCCTGCTCCTCGATGAACACCTCAGGGTCATCATCGCAGTCGCACAAGGCGAGCTGGAGCTCATCGATGTCCATCCCTTCCTTATACTTGATGCGGAACACGCACTTGTGGTCGAACATGAAGCTCACGCTGCCGCTGGTCCCGAGTGATCCACCGCACTTTGTGAAGTAACTTCTTACATTGGCGACGGTTCTGGTGTTGTTGTCGGTCGCCGTCTCGACGAGATATGCGATTCCGTGAGGACCATAGCCCTCGAACACAACCTCCTTGAAGTCGCCCTGGTTCTTCTCAAGGGCTCTCTTTATGGCCTTCTCGACGTTGTCCTTAGGCATGTTCTCGCTTCTGGCCTCGGCCATGAGGGCCCTGAGCCTGGAGTTGCCCACAACGTCCGGACCGCCCTGCTTCACAGCGATGGTGATCTCCTTTCCAATCTTGGTGAAGGTCTTGGCCATGTGCCCCCACCTCTTCAATTTCCTTTCCTTGCGGAATTCAAAAGCTCTTCCCATTGTTCGTTACTTGGTCTGGTTCTCGATGCGGGTGATGTACTTGTCGATGTCGTAGCCTTCAACTGACTGAGGGTACTGATCCTTGATCTTCTTGTAGAATGTGAGAGCCTTGGCGTTGTCTCCGAGTTCCTCACAGGTAACACCGGCCTTCAAAAGATAGCCGGCGGCGAACATGTTGTCAGCGGCCGCGGCGGCTTTCTCGAAATAGCCCACAGCCTCACTGTACTTCTCAAGGCCGACATAAGCGTCACCGATGCAGGCGGTGGCACGCGCCGAGAGGATGGAGTCCTTTCCGTTGTACTTCTTAAGGTAGTTGATGGCCTCCTGATAGTGTCCGAGCTGGAGCTCGCAGACTCCCGCATAATAGTAGATGTCCTTGCCGCCCTTGGCTCCGAAATCCTCGATGATCTGGGCGAATCCAAGCACGTTGCCGTCGCCGTTCAGGGCGAGCTCGAACTCTCCGTTGCGGAAGTTGGCCTCCGCCGGGATCATCTGGGTCGTGGCCTCCTCGCTCTTAGGCTGAACGTAGAACTTCTGGTACGCCACAAGCACGAGGGCGATCACGACGAGGGCGATCAGCGTGCCGTAGATTGTCTTTTTGTTCTCACGGAAGAACTGGTCGGTCTTGGACACGGTCTCAATGACCTTCTCCTCGCGCTCCTGCTCTTTCTCCTTTAAAATTGCATCTTGCTTTGCCATTTCTATAAAGTTTTTGTTATTATCGAATAATAGCCCACAAAAATAGAAAAAAATGTTTAATCCTGCAATATTTAGAAACCTGCGTCGGAAGGGGCATCGGAAGGTTGCCGGCGTGGTTGGCTTTTGCATAAAAAAGAATTTGACTATTTTTGAGGAAAATATGTTTGGAATGAGACATCTGTGTGTGGTAGCCTGTGCCGTAGCCTTTACCGTGGCTTCATGTGCGGTGAATGGAGGCGGGTTGAAGAAACTGGACAAGGTCATCGCCGGACAGAAATATTACCGGGACAGTCTGGAGAGTTCCATGAATGTCATCCGTCGGGAATTTGAGCGGGCCTCATCTGATTCAGCCAGATGGGTGTATGCCAGAAGACTGTTTTCCGGCTACTATCACTATAGCCAGGACTCTTCGTCAAGGTATCAGAGATTCATGGAAAAGTATGCGTCGGATGAGTCTCAGCGATTTCTCGCCAGGCTCCAGAAAGTGCGTATCCTGCTTCTCCGTAACGAGGGGGACCTTGCGGCGTCCGTATTCAATGAACTTGACACTTCCGCGGTAAATGGGAGTGAGTTGCTCAATGACTATCTCCAATGCGAGGCTGTGCTTTGTTCCGAACTGTTGTCATCCGGCATTCCCGAAGATGAGAAATCACTTTATGCGGAGCGGCTGCGCTCGGCCAGAATGAGATCCTTGGAGATAGATTCCACGTCTTTTTATGCAAGGAGAATGAAAGCTCAACTTTGCAGAGACAGCGGTGACTCTCTTTCCGCGATCCGCATTCTGAAGGAACTTTATCATAGTTGCGACAATCCTCATGAGAAGGCCTCGGTAGCCTATAATATGGCCCGCATCATGGAACTCCAAGGTGACGAAAACGCTCGTTTCGATTGGCTTGTACGAAGTGCGGTGTATGATTTCAAGAATGCGGAAAGGGCGTATATGTCTCTTTATGAACTCGCCCTGGTCCTGTATGACAGGCGTCAGTACCGCAAGGCTGAGCAGTACATCAGCCAGAACCTGATGGATGTTATCGCCGGAAATTTCAGCAAGCGCCTTGGAGATTCCGGCAAGGCCAACCTGATCATCACGGACACTGTCCAGAGGGTGACAAGGTCCAGGACAAGATGGCTTGTGATGGGAATATGTCTGGTGACGGCTCTGCTTTTCATCATCCTTATACTCCTGCGCCGCGAGGTCAGACACAAGGAGCAGATGGAGGAGACTAACAAAAGGCTCGTGGACGCCAACAAGATCCGCAACGGCTATGTGTTCCGCTACATGGCACTTTCCGTGCATTATATCGACAAGATCGGCCAGACCAGAAACGAGATCAGGACCATAGCCAAGTCTGAAGGTCTGGAAGCCGTGATGAAAGCTTTGCGTTCTCCTTCGGTTATGTATAGCGAGTATGAGAACTACTACCGTATATTCGACGAGACTTTTCTTGGAATATACCCGGACTTTGTAGAGAAGGTAAACGCGTTGTTGTCCGAGGATGCTCGTTTCGATCTTCATGGGGATAAGACTTTGCCTACGGAACTCAGGATCCTGGCGGCCATCCGCATCGGGATAACGGAGAGCGGGAAAATCGCCAGATTCCTCAAATGCTCCCCCAACACGGTCTATACGTACAGAACGAAACTGAAGCGTTCGGCCGCATGTCCGAAGGAGGACTTTGAGGCGGAAATCTCAAAAATATAGTTTTTAAGACTGTATTAGAGTCTATATTTTAAACGATATAATCATATCGTAAATCTGTGTGTATATTCATTGATGGATAATGATTTATCTTTGATTATTCGTCGGTATTCCTCTGTAATCAGTCTATATTTCATTGCATGGCGGTTGGGCAATTCGTCTCTATTGACCATTTTTGCATGACGGTTGGTCCCGGACTACATCGGGATCATCGTCTTGGCGGCATGCCGCCTTGGAAAGTCAATACTTACTTTTAACCAAAACAAACTCATAATGAAGATTAGGCTTATTCTGATTTCAGTGATTTCAATCCTGCTGTGCCCGGTTCTTTCCGAGGCGCAAGTACAGCAAGGTAAGATCACTGTGACAGGTACTGTCGTGGACGAGAGGGGAGAACCCTTGCCAGGCGCCTTCGTGCTTGTGCCCGGGACAACAAACGGCACAAGCACCGATGCCGACGGCAAGTTCTCTATCAGTGTGTCCGCCGGGAGTGCCTTGGAGGTTCAGTTTATGGGCTATGAGACAAAAAAGGTCTCTGTCCCTAAGGAACGCAGGAACATCTCCGTGTCCTTGTCACCGGACAAGAACCTTACGCTTAACGAGGCCGTCACAATCGCTTACGGTTCAGTGCGCAGGCAGGACCTTACCGGTTCCGTGACCAATGTGAAGATGGCGGATGTGAAGGATGCGCCTGTCCTTTCAGTTGACCAGGCTCTTCAGGGAAGAATCGCAGGTGCGGACATTATGACCACGTCCGGCGAGCCGGGAGCCGCAACGTCAATCCGTATCCGCGGAACCCGTTCTATCATCGCATCCAATGAACCGCTAATCGTCGTTGACGGTGTGATGGATGCTGTCTCCGACCTTGGCGACCTCAACTCCGCTGACATCGAATCCATCTCAGTGCTCAAAGACGCGTCGTCCACGGCCATCTACGGATCACGAGGATCCAACGGAGTCATCATCGTCACAACCCGTCAGGGCTCGACAGGAAGCAAGCCGAGGATCACTTTCAAGGCTGAGGCCGGAATAAGCCGGCTGCCTGGAAAACTGGATCTGATGAATGCCAGTGAATATGCCCAGTACAGGAACGACATCGCTTTGTACCAGTCCTCCAATACCGATGCTGTGCCTGGCGCGGCCCCTTCCGAGTATCCTTATCCGGATCCTCTTTCCTACGGGCAGGGCACAGACTGGATCGGGGCGATAATGAGGACGGCCGCCTACCAGAACTACAACCTTTCCCTTTCGGGTGGAAACAAGGAGGCGTCTTACTATGCGTCCCTGGGCTACAACGACACCGAAGGCATCGTGAAGAACAGCGGTCAGACCAGGTACACCGGAAGGATCAACCTCGACCGTCAGCTTTTCAAATGGATGAAGGTGGGCTACAAGGGATCCTACACATACCGTTCTCAAGACAAGCTTCTAGCGAACATCGGCGGCACGAGCACCCGCTCTGCGATGTACCTGAGTCCGCTTTTGAAGAAGACTGATTACTACATCACCGATGACGAGGACAATGTGACCACGACCTACAATCCGCCTACCGCCCTCATCGCTATGAGAACCAACTATGTGACGAGGCTTTCGGCGAATCATTCCGTCTATGTGGAGATCGAGCCGGTCAAGGACCTTAAACTCAGGAGTAGCAATTCTTACTACAGCTACCAGCAGCACGGTTTCGTCTATAATCCGAGCACACTTCCGGCCAAGAATCCAGGTGAGGGCGGAGACGCCACCAGAAACGAGAGGGACGACATGACGCTGTCCAGCGAGAACACCGTGACCTACGCGTTGAAAAAGCAAGGACACAAATTTGATGTTCTCGGAGGTTTCACGGCCTACAGGTTCAAGTCCGACAGACTCGCGCTTTCCGGCTCAGGGTATATGGTGGATGATGTGAAATGGAACAATATGGGCGGTGTGACCGACAAGAACACGCTCAGTCCAAGTTCTGCTTCCGTCTCTACGACCAAGATGTCTTTCCTCGCAAGGGCAAACTATAACTATAAGTCTCGCTATTATATCACGGTGACAGGCCGTGCCGACGGAGCCTCCAACTTCGCCGCCAACAACAAATGGGGATTCTTCCCTTCGGCGGCACTGAAATGGAACGTCAAGAAGGAGGACTTCATGAAGCACGTATCATGGATTGACGAGTTCTCGCTCAGGCTCAGCGCCGGACGCACCGGAAACGATGCGGTTGACGCTTACAGAAGCCTTGAGATGCTCTCGACCTCATCCAAAGGCTATATATTCGGAGGAAGTCAGCAGGCGGCGTATTTCAGGGGTCAGCTTCCGAGCCCGGACCTGACTTGGGAGAAGACTGACCTGTACAACATCGCGACGGACATGTCATTCTTCAACAGTCGTCTCAATGTCACGGCCGAGGCCTACGTCTCCAAGACCAGAGACCTTCTTATGGAGGTGCAAGTCGCTTCTCAGACCGGCTTCGACTCCCATTTCGTGAATCTCGGAAACACCTCCAACTACGGAGTGGAACTTTCAATCGAAAGCCGCAACATCGTGCGGAAGGGCTTCACCTGGACCACTAACCTCACGTTGTCCCACAACAAACAGAATGTGGATAACATCGGAACCTCTGAATATGTCTCCGTGGCTGACTCTGGCGGAAACAATCCGTTCATGATGCACGGTTTCGTGAAAGGGTATCCGCTCAACGCGTTGTGGGGATTCCGCTACGCCGGGGTCTGGCACAACACGGACGAGTTCAGACGCAATGAGGTCACGCACGCCTACACGTCTTCATCGGTGATCACCGCGGACAAGTACGACAACTACCTTGGAACTCCCCGGTACTACGACATGAACAATGACGGGACGCTTGACCAACAGGATCTTGTCTATCTTGGCAACGCCGACCCGTGGCTGTACGGCGGCTTGCAGAACACGTTCACCTTAGGGAACTTCCGTCTCGGAGTCTATGTCGCCTACTCGTTCGGCGGAAAGATCTACAACTACTCCGAACTGTTTATGGCGGGTGGCAACACCACGAACCAGTATCGCTATATGGTCAACGCCTGGCATCCTGTCAGGAATCCGGAATCGGACTACCCGAGGGCCGGCGGAACGATGTCCAAGGACGTGCCGAGCGACAGGATGGTTTATGACGCATCTTACGTCCGGCTGAAGAATGTGTCGTTGGGTTACACATTCGACCTTTCCAAAAAAGTAAAGTGGCTTAGGGACATAACCTTGAATCTCAGTGGAGAGAACCTCCTGCTATGGAAGAAGTACAACGGATTCGATCCGGATGTCTCATCCTCGGGCAGCGAGTCCACGCTGAGGCGTCTGGATATGGGCGCGTACCCTAAGGCGAGGACCATAGTGTTCAGTGTGCAGTTCAGATACTAATCATCGACAGAAATGAAACTAAAGAACATATTGACAGTGATTTCCGCTGCCGTCGCATTCTCGGCGTGCAGCCTTGAGGAGGACACGTCCACATTCGCCAACTCCAAGTCGTTCTACAAGAACGAGCAGCAGTGCCGGGCGGCTTTGAACTCCTGCTATATTCCGATGAAGAACCTCTATTCGTACAAGATGATGCTCGCCACGGAGTGTGCCACTGACCTGGCATATTCGAGATCCTCGACTCAAGACGCGCAGCTGGACATCTCGCCGGCGAATCCGCGTTTCGGCGCCGATGTCTGGAACAACGGCTACTTGGGAGTCCGATACTGCAACGAGGCCATCGCCGGAATCGAGGGCTCCAGCCTTGACGACAAAGTAAAGGCTCCGCTGGCGGCGGAGGGCAAGATCATGAGGGCCTTCTACTATTGGCTGATGACATCGTTCTTCGGGGATATTCCTTTTTACACTGATGACGTGGCTGACGAGGCGACCCTCGCGAAGGTGGCGAAACTTCCCCGTATGTCGGCGGACTCGACCCGCGCTTGGCTTATCAAGGACTTACAGGAATGCCTTCCTAGCCTTCCTTTGAAAAGATCGTCCGAAATCGCTGACAACAGGGTAGGAGCGGCCGTGGGCTATATGCTGATCGCCAAGATGGCCCAATGGAACAAGGAATGGCAGGTGTCGCTGGATGCGTGCGCGAAGATCGAGGAAATCTACGGCTCGCTGGAGCAGTACCCGCTTTCGGACATCCCGTTCAGGATGAAGAACACTCCTGAGTCCATTCTGGAGGTGCAGCACACCTATTCCGCCGGGGGACTGGACTACACCTCCAACCTGGCCTGTCTGTGCATGCCTTACAAGAGAAGCGGCAACAAATATGACGGTGTCGTGATCGAGGAACTTGGCGACAACGCCACCTGCTGGGCTCCGGCACAGGCCAACAGTTATCTGGTGAACAACCTGCTCGCCGAGGAGAACAATGACCTCCGCCGGCCAATGACAATCGTAAGGGAATGGAACGGCCAGATGTTCAACACTATGAAGAACACCACTACGACCGCCTTCCTTGGGCCTAAGTTCTGGTGCCCGGATATGCAGAGCAACCATGACCACAATAACTACAAGATTTTCCGCTATGCGGATGTCCTGCTGATGATCGCCGAGGCCCACTGTATGCTTCAGGATGACATGGAGGCGGCTCTGAGGTACTTGAATATGACTAAGACGCGAGCCGGGATAAGACTCTGCGACAAGCACATGTGGAAGCGGATCCGCGAGGAGATTATGGCTGAGCGCGGCCGAGAGCTTTTCGGAGAGTTCCAGAGAAAGTTCGATCTGGTCAGGTGGGGTACTTGGTACGAGCGTACGGAGTCCGAGACCAGGTCCGTCGCACTGAAGACCAACATCCTCCCTTGCCACAGGTATTACCCGATCCCTGCCGTGCAGGTTGCCTACTCGGGCTATGCGCTTGACAATAAGGAATATGAACAATACGGAGTACAATAATAAACATTGATTGAATATGAAACATATAACCATACTTAGAAATGCCCTGACAGCGCTTCTGGGTGCGGCCGCTCTTCTCGCGGCATCCTGTCAGGAAGAGAAAGAGTCTCCGACAAGGATGACCCTGGCTGTCAATGACACTACCATGAACCTTACCAGCAAGGCCAGCCAACAGCACGTGCTGGTCTATGCCAAGGGAAGCTGGAACGCACGGCTGGACGGGAACACTGACTGGGCCACACTTGACAAGGCTGATGGCTCCGGGAACGGTGAGTTCATCCTGAACGTCACCGGCAATGAGGGGCTTCGCCGCCGCGCGGACATCGTGCTGACGGCGTCAGGCGTGAGCAAGACCATTTATATTCATTTGAATCAGGATGGCGCGCTTGGAAACCCCAAGGTCACGTTCGAGGACACCGACAAGCATTACATCGCCTGGTCAACAGATGATTATATTGCATTCAAGTCCAATGTGGACGAGTCTCTCCTGAAAGCCGAGGCATCCGAGGACTGGATCACCAACCTCTCTGTGGGAGACGGCAAGCTGAACTATAGCGTGGCCGAGAACACGACCGGAGCGGAACGTACAGCGACCTTGGTCCTCTCCTACACGGATGACGAGGCCACCTACCGCGCCACAGCGACGATCACACAGGGTTCCGAGGCCGGTTATCTAACCCTTGACGAGACTCAGATGACCGTGGAGGCCTACGCTTCGGCCAAATCCGTGACATGGAAGGCTAACCTTGGGACATTCTTCCCTTCACTGACATATTCAGTCACATACGAAGGCGCGCAGAAGGACTGGATATCGGATGTCGTGATGTCAGAGGAAGGTGTTACATTCAATGTTGCCGCCAATGAGGTCAAGGCCGAGCGCACGGCTGTCATCAAGTTCGAGCTCGCCGAGAAGGGTATTTCCGCGGAGCTCAAGGTGACACAGGTGATTCCTACCAAGCAATATTCATTCGCTGAGCTCCGCGCGCTTCTGACTTCCGCCGGTGAATATAAATTCGACGGTGACTGGTTCGAGGCGGTGGCGGTCGCTGACGGTGGCAAAGAGAATATGGACACGAATCCTATGCTTTCGGCTTCATCCATCGACTACAACGAGTCCGCCACGACGAACTATCTGCAAGGTGTGGACGGGAAGTATGGTCTCAGGATCAAGGTCGCGACGGCAGCCGACAACATCCTCAAGAGAGGTGACAAGGTGAAGGTTTCCCTTACTGACGCGACCCTCGTGCGTGAGGACAATCCGGTAAGATACACCCTCAAAGGCCTTTCGGCCAATAGTTTCGCTGTTGAGTCCAGCGGCAACGCCATATCTGTCTCCAAAAATGTGTCCCAGATCGGAGACGATGACATCTATACGCTTGTCACGTTGAAGGACGTTGAGATCGCCTTCTGCTACGGAAGCTACAACAACATCCGCTCGACTTGGATCAGCACCAATATGCAGAATTTCGACTACAGGATTCTTCGTGACGCAAGCGGAGCGTGGATGAATATTCTTGTGAACGGCAACACTCCTTGGGCCATCACGAACAATGGCGTGCCTCAGGGCTCCGGCGACATCACAGGTGTCGTGGTAAGCTCGACCTCTGATTTCCACAGCTCCGAACAGCTCGGAAAGTATCAGATCCGCCCTATCGATCTGAGTGACATCGCGTTGAAGGACACTGGATTCAGCGAGATCCTTGTGGAATGGTATTGGCCAGGGTCACCTAACGACCATAAGACCGCTGACGGGTTCAATCCGTCAATCGGAACAGGTGTCATGAGCTGTGTCGGCGCGAAATCCAACCAGACAGACTCTTTCCTCAACTTCACCGGCAAGCCTGACACCGCCACAGACAGGGCCAGGGCTCCACGTTTCGACGCGATATGGTGGAAGTCCGGAGCCGCCAACACATCCGTGCAGTGGTCGTTCTCGACAGCGTCCGTAAGCGGAAAGAAACTGGCGTTCGTCTTCTCGTCCTCGACAGGACAGATGAAGGAAGACGCTACCGGACAGGCTCCTGCCAACTGGAATCTGGAATATTCCACGGACGGAACCAACTTCAAGACGGTCAAGACAGTATTGATCAGGCCTCTTCCTGCAAAGACCTCCAAGATGAAGTCCCTTCCTGCCGCCCTTGATGAGTATTGCATCGATCTCCCTGCCGATGTCGCCGGCAAGGACAACGTCATCATCCGCCTCATTCCGGCCGATGACATCACGATCAATTTCAAGACCGGTGAATACACCGAGCACGTGACATACGCCAAGGCTCAGTATATGCGTTTCGGCGCTGTCGCTGTCAAATATGTAAAATAGTGAGTATGAATAGACTATATACGACTCTTCTGACTCTTTCCGCAGTGTGGGCCTTCTCGGCCTGCACAGCGGAGGATGTGGAGAGGTTCGAGTTCTCGGAATTCGGAATCTCCCAGTCCGAAGTCATATTCCCGGCCAGAGCGGAGTACAATGACGGGAAGGTGGTGACTGATCTCAAGAAGGACATTCAGGTGCTCTCGAACCAGGACTGCTTCATCTCCTACTGTGATGGAGAGGTTGATTGGATGAGGATCAGGAATCTGGAGGACTATCAGGTCTGCCGTCAGATCGCTTTTACGGGCGACTGCTCCTTCCGCATCGAATGTGACCAGAACGATGACTATGCCAGAATGGCGAAACTCTTGGTGCGGACAGCGTCCCGTACCGACACCTTGGTGGTCCGCCAGAGCGGAAAGCGGGTGCCAAGTCTCAAACTGGCTTTCAGTTCGCTCGTGCTTGACGGAAGCAAAGGCGGTTCGCAGAGTGTGGAATATTCAACGAATATCACTGACCTCGAATCTCTTGAGTGCGTTGTCGGCTATCCGTCCGACCAGAAATGGATCACCTCCGCCACTGTCGGGAACGGCTCGTTGACAATTAATTATGATGCGAATGCCGACAAGGAGAACCTTCGCACCGCCTCCGTGAAACTTTCCTACACGGACGGGTTCGGGACTGAATATTCCCAGACTTTGTACGTCATCCAGAAGACCGGGAACGACGGGCTGGGCAAGTCGATGTCGTTCTCCGAGATCCGTTCTTTGGGACGTGCCGGAGAGAAAGTCACCATTGACGATTATGTGATGCTGGAGGGCTATGTTATCGGAAACAAAGAATCCGGCAACAGCGGGGAGAACGAGAAAAACTCCACTACCAGCACGGACAACACCTCTTATTTGAAGGACATCTATGTGGAGAGCCTTGACGCGGCCTATGGTTTCCTGATAAAGGCCGAGACAGCCGAGGACAACATATTCTCACGCTTTGACAAGGTCACTCTGCTTCTCAAAGGAATGACGATCAAGAAGGAACTGGAGCCGGAAAGATATGTGCTTGAGGGGTTCACCACCGCTAACATAGTCGGGCGAGAGGCCGGTACCTCCGCTCCGGAGAAAGAACGCTTCATCTCTGAGATAACCGACAATGACATCTACACTCAGGTGACGCTGAAGGATTGCGAGTTCGCTGTCCGGAAAGGCTCCCTGACTCCGGTCAACGATGCCTACACACTTTCGAGCGGCAAGGGACTCATTTCCAAGTACCCTCGGCTTGTGCGTGACATCAATGGCAACACCATCTACACTTACACCAACACCACCTGCCCTTACCGCAGGGACGGAGTGAAACTGCCTTATGGATCTGGAACCCTTACCGGAGTCGTGGTGTACGAACTCTATCCGAACTATGTCTACGGCGACAACGACGATGATGACCTCTGCGGCAACATCGGACGCTATCAGATCCGCCACCAGGCATATTCAGACATAGCCTTTGACAAGGAAAAATCCTTTTCGAACATCCTTTTGGAGTACAGGTACGCCACTGGCTTCAGAAGTGAGGACGGGGTTTCATATTTCCGTCCGACAGAGGGACAGGCCACGGCGCGTTTCCGTCATTCGACAGGCAAGGCAGTGACATACTGTCCGTCCACATTCAACTACATCGGATGGACCGGGACATCGGCGGGAGTTGCTCCGTTCAAAAACCATCTGGGCGTGGACGCCTCATTGGACGAGCCGCTTGGATATTCATTCGCTCCGGGCTATTATTTTGACTACTCCAGCACAAACAAAGACGGAAAGGGTAAGGTCGATTCGAAGAGCAAGAACAATTCCTACAACGGAGCCGCCGTGAAGATCTATGACGGCTGGATGTCAAAGGCTTGGTGGAATGACGCGGCTGACAAGGCCGAGTCCTGGATAATCGAGTTCTCCACGAAAGATGTCACTGCAAGCCACGTCTCGATGCAGTTCACCTCGTACGGAGCCAGAACCTCTGCCGGTGATGCCGGAAAGACACCATATTTCTGGACGGCATGGTGGTCGGAGACCGGGGATCTGTCAGATGACTCGGCCTGGCACAAGATCGCTGACTATGTGGTTCCGGACGGAGTCGTGAACGGTCAGGAGAGGGATTGGCAGCTGCCGGCGTTCAAGCAGTATGATTTCGCTCTCCCGTTGGAGATTCTTGGAAAGGATAAGGTGTTCATCCGTCTTATGCCGTCAAGCAAGTACACCAACACCAACTATTTCGGAGAGGGAAGCATCGCTGACGGAACCGACTCGGGTAATGGAATTGATTATTTCGCCATAAGATACAATTAGAGCAATGAAGAGAATATTAACGATAGTGATGCTGGCGACCGCCTTCGCTTCTTGTGGAAAGACGGAGGCCGACAGGCCTGAGACCGAGATCACCGACCAGCCGCAGACAGGCCGGACGGTGATAAAGGTGATGTCATCGAATGTCAGGAACGGATCGGAGGATTATGGAATCAAGCTCTGGTCCTACAGGAAAAACGCCTACATGTCGATGCTCAGCGATATCCAGCCGGACATCGTAGGCTTGCAGGAGGCCAAGAAGCACACCTTGAAGGATCTTGCGATCGCCTCTGAATATGAGATCTATAACGTCTATGAATATGACGGCTCGAATCCGACAGTGGTCAATAACCATCTTCCGCTGAACGCCATAATGTTCCGAAAGTCCCTTTTCGAGAGGCTGGATGCCGGCGTGTTCTACTACAACGAGGAGGATCATCTCAAGCCGGTGCACTATCCGTGCGGTGCTTCCGGATGGCAGGTCAGAGGATGCGTGTGGGTGAAACTGAAGGTCAAGGCGACTGGCAGGACAGTGTATTTCTTCAACACACACTACACCCACGATCCTGAGATCCTTGACGCGGACGGGAATAAGATATTCAACATCGAGCCCCGCCGCAAGGCTTCTGAGATCCTTGTGGGCGAGATCGAGGCGAATGTGAAAGGAGAGAACGCTGCCGTCTTCGTCACCGGGGACCTGAACTGCGCCAGGTCGGACGGAGCCACCAGAAACGGCCCGAGGAGCCTTGAGCCGCTTGTTGAATATATGTGGTCGGCCAGAGAGGATGCCAAGTACTATGACGGAGCGATCAGCTTCAACGGGTTCGACCCGGACTACAACAAGGCCATCGGCAACATCGACCACATCTTCTACCGTGGGGCCGAGGCTCAGGAGTTCATAACCGTCAACGGCCACGACTACGGGGTCTATTTCATCTCGGATCACTATCCAGTTACATGTACCTTTATACTTTGAGAATGAAGAGAATACTATTGTTTTTCGCGCTGCTTTCGGTGGCCGTAGGCCTTTCCGCGGCTCCGAAGGCTTTCACTCTGAAATCCCCTGACGGCCGTATGAAGATGGAAATCTCCACTGCCGGGGAAATCCGTTACAGTCTGACCCACGATGATGTCCTCCTGCTGGAGAACTCCTGTCTGTCGATATCTCTGACCGATGGAACAGTGTACGGCGGACCGGAATCCAAACTTAGACGAACGAGAACCGCTTCCGTTGACCGGACCGTCAAGACTGTGGCCTACAAGAAGGCCGAGGTCCGGGAGAACTACAACGAACTCACCCTTGAGTACCGGGACTTCAAGGTCATATTCAGGGCCTATGATGACGCCTGCGCCTACAGGTTCGTCTCACTGTCCGACAAACCTTTCATCGTAAAGGACGAACAGGCGGACTTCCGTTTCCCGGAGGACAGGACCGCTTATATTCCTTATATTCATAAAAAATGGAAAGGGTCTTTGGATGAGATTCTGGAGAATGACTTCCAGTGCCCTTACACCCACTCGCTTCTTTCCGAGTGGAAAGAGCGGTACAGCATCGCCCCGCTTCTGGTGGAGTGCCCTGAGGGTAAGAAGGTCGTGATCACCGAGGCGGACCTGATGAACTACCCGGGAATGTTCCTTTACAGCTATAAGAAAGGGACGGGAGAGACTTTGAGCGGGTATTTCGCCAGGGTGCCGGACAAGACTGAGATCGGCGGGCATAATATGGTGCAGGAAAAGATAAAGTCAAGAAAGGATTACATCGCTGAATGCCAGCCTTTTGAAAGGTTTCCTTGGAGGGTTGTGGCTGTCTCGTCTTCCGACAGAGAACTGACCGATTCGGACATTGTCTGGAAACTCGCGACACCTGCGGCTGATGTTGACTGGTCGTGGATCCGTCCCGGCAAGGTGGCGTGGGACTGGTGGAACGCATGGAACATCAAGGGTGTGGACTTCGAGGCCGGCATCAACAACGACACCTACAAATACTACATAGACTTCGCCTCCGCCAACCACATTGAATATGTCATCCTCGACGAAGGATGGGCCGTCAAGTATGCCAACGATCTGAACCAGGTTGTTCCGGAGATCGATCTGGAGGAACTTGTGGCCTACGGCAAGGAAAGGGGAGTCGGCATAATCCTTTGGGCCGGCTACTGGCCTTTCGCGAAGGATATGGAGAACGTCTGCCGTCATTTCTCCGAGATGGGGATCAAGGGATTCAAGGTCGATTTTATGAACCGTGACGACCAACCTATGGTGGATTGGTACAGAAGGGCCGCTGAGATGTGCGCCAAGTACCATCTGCTGATGAATTTCCACGGGGCCTACAAGCCGACCGGGCTTCAGCGGACTTACCCGAACGTGGTCAATTTCGAGGGCGTCCACGGTCTGGAGCAGATGAAATGGAGCGATCCTTCGGTGGATCAGGTGACCTACGATGTGACAATCCCGTTCATCAGGATGCTGGCCGGTCCGATGGACTACACCCAGGGTGCGATGCGGAACGCGACCAAGAAGAACTACAAACCGATCCGCACCGAACCGATGAGTCAAGGCACCCGCTGCCGTCAATTGGCTGAATATGTGATCTTTGAATCGCCTCTGAATATGATGTGTGACTCCCCGACAAACTATATGGCCGAGCAGGAGTGCACCGATTTCATCGCCGCTGTCCCTACCGTCTGGGACGAGACTGTCGCCTTGGACGGGAAGGTCGCTGAATATGTGGCAATGGCAAGACGTAAGGGAAGCGTCTGGTACGTAGGCGCCATGACAGGCTGGGACGGACAGGAGATGGAGATCGATCTCGGCTTCCTGCCTGATGGGAAATATTCAATGACAGTGTTCATGGACGGTGTGAACGCCCACAGGATCGCGTCCGACTACAAGAAGGTGACGATGGAAGTGCCTTCTGACAGAAAAATGAAAATCAAGATGGCGCCCGGCGGAGGCTGGGCTGCTGTCATCACTCTAAAAAATCAATGACTATGAACATTTTCGCGCGTGGAATCATCACGGCCGCGGCCCTGCTGGCGGGAGCCGGCTCGCTCATCGCACAGGACTTTGTCCTTCAGGCTCACAGAGGCCTTTCAAACAAATTTCCCGAGAACACCTCGCTCGCTTTCTTCGAGGCCGCAAAGATTCCTGTCTACAAAGGGATGGAGACCGATGTCAGCATGACAAAGGACGGTGTCCTGGTCTGTATGCACGACAGCAAGCTTGACCGTACGACGAACGGGACAGACACCCTTTGGAAATATACGATGAAGGAGTTACAGGACTTGTGGATAGACGGAGGCTACGGCTGGGACGACAAATACAAGGAGAAACTTAAGATCCCGACATTCGAGACCTATCTTGAGGCTTGCAAACTTGGCGGTTTCACACCTTACGTGGAACTGAAGTGGGTCAAGGGTGAGGGCATCAGGAAAACCATACAGGCTCTTCACGATTTCGGCTTTGACGGGAACTATGTGCTGACATCCTTTAAATGGGAGAATATTCTTACGGCGTCAACGATGACTGACGCTCCGCTGGAGTTTATGAAGGGCAGGTTCACCAATGAGATGATCGACACCTGTGCCGCAAAGGTCAAGAATCTGGTGATCAGACCGAAATCCACGAATGTCACTCAAGAGCTGGTGGACTATTGTCATTCCAAAGGTATTCCTGTCGAGTGTTACGGGATCCCGGTCGGAAGGGGTGATCTGGTCAAGAATCTGATCTCAATGGGCGTTCGTGGAGGTACATGTAATGACTGGGAGGGCCTTGGCCTGGACGGTAACCTTGGCACTCAGACCTATCCTCAGTGGCTCGACTCCGCTGCCATCTACCACATCTATCCGTCCTCCTTCAAGGACAGCGATGGTGACGGCTATGGTGATCTTGAGGGGATCCGCTCGAAGTTGGATTATGTCAAAGGGCTTGGATTCAACACGATCTGGATCAGCCCGGTGTTCTGCAGCGAGTTCGAGGACGGTGGCTATGACATCACCGACTACTATAAGATCGACCCTCGCTTCGGTACGAACTCTGATCTGGTCAGACTCGTTGAGGACGCTCATACTAAAGGAATGAAGGTCTGTCTGGATCTTGTGGCCGGTCACACGTCGGACAAGCATCCGTGGTTTGTCGAGTCCGCGAACGGGGACAGGAACGGCCACTATGCCGACTATTACCTTTGGACTGACTCCGACAAGGGTGCGGTACGCAAGTCCGAGAAGAAGAAATGGGTCGCAAAGGAATATCCGCGCGGCAAGATGTACATGAAGAACTACTACGATGTGCAGCCGGCCCTGAACTACGGCTATCTTGATCCGGATCCATCCAGACCATGGGAGCAGTCCTACGACGCTTCCGGACCGAGGATGGTTAGGCAGGAACTCAAGGACATCATAGCGTTCTGGTTCGACAAGGGTGTTGACGGTTTCCGCTGCGATCTCGCATGGTCTCTGGTCAAGGGCGATGACAAGGAATTCAACGGAGTCCGCAGACTTTGGAACGAGATATTCTCCTGGACGGCCGCTAACTATCCGGACAGGATATTCCTTTCCGAGTGGTCCAGCCCTGTGGAGTCCATCTCCTGCGGGTTTGACATCGACATAATCCGCCATAACGGATGCGGAACGACGATGTACCGCGACCTGGTCTACAACACGGAGCGCAACGCTGACCGTGAGACGGGAATATACCCACCTAAGGATTGCTGGTTCGACAAGGCCGGAAAGGGACAGATCGCGTCGTTCGTGGTTCCTTTCGAGGAGATGTACCGCAAGACTCTTGGACACGGGTTTCCGTGCATGCCTACTTCAAGTCACGACACTTGGAGGATGAACCGCAACCAGAGATCAACACCAGAGGAACTGAAGGTGATGATGACATTCTTCCTGACGATGCCATGGGTGCCGATCGTCTATTACGGAGAAGAGATCGGAATGAGGTCAATGGACGGTGTGACGGCTGTTGAGGGAAGCCGTGACAGATCCGCAGAGAGGACTCCGATGCAGTGGTCGGACGGACCGACGGCCGGTTTCTCGACTTGCGATCCTTCCAAGCTTTACCTGCCGGTGGACGAAAGTCCGTCAAGGCCTACGGTCGAGAAAGAGATTGATGATCCAGCGTCAATATATTCATGGACAAAAGGTTTGTTGGCGCTGCGCACCTCCGTTCCCGCTTTGGGCAATACCGGTGGATGGAAATATGTCAGTGACCCTCAAGTGCCTTATCCTGCTGTGTACGAGAGGTCCGCTGGAGACGAGAGGTATCTGGTGATTGTCAATCCTCGAGCCGAGAAGGCTTCCGCCGAGATTTCCGGTTACAAGAAGTTGGAGGTGGTCTATGGTGATCCGAAAGTTCTCTCGGTCAAGAAGTCTTCGCATGGAATAGCCCTTAGAATCAAAGGAGTCAGCTCCGTAATCTGTAAAGTGACGGAATAAATGAAAAAGATAAAACTTGGACTTTTCCCGAAAGTTCTGATAGCTATAGCGTTGGGTTCTCTGCTTGGGCTTGTCGCACCTGATGTTCTGGTGCGCATCCTCAAGACTTTCAATGTCTTGTTCGCACAGATTCTGAAGTTCATAGTGCCTCTTCTGGTACTCGGATTGGTGACACCGTCCGTGGCCAATCTCGGCAAAGGTGCGGGTAGGATGCTGATAGCCGTGATGGCGATCTCCTATCTCTCGACGGTCGGCGCCGGCCTCTTTTCCTACGGCTGCGCGACCGAACTTTTTCCGCATTATCTTCAGGTAGGCGAGATATCCACATCTGCTGTGGACGGCAAGACCTTCGAACCGTACATCAACCTTAAGATTCCTCCGGTCTGTGACATCCTGACCGCCCTCCTTCTGTCCTTCATGGTGGGAGTAGGGATCATATTCACCGGCGCAGGTGGTCTGAAGAAGGGTTTTGACGAGTTCGGGGAGATTGTGAAGCTCACCATCGAGAAAGTGATCATCCCGCTTCTGCCGTTCTACATTTTCACAATGATGTGCGAGATGAGCGCGTCCGGCAAGCTGGCCGCCGTGATGGGGTCGGGAGTGAAGGTGATCGGAACCGGTGTGGTTCTTTCAATATGCTATCTTGTTCTCCAGTACATCATTGCAGGCGCCATCGCCGGAAAGAATCCGTTCAAATGTCTATGGAACATCATCCCGGCCTATTTGACCGGATTCTCCATCTGCTCCAGCTCGGCTGTGATTCCGGTAACCCTTGACTGTGCGGTAAAGAACGGCACCCGCAAGGATATCGCGGATTTCGTGATCCCGCTTTGTTCTACGGTGCACATGTGCGGATCGACCATCAAATTGACAGTCACATCGGTGGCCGTGGCCTATATGTGTGGCATTGACATCTCATTCGGTTTGTTTGTGAACTTTGTTCTGCTTCAGGCCGTGGCTGCCGTGGCAGCTCCTGGTGTGATGGGCGGTGTGTTGATGGCATCGATAGGACTTCTGGAGTCTGTCCTCGGGTTCACTCCAGACCAGTGTGCGCTTATGATGACAATCTACCTTGCCCTTGACGGCTACGGTCCTGCATGCAACGTCAGCGGTGACGCCGCGATAGCGCTTGTGATTGACAAGTTCTTCGGTGGCAAAAAAGAATAGTTCCAGAACCTGTGCCGGTTGTTTTCTGAAGTTTTCTTTCAAAGAACAAATTATTGCGGTTTCTAAATCTGAAAATGACTATCTTTGTCTTCTGTTCGAATGAAGACAAAGATGCCGGCACTTAAGAGAATAGTCGTCCAGAATTTCAGGAACATAGCGTTTCAGGAATTGTCTTTCTCTCCCAACATCAATTGCATATCAGGCAATAACGGGGAGGGGAAGACAAATCTTATGGATGCGGTCTGGTACCTTTCGATGACAAAGAGCGCGTTCGCCTCGTCGGACAGGTTCAACTTCCGGCACGGCACGGACTCATTCGCCGTTTCAGGGACATATTCAATGAATATGGGCCCGGACGCCCGGTTCTCGGTTCAGGTGGACTCCAAAGGCGAGAAGAAGGTGCGGAGGGACGACAAGGTATATTCGAAAATCTCTGAGCACATCGGGGTGCTGCCGATCGTGATGGTCTCGCCGTCAGACACCTCCCTCGTGAGCGAGAGCGGCGACGACAGGCGCAGGTTCGTCAATTCGGTGCTGTCGCAGATGGACAGGGAATATCTCGCCGCGATGCAGCAGTACAACCGTCTCCTTTTCCAACGCAACAAGATGCTCAAGGACGGCACCTTCGACGAGTCGCTTCTGGACGTGTTCGACGAGAGGATGAATGAATATGCCGGTGTGATCCACTGCAAGAGGGACGCGTTTGTCAAGGATCTACTTCCGTTGGTGGCTGAGCATTACGCCACGCTTTCGGGAGGACGAGAAACCGTGTCGATCGACTACCGGTCGGATTTGAGGAAGGGCTCGCTGGTGGATCTGCTGAAGTCTTCACGGGAGAAGGACAGGATATTCAAGTACACCACCGCGGGGATCCAGAGGGATGATTTTCTCTTCGAGATGAACGGGTTTCCGATCCGGCGCTGCGGCTCGCAGGGGCAGCAGAAGTCGTTCTTGGTCTCGCTGAAGTTCGCGCAGTACGAGCTGATGAAACGCAGGTACGGATTTCCTCCGATGCTGCTTCTTGACGATGTGTTCGACAAGCTGGACATGAGCAGGATCTCGAATCTGTTGGGAATGGTCGCCGGGAGTGACTTCGGCCAGATATTCATAACTGACAGCAACAAGGTCCGGATGTCGGGGATTGTGGACGGTCTGACCGCCGACAGGGCTTATTTCGAGGCTGTGGGAGGGGAGTTCCGGGAGATTTGACGATGGCTGAGTTCAAGAAGATCAAGGGGACGCCCCGCAAGGAGGCTTTGGGGATGGATCAACTTATCCCGTTGTACATCAGGGCTTTGAAGCTGAGCGCAGGACTCAACACGCAGCGGGTTTTCGCGGCTTGGGACGCAGTTTCGGGTGTGTCGGCACAGACGCTTCGGAAGTTCTACCGGGACGGGAAACTTTACGTCACGATGTCATCCTCGATGCTGCGGAGTCATCTTGAGTTCCAGAAGCCGGCGTTGATCCAGGCGATGAACCGGTTTTTGGAGAAGGATGAGTTGTTTGTCAAGGACTACGACAAGGTTGGGTTTGTCAAGGAGTTGATTCTTAAATGAATATCTTTCTTTAATATTTCAGGAGTTTTTTGTTTCTTAATCGGAAGAAGGTTATGGGCAACAAGATCAGAATCATAATAGATCAGGCGATTCCGTTTATCGAAGGGGTTTTGGAGCCGTATGCTGATGTCAGGTACATGGAAGGCCGCGCCATCTCCCATGAAGACGCCATGAACGCTGACGCGCTGATCATCAGGACCAGAACGAAGTGTGACGCGGCGTTGTTGGAGGGTACTCCGGTGAAGTTCATAGCCACGGCCACCATCGGAATGGATCACATTGATCTTCCATATTGCAACGAGAAAGGGATTGTCGCCCGAAACTCGGCCGGCTGCAATGCGGGTGGAGTGATGAATTACGTGTTCTCTGCCCTTTATGGTGTGGCTGCTCGCAAGGCCATCCGTCTGGAGGGATGCAAATTGGGTATCATCGGTGTCGGCAATGTCGGCCGGCGTGTCGATTCCGTGGCTGGTTCCCTCGGATTCAAGGTGCTTAAGAACGATCCTCCCCGCATGGCTGAGGAGGGAATGGAAGGTTTCTGCACGCTGGATTACCTTCTGTCCAACGCGGACATCGTGACCATGCATGTGCCTCTGAATGAGACGACAAAAGGGATGGCGAACGATGAGTTCTTCGCTATGATGAAGCCTGGGACGATATTCATCAACGCTTCCAGGGGTGAGGTTGTGGACGAGGCTGCCTTGAAGCGGGCTATTCCGAAGTTGGGACCTGTGATCATCGACACTTGGAACAATGAGCCGAACATCGACCGTGAGCTTCTGAATATGGTGGACATCGCCACGCCGCACATCGCCGGCTATTCCTACCAAGGCAAACAGAACGGCACGACGATGGCTGTACGCGCCCTGGCCCGCTTCTTTGGCATCGAGCCCCTGTATGATTTCTTTCCGAAGACTGAAATAATTGATCTTGAATCAATACGTCTTGACTTGAAGGGTAAGTCCCAAGGTGAGGTGGCCTCCGTCCTCCAGTACAACTACCCGATCTTCACCGACGATTTCATGTTCCGCATGGCTCCCGAGAATTTCGAGTCCCTACGCTCCAACTACCAGTACCGCCGCGAGTTCTACATTTTCTGATCGCCACCTTGGCTGTCCTACGCCGGTTGATAGTCTGCCGAGCCAACTGCCGCTTCGACAATCTCAGCGACCACTTAGAAGACAAGCACATCTCTGTCACCATTAGTGTCTCGTGGCCAGCCGCTGAACTTGTCGAATAACCAGCTGCAGGCGCTCGCGCGCATCGCCGATCCGTTGTTCTATGATCCATGAGGGCTACGTCGTCAGCCACTTTATCATAGCATGCAAGCGATATTCTTCCTTTTGCAAAACACTTTCAGCCGATATTGGGGCTGAACGCTATAGAATAAGGAATATGCTGAAAAAGTCATGGGCTAATTTTAGACTTTTTCAGCATATTCATTGATTCGTAAAGCTCTGTGGCCGATTTGGCTGAAGGCGTTTCGTAAAGCCTTGTTACTTGGTGTGGTATGTGCCATAGACAGGATCCATCCTGACAGATTTCATGCCCTCATTGGGTGGGAATGAGATCCGCTTAAGTGTCTTGTTGTCGCTTTCGATGACATCGTCTTTGGTAAGCCAGTACTTTTGGATGACATAGTCGGACATCTTCCCCCTGCCCCAGTTGCTGTCAAGTTCCTCCGCATCAAAAATGGCTATCATCAATGTATCTGTGTTGGCGAATGCTCCATCCACAATGCTCTGTGAGCTTTCGTTTTTCCATCCCATCATGTCTGCGAATGAACCCATGTCGCCTGGTTTGACGTAATGGAGGTACCATTTGCTGTCAAGCTCATCCAGTGAGGTTGGGTTATCTCTCGTCTTGAGCCCGGTTTCCTGCGACCAGATGTAGATCCCCTTTTCGAATTGATTCTCAAGATCAAGTGAATAGAAATACTCGCATGAAGTGACGGGCAGCAGTGCAAAGGCAGCGGCCAATAGGTTTTTCATTATGTTCATAGTATTGTACTTTGTATCATCAGATTGATTGGCGTTTGTGACCCAACGACATTATTCTAAATCCAGTCTTACGGATTTCTTGCACTCTCTTGTATGAATATAGTGAAAACCGTGAGAACTCAGTATCTTCATCGCCTATTGCGACCATCCTGATTGTCCGAAAGTAAGGAAAAATCTTTTTCGCAGATAAAATTTAAACTTTATTGATGCTGATATTTATGCTGTCTTGATAAAAAACAGAAAAACTTTTGATATGTTTTTTTTGATTCATTGCGAACCTGTGATTTTTGTCCTATGTTTGCAGAATCACTTGTGCTTGAACCATTAACCATATTGTATTATGAAAGACAGCAGAGATCATAGTGACGTTTCCGGAGCCGGGACACAGAGTCCGTCACTGTCAGGTTGGGTTGATAAACCTGTCGAGGGATATGCCCACATCTATTCCGACGGAACGAATGTCAGTTTGCTCTTCGATTCACGCGAGGATTACATCTTTGGAATGAATGTCCTTGCGGTGACGGCGTTCCAATGTGACGTGACTATCCTTGTGATGCAGGTCATGGGCACTCATTTCCATCTTATTGCTAAGGGGCGACGACAGAATTGTGACAGGTTCGCGCGTTCCGTAGGAGTGAAATTTGAGTCGTACCTTACACGCACAAATAGACGTCATGCGGTCAATGGAAGGATACAAGTCAGTAGCGATCCTATATTCACGGAGAATGAATTGAAGACAAAGTTTATGTATGTCTATAGGAACGCCATCGCCGCTGGATTCCCGTTGGCTCCTTGGGTGTATGAGTGGGGACCGGGGGACATATATTTCGTGGATCATGACCTTTGGACCGAAAGAGGAAAAAGAATCTCCGAATATCCAGTCCTGACCCGCCGGTCAATGTTCCATACATTGACTGCCTTGCCGGAGGCGTGGCGCTGCGATGAAGAAGGCAAACTTCTGCCCCATTCTTATGTCGATTGGAAATCGGCCGAGGCGTTGTTCAAGAGCCCAAGGGCTTTCCTTGCGTTTATGAGCCAGAAGAAAGATGTCGAGGCTGCCATTGATCGTGAGTGTTCATCGACCATTGTGGTTCATCGGGCTTCCGAAACCGAACTGAGAAGGGAAGCCAAGGCTATCTGTGGCGCATTGTGGGGATTGACTTCGGTCACGAAAGCCAGTGTGGAGCAGCGGGTTGCCGTCGCTCAGAAACTTTGGGGTGACAGGCGCACATATTCATTGTCAGTCCTCAGCCGTGTCACAATGCTGGATAAGAATATTCTTGAATCCCTTTTCGGAAAGACCAGCTGACATCGGATCGCTCTGCAGGACGAAAGAGCGCTCGATCCCTATCTCATTTTTTATAAATCGCTTTCAGCTCTACCTTGAACTGAACGCCGTAGAATAAGGAATATGCTGAAAAAGTCTTAAGTTAACCCAAGAGTTTTTCAGCATATTCATTGATTGGTGACGTTCTGTGGCCGATTGGCCTGAAGGCGTTTTGTAAAACAGGGCGGTGATGGGCTAAGGCGTTTCTTTGGCATCGGTCACTTCGGCAGGCTCAGTGACCGGACTTCAGTGCCCTATGATAAGCATTATGGCCATTGCCTGCTGTTACGTAGTTCCGTTATATTGTCACTTCGGCAGGCTCAGTGACCGGACTATTGTGGTCGCTGAGCCTGTCGAAGCGATATTACGTACGGCCAAACATTAGAGATAAACGAATACTCCCACTCAATCCAAGAATTTTGGTGACGTGAAAATTCTGACTGAGTGGGGGCTTTGCCAATAGTGAGGACTAGTACCGGATCGAGCCGATGCCGGCGCGGTCGGAGCGGACGTTGTCGGCTTTGAGGGACTCGGCGTCGATCACGCCTACACCGTTCAACTTGTAGGTGGCGGTGCCGGTCTTGCCGCCGAGGGTGATCTTGCCGGCGCCGCGGATGATGGCTGTTGCGGTCTTGGATTCGATTCCCTGGACTTCCACTTTACCTGCTCCGTTCATTTCGACGCTGAGGTCCTTGGCCTTTGCGCCGTCCAGATTGACCTTGCCGGCACCAGAGGTCATTATCTCAATCGAGTTCTTGGCTGACAGATCCTTGATCTCAACGCTTCCGGCGCCTGAAGACCTGACCTTCAGGGATTCGGTCTTGATGCCGCTCTCGCAGGTGAAACTGCCGGAACCTGACAACTCCACATAGGTCAAATGCTTGGTGCGGACCTTGACTTCGATTGGAGAAAGGGAGTAGCCCTTGCCTTCCTTCAGGTTCAGCTTGAGAACGAGCTTTCCGTTGTCGTTCTTTACCTCAAGGTATTCGAACACCTTGTCCTTGGTCTTGACCGAGACTTCCGTGTCGCCGGAGGTCTGTTCGTAGGTAACGCTGAAGAGGCCATTGGCATCGATGGACGAAATT
Source organism: uncultured Bacteroidales bacterium (assembly GCA_934667175.1). Classification (GTDB taxonomy): domain Bacteria; phylum Bacteroidota; class Bacteroidia; order Bacteroidales; family UBA932; genus Cryptobacteroides. The sequence continues at coordinate 3,094 of CAKULN010000023.1, read as the reverse complement.
GTGCCTACATCGTAGGTCTTGGTCTTGCACTCGTCATCATCGCTGTCGGTTCTGGCGTCAATAATGCCTGTCGATGTCAGGCCGAGCAGTGCCACGGCCGCGATGTGAAATAATGTCTTTCGCATATTCATTGAGATTATCACTTAACTGATTCCCTGTTGATCGTAAGGTCTCCGCTTCCGCTTTCCCGGGAGTTGACATGCTTGGCCTTCAGTCCGCTGGCATCAATGTCGCCGGAACCTGCCTTGTTGAATATGACCGAATCGGCCTTGCCGGAAAGCGTCGTGTCTCCCGAACCTTTGGACGCTACAGATAGCGTGCCAACATTCAGGTCGTTGTACTCTCCGTCTCCAGAGCCTTTTTTGTCAATGATCATTTCACTTGCGCTGATATGCTTGAGTTTATGGTCTCCGCTTCCGGTACCCTTGACAGTCAGTTTCCCCGAAATCTCGATGTTGAAAGCCACGAGGTCTCCTGAACCGATAGTATCTATTCTCAGAGAGTCTCCAGAGTATTCGGAGATCCGTATGTTACCACTGCCTCTGTTGGTGATGCCGCTGACTGACGGAGCATAAACACGTACTTGTGTCATCCCTTGGATTTCTGAGTTATACTTGCTGTTGTAGATCCGAAGCACTCCATTGTCGTTTGTGGTGTGGATGGAGTCGATGAGATTGTCGTAGGCGATGACCTCGACCTTGAACTCATCCTCTGCCTGGACAAATATCATGTCATTGAGCAGGATGTCGAGGTCTATCGAATTAAACTTCCCGACATTGCGGGTGACCGTGTCGATCTTTCCGCCGCGGTCGGAAACCCTGTATCGCAGGTCGTATTTGAACTGTTTTTTCGCGTCATCGCTGAGCCTGAAGTAGCAGGATGACAGGCCCGCCGCCATAAGTACCAGCGCCGCGGCGGTCAGGATATTCTTAAATATTCTCATAATATTCATAAATCAAATTACCTATATATTCTTTTAACGCTTGATCAGCAATTCCTTCGGGTCGAGTCCTAGAAGTTCCGCCTTCTTGAGGAAGGACGGCAACTCGACTTCGAGGAACTCCTTCCTGTCGTTCGCAAGCACTATGTCCTTGGCACCTTCGCTGATGAAGTAGCCGATGCCGCGCTTGTTGTAGATGATGCCCTCGTTGGTGAGCTTCTCGTAGGTTCGCATCACCGTGTTGGGGTTCACGCCGATCGAGGCTCCATATTCCCGCACCGAGGGGATTCTGTCATCGGTCTTCAGCTCGCCTGAGAGAATCTTCTCGCAGATCATGTCGCTGATCTGTAGGTAGATCGCTTTGTTTGAATTGAATTCCATGGTCAAAAATCATTAATGTTGCATCCTTTTGATTCTGAACCATGACCATGTCCCGCAAATGGTCAGGATCAACAGAAGCCAGAAGTTGATAAAGGCGTTGAGCCAGACGTCAAGACTGTCGGCATGACGGATTACCCAATCTGAGAACCAATCTCCGAGCGACACAAGGTCAACATTGGTGAAGAAGACACTAGCCAGGAACGAGAATACCATTCCCAAAGCGAAGATCACAATCACGGTGCCCACCACTTTCCATTTCTTGAATATCAAGCCTCCGAGAAGGAATATGATCGCATATTCCACAATGTTGGCGGCCAGAAGCCAGAATCCGTTGGTTGGGATCGTGATGTCTGTCGTGTTTATCAATTCGTTGATTCTGAATGATATCATTGACTCTCCGCAAGACTTGTCGAACAGGCAGACGAAAGCGTCGCTCAGGAGGTAGACGGCGATGAATACGATCGGGATGACAACGAGTGTGTTCAGCATCATGGAGACATATTTCTCCAGCCTTGACGCCGGAAGCATGAGCCATTCCGCTCCTTTTGCCTTGTCTGTGATCTCTCCGTAGGCCCTGGATGGGTATAGCATCACGAATATTGTCGTCATGAGGGCGAAGATTCCGAACCTGACGCCTCCGTTTGGCCCATCTATGGCTAACCCAGTGAAAATCTTCCACAAGCCTCCGTCGAAAAGTGCCGCGAAAAACATGTACAGCATGTAGAATATGATAGGGAACAGAGCGAAGATCAGCATCAGAAGCCCGATGTTCTGCCACTGTCTCTTGAGGTCGTAGACAAAATATTTCCCGAATCTGCTTAAATTGAATGTATTGTTCATTGTGATTCCTCCTTATTTGTTGCTGAACATTCCTTTGACCAGTTCCTTGTTCTTGTGCACGGCGTTGAATAGTGCCTCCACGTTGATCTTGCTGTCCTCGCCGGTCGTGTTAGGATATACCTGGATAAATCCGCCCGGAAGCTGCTCGCTGTAAAGGGATTCAGTGTGGAGCTTGGTGCCGTAGTCGAAGTACAGCTTGCTTGTTATCTCTTCCACGGAAGCGTTCAGCAGAACATCCTGACGGTCAAGGATTATGATCGGGTCAATGATGTTCTCAAGATCCCTTACCTGATGTGTGGAGATGACGATCGTGGAATCATCCGAAGTGTACTTCATGATGGCGCTGCGGAACTGGGTCTTGGAAGGGATGTCAAGGCCGTTCGTCGGCTCATCCATGAATATGTACTTGCAGCCACAGGCCAGAGCCAACGAGATGTAGACTTTCTTCAGCTGTCCGGCTGACATCTGGTTCATCTTCTTTGTTGGGTCGTTCTCAAACTCCTTCATGATTTCAAGGAACTTGGAGTGGTCGTAGTTCGGCCAGAAAGATCCTCTTTCCTTGGCGAAACTCTCCGCTTTTATGGCGATGGGAAGCACCTCGTCCGGGAGGTAGAATTGATTCTGGAGCAGGGTGGGAGTGCGGTCGAAAGGGTTTTCCCCATCTGTGGAGATGCTGCCCTCGGTCACTTTCTTCAGGCCGCACAGAAGTGTCAGCAGAGTGGTCTTGCCGACTCCGTTCTCGCCTAGAAGGCCGTAGATGCGACCTTCCTCAAGGTTTGTCGTGATGCTTTTCAGGACGGGAGTCTTGCCGTAGCTGAAAGCGAGATTTTTGATTTCTATCATATCTTGTTAGTGTAATAGTTTATTAATACACCGCAAAGTTAGTGATGTTTTTCATAAATCAAAGAATTTTCTGCATTTTTTTCGCTATCG
>CAKULN010000022.1 GCA_934667175.1 uncultured Bacteroidales bacterium | reverse complement strand
ATTGCTGATAAATAATATAGCCGCCAATCTTTGGCGATTTAACGGTCTTTCGTCAATTTAAGTGCAGCCAACTAAAAATAGTATAGTTGAATCCACTGTAAACTGATAAGGTTTTACAAACATAGACGAATAAAATGTGTTTGTAAATCTGTTTGTAAAACCTCTAAACCACTGATATTTAATCAATATTGTGGAGATGGGCGGAATATCCAAATCATAAATCAAAGTTCGCTACAACAACATAAATAAATAACCAACAATAGTTTACAATAAACCACGATTTATCAAAATTCATTAGGATATATCAAAAAATGAGCGTAAATTTGAGCGTAAGAATTTATGACATTAACCGAAGTTTAAAAGATTATGGCAGTAATATTTATGCTCGATTCTCGTCCGAACAAACACGGCGAACACCCGATAAGAGTCTCCATCTGCATCAAAGGCGTGAGGGTGCAGACTTCCTTCGGCTACTCCATATCAAAAGACAAGTGGGTCGCTGCTCTGGAAGATCCAGTCCGCAAGGCAAAGGAGACGAAAGCCCTGCATTACATCATCCCGAACACCGTCAATTCAAACGGCGTGAAAGGCAATGAACTCAACGCGAAAATGCTTGCCATAAAAACAACACTGGACAACTATGAAAACAACCTGACCAAACTGCCGACCAAGGAAGATCTGATGGAACAGCTCAACGCCGCCCTTGGACGCACACAACTGTTGGAAGAAATCGAATCGGAATCCCCAAAATCCGTCACAGTATTCGACCGCCTGAAAGAATTCATAAACGAACAGCGGATAGCAAGCCAATGGGCATACGCCACATTGCAGGTATGGAAAACCTTTTCGATGCACCTTGGCAAATTCAGCAGGAGGATCACATTTGATGAATTCAACGAAAACGGCCTCAACAAATTCATACACTTCCTCCGAGTCAAACAAAACCTCGAAGAAAAGACCGTCCAAAAGCAATACAATAACCTCAAATGGTTTCTGAACTGGGCCATCCGAAAAGGCTACTGTAAGGATGACACAGTGAATAAATACCGCCCGAAGTTCAAAGTACTTGAAAAGCCTGTCATATTCCTCCGCAAAGAGGAACTCATAAAACTGTATAGCTACAAGATTCCGGAGAACGGCACAATGGTAGAATTATGTGATGCTGATGGCAATAAGTACCAGAAGCGAGTCAATGAATCCGGAGCGCTCGCCAAGACCCGTGACCTATTCTGCTTCTGCTGCTTCACGAGTCTCCGCTACTCCGATATGGCGAACCTCCGCCGTTCTGACATCGAAAACAACACAATAACCGTTGTCACCCAGAAAACAAACGACCGGCTCACCATAGAACTGAACAGCTACGCACAGGCTATATTGAAGAAATATGAGATGGAAATATTCAAAGGCAACCTTGCGCTGCCGGTCATCTCAAATCAGAAGATGAACTACTACCTCAAAGACCTATGCGAACTCTGCGGCTTCAATGAACTGATCTCAAGAACATTCTACCGCGCCGGACAAAAAGTTGAGGAACTTGTCCCTAAATATACTCTCATCGGTACCCACGCAGGACGCAGAACTTTCATCTGTTTCGCCCTGTCGCAAGGCATACCTCCGCAAGTCGTGATGAAATGGACCGGCCATTCTGACTACAAGGCAATGCGTCCCTACATTGACATAGCCGAGAAAGTCAAGGCCGAACAGATGGCCGTCTTCGAAATGGGGCTTAAAGACTAATGAATATGAGAAATCCGCGCAACACCAAAGAGGAAAGTGAGAACAACGCCCGCTACCGTCTTCAAGTCAAAGCCCAAATCCTCAACGGAACGATAACCAACCTCGTGCAAATCGATTGGCAACGCATCACAGACTGCTACGAGAACGAATCCCTCGAAGCATTCATCCATCTGTTTGACTTTGAAGACCTAAACAGCAAGACAAAACTCTTGCTGGCATTGATAGACAGTTGCTTGGATTCATTCAAGCCATATATCCAGAATGAATACCCTTTGGATTGCCTCAACTATGGTGTGGAAGAAGCCGCATTCTATCGCTATGCCCAGTGCTTGCGTGAAAAGATTGAGCATTATGACCAGTACAATGTCACCGCAATCCTCGGCACACCGAAGCCAACAATCCCACTGCCTCCGCAACTGGACAACGACAAAGCCAGGGAATATCTGAACCGCCTCGTCCCTCAGTTCTGCGGCGAAGACCTTGACTGGAAAGACAAATCCAACAAGAGGAATATGGCGGAAGTAGCCTTTGTCCTATCCGGCCTGCTCGATCTTGACAAAGGCGGCAGAATCTGCTGGAATGTGTTCGAGCGTCTATGGAACGTGTCTAATCTTCGCCAAGCCTACGACAAGATGAATGGCAAAGCGATCTCAAAAACAATTGCCGACCTTTATTCGGAGTATAAGAATCATTAGATAACTCCATGCACATGAGTGATTTGGCAAAGGATACAGCCCAAAGGCAACCCGATTACAACCCTGATACAACCCGGTTGTAACCCGAATCCCATTTAATTCTCCTGAACTTTGCCACATCGGAAGCCGCAAGCGAAGTGACATTACTTGTGCGATGTTCCGTTGTGGCAGAGGAGTCTGCTTGTCACCTTTCTCCGAAGCCATAGTTTTACTAAAATTCAAGATTATGGGAATCGGAATAGACACCCCGCTTTACTCATTGACGGTAGAAGAGTTCACGTCAATCATTGACGACCGGCTCAAAGCCGCGTTGTCACAGGACAATAACGATGAGCCAGAACAACCGGTCAAGGCAAACCATCGCTTGGTCTATGGCCTGAACGGAATCAGAAGCCTCTTCGGCTGCTCCCACGTCACAGCTCAACGCTACAAGAACACGATAATAAAAGAGGCCGTTCGTCAAAACGGACGCAAGATCGTCGTCGATGCGGATCTTGCACTTGAACTGTTCAACAAACGACGGAGCGACAAATGAAACCCACAGAAAACACAAGCGCAATGTCAGATAACCTTGCCGCCTCAACAGAAAGCCTCCACCGGGAATCAACCCCGGTGGAAGCAATCCTCACAGAAATCGATAACGCCCGAAAAGCGCCCCGTCGAGTAGGGCTTCTTTCCATCAAACCGGCAAACGTCTGGATAGAAGACTGCATCAACACCCCGGATCCGAAGACCTATTTCAGCGGCCTGATAGTCCAGTATGAAAACACTGTCATATTCGCGTCAAGCAATGTCGGCAAATCCATATTTGCCACACAGATCGCCGAAGAGATTGCCCGTGAGGAAAAAGTCTTGTACGTTGATCTCGAACTTTCCGGTAAGCAGTTCCAAATGCGTTACACCGACCCGGCCACAGGCTACCGCCACATATTCCCAGACAATTTCTCCAGAGCCGAAATAGACCCAGAACTTATCATAGGTTCAGACCTCGAAGAAGAGATACTTGCATCCATAGAGGAAGCTGCCGTCCAAGGCACCCGTTTCTTTGTGGTTGACAACATCACGTTCATATGCAATGACTCTGAGAAAGGCTCCACAGCTGGCAGCTTTATGATGAAACTGATTCGCCTAAAAAAGAAATACGCTCTCACGACCGTCATCATAGCCCACACGCCAAAACGCCGTGGCTATGAACCCATAACGCAGAACGACCTTGCCGGATCAGCCAAACTTATTAATTTCTTTGATGCCGGAATAGCTCTTGCCCGCAGTGCAAAAGACAGCAACCTACGCTACCTCAAACAAGTCAAGGTCCGCACAGGTGGCTACCAATACGATGCCGACAACGTGATAGTCTATGACATCAACAAGGAGAACGGCTTCCTTCGCTTCGAACAGCAAGGATTCGATCAGGAGTGCCATCATCTGAGGAATGCCGAACCTGACGATGGCCTGAAATACATCGAAGACATCCTCAGGCTGCAATCGCAAGGCAAATCCTTTAGAGACATTGCCAGAACCCTCAGCATATCCCTCGGCAAAGTACAACGCCAGCTCAAGAAAGCCAAGGAGGAGAACATCACACTCGAATCATTTCGCACTGAAGAAGACACCGCTGTATCAGGTGTATCGACTGTATCGCGTCCGATACAAACGATACGCCCGATACAACAATCACAAGAAACAAAACTTCCATTCAAAGACATCGACTGACAATGAAATACCGCTATCACCTTCTAAAATATGCCGGCATCAGAACCCGGCTCACATGTCCATCCTGCGGACGCAAGCATTGTTTTGCCCCGTATGTCGATGAAGAAAACCGTCCAGCTGACCCTGAAAAATATGGCCGCTGCGACCACGAATCCTCCTGCGGCTACTGCCTCTATCCTCTGTCCGAACCCGATTGGAAAGAATCTCGAAAATACGATAGGCGCAGCCCCATGCCTAAACGTGCAAGAATCACCACAACACCTAAACAAGATGCACGACTAATATGCACAATCCCGATGACGTTAGTCCGCAAAACAATCCGTCTTCAACCGCAGAGTGACTTTATCACGTTCCTGCTTACCCTACTTGACACAGAAACCGTCAGACGACTTGTAGAGGAATATTACATCGGAGTAACCAGATCCGCCGACACCATCTTCTATCAAATAGACACTAAAGGACAATGCCGGACGGGTAAAGTGATGAAATACGACCCATTCACTGGCCACCGCATCAAAGACCTGGAAGCGAAAACTCCAATCACCTGGATCCACTCCATCCTCAAACATCAGAATTTTCTCCCCACAGAATGGGAACTTACACAATGCCTATTCGGAGAACACCTCTTGAACAAATATCCGGACAAACCCGTTGCTCTCGTTGAGGCAGAGAAGACCGCCATAATCTGCTCAGCCCTTATGCCCCAATGCGTGTGGGTGGCGGTAGGAGGAAAGACACAGCTCGGAGACAAGGTCGAAATCCTGCAAGGCCGCACTGTCATAGCCTTCCCCGACACGGATGGCTACGATAAATGGGTTCAGAAATGTGCCGAACGCCCGCATCTGAATATTCAAGTGTCTGACTACCTTCAACGCACCGCCACGGAAAAAGACAAGGCGATGGGAGCCGACATCGCGGATATCCTCATCCGTTGGAAGCAAAGCAATACCCAAAACTCAAAAATAGCTGCTTCCGAACCGCCACTTATGAAAGAGCTCCGGAAATACATTTCACCTGAATATCTCGATAACGTTATGGGATTGGTCGAAGATTTAGAATTGCATCTTACCAGCATTCACAAAATGCCAGATGATGCGTAAACCGAAGATTTTCACGCCATTTTACGTCAGGAGATGATTGATTGTAAATTCGTTTGACTACCTTTATCACACAAGTACAAAGGATAGAGGATTCTGATTCAACTAAAACCATAAGTTGAGTCTCTGTGACTGAAGAAAACTTGTATAAGGAGGGGAGAGCGCAGCGCCACCAGCAAACCATCTGGAAGACCATCTATAGACATCAACTAACAACATAATGGAATACGAAGCTAATATCTCGCCCGAACTGAAACTTCAGATACTATCACGGGATGCCTTCAAATGCACAAACTGCGCGGCTGGAGTTCCCGACATCTATCTTGGAGTCCAATCATTGTACCCAGGCCAACCAGATGAAAACCATCCTACCAATCTAAGAACCCTGTGCGTCTCCTGTCTCAACGCCTCACAAGGCCGCCGCATTATCGATTCCCTCAGTTTTATTGAAGAACGCAAAGTGCAGCTGGAACAAATGCTGTCCGAAAAATACGGTTCCAGAATGTTCTTCAAACAACAAGCGAATGAGATCATCAAATATGTAAACAACCTCCTCCGCCCCGACTTCCTGCTTGACCGAACCGAGACATTCCGAATAGAACGGACCGTCCATAGATTCGGATTCATAACAGTTCTCGATGTCCTTGAAGATGCCTACTATGACAAGATTAAAATCAAGAATGGTGTCATCACTCTGGAAAGCAAGATCCTGTTTGTGAGAGCGATTTCCGCATATTCATACATCAGTTGCCTTCCTGGTGTAGAGCAGGCACAGAAGTATGTGGTCGGTGGCTGCCGGAAGCATTTCGGCAAGTCCTGCGAAAGCCAAGTCAAAGCACGTCTGCGCAATTATGTCGATTACCTCAGGAAGTATGGCTACAATGAAGACTGGATAGAGCAAGACCTCCGTGAGGACGTGAGCCGCCACATCTGGAGCTACAGCCGAATCTCAATCTTTGAACGTTGGCTTCTGAATCACTGCAAGGAACTCATTCTGGTCAAGTCCCCGAAAAGGCAGTAAAAATTTGATGTGCTACATATCATTTGCTTTGCCATTTTGCTGTGTCAAGGTTGGCAGAGTATAGCTGTGCTCAATTCGTGCGGATATCACTTGTGAAATCAAGAGACTCCTTTCTGAAACGGCTATGACAATCAGTTATTTATCCTAAGTTGCTAATTATAGTATGTTGATAACTTTAGTATATATTCATACTTTTGTCAAGTAAAGCAAGAGCAACACTTAAAATGGATAAACAGCCTATTTTGCTGCACTTTGGCCAAAGCGTCCAACAGCACCGAAAGGCACTTGGCCTGTCGCAAGAACAGCTTGCGGACAAAGCCGGTGTTCATCGCACATACATCGGTATGATTGAACGTGCCGAAAAGAACATTACGCTTTGCAATATGGAGAAGATTGCAAAGGCTTTGAATATTTCAATATGTGAATTACTTAATAACAAAGCACTATGACTTATAACCCAGATTATTACAGAGACGGTAAAATGCGAATGGTTCGTGGCAATGAAGAGGCCATCCATACATTTGCTACACAAGATGGAACGCTAATAGGTATGTTCCAAGGCAACAGAGGGGAGAAACCTGAACTTGATTTTCGGGTGAAATATCTTAACCCAGGAGATGACGCAAAGCCTGTCTTGTTACCTCACGTTGACTGGATTGTTGATGTCCTTCTTAAAGCACAGCATTTTCCGAATGAAATGAAGGCCATACTTGATTACTTCTCCTCGTTCTATGATACGTGTACTCCGTTTAGGTCTGTGGAAGAACGTAAAGACTATACTCCAACATCATTGGAATATATAGAGAGAACCTATGCAAATGTTAATGTGCCAGGCACTTTGTCAATAGGTGGCTTGGCATTGATACTGGAACTCTTCTGCTTGTGTGAGAAACAGAATCAGGATGCTCATCAATTTAAATATTCCCTTGTATGGACGAAAGAATGTATAGAAGGTAAAAAGAACTACCGAAATCTCTTGAACTTGGCAATCAATCATAGGGAATACTAAAACGGCAACCCTGCACCATAATAAACAGGCGGCTCGCTGAGGACACGAATATCCTTATCCTCGAAGAGTTTTGCCTGTTTTTGCAGTTTCTCCAGATACTCAGTGCGAAGAGACAAATTGTCAAGTTCTTCTCTTCGTGCCTTGCTAATCTCCAGAAACTTATCCTCCATATCTATTCCCAAGAACCTGCGCCCAAGCAAGTTGGCCGCTATCCCTGTCGTGCTGCTTCCGGTAAATGGATCCAATATCCAAGCTCCAGGTTCTGTGGAAGCCTGAATTATTCTCGACAATACACACAGTGGCTTCTGCGTAGGATGCTTCCCACACGATTTCTCCCATTTGGCAATCGCAGGAAGTGTCCAAACATCACGCATCTGAGTACCCCCGTTTATCTCTTTCATCAACTCATAATTGAAGTAGTGAGCGGCTTTCTGCTCCTTTCGAGCCCAAAGGATATATTCAGCAGAGTACGTGAAATACCGGCACGAAAGGTTTGGTGGGGGATTGGTCTTCACCCAAGTAATGCAATTCAAAATCTTGAATCCAAGTTCCGTCAGGCATCGGGCGATAGAAAAGATATTGTGATATGTCCCGCTTACCCAGATTGTACCGTTGCTCTTTAACTTCTCTCGGCAAGCCGAAAGCCAAGCCTTGTCAAACCGATAGTCTTCCTCAAATCCCTTAGATTTATCCCACTCGCCTTTATTTACAGACACCATCTTCCCACTCTGAACGCTGATGCCACCATTAGACAGATGGTATGGCGGATCAGCGAAAATCATATCAAACTTGAACTCAAATTGAGACAAAAGTTTGATACAATCACCTTTAGCCAAAGTGAAATCCTTATTTTCAGACTTGAAGAAAGGAGTAATCATACACGAATCAGATTTGAAATAACACCATCCTCCAAATCCTTGATATTATAGAGATTCTCAAGAACATCGAAAGTCTCTTTCAGATTGTTCCGGGCATTTATCCAGCCTTGACCATCAGTGAACCACACAAACTTGAAGAAATCCAAATCCTTGGTCTCCAATGTTATTGTCTTATAACTCCGCGCGGTCTCATTTAGCTTGGAACCAGAACTGGAATAGAAGTTCGTCTCGATGCCATAAATCATATTCGGACATTTGATGACGAAATCAAATCTCTTTTCCGCACTTCCATTATTGGAGATTGAAGACAGATTTACATTCCACTTTTCCTCAATCTCGTGAATATACATTTCCTTGAAATAGGTCTCACCCTTTACAAGGCCAGCTTTAATGAGATAACTTTCAACAAGATCTTCCATCAAATGACCACCACGATTCTTGCGTCCGTTAGAATCAAGTCCAGTCTCGACACCAGTCACATAGTCCACCAGATTATTAATCAAATGATTCTCCATAAGATCGAACAATCCAGTCTTTCTCATAAAGACCTTATACTGAGATGTCGGATAGTTCCTCGCCACGAAATTGTAGCAGAATGCTCCTTCTTCATCCATAGCGAAAATATCCATCTCGCGTTTAGCCAGAAGTATAGGGATGCACTTTAGAGTCTCCGGGTAACGTTCGATTATATTCTCAAAATCAGCCTCGATATTTCGTGACCCGATCAATGAGTTAAGAATGTTTAGTTCAATCCTGAGCGCATCAACATTTGCAAACACCTTGGGGAAGTCGATGTAATATTTATAATCAGCAATGGAGCTGCGAAACTCACCAAGCCAAGCGTTAAAATCCCTCATATAATGTGCTATATTATGTTGGTTATCATTATTTCGGACAACTTTCCCCGTCCTGCAGCATTGGCATTTATCATTCTGGATGCGGAAACACGTTTGATGCTGAACCTCTGATAGATATGGTCAAAGAAGTTACCGGAAGCTGTGTCCTTTACTGGATCCGAATTGCTGGCGACAAACAGAGCCTTCTTCTCCGCAATGCGATTGCAGAAATCCCTCAAACGAATTTGTTCCTCATCGTCAAACCCTTCCTTTGAATATGAGGTAAATGAAGATGTCACCGTAATAGGTTTGTAAGGAGGATCAAAATAGAAAACTGAATGCTCGTCAGCATATTCCTCTGTCTGTGCAAAATCTCCACAAAGTATCGTCACTCGTTTAAGGAGCTCAGAATCAGCCCTCAAAGTCTCTGCGTCGCAAATCTTCGGGTTAGCATACCGCCCGAACGGAACATTGAACGCCCCCTTTGAATTGACACGATACAACCCGTTAAAGCAGGTTCTGTTCAAGAATATGAACAACGCAGCAGTCTCGACATCGCTCTCCGGATGTTCATTGTAGCGACTACGCTTCCCGAGGAAGTAATCTTTCCTCTCATCATCATCCAAAGCCTGATATGCTGCCTGATACTCTGCCAATACATCGATCAATTCCTCAACCTTATTCTTGATGACAGAATAGGTGCAAACAAGTTCTCGGTTGATGTCGTTGATGACAGCCTGTTCAATGTTCGGAAACTCCTGAAGAATCCAAAACAGAACAGCCCCGCCACCAACAAAAGGCTCCACATAAGTAATGCCTTTTCTCCTGCTCAAATCATCAGGCAGCGACCGCCTCACCTCATCCAGAAGCTGAGATTTCCCACCAACCCACTTCACAAAAGGCTTAGCCTTAACGTTGTTGTCTTTCAAAACCATTTCCCAAAGTCCTTTTGAAAGCAAATATACTACAAACTTTTGATATTTATAGTATGCAAAAAAAATAATCCTACTTTGGCGCTTTTTTGATTTTGCGTTTTATTGCAACGCCATTGATTGCGACAACAGCATTTGAAAATTCCGTGAGCAGAGTACTCCTTTGTTCCAAAACAGAATTCTTATTTTCTGTAGAGAATGTAATGACATCCTTCTTATACTGTTCATTGTATTCTTCGAAATCAGTAATTTTACACTGCATCAGTTTTAGAATATTATGAATAGATAACTTTGGCTCCTTAAATATTTGTTCAGCGTTCGATTCAAATGCGGCTAGACGTGTTGATAGCACCTTAAATCCTGTCTTGATATCTTTTGCACTCTTTTTGTCATAGCAAATTTCATCAAAGAATACCTTGCAATCATATTTTATATCATTCAATTCATTTGTAAAGTATTCTTTCAAAAACCGTTCTTTGGTATTTGCTTTCATAATTGCATTCGCAATCCAAACTCCAAATACTATTGTCACAATCAAATTCAGTGCAATATCAACTATCGCAATTATATCCGAACATTCCATATTCTATTGTATCCAGACTTTTTTTTGAACTTGACCATTAACCAAACGTCCCCATTCGTTATGAGCTGACGTGACCTTTGCTTGTTCGTTCTTGATTCTTCTTTTTTCCCATTCAGGGATAGTTTCTTCTTTTATCATAGATAGCCATACATCCTCGTCATTTGAAATGATTACCAAAGAATCAGAAACAACTTTGGCTGAAAAATCATATACTAAATTACCGAAAGCTTCATCCAAAAATGATGAAGCATACCCGTCCGCTCCATCTAAAGTTATTCGAAGAATGGCATCTTCTTTAAGAGCTTGACAAAATAATGGATTTAGTTTTGTATGATAGAAATCCTCTCCGGAATCGTCACCTTGTGTACAGTACCTTGGACCAGGACTTTGCGAATATTCAATTACGCTGAAATCGATTGTTTTCTTTGTTTCCATTTATAAAAACTTTCTTTGGTTATTTCCCAATAATAGAATGTACCTGCAAAATTTGAACCCAATTGGCGTGATTGGGCATTGTCCGATAGGTTTAAGAGTGTTTTATTTGTGATTACTGTTAGGTTGTTAATATAACCTTCGTCTGAAACTGCTTTTATGCGAGGCAACCCTTTGTTCCTATTGTCATCTGCTGTTGCTGATTGGTATTTTTTCTCAAAAGCTCTGTGTAAAATAGTTATATCATCATTAAATTTATCTCCAATATACTGTGAGGCATTCTTTCTCTTCAGGGTCTTTAAAATTCCAGAACCTTTATCGCACATTGCAAAACAAACTTTATCAGATTCATATCGTATACCCATCATCCAGTTTTTGTGTCCGGTTTGTTTATTTGCGTGTTCAATAGAGTTCGGACAGATTTCTTGGATGATACTATAAACAGGAGGGAAAGTACCTTCTTGTTTAGTCAAGTACTTAATTGCTTTCCTTATCTCCTCTCCAACCTTGCGGTTACTTGTTTTATCTGTTCCTTTTTCAAAAATGAGGTTGTTAGAACTTGTCTGAATGAATTTTCTGCCATTGAGATCTCTCATCCAATTTAAAAAACCAGATTCTTCAAAATACTTCTTACATGAAGGGTTAATGGGCTCATTTCCATAGTAGTTTTTGCAAAAACGCAGTGTGGACAATAAACATGTCAAGGAACCCAAATCAAAATAATTAACATTGGTCATATCTATTAGCAGCCTAATGTCGGACCGTTTTCCTCGAACTGTTGAAATCTTGTCCAATCCTTTTATCACAACGTTTGCATTAGAAAGAATTCTAAAATCAGATGATAATGCGACAAATTCTATGGGTTTGATATAAGGACGGCTCCAAGTGTGTCGAACTATAGGTTGATGTTGATGTGAATGTCTATGTTTTAGTTTATGCCTACTTTTGGCTATCGCTTTGGAGCGCCTACGTTTACGCATAATGGCTTCTTGTCTAAGACGAATATGAGTCAAAGAATTATTCATGGCACAATCATTTGATTCAAAAATACATAATTATTGAGAAACTACTTGCAAATCGACTAACTTTTTACGTATTGCACTGATTTTTTTAGGTGATTATAATGACGAAAAACGTTACTCTGAGTCCCCACTGATATGCTCAATGATGGAAGCAAAGCTTCCTAACCGAACGACTGGCAAGACGTTCGTCATCCCGTTATCCACTGCGATGCTTATGGGACTAATGCCTTTTTAAGAAATTCTTGAGAGAAATTGTGCTCATATTAAATATCTTAGATTTTAGTTGAAGTCCATTATCAGAAGTGAGCATGATCGGATTTTCTGATTTATATTTCAATGCGACAGAAAGTATCATATTGTCCGGTGATCTCTTATCGAAATCTTCAGGCAGTAAAGATGTATCTGCAAATTCGTAAATGATTTCGTGATTCGGATTACTATTGAGAATGCGGAGAGCCTTTTCAGCATTCTGTTTTCCTTGCTCATCAAGCTTAATTTTCATCTTATCTAGTTCATCAGCGACCTTCGCAGAGAGGATGACGGGATAATCTTTATCTATTTTACTGATAATGTCAGGGCAATTAACGAATACATTAGTGTCTATGATATAGTAGTTTTTCTTTGCTGTAACAATCTCCTTTTTTGTCCGTTCAAATTTGGAAAGGTCAATTTTTCCCAATATTTTCAAACCTACCTCAGGGGGCGAATTCTCCGTCTTCGCCTCTGCAGACGTAGCCTCAACAGGCTTTCCCTCAACAACGGGTGTCGGTGTTTTTTTCTCTGTATCAGACTTTAAGACAACGGTAGGCTTTACGGCCTCTTGTGAATCGATTGTATCGCATCTCGACATAAATGAAAGAACCAACGCGGATGCTGAGTGGAAATTTTTCAACTTGTCCAGGGGTATGTCGGACACGATAAGTGTAGTGCTCAAAGATCGGCTGGTGCCGACATTGAAACGCTTATCTTCCAATGCAAAAGCCGGATTCCTTCCTGGAAGATATAGAATGGCGTAATCAACAGTCATACCCTGAATTCGGTCTATTGTCTCTATCGTAATGTCTATCTCGGAGTCTGACATTGCAAACCTTTTCTGAAGTTCGGTTACTGTTGAGCGGAAAGGAGTAATAATCGCAAGACTTCTGTTTGGATAGTATGTCCCAAGAAGTGAAATGACTTTGTGGATAATCCTGTCCGCAGCCTCCGAATAGACGCAATTTCGCATATCTCCTGTCGGATAGAATAACACTCCTCCCTCATTCGGGAACAGTTGACTCTTCGTCAAAGAATAATCAAGATAATCCTTTTTGACAGACACGAAACGGTTGCCATAAAAGATACTGGTAACTGCTGCCGCTTTAGCGGTAAGTCTGAATGTCGTGATGATACGATAGGATTTAACTTTAGAGCCCAGGGCAAATGTGGTCAATCCATCCAATTGTGTATTGACATTCCACGAGTTATACAGAGGATTGCCTGTCTTCGCAATTGGCGGCAGCTGCATTGGGTCTCCTACTATAAGACAATGTTTACCCAGAGAGATAAATGCGCTGATTGTTGTAAGGAACGCCTGCGATGCTTCTTCGATGACAATCAAGTCATAGGAAGGCAATCCATTCGCCCGCATCTTTTTCTCACTAAAAACGCCTGACAGGACATAGTTTGTCGCACAAATAAGTTCCCCCAGTGTTACCAGAAGGTCATTCGAAGCGTTCCGCACGCCTTTAATTTGTGTCCTCTCATCTACGGAGAGATTGGTTTTACTTACACGTCCGTCAGCCACGAATTGGGCAAGTGGTTTCTGTTTTATCAATTCCACCAGACCTTTGTTTGCCATCGTAGTCACGCACACTGATTTACCTGCCGTCAAATATCTTGAGACGATTGTTGCTATGGTGTAACTCTTACCCGTACCGGGAGGGCCTTGGACGATACAAATCTGTTCTTCATCAAGCGTCTTTTCTATAGTGTCTGCAATACCATCAGGGTTCTTGCTATCAAAGGCAAGTTCTTCTGGATGCCAATCCTCATATTTCATTGTAGGCTCAAGGAAAAGATTGGCATCGTCCGGATTAGTATCCATATAGTTCACCATATTCCGATAATACTCAATCGGAGGAAATGGATCATAGACAATCACGGAAAGAGACTTACCCTCTTTCGTTGACTTAAGGAACAAATCATAGAGTTTATTGCTTAGACCAGAGCAGGCTACATAATCATAACCATCATCTTTCCCGGTGACATAATGTATCGGTGTTATATCTGATCCAGCAGAATGATAATTTGGATTGTCACAAAAATCCCCCCACTGACAGGTCCATTCAGTAACTTTTTCGCCGAGCTCCTGCCTGGCGACTTTCTTGATAATTGTTATAGACCTCTGGACCTTCAATCTCGGGGCCATTCTTCGTGGAAATTTGATAATAATCGTGCCGAGTTCCGATTGAACCCGTTCGACATATCCAAGAGAGAGTGTGTCTGTCTTGAATAGCTGGCTCATTGTCGAGTGATTCTTTTTCTTCTGCTCATCAACGGCCTCCTTTACTTGATCAGTAAAGAAAGATTTATAGTTTTCAATCCTCTGGTCCATATCCTAATACATCTCAAGACCTTCGTCCTCATTACCGTCATTAGTCTCTGCCATTGCCCCAACATAATGAGCGAATACGGCATCCATATTCGTTCGGGCCGCTACACGAACAAGCGTATAGGCTGTTCCTTTAGTATTAGCCAGCAAGCTTGTGTACAATTTATTAACGACATCCACCTTCTCTTTTCCGGTTATCTTGATTACCACATCATCTTTCTGTACGAGCTTAAGAAACTCTTCCGCAGTGTTGATATAGTGGAAGTTCTTACCTTGACCATCCAGATAGACGCAGATGACCCATTGATTGTTGACCATCTTATTCCATACCGAAGGAGATACGTACATAACACCACGGGCAGCGCTGCAAGCATGGACATACTTGCCGCTACTCATCTTATGTTCAGCGACATCATCTGCGTTTCTTATGAATTCAGCAAGAGATTCTTCCGGGCTTTCTCCAAGTTCATCCTGAAGATTGCGATAAAGACGAAGCTGAGCAAGGTAGTTGGTATCAGCAATTTGTTCAGGACTTATACCACATTTCGACAATAAGTCGAGTTCTTCTTGTGTGGCAGGAAGGGACTCCAATTCAAGCGGTGTGCCGTTTGACCTAAGCCTTTGCGTTTCCTCTTTTGTGAAAGGTCTGGCCGCTTTTCTTCGTGCTTGACGAATCCCTGTAGGACGAGAACCGACAGGTTCGTAATTTTTTCTGTCATTTGTTACATCGCCAATAGGGTCTCCTTCATCCGGATCGAACTCATAATACTCCTCTTCAGGCTCCGGCTCAACTTCAGGGAAGTCAGTTGTGGCACCGGCATCATCATATTCATCTTCGTCAGCCTCAGGATCTTTCTCCGGTTGAGTCCATTCAGTGCTTCCTTCTTCATCTTCCTCAGTAGGAGCTTCAAAGTGAGTATCTATAGCTTTGGTATTTGTACCATATGCGATTTCATTATCGTCACGGACGGCTGAAGTGTCCTCCGCTTCCGTCATCGGCTCGATGTCATTCTCGTCTTCGTTACCCATATTATTCAATGATATTCGCTTCGGCCGATACTCATTGGCAACTTCAATTGTACCGTCTTCCTCCTCAACCTCATCAGTTACTTTTCGACCGGAATACTTTGAAAATGCGCCATCGTACTTGGCAAGTTCGGCAATATACTCGTCTGTGCGTAGACTGTAGTAATCCTCAATCAAGTCTTGAATATCCTCATCAGGATCAAGAATATTCTTGAACTGATCTTCATTCATAGAACATTCAAGATAGTCATACATTTCTCTCACGAAGTCAGTATACACCTGTTTTGTGCACCAATCCTTCACGTAGTAGAAATCGCCTTCATTTGAGTAAAACTTCTTGTTTTTCTGGCTAATCTTATCGTTGCCTTCATAGGTCCAAGAAATTGAGGAACAACGCCAGAATGACATCATAGAAATCTTCTCCTTATACTTCTCAAATAACTCATTCCATTTGTTTGTATCTTCTATACCAGCAACAACAAGAAGCCTCCCGTAAAAATAATGCGCAAGGCTATCCTGTTCTCCCACTGGGTCAAAAAACATCTCATTTTCTTCAATGATATGAATCTGCATCATATTGCAGATTGAACGATAATCATCTTTATTCCAATTCGAGATATAGTCTGAATGCAGGATATATTCATTATCCCTAAAGAATTCGTACAGGGTCTTTGATTCGGGGGCGATGGCATAAAGTTCTGTAATCCGCCTATCTTCCGCCTTACCGTTTTTCCATATAGCATCCTCAGAGTTACGGTACTCGCTAATAAGTTCGGAATACGAATCATCATAATCCTCGTTCATCCATTCCAAAATCTCCCGTCTCTTTTCTTTCCCCTTAATGGTTCTCAGAGCATTGAGTCCATCTTCAAAGGACAACTGCTCTTTAAATTTTAGTCCTTCGATTAACCCATTTTTCCCATTTTCATCTACTGGGATTTCATCTGTAAGAACTTTATCTTCCCACTCTGGTATCTTCTTGATGACATAATCATTGAGCTCGCTTGAATAAACATCTTCCGGAGCGTACACATTTCCAGCCATAGTTGGAATGCATGGAACATTATCGAACTCATCGGAGTCAATTAGATCTTCAATAAATTCTTTATGTCTCAGAGCATACTCTGACCAGAAATATACCGCAAACTTGTAATTTGACAAGTACTTAATATCCTCTTTTTCAAATCGATAATGCACATTAAGGATTTTTTTGACGAAATCCGCAAATACATTAGTCGAATCGATTTCCACATATCTGTGAGACAAATATGTCAGACCATCTTTTATACCATACTTATCAAAAAGGCAGGATGTCTTGTACTCAGAGCTTAGTGTAAGTTCTTCTGGATCACAATAATTATCATCTACATCGAGCAAACGAAGTCTCTTTCGGCACTCGAAAGTTTTGAGCGTCTCTGAATCTATGTCAATCAATTCATCAATAAGATTCAGATGCACCTCTACAGAATAGTCCTCCTCGCAGCCAGCATAAGCATTAAATTTTCTCTCTTGCCACCCTACGACATCCTTGATTATAGTGCCACCGACATTTTGTGATATGTCCAGCAGTAATTTTTTAGCATTCCTGCTCGATGCTGAGGCGGATGTAATTTCTTTATCTAATACTATATCCTTAAATGGCTCTTTATCATTCGAGATATCAACAAGGATACACTCTTTAATTGGTGTAAATACGCCATCGCAAGTCTTGACACATATTGACCTCAAGTTTTGTTTTACACTCTTTCTGTTATCGAGTATTTCTTCCCACCTATCCTGAATCTGATCATAATACCCTCCAAGAAGATTTGGCAATCCTTCTTCTTTTATCTCTCCGACATTGGGGATGATTTTATTGAATACGAGTTCTTCAATTGTAGTTTGGACTCCCAACTCCATAAAGAAATCCACCCACTCTTTTATCACCGAGTTGGTATTACTTTCAAGATAGTCCGGTGCTACGAAAAGAGCACTCGGGGTATATTTCTTTACAATTACCTCAATGTCAGACGAGACTTGATATGCATTTGAAAGATATATGTCGCTCGTTGTCACTTTATTCAATCGATAGTCGGCGTCATCTAATTCTTTTACAAGCAAATAGAATAAGGAAAATTTCGAAATCGTTGATGGCTCTTTCGCAAAGCCTTTAAC
Source organism: uncultured Bacteroidales bacterium (assembly GCA_934667175.1). Lineage (GTDB taxonomy): Bacteria > Bacteroidota > Bacteroidia > Bacteroidales > UBA932 > Cryptobacteroides. Next base: position 29,706 of record CAKULN010000022.1, on the reverse strand, counting down.
CCAGCGCCAGAACTCTACATTAACATCTTCATATTCCAGATTCTTATTGATGGAATCCGCCTGTTTAAGGATTATGTCTTCCAACAATAACTTTCCCGTCATTGAAGGAATCCCAAACTTAGTTTCAAAGAATGTCTTATATTCGGTGATTTCGTTGCTATCTTGATAATATGCTTCATTCAATGCATACATCAATTCATTATCAAGCCAATTTTGTCCTTCAGCATCGCTATAAATCTTATTCCTAATGTATATATAATAACTGTCTTCTGACAAAAAGCTTTCATCGCCATTTTTGTCAATGGAGGATACTACATAGCCGCTAAGTGCATTGTCCTTAATTGCATCTCGATTTTGGAAAACAAACCCAACAAACGATTTGTTGGCCTCAAAGTCCTCAAGATTATTATTGATATCCTCTTGATAATCAGAATTACATATAATTTTATCTATAACAATCTTATCAGCATAGTTTCTGACTCCAAAATGATCAAGAAAATACTGTCTAGCAACTTCATCATAAGATGAGGAGATGATGGCAATCCATGACCGGTCAAACCAAGTTTCTTCCCGCATAGATTCTGCATCTTCTGAAGGAGCAAATATTAGACTGACATCCTTGAAATTTTCAATGATGCTCCCGTCCGAATCAACGAATGGGAAGTCCTTATAACTTTCGGCAAACCCTACATTGCGTGATAGGAAATGCATAAAAGGTACTGAGGCTTTAACATCTGACAGTATTGAACAAACCTCTTCCTTGTTATCGCCATCGAGAAGAACATCATCGACAAAATCATCTGGATCGAAAGTCTTGAAGTTATCTTTGAAGTCTTCCCAATCCTTATCTTGCTCACACAGAATTCGTGTTCTTAAAGAGAGCCGCCCAAGATAAGAATCCAAAGCCGTCAAGTCCTCATAGTAGTCATCAACTGAATAATATAAGTCTTCCTGCTTGTAGAGTCCGCCACTTTCGGCTAAGAATATTTGGCTATCATCGAAATAATCAACCAGGTTCTTCTTTAATAGAAATTCGAGGAATTTATCATTGTTGTCTTGCAAAGCAAGCCACTTCTGAAATGCGTCCTCTTCTACAGCATCGTGCAAAACATCCTTATCGTACAGTTGATCATCAATATGATACATTGATAGGAATGATTTGATTCTAGGCATTAATGTCGCCCTGCTATAATTTCGCAAAAGAGGATGTGGGAAATATCCATCCCAGTTCGACAATGAGAGTATATCATCGTCAGACATTATGCCGGCACACGAGAGTCCTGTCGTGTCATAAATCACATCTGAGACCGATTTGAATGCAATCTGCTTGTCAATTAACACAGGGACTATCTCGGAATTTTCCAACAGAGATTCAAATCCGCTCTTAAAATTTTCTATAAAGTCCTTATACTTCTCATCCGTCTCCTTAATACACTTGTCAAAGTCTGGGACAAGCGAGAAGATAGAGTCATAATCGTAGCTCCCGCTTTTAATGAGGTCTTGAATCCAGCAGAAAAATTTCTTCCCGGCAATTTTGGCGAGCTCTAAATTGAAATTGGTCTCGTCCTCATCCTTTAGATAAACCTCCCTTTCTATATCATCGCGGTCACCTTTCGGAATCATATCAGTATTGAGAAGGAAAGGGAATCCCCATGACGCGCTTGTTGGCAGATAGCAATACAGATGAGCATTTTCAACAGGCAACAACTTTCGACCCTCTTTCCTGCAGGCAAAAGACACCTTGGTTCTGTCAAAGTCCTTATATTTTTCAGGGATACGGCTTTTTCCGGTTTCTATATCCTTATTAACAAGTTTTTGGAATTCCTCATCAATGTCCTGCTCATAGTCACCTATAACCCACCTATCCTCATCTACAACGCAATCCCTCACGAGTTCATCTCCAATATACACTTTGACTGAACGGACGTTAGGGATAAACAGTATCAAATTTGAGTCTTCAAACACCTCTTTGAATAGGTTCTCGTAACTTTTTCGTCCATAGCGCAAAATTGACGGATTATCTGGGCGAAGCGCAATTTGTACCCTATATTTCTCAATAGCATCTGGTGATGCGATTACAGGTAATATTTCTTTCGGAATTTCGTCTGCACCTGTCCAAATTGGCAAGATTGGCCAAGGAGCCTCAAGACGTTTGATTGCCTTTGCTTTCTCTTCAAATCTAAAAGAATACTCTCCAGTGCGAATATAAACGTAGTGGTTATTGAGAAAAACTGTCTTGAAACCGATTCCCTTATACCCAATAGTTTTTTTATTCGCTGACTTCTCCTTTTCATTAATGCCACATATACCGGATATATTCCTTACATTGAAATACGCCCCGGAATGCATAAATACCAAGTAGTTATCCAATATCCTAAACTCTACATCTACAGGAGCCCCATCCACTGGATAATCGTTAGCATTCTGCAACAATTCATAGATAAATGTTGACTCCTTCGCACTCAACTGTTTGCTAAGAGTATCAAGAAAATTGGTGGACGATTCAAAATTTTTAGATTTGTCATTATATCGATCATTGAACAACTGCTCAATAAACCATTGTGGCCGTATTTCCTGAGGTCTAAAATCAAAGTCGATGTAAATCTCGTATGGATTATAGAAGTCAGCTCCTGATAACTTCCAATTAAAAAGATAGTAGTTGCCATCCTTCAATCCGGGTATGGAATTCCTCAACCAAAGAGTAATGGGCTTCTTCGCTTCGTCATTTGGATAGTATGGAATTTTGGCAAAATTAGGCTTTCTTATATCATCGATTGAAGAGTGTCCAGACTTCTCATCATAATGATAAAGTCCAATGAAATTGCAATTACTCACTCCCCAATATTCAAACAACTCCTGCTCCTTATCCGAATAAACATCTTTGCCTTTTTCAAGACGCTTCTGATTATTCTCCTTGCGTAAACTTGCTACTTTTGATTGAGATTCCGGATTCAGCTTTACAAAAGAATGTATATCTGCTTTGAGCAGAAATAGATTTCCTATTTTTTCTCTGAAATCACGAGGAGCAAGAACAAATTCCATCTTGTAATCACCATAAGGCAATACCTGTTTTACATTACAAGTTATCCATTGTCCATTGGGATATTTTAGAATTTTGCCCTGGTACTTAACGTTGGAAATATATGACTGAACATCCGATTTTTTTGGATGTTTCCCAATTTTGCAATCAAAAATGAATTTATCACATCCCCACCTATTCTGGAGGAGTTTGATGATATTGTCATCGCTGGTATTAGAACTGTTATAAATCATGTTTGGGCATGTTTAACTTGCTATATGCAAATTTACTAAAAAAGACTTATAGTAAACTGAATTATACCCAATATGTCAATCATTTCGTTCGCGAAATCTTTCTGTTTCTTAGACTATTTTTTCTTGTAACTTCATTCTAGCAAATGACCTCAACAGCATTCTTGCCATTAATCTGCAGCTTTGCATCCGTATGAACGCCCGGCATACATCCGGCATCTCCGCATCCGCTGCGATGCCGAAAGACTTGCCTCAATGGGCAGAGCGGAACCGGAAGATTGACGCTCTCCGCTGCGCTCCGACCGCCAAACCTCCGAACATTCCAAACTCGCTTCGCTCGGTAATAAAGTAGCGGTGTCGAGACTTCAGTCTTTCTCCGCTTCTCTCCGAAAGCCAGAAGACTCGACCCTTTCATCCCCCATAGCCCCGAAGGGACCATAACCGATTCCGCTCCCAAAGTGCGACGCGAGCGTTATCCCTCGAATCTCGCAACATAACATAATCATATCGAGATTGCGTAACAGATCGGCGGGTCCCTACCCACCGTCTGTTTTCGCTCCGCACGCAATCTATATTATGTTAAGTTGCTCCGTCAGTGCGAGTTCTACCGTCCTGCCTCCGAATCCGCTCCTTCGGGGCGGCTGGCGACATTGAACTCCCTTCAAGGGCCAACGGCCTCCAGGCCCGTCAGGGAGTTCAGGACTTCCGGCGTGATGTGCGAGGGTGGTCTATTCAATTCCAGCATTGTCCGAACTCTACCATTGTCCCTTGAAAGACGGCCGGAAGTCCGAGAAGTCGCCAGCCTTAGCAGCACAGCTGCGGGCCTTCTCCGTGATTTCTTCAAGTCTTCGAGCGGAGCTCTCTACTTCAAGAAATCACTCCGTCGGCAAGGTATCGGCTTTTGCCGATGTCTTTTCTGATCGTTCGCATCCGCTCACTGGATGTCAGCGGTATTGCGGAAGACGACAGCTCCTTCGTCGCCGTCCACTTCCGCACTGTCTGTTTGGGAGAGGCTCGTTCATCCACACTTCACAGGCCTTGCGGCCAGAGAAGCGAGGCTCGCCACTCCCTATGGGCAGGACTGGCACGGACTCCATTACACTGACGCTCCATTGCGTCCGCACCAGACCTGCGGGAAAGAGGTAAGGCTTCGCCTTGATTTCTTTGACGCTCGCTTCATCCTCTCCGGAAGTGTCCTCCACTTCGTTACGGACACATCCTACGAGGGCGAGCAGAGACGCGAGACTGTGACAGACGTTGTTCCGTTGCTCTGCACACCGTCTCTCCCAGACTCGCAGAGCGGAATCGCTACGTTGTCACTCCGCTCTCTGTTGTGCCGGGCCTAGACGCTCCAGGGGCTTCAGTTCCTACGTTGCGGCTGCGGGATTTCCGCAGGGGCTGCCGAGCCAATACTGTCTCGTCAGCCTGAACCGCTCCAATCCCTCCGCCTCCACTCCGTCACTCAAGCCCCTTCCACCGGCCCGGCTCACACGTTCGAAGTGTATTGCCGTTTCACCCGGATTAGACCATCCGTGCCAGAGTCGGAAAGACTGTCATCTCTCGCCCCGACCGTCGTACCGTCCGGCTCCTGCCGCGCCTATCGGCTTGCCTGCTCACTCTCCGGAAGACAGAAAGAACGATGCTTACGTATCGCCCTTTCCGACTTCCTTCGAGTCGAGCGGTGGGATATACGCACGCTCCCAGCCCAGTGCATAATGGAACCAAATCACACGCCTGAAGCGAATAGAAGGATATATATGAATGTTAATAACGAGACGGTTCAACGTCTTCCAAAGAGATGCTGAACAGTGTAGGACCTTCAATATTGCCGGATTATCCGTAACTTTGTCCCTATTGAAGTCCCTATGAGCTACCTATGTGGGGAAGACTTCAAGCTACACATCCTTTCCGGGCACAGTCCTCCAATCCTGACTACATCATTAACCCGTCAATCGTTGAAGCTATGCCGAAGTATATTCCAAATTCAAGATTCTCCGACTGTTGGGCTTCAGTCGGGGATATCACGTTCTATCACCGCAACGGACAGTGCTATTTCCGGAAGAAGTCCGTCTGTAAGTTCCCACGAACATCAGGGCAGGTTGCAGTATCTGAAATCCATCGACGTGCCCTTGCTGCCTGGCGAACACTTGACCACGATGTTCAACTCCGTTGGAACGAATGCGCCAAATCCGTTCCGTCCCATCGTCCGCCGTTTGACGAAAAATCACATATCACCGGACACAATCTATTCGTGTCAGCATACCACGGATTCGCACAACTCGGCAACGAGCATATTCCGGAGCCTAAAGAATGGAGACCGTTTCCAGTTGCGCATATTGAGTTCGTATCAGCTGTTGAGGTTGATGACGGAGACACACTTCGAATCAACTTCAAGGCATTGATGGAGGACGGATGCCATGCCGGCCGATATAGGCTTCATTTGAAGATGCAGTTCACAAGTCCAGGAGCAGGAGTAATACCAGGATTGATGCGGACATTTGTCGCAGAGGAGAACTGTACGACGGATGCTGATGAGTCTATTTCGGTGTTGGTGAAAGGCTATAGAACCTTATGGGGACTATCGTTGCCGGAATATCAGGTCTATTGCAGGTATTCACTCATTGACACAATTACAGGGTATAGAAACAATTATGCGAAAGCGTCATTTCTGTTGTCTATAGATGCTCCGGAAAGATGAGCATTAATCGGGCATAACCGCTTTAGAACATTTATTTCCGTATTGAAATATACCCGCTCTCGTCGACCATATCCGCACCTTGTTTCGTGAATAGGAACTGAAAGAGCTTGTATGCCATGCTCTCGTGGTCTTCAGTCTTGCGGACGGCTGCATAAATGCTTGATACGAACGGATATGTATTTTCTGAAAGAGACTTCTTGCTTGGCGCGACACCATCAATGGATAGCATATTCACTTTCAGCAGGTCACGGACCATCGCCGTACAATAGAAGAACGGCGTGTAGCCGATGCCATATTCATCAATTTCGATCTGCAGATATGGAGAGGCCATCTGTGAACCAATGATCTCCGGCATATAAGTGCCGTCAATCATAGTCAGTCCATTCATCACAAGAGTCTCCATTTTTTCCTGGCTTCCCGAATCCGCATTGCGGATATAAGGAGTGATGGCGTGGTCAACGCCACCGGCCTCTTTCCAGTTGGTGATCTCTCCGGTGTAAATCTTTCGTACCTGATCGGAACTCAGATTCTTGACGGGATTCGTTGGATTGACTATGAACACAAGAGCGTCGATTGCCAAGGGCTCCGTCTCAATCTCGACACCGCTATTGCGGGCCAGTTCCTGTTCGTTCCTGGAAATATCACGGCTTGCGATGATCACGTCTGTCTTGGATTCAATGAGATTCTCGTAGGCTCCGTGCGTGCCGCTGCAGAAATTCTTGGACAAGTAGTCCTTGTAGGAGAAAGATGATTCAGTTTTGGTGAAATCCGGCTGAATGATATACGTAGTCCCACTCAACCAGTCCTCTTCCCATTTGTATGGTACACCAAGGAGTCTGTATGCCACGAGATCCCGGACAGGACGGGTGCTGGTCGAGCAATCCGTAAGCGGCCAGTCTTTCAAATCGACTTTAGGGATTGGTTCTTTTTTCTCCGTTTTGTCACATCCGCAGAGGCTGACCGCCATTAAAGCAGCGCAGGTCAACATATGTAGAATCATTTTCATGTCAATAAAAATCGTTATTCCTGAAAATCTTGCGTGTCTCATGACAAATTTAGTAAAAAAAATACTATCTGCTCATGCAGCCTGCCGAAATCATACAAATTCGTTCTATCATTACGAGAGGACAACAGCTGCTCTATAGGGGCTGACTTTAATGATATAAACCAATATCATCCGTGTCCATTGCTTGATTTCAGTCATAAGTGAAGTTCAAATTGATTTGGCAAATTTACTATTCTTAATATAAAGTAATTGTTTATGTTGTTTATGCCAATTATTTGATTGATAAGTAAAATATTATTATATTTGTAATCGGAATCGCAAGGCTGCTTGACTAAATCAGAGACAATGATAGTCAGGCCATCCATAGCGTTCAGCGATTTCTCGGGCTCCGCAAAGGGAGTCACTGCCCGGAGCACGAAGGGCAGAACCATTCTTTCAACAAAATCACAGCACAGCAGCATAACAACTCCGGCACAGGCCGTGAGCCGCAACACCCTGTCCAGGATCTCCCGGTCATACAAGCAGCTTTCCGATTCCCAGATGAAGGGCTGGGAGATTTTGGCGGACAGGATGAAAGGCATCTCGACGTTCGGCAAGGCGGCGGAACTGACGGCGCACAATGCGTTCGTGCGAATCAATACCAACCGGGCTTTGGCAGGTATGCCAGCTTTGGAAACGGCTCCGGTCTATACATCGGATGTGCCTGAGGTGGACTACGACGATTTTTGGGTGACTCCGGACAGGATCATATTCGTTGGACTGAACCAGCCTTCTGAGCATCACAGGCTTGTCGTGAAGATGTCTCAGACCACGAGTAGAGGCGTTTCTTCCGGATGGAGCAGCATCGTCATCATCACTCCTGCATTCTCCCCGGACTGGGGAGATGCGGACATAACCGAGGCCTATCTTGACCGAATCGGGTTCGCACCGGTTCTCGGGCAGAAGTATTTTCTTTCGTTCTGGTGGATGGACCCTGAGACAGGGTTCACCGGTGAGTCGATGGCGGTTTCCACGATATGCGGCGAGCTTTCCAACGTGAACAAGAAACTCTACAAGGTTCGTCCACGTATGAATTTCTCCGATGCGGTATCGGATGCGAACTCTCCGTTCAAGGATATGAGTCTGGAGCTTTCCCGAAGTCCTGTTATGGTGACGTCTTCGGGAGAATACGGATTCCTCGGCAACGGTTCATATATGTACATTGACTTCAACGATGAGGATTTCCCACGCAATGAGGTGGATTGTTTCCTTATGGGAAGAGGACTTGGAAAATGCAAGTATGAGATCTCGTGCATCGAGCATTCAGTCAAGCCTCTTGTCGGCGTGGAGGGATACGGGAGGCGCATCGCCATATCAAGGAGAGGCGGTCAGTATCTGAGGGAGTTCGAGGTGTTCGGGACGGCGGCGGAAGTGGCGGTAAATGTAATCAGGGGATGACGATATGAAGGCATTGGCAAATAATTTCGGTGTGGCGGAAATTGAGTTCCGTGACTGGCAGGAGAAAGGTCTTGTGATTCTCAACGGAATGGTCAGCATTGACACGGCGAACGAATCGTATAAGGCTGCGGAGGTTTTAGAGATCACTGCTCCGGATATGAGCATCAACAGAAGTGCGGTGACTGCGGTGTTTCTGCGGTCTTCAAAGTCGGATGGTGCGAGCACGATTGTGAAATCCTGGATAAAGGATGCGCGGACTATATGCGTGGAGAAGCTGCCGGAGTTTGACGAGTTCGGGCCGCTGACATTGTATTTCGCATCGGCCTATGTCACTCTCGGCCAGAGGATGGACTGCCCGCTGAATACGGTCATAAGGCCGTCAATCGAGAACGGCGGGAGCGGCAGCCAGTCGGCTTCCGACACGAAGGCCGTAGTCACCGACAATTGGTGCTACCTGTACATCTGCTTCAGCAAGTTCGCAGGGGCGGACTACAAGGACGCTTTCGAGTGCTCGGTGGAGGGACTGCCGGAGGACATCGACATCACGTTCCCAGTGGTGACGGCGAGCGCATATTCCTACACGTTCGGGACACCGACCTCGGTCTGTCGGCTCAAGGGAAAGACGCTTTCCTGCGAGGGAAGGCTGGCATTCGGTGAGGGTGCCAACCAAGGGGACTTCATCAATATATTCATCGTCCGGAACGGGAATGATTCTGTTGCTGAACCAACATCTGATAATGTCAACCAATAATAGCGATACCATTGTTCAACCATTTTAATATCATTTCATTATGAAGTACATTCCATCAATCGCCTTCGAGGAGATGTCAGGCTCGGCGAAGGGAGTGACCGCGGCGAAGGTCCGTGGACGCAAGTACATCCGCAACCGTGGCTACGGCGGCGGTTTCAAGACGGCCGCGCAGTCTTCCGTCAAGGCAATCTTCAAGCAGCTCTCGCAGGGCTGGAAAGGTCTCACCAATGCGCAGATTCTTGCGTGGAACGCATTGGCGAACACGCAGAAGGGCAAGTCCGTTCTCGGAACGTCGAGCAAGATTTCTGGGGCGAACCTCTATTCGAGGCTGAACTTCTGGATAGTCAAGGCAGGAGGAACGGCGCTCACGACTCCGCCTGTGCTTACGGGTGTCGATGCCCCTTGCGAGGCGGATCTCTCGCTGACTGCCGCCAACTTCCATTTCCAACTGCCGGATCCGCCTGCAGAGAAGGACGACCTCAGGCTCGTCATTATGGCGTCGGCTCCGCAGAGCAAGGGTGTGACCAGAGCCTACAGCAAGGCCGTGAGCATCGGTGCTCCTAGAACCATCGTCGATGAGCAGATCGACATTCTTGCCGACTACAAGGCCGTACACGGTGAAGTGACCGCAGCGGCTCCGAAGGTGTTCCTGAAGTACTTCTTCATCAACATCAAGACGGGAGAGAAGTCTGGTGAGATGCTCGATGAGATTTCGCTTTAGCCATTATTTAGAGTTTGTTCATCATCGCCCCGTCACTTGGAATCGTCGCCAGGAATGGCGGACTCCGGTGATGGGGCTTTGTTTTACTCTTACAATTAAGAAATCAAGCAAAACAGAAAACACGCAATATAATGAAAGCAAGCGAGAAAGCATATTCATTGATACGGCATTTCGAGGGACTGAGACTGACTGCTTACAGGTGTCCTGCCGGAGTCTGGACTGTGGGATATGGCCATACCTCTAGCGTGGTGCCAGGAATGAGCATTACGAAAGAACAGGCAGAGGCGTTCTTGAGGCAAGACATTGTATCAGCAGAGAATGTCGTCAATGCGGAATGCCTGAATCTGCGACAATGCCAGTTCGATGCCTTGGTGTCATTCGTGTTCAATGTCGGAGGCGGCAATTTTCGAAGATCCACTCTTCTAAAGAAAATCAAGGCTAATCCGGACGACAATTCCATTATGGACGAGTTCCTGCGGTGGGTGTATGCAAAAGGCGTTGTACTGCCGGGACTCCAGAAGCGCAGACTTGCGGAGATGAGACTCTACTTTTCGGAGGGCTGAGGTATGGAGACATTGACATTTATCGGGACTTATATCCTCCCTCTGTTCACGGCTGCCATTGGCTGGCTCGTTGGTTCCCGCAAGCGGAAGAACGACTTTCTGAAGGACCTTCAGGCTTCCATTGACTTGCTCTCTTCTGAGAACAGGAAACTGCTTGCGGACATCACGGCAGTAAACTCCGAAATTGTGGCCGTCAGAAAAGAGAACGAGGAGTTGAAGGCTTCAGTCGATAGGCTCTGCGCGGAGAACTCACAGTTGAAGGACGAAGTAAGGCAACTGAGGGAACAACTCAAGCACCAAAAATGAATAAAGGCAGGTCATCGTTGAAGTTGATGCCTGCCTTTTTCAGACGCTTGCGGTCATAGACTTTTTTCGACTTGTGGGTGATCGACCTCATCGAGATCTGTTTCCCATACTTCTCGATTTCCTCTGCTCTTGAAGCCCTGCGGTTGGCCAGAAGAAAGTCCTTTTCGGTAATCCGCAGTTTCTTGTTCTTCATAAATAATTGAATCTATTTCTGATTACAAAGTTAATACAAATCATTAAAACTCAGTGCAATGAAATTTAGAATTATATTTCTAACAACTTTAGTCGCAGTGTCTTGCTGCCCAAAACTATATCCGAACAAGATGGAAAGCACCGAGCATACTGTCACCGTTACCGAAACCATCCGAGATACGATCATTCAGGTTCAGCCGGACTCATCCATTGTTCAAGCCCTGATTAAATGCGATTCAACTGGCCGAGCAAGGCTGGATGAAATTCGCACACTCAAAGAATCCGCAAGAGTCCAGCAGGCATTGGCTCTAAAAGACAACAAGCTCACGGCAAAAACTGTAGTGGATTCGATGGGAATTTATCTAACCTACAAGGAGCGTCACAAAGAGGAACATCAAGTTCAGACTATCGAGACTGTTATCAAGAAAGAAGTCAATGTTCTCAAATGGTGGCAGAAGGCGTTGATTTGGATAGGAATGTTCTCGATGACATTCTTAGCAATTACGGTTGTCTTGAAAATGATCCTTAGACATTAATCTCAAAAAATGTTCTCTCCCATTCCTTCTGCGAACCAAGACTCTTAATCAATTCGTGGTGGACAATCATCGTGCTACAGAAAGCAATGCATCATCAATATTAGGCACCGCCAATCCGCAAGGACTTGGCGGCGTTTTCGTTCATTAGGGTTCGGAGAAAGAAATTACGCTCAACTTTACTGCGAAGTGAGCGTAAAACTGAGCGTAAATTTTGTAAGTAATTGACTGCTATGTGTTTATTTGTGGAGATGGGCGGAATATAGTCATACTTTAACCAAATTCAACACAGTATATATCTATCTGATTTATAGCCTTGTAAAATTTATTATAGTTTGGCAAGATTTATTTGTATCTTAATGATATTGTGTTTAACTTTGTGTTTAGAAAAAGTCCAACACAAACACAAGGGCTGTTAACCACACGACAAGAACAAATAAAACGACTGAACTATGCCGGTAAGATTTTACCTTTATCCAGTGCCGAACAAGAAGAACGAGTTCCCGATCAGGGTCTCGGTCTCGATAGGCCGCCAGAGATATATGACGGGCATCGGATTCAACTGCACGAAAGAGGCTTGGGAAGACGGCAGGGTCAAGCCTCGCTACACGAACAGCAGCGGAGTCACATCGACAAGGATAAACACCTTGATCTCAAAAATACAGGCCTACTTCTATGACTACGAGGGGAAGATTGACGGACAGCCGACACTGAATGAGCTTCGCGAACAATATGAGATCGCCTCCGGCAAGAAAGAACTGGAAGCCAAGACATCAGCCCCGGTAGACACGCTTTTTACACACTTCGACCAGTTCATAAAGGAAGAGAGCGTCTCCAACCAGTGGGCCTACGCCACGATGCAGTGCTGGAAGACCTTCCGCCACCACCTCGAAGCCTTCAACCGCCACATCCGCTACGAGGACTTCGACGAGGAGGGCATAAACAAGTTCGTCCGCTTCCTCCGCGTCAGGCAGAACCTTGAGGAGAAGACCGTCCAGAAGCAGTTCAACAACCTCAAATGGTTCCTGAACTGGACCATCCGCAAGGGCTACTGCAAGCAGGAGCAGATAAACAGATACCGCCCAAAGTTCAAGATCCTCGAAAAGCCAGTCATATTCCTCACAAAGGAGGAACTCCTCCGACTCTACAACTACGAGATTCCCGCGAACGGCACGAAAGTGACGCTGAAGGATATGAACGGCAATGAATATGAGAAGACCGTCCAGGAAGCCGGAGCGTTGTCCAAGACCCGCGACCTCTTCTGCTTCTGTGCGTTCACCTCGCTCAGATATTCGGACATGGCGAAGGTCAAGCGCAGCGACATAGTGGGCGACTGCCTCTACATCACCACCCAGAAGACCAACGACCGCCTGCCGATAGACCTCAACAGCTTCGCCAAGGCCATCCTCGACAAATACGATGACGGGAAATATCCCCACGGCCTTGCCCTGCCGGTGATAACGAACCAGAAGATGAACTACTACCTCAAAGACCTCTGCGAGCTCTGTGGCTTCAACACACCCATCACGAAGGTATTCTTCCGCGCCGGACAGAAAGTAGAGGAAACCTACCCCAAATGGGCGCTCATCGGTACCCACGCCGGGCGCAGGACATTCATCTGCTTCGCCCTCGCCAGCGGCATTCCTCCTCAGGTCGTGATGAAATGGACCGGCCACTCGGACTACAAGGCCATGCGCCCCTACATCGACATCGCCGAGAAGACCAAGGCCGCCGCTATGAGCCTCTTTGACGAAAACCTCAAGAAATAACCCAGCCTATGCCAGCCCACCCAGAAACCTCCCTTATGCTGAAAGCCCTCCTCGGACTCCGCCTCGACATCGACAGGCTGCTGCCGTTCCTTCAGGCGTTTTCCGACAAAGGCTACAGCCACATAACACTCCACGACCTCGTGGACATATCGTTCCGCAAGGTTGGCATAACCTCCGAGGACATATCACGTCTCCGCGGCACCGCAGACCTCCATCCCGAAATGAAGAAGGCCGAATTTGCCCGTTACCTGAAAGTCAGCCGCCAGACCATCTACAACTGGATGGACGACGGCCTCATCATCCTCACCTCCGACCGCGCCAAAATCCGCACCTGGGACACGGCACTTCTCTGGGAGCTCCTTTTACATCTCATTGGACAGAACTGACGGAGTTCCCGAACAAAACAGACAATAATATACCAAACCATATCGACCATTTGACACTTTCTCAGATTTTCGATGAAAAGTGTCAAATGGTCTTGTTCTTTTCATACCGTATGATACTGAACAGAACCATACTCCCATAAGGAAACCACAATGCTGTAAAACCACGGATATCACCTATTTGACGGCATCGGGAATATGCTTTCCTTTGCCAAAGATATATCGAAAACAATAACGGCCCAACCGGTTGAGTCATCAGTAAAAACCAATAAAATGTAAAGTGATGTTTTACGATGACACGACACCAATAGCGGCATTGACTGTCGCCGACCTCAAAGCCCTCATAGCAGGACTGAACACAGACAAGCCCAGACAGCCCGAACAGAAAACGGCACGCTACGTCTACGGGCTTCAGGGCATACGTGACATCTTCGGCTGCTCCCACGCGACGGCCCAGAGGTACAAGAATACATTCCTCAAGGAAGCCATCATCCAGAACGGCAGGAAGATAGTCATAGACGTGGACAAGGCGATGCGACTCTTCGCCCAAAGAGAAGAGCTATGAAACGCCACGAACCGCAGCCAATCGGCGACATCATCCTCCGGATGGCCGCCGACCCCGCCGAGCCGTACTCTAAGATCCTGCGTCAATGCCCATTCATACAGAATGAACTCTTAAGGCAGGGAAAGATGACCGAGGAGGAAGTCCTCCAATGCCAATGCGAAAGAAACGGGGAGAGCGTCCTCGACACCCTCCTTGACGGCCAGGACGTGATGATGAAGCTCCACATCAGCCCCCGCACCCTCCAGACCCTCCGCTCGAACGGGACGATACCCTACACCCGTATCGGCAGGAAAATCTACTACTTCCGTCAAGACATAGAACGGCTCCTTAAAGACAACTATGTAATGTTCGACATCCGTGAACGCTATGGAAAGGACGATAAATAGGCAGACGGTGCTGAGGCACACCCTGTGGGGCGCGGACATCTACTGCCACATCCTCCGGAAGTTTTATCCCGGCGAAACCGTGATGCGAGTCTCAGGCAGGGATTGCGGCACCGTCCGCAACCCCTACGCCGGAGGCGAAAGGACACTCCAAGTCCGCATCGACAAACTCCATCCCGAACAGCGTCTCTCCGACGAATGCGCCCGACACCACGACATCAGCGGAGCGGTTCCCGACGGCGATGCCCTTGACTTCGCCTCGATGTACTACCACCAGACGGGACAGGAGCTCCTCACGACATTGAGCAGAGAGATGAACCTCCACCTTGACGGAGAGAACCACCAGTACAAGGACATCCCTCCGCTCCCGATTCACAAAGGCCCAAGGTTCTCGTTCTACAAGGCACCGATAACAAACATCAGCCCCTACAAGAGCATAACCATCCTCAATGCCTGGAACTACATCACCGGACGTTACGCCGAAGAACGCACACGTACCCTCCGGAGCATAACGGACAAGTCAAGGGCAAGAATATACAAGGCCGCCAACTTCGACTACGCCACCTTCAGCGGCGAGTTCACATCACGGAGCAACGCCAGCTGCGTCACCGAATCCGGCCTCCTCTGCATCGACTTCGACCACGTGCCAGATGTTGAGGGACTATTCGTGAGGCTTTCGGCAGACCGCTACTTCGAGACAGCGCTGCTTTTCAGAAGTCCATCCGGAGACGGCCTCAAATGGATAATCGAAATCAGCAGGGGACAGACCTCCCATTCAGACTACTTCCGGGCAGTCGCGGGCTACATCACCAAAGCCTACGGTATCGAACCCGACAAGTCCGGCAAGGACATCGCAAGGGCCTGCTTCCTTCCGCACGACCCCAGCGCATACATAAACCCCAATTACAGATAGGACAATGCAGAAAGAAACGTTCATCCCCTCGGACTGGCTCCCGTCAGACATCAGACAAGTCCCTGAACCGCAAACCTCACATCCAGAGCCAAAAGACGACATTGAACTCATCACACAACGAATAGAAGCGACGCACACTGACATCACCGCAGGCTACTCCAACTGGCGAGACCTCGGATTCGCCCTCGCCGATGCCCTCGGCGAAAGCGGACGCGCCATCTACCACCGCATCAGCCTCTTCAACAGCGGTTACACCCTGGAGGAATGCGACAGGCAATATGACCGCTGCCTCAACGCCCACGGTTCAGGCATAACCATCCGCACGTTCTTCCGGCTAGCCAAGGAGCACGGCATCAATCTCACCACAGCCGAATGCACAAAACAGACAAAATCGACAAAAATGACAGAATACGCACAATGCGCATATCCCCAAAATCCGTCTGCGAAAGCCATCAATCTTCAACCTGCGCAAACTGTCAATACCGCGCATTCTGACAATATTGTCAATATTGACGAAGACCTGCCCCTTCCGACATTCTCGCCGAACCTGCAAGGCTCACTCCCGTCATTCCTCGAAAAGGTAGTGTCCAAGTCAAACTCCCCGGAAGACGCGGACATCCTCATCCTCGGCACGATGGCCGTCATCTCCGCCTGTCTCCCTCACGTCTTCGGAATCTATGCCGACCGCACCGCGTCTATCCGAACCTGTTCCTATTCGTCACCGCCAAGGCATCCTCCGGCAAAGGCCGCCTCGCCCTCTGCCGCTACATCGTCGAACCCATCCACGACCGCCTCCGCGAAATCAACGAGGCCGAGACCATCGAGTACAGGCACAAGATTGCAGAATACAACGCCGCCGGCAAGAAGAAGGTCGATATGGAAAAGCCAGAGGAACCTCCTATGCGGATGCTCTTCATCCCGGCAAATTCCTCCGCCACGGCTGTCTATCAGGTCCTTGGTGACAACGGCGGCACCGGCCTTATGTTCGAGACCGAGGGCGACACCCTCGCAAACACCTTCGGCTCCGACTACGGCAACTACTCCGACGGCTTCCGCAAGGCCTTTCACCACGAGACCATCTCCTATATCCGCCGCAAGGATCGTGAATATGTGAACATCAAGAACCCGCGCCTCTCCACGCTTCTCACCGGAACGCCCAGACAGGTTCTGAATCTCATCACCGACGCCGAGAACGGCCTGTTCAGCCGCTTCATCTTCTACTTCCTCGACCTACGCCTCGTATGGAACGACGTGTTCAGCACCCACGCCGACACCACTCTTGACGAACATTTCCAGAGACTCGGACAGGAGTTCCACGACTTCCACACCATCCTCGAAAAGTCCAATGACATCCGCTTCTCATTCACGCCATCCCAGGTCAGCGACTTCAACGAAAGGTTCTCCGTCTGGCAGACCGAATACAGCGACCGCTGCGGGGACGAGTTCGTCGCCTCCGTCCGCCGCCTCGGCCTGATAACATTCCGCCTCTCGATGATCCTCTCCGCCCTCCGCATAATGGAGGACGGCATCATCGAGGACAGGCTGACCTGCCTCGACACCGACTATCAAAGCGCCATGACGATGGCCTCCGTGATTCTCCGCCACAACGCACACGTCTTCCTCACCCTCCCGAAAGCCGACACAGTTCAGTCTACCACTTCGGCTGCCGTCACTAGAACCACCCTCCAGCAACGCCAGTTCCTCGAAGCCCTCCCGCCAGAGTTCGACCGCCAGACCTACACCGAGACTGCCACCACCCTCGGCATCAATCCACGCACCGCCGACCGCATCATCCGCCGCTGGTGCGACACCGGCCAGCTTGAGAACGTCTCGCACGGGAAGTATCGGAAAGCATCCACAATGCACTGAATTATACTAAAAATGACTATCTTTGCGTAAAGCAAGAAATTAAGCAAATACATCAGAACTGATTGAATGGAGGGAAAGGTATTCTTTTGCCATTCAACTTCTGATAATATTGCATTATAAGAAGTCTTAGTAATAATGACACCGGAAGAACAGGCAAGAGTGAACATCGACAAAATGTTCGGTGATGCTGGCTGGAAAATAACCGATAGGGATGACTATAATCCGACCGTATCTGCGGTTGCTATTCGCGAAGGTCTGCTGAAAGGAAATCTTGAGGCAGACTATCTGTTGTTCATTGACGGCAAAGCCGTGGGCGTTCTTGAGGCCAAGAAAGAAACGACAGACGTGAAAACACAATCCGTAATCAAGCAAGCCGAAAATTACACCCATAAGATTCCATCCTGGTGCCAGAGTTGGAAGAATCCTCTGCCGATAGTCTATGTGTCCAATGGGAAAAACACATATTGGAAAAACTTGATGGACACAGATTCGGATTATCAGGAAATTGGACGAATACATACCCCGAAAGAACTTTGCAGGATGCTTGGCATTAATGATTATTATTCAGGACTACCTGCATTGAAGCGGAAAGGACTAAGAGACTGTCAGTTTGAAGCGATAACCGCACTTGAAGATAGCTTCCGCCTCGGCAAGAACAAAGCTCTTATGGTGTTGGCCACAGGCTCCGGCAAGACCTACACCGCATGTCTTGCGGCTTATCGAATGCTCTCATACACCCCGATGAAACGCATATTGTTTCTTGTGGATAGAAATAATCTCGGAAAACAAGCTGAAGGAGAATTCGGAATGTTCCGCCTCACGGACAACGGTGAGCCATTCAACACAATCTTTGGTGTGCAGCGTCTGAAATCAGCAAAGATTGGCAAGGACTCCAATGTCGTGATTTCCACCATTCAGAGACTATTTTCCCTCCTCAAAGGAGATGATATTGATGACACCGATGAAGAAACTTGTGAGGAGGAGCCGGAGACGCTGGTAGAGCTTCCTGACAATCCGCTGCTTCCGAAGGATTTCTTCGATATGATAATCATCGATGAGTGCCATCGCTCAATATATGGTAACTGGCGCAAGGTGTTGGAATATTTCTCTTCCGCCAAGATGATAGGCCTCACCGCTACACCGGCTCCTGAAACCGAAGCATTCTTTGACCGCAATCGCATAGTGAACTATACTCTGGAAAAATCAATTATCGATGGTGTCAATGTCGATTGCCGCATCTATAGAATCAAGACCGAAACGACGGAAAACGGAGGAGCGATCAGGCAAGGAGAAAAGACAAGTGTCGAAACAAGATACACAGGTGAGATAGAGAATGTTCAGGCAAAGGAAGATAGAACATATACGAGGACTGAGTTAAACCGTAGCATTGTCAATCCTGCCCAGATCAAGCTCATTCTGGAAACATATCGTGATGCCATATATCCGGAAATGTATCCTGACCGGGAACCGGATATGAACTATATTCCTAAGACATTAATCTTCGCATTGAATGATGCTCACGCAAGCAATATCGTGAAAATAGCGAAAGAGGTCTTTGGGAGAAAAGATGATACCTTCGTTCAGAAAATCACATATTCCGCAGGAGACAGCAATGAACTTATCCGTCATTTCAGAAACGACAAAGAATTCCGCATAGCGGTAACCGTCACACTCGTAGCCACTGGGACAGACGTTAAACCTCTTGAAGTCGTAATGTTTATGCGTGATGTGGAGTCTGCGGCACTTTATACTCAGATGAAAGGTCGTGGCGTAAGGACGGTTGGAGATGAACAGCTCAGAAATGTAACACCGAATGCTCACAGCAAAGACCTGTACTATCTTGTCGATGCCGTTGGGGTAACAGAACACGAGCATATCGTCACGGAAGCCAATATAGATCCGAAAACTCATCTTCTATCGTTCAAAGAATTGCTTGAGAGAATTACACACGGAGAGGTCAACGATGACAACCTGAAATATCTCGCAGGAAAATTGTCGCGTCTATACAATAAATGTGACAACGGGCAAAGAGATAGATTTCAGGCCATCTGCGGAGCGGATATGAAAGATATAGCCGCGAATATCTACAACACGCAAGAGAACAACTCGTTGCCTCCGTATATTGACATAAATGAGCCAAATAACGAGCGTAAAGGACTGGTATCATTGATAGCGAATAATCCAAAGGCGAGGACATACCTCCTTAAACTCAATGCCGGTTTCTTGACAACGCTAATGCCCGGCGAAGACAATCTCATATCGAAAGGTTTCTCTAAGGAGGAAGCTCAAGAGACAACTTCTGCATTTGAGGAATACGTTAATACTCACAAAGATGAGATAGAGGCCCTGCGCATAATCTACAACAATCAGGGTGAACCATTGACATATTCGATACTGAAGGATCTCGATCAGCAGTTGCGTTTTGTCAATGCTAAGTTCAACCCACTGCTGCTGTGGAACACCTATGCTCTGTTGTCGCCAAAGACAGTCTCCGCCCTCACCACAAAAGACGAAAGAGATGCCTTGACCAACATCATTCAGCTTGTCAGGTTTGCTTTCAAGCAGATTCCGGAATTGACCTGTCTCCGTTCTACGGCTAACAGCTACTATAATTTGTGGAAAGGCCAGCCGTGGCGAGACTTCACAGACAAGCAGAAAGAAATCTTGAAACAGATTGTCAGTTACATAGCATCCAATGGCTCCGCAACCATAGATGATATAAAAGAAACAGACCGGACGTATGCGGCACAAATCATCAGGGAATATGGCGGACGCGAAAAAGCAAACATCGCTCTGGCTTCATTGTCACGATTTTTAATTTACAGAAAGACAGCATAACAAACACGATACTATGGCAAAAAAGATAGCGACAGAACAGACCTTGACTAAAAAAGTCTGGACATTGGCAACAACACTTGCAGGACAAGGAATCGGATTCACTGACTACATAACACAACTTACATATCTTCTTTTCCTGAAGATGGATGAAGAAAATGTTGAGGTCTTCGGCGAAAACTCCGCAATTCCGGAAGGATGTCGCTGGTGTGATCTGAAAGACCTTGACGGTCTTGAACTGTTGGAACAGTATGAAGCGTCACTAAAGACCTTGAGCGAGCAGGATAATCTGATAGGAACAATATTCACAAAGGCGCAAAATAAGATAGACAGGCCCGTATACCTCAAGAAGGTCATCACACTTGTAGATGAAGAAAACTGGCTTGTGATGGATGGGGACGTGAAAGGTGCCATATATGAAAGCATCCTTGAAAAGAACGGTCAGGACAAGAAAAGCGGTGCCGGACAATACTTCACGCCACGTTCGCTGATTAAGGCAATGGTGGATGTCACAGAGCCTCACATTTGGGAAACGGTCTGCGACCCGGCGTGCGGAACCGGAGGATTTCTTCTCGCTGCTTACGACTATATGAAAAATCAGTCACAGGATAAAGATAAGATAGACTTCTTGAAAGACAGGGCCTTATATGGCTATGACAACACCGCTCTTGTCGTGACTCTTGCGTCAATGAATCTCTATCTTCACGGTATCGGAACCGACAGAAGCCCGATAATCTGCCAGGACTCACTTGAAAAGGTCCCTTCAACTCTTGTCGATGTGGTTTTGGCAAATCCTCCTTTCGGCACACGTCCATCCGGTTCCGTGGACATTGACCGTCCGGATTTCTATGTCGAGACGAAGAACAACCAGCTGAACTTCCTCCAGCATATTATGGTTATGCTCAAGAACAATGGCCGGGCTGCCGTAGTTCTTCCGGATAACGTCCTTTTCGAGGGTGGAGCTGGCGAGGTGATTCGCAAGAAACTACTCTCCGACTTCAACTTGCACACCATCCTTCGACTCCCTACAGGTATATTCTATGCACAGGGAGTAAAGGCAAATGTTCTGTTCTTCTCCAAAGGTGGAAAAACAAAGAACATCTGGTACTATGACTATCGTACAGGCATCAAGCACACATTGGCGACAAATCCTATGCAGCGCAGTCATCTTGATGATTTCGTGAAATGCTACAATCCGGACAACATATCCGCACGCGAAGAAACATACAATGCCGAGACCAATCCGAATGGCCGCTGGAGAAAATACTCCGTGGATGAAATCTTGAAGCGAGACAAGACAAGTCTTGACATTACCTGGATCAAGATTGGTGACGATGATAATGACTACACCTTAGCTCAGCTTATGGACATCATCAAAGAGAAAAGCGACAACATAAGTAAAGCCGTAGCAGAACTTCAAAAACTAATCTCAAATATTGAGGAGTAATGGATACAAAGAAACTTCGTCAGAAAATACTTGACCTTGCCATACACGGAAAACTCGTTCCGCAGGATCCCAATGATGAGCCAGCATCCGTTCTCCTCGAAAGAATCAAAGCCGAAAAAGAACAGCTCATAAAAGAAGGAAAGATCAAGCGTCAGAAGAAGTCCGCCTCTTCTGATACGTCCCATTATGGGAATATCCCTACAGGATGGGTATGGACTACCATTGGCGAACTTCTAATTAATAGAGACGGAGAACGAAAACCGGTGTCTTTAGATATACGCAATAAACAACAAGATAAGAAATATGACTATTATGGTGCAGCTGGCGTGATAGATTTGGTGGATAGCTACTTGTTCGATGATAAATTTTTGTTAATTGGGGAAGATGGAGCAAATCTTTTGTCAAGAAGTAAGGATAATGCCATAATTGCAGAAGGTAGGTTCTGGGTCAACAACCATGCTCACGTATTAGATTCCACAAACAAAGCGATTCTTGATTATGTGGCTTTTGTTATCAATACAATGGCATTAGACGATTATATAACAGGATCGGCACAGCCCAAACTCTCACAAGATAATTTGAATAAGATTCCAATTGCATTACCTCCACTAAATGAACAGCAACGCATTATTGCGATGATAGAGACTTGGCATAGTCAGATTGATATAATTGATGCAGAGAAATCAAGCTTGGATGTAACAATCCAGAAAGCCAAATCCAAGATTCTTGACCTTGCTCTATCTGGTCGTCTAACGTCCGATACCTCCCATTATGGGAAGAATGAAGAAACCTTTTCGGGAGCTGCACTTGGAGATGTCTGTAAACTTTGTGATGGAGAGAAAATCGCTGGAAAGGATTACACAAATCTAGACGTGAAATATTTACGTGGAACGAAGTCCGGAGATATGCTACATTCGGGGAGATTTGTCCCGGCTGGAAGCCTTATGATTCTTGTTGATGGAGAAAACTCCGGAGAGGTGTTTACGACACCGGTTGATGGCTATCAAGGTTCGACATTCAAGATATTGGACATTGATGCAAAGTATTGTAAAGAGTTTATACTATTGCTTATACAGAGTAATAGGAAATCGCTCCGAGAGAACAAAGTCGGCTCGGCAATTCCCCATCTAAACAAGAAGATGTTCAAAGAAATTGTCGTGCCGCCTTTTTCATACAATGAACAATGCGAAATAGCCCAAACCGTAAAGGATTATTTCTGCGTTTTGGATTCAATCGTAGGATGATCTATAATTGATCTACGAAAATACTGTCCATCAAAGAGTAAAATTTTTCAATTAAGAAAACTATCTTATCCTGTTCTTCTTTAGGAGGAACAGGTATTTTTATCTTGGAATATTCTGATATCCAATATCTCTTATGAGTAGTGCCAACAAGTCTGGTAGTGGACATGAAGTATGCAATATACTTGAGATTTATATCCACTTTAGGATGAAGGATCTTCATTGCCGATGACTTTACCTTAAATGGGAAGTTAACGAATTTTGAGTCTGTTGTAAAATCATCGAATATAATAACGGGAACATCTGTGCATATTCCAGTCCGTTCATTCGTATGGCCGATAATGAAAGATTTCCCAGCTGTCAGCACCGGCATTGTATAATCATCGGAATAATCGGTAGATTCAACGATATATTTTTGCGGCTGCTCATAGTCAAGCACCTCATCCAGTTGTTTATATTCCCATCCATCCGGCAACTGCGGATAATGGGAGGTATCGGATTCTTTCTATGAGATGATAAAAACAAGATTGTGGCATCATCGATAAAAAATCAGTATCTTTACCGATGCTAATAAGAATTGTTTGGGAATATGGAGCAATATTCATTTTTTGTCGATGAGAGTTGCCATCTGGAACACGACAGGTCGCCTGTGATGTGCGTCGGGGCTATTTGTGTCCCAGAAGACAGATATCAACAGTACAAAGAAGATATTAAAAGCATTAAGCAAAAATACGGCATACTTCACGAGGTGAAATGGAATACTATCAGCAACACTCACGTTGAGATGTATAAGGAACTGATAGATTATTTCTTTGCCTCGGAAATGGGATTCAGATGCGTACTTGTGACATATAAGGATCGTTTGGACAACCAGTCATTCAACAATGGCGAACACGACAACTTCTACTACAAATTGATATATTATCTTTTGTACAACCCTTATGCGTATAACTATACCTCGGATTTTGAGTACAAGGTATTCCTTGACATCAAGGACACAAAAGGACGCAAGAAACTTGATAAAATAACTCAGGTTTTTGCCAATCAATTTCACGGGAAGTCTCCATTCACACATTTCCAACACATCCGCTCTCACGAGTCGCAGTTCATTCAGCTCACAGACTTGTTTATTGGAGCCATTACATATAAAGCACGTCACTTGGATTCTGTGGATGATGCAAGTCCGGCGAAAGTGGAACTCGTCAAATATTTGGAGTGCAAATCCGGCTATACTTTAGATGAAGGCACGGTGCCATATGAAAGCAAGTTCAACATTTTTAATCATCAACCACGAAAGAAATGACAGGAGAAGATTTGTTGAGCACGCTTGAGCCCTACTTCACAAACGGCTTGTCTGTAAGTGATATTGACAAAGTAAAGATTCTGCACGATATTTTTGAAAAAGACTTTTTCACGGATGGGGTTACGATTGACGGCGAAAAACTCAAAGTCAAGCCATATAAGTATCGTGGAAGCAACAAGGATAGGCTTCCTGTTGATTATGAATTGTTCTATGAAAAATTCGTTCATATTATCACAAGAAGCGTAAAATCATCAAACTGGAAGACGGCATCATCTATACGTGAGTTTCGACCAGAAAGAGCCAACCGTGTCCATTGGATAAAGCCGATATTGGAACATTGGCAGGACAGAAGGATAACACGTTTCAGAAACATCGAAAATGATGGTTCTATCCGGGATTATTTCTGGTACAGACAGAAACAGTATATAGTTGTTGTCGAATACATTTCCCCTGACTATGCATTGATAACTGGCTTTTGTGTAGACGCAGAAAACCAGCCTTATTATCAAAGAAAATACATAAATAGGATAAAAGAGTAGGAAATATCCGAAAAAGATTCTTATATTTGCATCGTCATCGCTCGAAGAACGAAGGACTTGGTTGGCCGCATTACCGTAAATGCGGTTATTTTTTGCCTTTAGAGTAACACTCAATACAATGAAAACCGCTATCGGAAAACCCTCCGGCAGCGGTTTTACTGTTACTACCAGTTAACGACTTTATCAATTATCTGTTGCTGTTCACTTGCAGTTCTGCGAAGATAGATTCGCGTCGTCTCGATACTTTCGTGTCCCATAAGGTCGGCGAGGAGGGAAATGTCGTTGAATCGTTCGAGGAAGTTCTTTGCGAACCGGTGGCGGAAAGAATGAGGATAGACCACTTTCTTGTTTATGCCGTACTTGTCTGCGAAATGTTTAAGCTGCATAGCTATGCCACGTGCAGTTATTCTATTCCCGAACCTGTTGAGGAAGAGATAACCAGAAGTCTTATTCTCCTTGTTGATCCAATTAATCGCCTCAGTTCGAAGGTTTTTAGGAATATACAACCGACGAACTTTTCCGCCTTTGCTATACAGGTCCAGATGCCCAGCCATAACATCCTCAACCTTTATCTGAAGCAGTTCGCTGACACGCGCACCTGTCGCTGTCATAAACCAAACCACGAAATACCATTCTGTAAAGCCGTCCTTTTTCAGTTTTGATTTCAAGAACTTATAGTCGGCATCGCTGATTACATTCTCCAGAAAATTCTTCTGTTGGACCTTGATGAATTTAAGTTTCAGTCTGTCCTTGTGAATGAACTCCAAATACTTGTTGATTCCCTGCAACCGCAGGTTCACCGTCTGCGGCTTGAAGTGTTCAACAAGAAATCCCTTGTAGGCAAGAAGATTCTCCTTGTTGAACTCTCCATAGTTGGTGATGAAATGATTGGCAGTCCAGACATAGGACTCCACAGTGTTGCCCGACAAGTCCGACTTCTCAAGGCTCTGTTTGAATTTGTTTACCATAATAGCTTAATGTTTAATAACTATGGTAATATAATAGTCCCCATAAGTCCCATTATGGGAATATTCCAAATGGGTGGAGCGAGACACCTATGTCTGATTTATTTATACTTAATCCCAAGAATAAACTTGCAGATGAATCATTGTGTGGTTTTATCCCCATGTCATTGGTTGAAGATGGATTTTCTGGACGGCATTATTTTGAGATTCGAAATTGGGGACAAGTCAAAAAAGGATTTTCTCAGTTTCAAAATGGAGATATTGGCATAGCTAAGATTTCACCGTGTTTTGAAAATCTTAAATCCGTCATTTTCGAAAAACTACCGAATGGCAATGGTGCCGGCACAACTGAACTGACTATACTTAGAAGTCTTGGCGTTTATTCTAAATTCTATCTATATCTGTTCAAATCGGGGTGGTATATATCGGAAGGAACTAAATATTTCAAAGGCGTTGTAGGACAACAACGAGTGAATAAAGAAATATTCACTGATCTGATTGTTCCTGTACCGCCGATAAATGAGCAAAAACGCATCGCTGAAGAAATAGAACGATGCTTTGCTTTGGTGGACACTCTTGAGCAAGATGAATGCGATCTGAAAGAAGCCATCCAGAAAGCCAAATCCAAGATTTTAGATCTTGCGTTGTCAGGCAAACTAACATCCGATACCTCCCATTATCCGCAGTTGCCGGATGGATGGGAAAAAGTAAGGTTAGGAGACATTTGTCGTCTAATATCAGGTACAAGTTATTCAAAGAATGATGTCAAACCTGATGGCATTAGGATTCTGAGAGGAGGAAATATTCAATATGGAAAAGTTCTCCTACTTGATAATGATGTGTATATTTCAACTTCATTGCGCAACAAGGAGTGTTCTCTTATGAAAGGAGACATTATAATCGTGGCATCAACAGGAAGTTTTGATCTTATTGGAAAAGCCGGATATATTGAACAAGACATTCCAAATGCTCAAATAGGAGCATTTTTAAGAATCGTACGTCCGATAGATTCATCTATATCACAATATTTAAGACTCATATTCGAAAGCACACTCTACAGGTCTCATATTCAAGATTTAGCGAAAGGAACTAATATCAATAATATAAAGGCAAGTTATATCACAGATTTCTGTATTCCTCTACCACCAATGGGAGAACGAAAAAAGATCTGTAATATAGTAAAAATCATCTTTCAACAACTCGATGATATAGAATCCAGTATGCTGAAGTAATGCGATATGTTCTCCACAATATGCACTTGTTCTTCTATCGGTGGCAAGGCAATTGTTTGAGACATAAATTTGTCCAAAATAAGATTATGAAGTCCTGTCGTTTGTGTTTGCATTGTCCTCATTGCCCCTTTTAGATATCTATTCATCAGGGAATAGTATAAATACTTGGAGTTCATAATGTTGACCTCTTTCGGGCGCAATACCATTGTGAAATTACTGAAAGAATACTCATTGTCAGGACCTTCATATAAAATCGCCCTTCCTACAGGATATTTATCACTGCCACCAGATTTTTCAACAATAAGGTCCCCTGCCATAAGACTCCTTTTTGCAAATGACGATACTTCGACATCTATCAATGCAATCTTCGAATAATCCAAGTTAAAGTCTTTTGTGAAATTTGCATTTCTAATCACTCCTACTTTAACAAAAGGCTCTTTCTTACCGGTCCATAAACCATTAATCGCCGTACAAATATCAGAAATTCTGACACTCTTCCATTCATTCTTCCCATAATGGGAGGTATCGGATGTTAGTTTGCCACTTAAAGCCAGCTCCAATACCTTCGATTTAGCCTTCTTGACAGAGTCTTTTAAAGCGACTTCTTCATTTTCGATGGTATTTATTATTGAGAAATATTTTTCAATTTCATCAACAATGCGTTGTTGCTCGACAACAGGAGGAAGAGGAAATTTCCATTCATCAATGTCTCTACTACTAATTGACGGAGAATTATCTCCTTTAATAAATGAGTTAAGACCATCTACGACATAGTCAGATATCATCATATAAAAGATGAAGTCCGCATTAATATCAGAATAGGGATGACATATATAAAATCCTGTAGAGGCGATACAATGTTCTGTCGGAACTTTTGCAATGTTTTTAAGGTATGGACGGACCATTGAAAATAAAGTGTCACCATATTGGGTGTATCTGCTGGCTCGACTTGGTGCTGATTCTGTCAATATGATTTTAGGGTATGCTATGTTTTTCTTATTATCAATGGCATCAATATCAATATAAGAAAATTTTTCACCACTTGGAGAGGTGCTTCTCATTGGTAAAAACAAGTCTTTTCCAGAAATCCACACCCACCCTTCTGGCACCTCTAACGGCACATCGTTCCCATAATGGGACGTATCAGAATACTTCAGATATGTGCAAAATACGCGATATTGACAATATGCGCACATTGCGCAACATGCTTATTTTGTCAATATTACAATCGCCCGAAAGCCATCTGCCATTTCCGCTACCGCTCCAATGCCAGAAGACTTTCCCAATGGGCAGAAAGGTATCAGCCGACTTCCTACCGTCAGTCCGCTGATGTATTCAATGACGGAAGCCAAGCTTCCGAACCAAACGCCCGGCAAGACATCCGTCCTCTCCGCATCCGCTGCGATGCCGAAAGACTTGCCTCAATGGGCAGAGCGGAACCGGAAGATTGACGCTCTCCGCTACGCTCCGACCGCCAAACCTCCGGTCTTTCCAAACTCGCTTCGCTCGGTAATACAGTAGAGGTGTCGCCTACATTATGTTCAGATAGACAATCCTGTCATCAAATTCTTGGAAATATCATTGTTTTTTTAGGGAAGAACTAACTTTGCCCAAAAATTCAAGAATATGAAACGGACTCTGAAAATTATAGGCAAGGTGTTGCTGTACACGGTGGCTGCATTGGTTATAATCCTTCTCCTTTGTCGTTTTGTTTTCCGGGAGCAACTGATTTCAGGAATATACCGGCTCCAGAACAAGGAGCATCTCGAACTCCTGAAGAAAGACTCCGCTTACCTGAGAGACACAGTCAGTTACCATTTCCAGACTATTGTCCAAGCCGAAACGAAACAATCCATCATTGAATATTTCCAACTGGACACCATCCCCGCCACCGACACTTGGGACAAGACCGTTGCAATCGCAGGTATCGTCTCAAGAATAAGCCACAGCAATCCAGACCCGTGGCCGGAGAAAAAGAACGCCATCGACCTCTGGGAATGGAGCAAGAGTAATCCCGGCGGATTCAACTGCCGGATGCATTCCATACTTCTGAACGAACTTCTCATATCCGTAGGTATAAACAGCCGTGTCCTCTGTTGCCTTCCAGCTGACAGGAACGACAACGACTCACACGTGGTAAACAGCGTATGGCTTCCTGAGGAACAACGCTGGGTTATGATAGACACTGATCAGAAGGAATATGCCACCGATGAACACGGCACCGTCCTTTCACTCCAGCAGATGAGAGAGCGCATCATCAACGGAAAGCCTGTAATATTCAACTCTCTTCCCGGATACTCCGTCAATGAGAATGAACTGACAAACTATTGGACCAAGAACCTCTACTGGTTTATGAGCATCGAGAACTACCGTTATGATGCCGAGACCAATGACAATCCCGGCACATTTGTCTGTCTGGTTCCAGCCAACAATCCAGTCATAGCCCCATCCGAAGACCGCATCTTGACCACAGATGCAGATCGTTTCTGGGCTGAACCATCGTCAATAATTGTTGAATGAATATACACACCCGGAAAGTCATCTGCCATTTCCGCTACCGCTCCAATGCCAGAAGACTTTCCCGACGGGCAGAGAGGTGTCAGCCAACTTCCTTCCGTCAGTCCACTGATATATTCAATGACGGAAGCCAAGCTTTCGAACCAAACGCCCGGCAAGACATTCGTCATCTCCGCATCCGCTGCGATGCCGAAAGACTTGCCTCTACGGGCAGAGAGGAACCGGAAGATTGACGCTCTCCTCTACGCTCCGACTGCCAAACCTCCGG
>CAKULN010000021.1 GCA_934667175.1 uncultured Bacteroidales bacterium | reverse complement strand
GGATGCATCCGCTGTCCCGGCAGGCGGCCAGAAGGAACTTTCCGTTTGGTGTGATGTTGAAGTTGCGCGGATGAATGCCTGTGTTCTGATAGCCGGCATAAGTCAAGAAACCATCTTCCCCGACTCTGAATATGGCGATTCCATCATTCTGAAGGCGATTGCTGGCATAGAGGAATCTGCCATCCGGAGAGAAATGGATGTCAGCACTGCCTCTGGCGTGAACAGTGTCAGCGCACACAGTCTGGACTACTCTGTCAGACTCCGTGTCAATGACTGCTATCGCTCCCGACAATTCCCCAAGGACATACGCCTTACTCTCGTCACCATTAAGGACTATATGTCGCGGCCCGAAATCCGAAGGAAGTTGAATGCGTTTACCCTGTCTGGTGGCCACATCGTACCTTGCTACTACATCTGCACTGAACTCGGACACGTACAGTTTAGTCCCGGCAGCGTTGAATAGCGCGCAATGTGCGTGCGGAAGATTCTGACGGGTGCTGTCCGGACCTCCCAGGCCGGTCTCGTAAAGGAAATCGTGAGGCAGCAACCGCCCGTCATCCCCGATTGGAAACTCTGTGACATTCCCGGACGAGTAGTTGGCCGTCATCACGACTTTACCGTTTGTCGAAATGTAACACGGATCTTTCCCATCAGTCTGTTCACTGCCAAGTAGTTGCATACTGCCGGTTTTTGAGTCAAGACTTAGCGTGACTGCCGAAGCCGTGCTGTCCCCCACCTCGCTGACCGCATAGACAAACTTCCCGTCAGCGGACAACGTCAGGTAGGACGGATTCCTCATCTCCACACGCCCTACCGCACCAGGAGCCTCTTCAAACCTTCCCTCTTCGCCACTATCAACCAGCATTCCTTTCTCCTGATCAAAAAAGTAGCTGTAAACACCCCTGCTTGCGCACTCATCCGTGTACGTGCCCACAATCATCGCCAGCGGCTCATTCTTGCACCCCGCCAGTGCCAGCGACATCAACACCACCGCTCCGCAGGATAACAACTCCGATTTTCTCTTATTCATATCTCCCATTTCCATAAAAAAAGAGCTTATTACTTAATATTTAAGCAATTAAACCAGTTTCTTTTTTAATTTCTTTTTTATTTCTTTTCTTTTATGCCACTTATTAGAAAATAACTCCTATTTGTCTTAGCTCCCTCTATACGAAGTTCCGCATCAACCATAGAATATACCATTTTTCTAATCTCAGCCAGACCCACATCTGGAATCCGTGATACTATCTCAGAAATTCTAGTACCAGGATGTTTCTTGACATCCTCTATTATTAAAGCCTTTAATGCATAAGGTTCTATTGTTTTGAGAGAAGTCTTGATATTAGCCTTAGCATTTTGAATTAATTGAGGGTTAATCTGAAATCTGGTTGCTTTTTTTGTTCCTGACTTGACAATCAGTCCATCAGCAATAATTTTATCGACATAGCTTCTAAGCCTGTCTTCGCCTGTAAGTTGAAGTTGCTTGGTCAGTTGGGTTGAAAATATCTTTCTCTCCCTTGCAATTATTCCAAATGCAATAAACGACTTCTGAGAAAGGGGATAATTCTGCATAACATAATCAAGCAAAGGGAGGAGTTCCACATCTATAATATCGGATCTCTGTGTTACCTTGAACTCATTATACGAGGAATCTATCTCTGGCGGAAGTTTTGCTTCCTTTGCGTTTAGTTCGTAAATCAAGTCATAACCAGAGCCTTCACCTTCCATCATTTCTAAAGCACTCATAATCTCAATCATATTCGGATTACGACGATGTTT
This sequence comes from uncultured Bacteroidales bacterium, assembly GCA_934667175.1. Lineage (GTDB taxonomy): Bacteria > Bacteroidota > Bacteroidia > Bacteroidales > UBA932 > Cryptobacteroides. The sequence goes on along the minus strand of CAKULN010000021.1, from coordinate 48,802 downwards.
CGTGTGAAGAATGTTCTCTTTTGAAATTCCCAAAGGTAATCCACCCGGATTGGTAATCTCAAGTCTGTCCGGATAGACTTTGATCATTATATCGTTTGATATAGTAAAACTTTTGTGTGCAAAAGCATTTACAAGAAGTTCACGTAAAAGTTTAGGGTTGTAATGGCGTATCTGCTTTCTAAACAACCCATTTGGAAATTCATAACTGTAAGTGAGTTCAACCGCTTTCCGTTCTATATCCAAGAGTAACTCCTTGGGATTCATCGCAAGATCATGCCATTCTTCTTTACGAACCTTTTCTTCAAGGGCATTATAAACAATGTACTGAACTGTCAACGGATAACAAAGACCAGATCTCTGCTTGGACGTCCCGATCCACAAAACACCGATATTAGTCAATTTTTCTCCATCAACCAAATGATAATTCTCAGCGATCTCAAAGTCATCTAACTGTTTTATGTGATCTCTAACGCGTATAGATTTTCGAATTTCAGCAGCAAATTTCTGAAGATTTCGAATCACGGCTTCATCACGACACGAATATTTAGTCGTGTTGATTTCCCACTGATATGCACCTTTCTCCTCCGCAAGTCGCTGAATGTCCTCAGAACGAACCGGTTCACATTTATCAACTATTCGAATAAACAGTTTGCCATCGGAAGTTGATGCTATTGTTTTAGTACTAGGGAATACCGTGATAATAAAATATTGACTGCCAACTTCATCCTCCATTATTTCTGAAGAAGTGATGGCAACACTAAAGCAAAGACTGCGTAATTTGCTGACTGCGTCGTTTTGTTCTTGAGTAGTGATCGATTGATTAGTTCCGACTGTCAATGTCCTGTTGTCGATACCGATATAAATCTGTCCTCCCTGAGCATTGGCTAGCGCAACACACGTACCAGCAAGTTCCTTAAATCCTTTATCGCCGCTACGAATCTTTTGAATACTCTTGTACTCAATATTTTTATTCTCTGTATTGAATTTCATAATATGTTGTTACATCAACAAATTTAACGAAAATATTTCCAATCAAAAATGAATTTGTCTTTGTGTAATTATTATATTCGCAAATAAAACAGAGATGCCAAAGGGCACCGTAGAAATAATGAATATTTATTAGGACTTTTGATAATGCAGTGATGAAAAAGTTTATATTGATTAAAATAAAACTTATTTACATCTTCATAAGCCTGCTATGCGTGAAGGCCAACGCGCAGTTCTCGCTGACGGGGAGCGATCCGGCGGCACTGAGGTGGAGACAGATGGAGACGGAGAACTTCAAACTGATCTTTCCGAAGGGAGAGGACTCATTGGCAAGGGTTTACGGGGTAGAACTGGAACAGGCGAGGCTCAGGATCGCGCCGTCTTCCGGATTTCTTATCGGACAGAGTTACAAGGGGAAGATGCCGGTGGTGCTGCACAGCAGGTATGTGCTGCCGAACGCTTCGGTCACGTGGGCTCCGAAGAGAATGGACATATTCACCGTCAACGATCCTTACTCTCCGACGGCGATGCCTTGGGTGCGGAATCTGGCGATCCACGAGGGGCGGCATGCGGCTCAAATGCAATTTGGAGCTTCGGGAGGAGGAAAAGTCCTACACTACCTCTTCGGAGAAATGGTGGCCGGAGCCTTCGCGGGAATATATCCGGGGCCGGCGTTCCTTGAGGGAGACGCGGTTGTGGCGGAGACGGCGCTCAGCCGGAGCGGACGCGGACGTCAGGCCGACTTTCTTGAATATATGAGGCCGGCGTTCGACTGCGGAGACTGGAGGGACTACTATAGGTGGTTCTACGGCTCGAACAAAAACTATACTCCTGACTACTATAGAGTTGGTTATATGCTCATCGCAGGAACGAGGGTGTTCTTTGATGACCCTCTTTTCACTAAGGAATATTTCGACAGGGTTGTCCGCAAAGGCTGGCTCTTCAATCTCCAGAAGACCGTCACGTCAGCCAGCGGAAAGAGTTTCAAGGAATCATTCCGTTCCATAGAGGAGAATTTTCAGCAGCTTTGGAATGTCGAAGCGGCACTCAGAGTACCGTTCATGCCATCGAAGCAAGTCAGCAAAGCCTCACGGATGCACACGGAGTACAAAGGGGCGGTCGCGGCGGATGATTCAGGAATATATTCCCTCAAATCAGGAATAGCCAAACCTAACAGTCTGGTCAGGCTGGATCCAACAGGTAAGGAAAAAAGGCTCAGGTCTTTCGCTTCCTACACAAGCGACCTGTTTCTTGATTCTGAGGGTCAAAGAATATTCTGGAGCGAGTCCGTGGCAGGGCGTAGATGGACTCTCGGAGGGAGTTCCCGGATCCGGTACGTGAATCTGTCCAAGCCGGGGAAAGTCCACAATCTGACCAGAAACGGACGTTACTTCAATCCGGCGCCGGCACCTGACGGAAAGGTCATCGCCGCCACTGAATATCCTTACGCCGGAGGGTCGCACCTTGTCCTGCTGGACGCCTCTGATGGCTCCGTCAGGGAATCGTTCATCGCTCCGGACTCGCTTCAGTTTACGGAATCGGCCTGGATCGGGGGACGGCTGTTCGCGGCAGGGCTATCGGAGAACGGGATGGGAGTCTATGAGATTGCAGGACGGAAGGCTGACGGGAAGGCTGCGCTCAGACAACTACTTGGTCCTCAACCTGTCACTCTTTCGCATCTTCGCTCTGTTCCGGTCGTTGGACTTGTGGTTCGACAGAGCTCGACAAACATCGAGGGGTCTGAAACAGAAAGAGACACCTCTGGCTCAGGTCACTTCGACAAGCTCAGTGACCGGTCGAATAACAGGCTCAGTGACCGGTCGCTGAGCCTGCGGTGCACTGAGCTAGCCGAAGTGTCGAAGCGCCCGGTCTCAGAAAACGCACAGCTATCCTTCCTGTGCGACAGGACGGGAGTGACGGAGTTATATTCATTGGACGTTGAGAGCCTGATGCTACGGCAGTTGACCTCGACCCGCTACGGAATCAGCTCGCCTGTCTTCAGGGCCGACACACTGTACTACAGCTCGCTGGCGGCATCGGACAGACCTCAGGACTACAAACAGGGCCGCATGATGTACGCCACGGCGGTCAGCGACCTACCATGCTTCGAAGTGTCGTACGGGGATATTCATAAATACCCTGTAGCGGAAGCGCTTACAGCGCAGGAAACCGCTCTTGGCGACACGGCTTCCATTGCGTCGGAGGAAAAATTCTCGCAGACGGAAAGATATTCAAAGATCAGATTGCCACACGTCCATTCGTGGGCTCCCGTCTATTTCAACTACGACAACATCGAGTCCATCAGCTCCGACGACTACTACAAAAGCGCGTCGCTCGGCGCCACCGCCTTGTTCCAGAATCTGCTGAGCACCGGCTACGGAATGGTCGGCTATGGCGCGCACGAAGACCCGTACAAGGCTGGTGAATGGAGACATTCGGGACACTTCAAGTACATATTCACAGGTCTTTACCCCGTGTTTGAGTTCTCCGCCGACTTCAACGACAGGGCAGCTCTTGACATCCAGAAAATCCAGGTCAGCAAAGATAGAATGTACAGCCTGTACAACAAAGGCACCCTTACAGACAGACCTTATTTCGAGGGAGGCCTGAAAGTCTACATTCCGTTCAACTTCTCGTCGGGCGGAATCAGCCGCGGACTTATCCCGCAGGTCAAGTACAAGTTCACCAACGACAGGTACAACGACCAGATACTGTTCCAGCACATCGTGAAAAAAGACGACAAGGATGTGACCGAAACCTATAGCACAGTAGGTGAGGACCATATCTCCCCTCTTCAGACCCTGGACGCATCTCTGAGAGGCTATGTCATGAGGCAGAAGGCCCCGTCACAAGTCTTTCCTTCTCTTGGGTTCGGGGCCGAGCTCGGATTCCACTTCAGACCGGGACACAGCAAGGCCTACAATCCGACAGCCTACCTCTACACCTATGGCTATCTTCCAGGGTTCACCGCCCGCCAAGGGCTCCGTCTTTCCGCATCCATGGAGGTGTGGTACGGACCATACGAAGAGGGAGGCGTCATGGAAGGGGCGTTGACCGCCATCCCGAGAGGATTCGTGGGCACAAACCTCAAAAACATCATCAATTCCTGCTCGGAATCCAGATGGAGGGTAACCGCCGACTATGCGATTCCTTTCGCGGACGTTGACTGTTCGTTCCTCAGCCCTGTCGCCTACATCAAGAATTTCGAACTGACCCCGTTCTTCGACTGGTCCTACCAGACTTTCTGCTGGGACAATTGGCTGCATTACAACCCCGGAGCCGTCGCCGGAGAGAACCTGTTCAGTGTCGGAGCCGACCTTACCGTCAATCTCGGCAACTTCTTCTGGCTCCCGTACGACACCCAGATCGGCATCCGCTACGCCCGCAACTTCTGGCACTACATCGACCGCTTCCCTATCACCAACCTCAACAAGAACTACATCGGCTGGATCTTCAGCATCAGCCTTTAAGTCACATTTTGAAAAAGTTTTGCGAGAAACCGCCAGTTGTTATATCTTTGCAAAATAGTAAAACATTATACTAATTTTTCTACAGATGGAAAAAGGCAAGACTGTTCCCGCATTTTGGGGAAAGGAGGACTGGCAGGCGATCTGGATCGGCGGCATTGTGATCATCATCGCCTGCATTGCTGTCCTGACGAAAGCGTTTGATTTTTCAGCGGTTAAATTCGCCACTTGGACTCTCGGTGAGAATCTCTCGGGAGCCGCGGCGGCCAAGGTTGTCCCTCTGGGTGAGCAGCTGGGAACATGGGCTTTCTGGCGCAAGTTCCTCGTGACGTTCATCACTCTCGGAGCGTTGTTCACGATTGGAGTCAAACTTCAAGGCGAAAGCGTGAAGAAATATATTCCCGCCATCATCGGACTGTTCGTCATAGCCCTTGTGGTACGCCTCATCAGCGCTGAATATACCCTCAACCGCTACCTCGAATGGGCTTTCTGGGCACTTTTGGTCGGTCTTCTGATCTCCAACACAGTCGGAGTTCCGAACTGGCTGAAGCCAGCCATCAAGACTGAATTTTACATCAAGTCAGGTCTTGTCATCATGGGATTCTCCGTACTGTTCTCCAACATCGCCAAATTTGGTCTCTACGGCCTTGGAATAGCATGGATCGTCACTCCAATTGTGATTCTGTTCATGTGGTGGTTCGGAACCAGAGTCTTGAAAATAGGTAACAAGCCGCTTGTCATCACGATGGCGACGGCGACCAGTGTCTGCGGGACCAGCGCTGCCATCGCCACTGCGGCGGCATCAAACGCCAAGAAAAACGACCTCTCCATAACGGTGTCCATATCCATCATATTCACAATCATCATGATGGTGCTTGAGCCTGTGATCATCAAGGCCTGCGGGATGTCGCAGATTATGGGCGGGTCTCTCATCGGTGGCACGGTTGACTCCACAGGAGCCGTTGTTGTGGCAGGTACTGCCCTTGGTCCGGAGGCTCAGCAGGCGGCCGTGCTTGTGAAGTCAATCCAGAACATCCTGATCGGATTCATCGCATTCTTTGTGGCCGTCTTCTTCGCCACAAGGGTGGACAACACAGGTGCGAAAGTGGGTGCAAGCGAGATCTGGTACAGATTCCCGAAGTTCATCCTCGGCTTCTTCATCGCCTCGATGGTGGCCTCATTCCTGATCCAGCCTCTTTGCGGAGCCGATCAGGTCGGAGCCATCAACAAGGTTCTCGACCAGTACAAGAACTGGGCGTTCGTTCTGGCGTTCACCAGCATCGGACTGGACACCAACTTCAAGGAGATCATCAAACAGATGCAGGGCGGCAAGGTGCTCTGGCTCTACATCATCGGCCAGCTCTTCAACATCGCGCTGACGTTCTTCGCCGTCTGGTTCCTCCTCTCCGGCAAGTTCTTCCCGATTCCAGTTCTTGATTAATGAATATCTCAGGCAAAAGAATCGTCAAGGTTCTTACCCTGACCGTAATAGGGGCGACCGCTCTGGCCGCCCTTTACATCATGGCATGCGGTCTCGGGCTTCAAGATTCGCTCGACTTCGGAGCCGGGGCATATTACTACGCCGACATCCCGGAGTTCGACAAGTACACCCAAAGCACGCATTACGCGGCCAAACTGCCGTTCTGGATCTATGTGGTCCTGTTCCTCGCATGGGGAGCGTTGATGTACAAGGTCTGGAAATGGCTTGACAAATAGGAGGTTGGAATATTCTTTCCCGCCAACCAAACAAGTGGCGAAGAATATAACCGGAGAATTATTAATGAATATTTAGACTAAACGAATATGCCTGAGAAAGTTACCGCAATATGTTCAACCTGCGGAGAAAAGCACGGAATCGAAGTCTGGAACCGCATAAATGTCGGAGAGAATCCGGAACTCAAGGCGAAAGTCAAGGACGGCTCCCTGTTCGTGTGGGAATGCCCGCATTGCGGCAAGGCTAATCTCATCCAGGGTCAGACACTTTACCACGACCCTACCGAGCGTCTTATGATCTGGCTGATGCCAGACGGAATCCTTCCCGAAGCCCAGGAGAAGGCACTTGAGGCTCAGTTCGAGAAGATTTCGCAGACTTTGGAAAGCTACACGCTCCGCCGGGTGAGCGACATCGGATCACTGATCGAGAAGGTCAACATCTTCGACGCCGGTCTGGATGACTGCGTGATCGAGATGTGCAAGTACATCACCAAGATGGAGATGATGGAGAAAGGCGGCGCCAAGGACCTGCTCAGCACCCCGTTCAAGTTCTATCACATGGATGGCCCGGACAACGACATAGAGTTCTCCTACCCGAAAGACGGCCAGATGCACGGCCTCCGCATCGGATTCAATGTCTACGAAGACTGCGCCGGCATCATCCGCCGCAACCCCTCCGTCAAGCCCTCCCCCGGCTTCTCCCGCATCGACCCCGCCTGGGTCGCCCGTTTCTTCAGGTAACGCAGTAACCTAAGATATGATATGACTCAAGCCCTTTATCAAAATTTATTTTTTAGAGAAAGAGAATGTTGGTTTTGTTTCTATCCAATCTTTAAGCGGCACATTATTTTTAGCAGCAAACTTGCAACATATATCCAACCAAGTCTCATACATATCTCCTTTACGCAATAATACAGGATTGAAATCATTAATCATCATATACATTTCAGACGTGGGATGCTTTAACATAGCCTTAATATCATCGGAATACTCTACTATGATATTAAACACCTGCGCCACGGGGGTCGCCAAACGTTTTCCATTCACGTGGGTTATCTTACCTCCGGCCGAGTATAAATCTCGGACATTCGGGTTAACAACTTGATTATAAGAGCACAACCAAAGAGTAGTATTATTATACTTTGTCATACTCCTTGTTGGATTTAATGCTTCAGGAAAAAGTATCATGCATTTTGTTTGTAGATCACGTTTTTCTTCTGGTTTAAGTGAATTCCATAACTTGATATTGAACGAATGAGTAGATTCAACGTTGTCTGATGTAATCCACCATGGCATTTCTTGGCGGTTATGTTGTTTTGCCAGTTCTTTATAATAATGTCTAACCTTAGATATGGAATCTGGAGACGTTCGGAATTCGTCATAAGATATTCCCATTTTTTCAAAAATGGAGTCTTTTGTAGAGATTTCCATATTAATCAGATATCTCGGAGAATGTGTAACAGCTATATCATACAAAACATCTTGGTATGGTCTACACTTGAATTGTGGAATATTGCCTCCAAGCTTTCCAAACAGCATATAAATATCATCAACATTTTCAATACGAGTTGTTTCCAAGATACTGCTGCCCGTTGATGTCCAATGATCTTCCTTTGTTGATTTCACCTCAATTCCGTAGTATTTTTCAGCGACAATATCAGGAAACCTCTGTCCGGAAATCAATTCTATTTCACTTGCATCAAAAGGAGAATCAGCGCATGCCAATTTAATTTTTTCAACCGCACACGATTCCAGAGAGGTAGACGTCAATTGCTTATATTCATTGGGATTAGCTAAAGCTTCAGCATTAAGGATATTTTCAGTTCTACTCATCAAATCTACAAAAGCCTGATGAGCTAACGTTATATTCCTTTTTCTAATTGCTATTATATTATTGTCAGTATTCATTACTACTCAAAATATAAAGGCCATACCTCTTGAATTCTTCTCGCTATGTTGTATGCCAGCATTGGCGGTACAGCATTACCTATCACTTTATATGCTCCTGATGGGCTTACCGCATAACGGTTTGATCCTGATTTATGGAACACAAAAGGATAATCAGGCGGGAACGTCTGTATAAGAGCACATTCACGAGGAGTCAGCCGACGTTCTTTTAATCCTCTATTTAACTCATCTGTCATTTTTCCACCATGTTCTTTTGATAGCCTCCTAAACTCAATATTTCCATGATGTTCTGACCTAATTGTGGGTGCAAGTCCATCGAAGTTAATTTCTGTTTGTCCCTGGCTACCATTGCTTAAATACTTTGCTCCAGAATAGTTTTGCTGAGCTAAATCCATTGAATTTTCTGGTTCGGGTAGATCTTTAAGCACATCCCGACAACTGACAGGTCGTGGCAGATTATTATTACAAACATTAAAATCATGAGTAGGTGCCGGATAAGGATTATATTCATTTGGAATGTGATGTTCTTCCAATACCGATATAGCTTGCTGGTTCAAAGCTGAACGTTTAATTCCGATAAAAATCACACGCTCTCGTGTCTCCGGAACGCCGAAATTGGCTGCATGAAGAACTTGTGGAGGTAAAACAATATAATCATTACCATTCGCTGTCGAAAAATCGCTCTGAATAATATCCTTTACATCTCCAAGACTAACAAGTCCCTTAACGTTTTCTGCAATGAACATTTTTGGTTGTACTATATCTATGACTTGCTTCATCCACATATATAGTTTGCCGCGCGTTTCTTCCGAAGTATCTTCACTGGTTCTTTTTTCTCCATTGTGAGAAACTGAAGAATTAAATCCTCTTCTTTTTCCGGCCACACTAAAATCTTGACATGGAAATCCACCTGTAACGACATCTATGTTTTTTGGGAAAATCTCATCCCCATTGCGATGCAACTTAACCAAATCAACAATACTTTCAAGATGATATATCTCAGGGTTTATATGATAACGAGACATGTAATGCAACCATGTTAACCGTGCCTCATCAAGAATATCACAAGCAAATACGGTCCGGAACCGGTTTCGCTGTAGCAAGACCCAATTATCATTTACTTTTGAATGTATCCAGTTTTGATTGGGAGCTGAAAGATTATGACAAATGAATCCTCCTTCTAAACCTATATCCATTCCTCCACAACCCGAAAAGAGAGAGAGAACTCTTAATGTTCCTTCTTCTTGCCGCTCATCTTGACCATTATTAAAGAATAGACTATACTGAGGATCCTCAACAATTCTAGAAAATTCTTCTATTCCTATATCCGTGTATAAATATTTATTTTTTAGCATTTCTAATTTATAATCATTATTCTGTGTAAATATACACAAAAATTCTAAGGAACTACAATAACTCACGAAATGCGTTATATTCAAATTCGCCCGATTCTTTAGGTAACCCATTTCCTTATTTAGCCAAAACCCATACATTCTACCCATTTTTGGCTAAATAAGGAATTTTATTTGGCCAAAACTGGGAGATTAATACCCGGAACGTTCATTCGCCTACAGCGGACGATGCCAACTGTCCGTGTTAGGTAATATTCATGATATTAGTTAGTTACGAAACCCTGCCCTCCCGATCGTCCCGGCAGTGATTGGTAACTCATTGCTAATGAACGGGTGATATTCCACTGATTGATTTTCAAGCCCTTCTGAATTGTTGCCCGGCATATAAAATTAAGCTTCCTGCTTCACTTTCAAACCTCACAGGTAAATGGGTCGGTATTCACTCATATTGAGTGATTTAACTTACACGGGAGACATGAGTTTTAGAAGCACGAAGGGTAAATGCGTTCTAATTTCGGGATTGTCACTTATCACAGGACTGGACCTAAACCAGATAGGTACTTGCCAGGTGCTTCAATAGGCTCACGGCTTTTTCCATTGTGCAGACCACGGGCACAGGAAGATGGAGTGTAGAGGGATGAGAGGTGGATTGATGTGGCTGACCCACTCTTTCGGGGATGGGGTCGAGCACAGTGAACAGACTCTGAACATACCTGGAAGCACATCCCCGTGCTCGTGGTTTGTGAAACAGGTAATTATGGCAGCAAGGGACAAGTGCTTCGGTAAGAGCCGGACGCTTCGGCAGGGCACAGTGAGCGGTAAAGTTGGATAACGGGTGGGGCTTCGGCAGGGTCCAAGTTCTTCGGCAGGCTCAGCGACCGGACATGTACTTCAGGATTCATAAAAAATTAAAGGGCCGCTGAGGAACAATCCCGTGCGACCCTTTGTCGTATTAAGTATAATTAGATATTATTCAACCCTTCTGGCGCCGTCGCTGATCACGACGTCGTAGAACTTCGGATCGTGACCGAACTTGGCAGGGAACTGCTCCTTCACGGCGGCGATGAACGCATCGTAGAGCTCATCCTTCACCAGGTTGATGGTGCAGCCACCGAAGCCTCCACCCATCACACGTGAACCGGTCACCTCGCACTTGCGGGCAAGCTTGTTGAGGAAATCAAGTTCCTCGCAGCTGACCTCGTAGAGCTTGCTCAGGCCGAAGTGGGTCTGGTACATCATCTCGCCGACGGTCTCGTAGTCCCCTCTCTCAAGGGCGTCGCAAACGTCAAGAACCCTTTGAACCTCTCCGATAACATATTCAGCCCTGAGGAAATCCTCCTCTGAAATCTCCTCGCGGACCTCATCGAGCCAAACTCTCTTGGCATCGCTGAGGAATTCCACGTCAGGATGGTTCTTTCTGATAGCCTTCGCGGCGTTCTCGCAGGACTCCCTCCTCTTGTTATACGCCGAAGATGCCAGTTCATGTTTCACGCAAGAATCGACAAGAACGAGTTTGTAGCCCTTAGGATCGAACGGGAAGTACTTGTACACCAATGTCTTGCAATCAAGACGTATAAGGCTGCCCTTCTTTCCGAAAATCGAGGCGAACTGATCCATGATTCCGCATTTCACACCGCAGTAGTTATGCTCGGTGGACTGGCCGATCTTGGCAAGTTCAAACTTGTCGATCTTGTTGTCGAACAGATAGTTGATGGCGTAAGCGAACGTGCTCTCCAAAGCGGCTGACGAAGAAAGCCCGGCTCCCAGAGGAACGTCTCCCGCGAAGACGGTGTCAAAACCCTCAACCTTTCCGCCACGCTTGATAGTCTCTCTGCACACACCGAAGATGTAGCTGGCCCACTGCTGCTTAGGCTTGTCCTCCTCATTGAGACCGAACTCGACATATTCATCATAGTCAAGCGAGAATGCCTTTACCTTCCTGCTTCCGTTCAACTTGACCTCAGCCATGATTCCGCAGTCAATGGCTCCCGGGAAAACATAACCACCGTTATAGTCTGTGTGCTCACCGATGAGGTTGATACGTCCTGCGGAAGCGAAAATCTCGCCTTCCACTCCGAAGAGAGTCTTGAATTTCTCTCTGATTTTGGTTTTCATTTCCATATTATGTGATTTTTAGTCTTGTTCGTCAAAGAAAGCGCCCCGAAAGGAATGCTTCCAATAAGGCAAATTTAACAATTTTTATTGATTATCTACAGAATCCTCACAACAATCGGACAATGATCGCTCACTCCGCCTACGTAACGCGGCCCTGTGTAAGTGCGAAGCGGTTTCTCCCCCGAATGGGCATTGTCCCTCGTCATAAGGAAGGGCAATCTTAAAACTTTCATTTCATCAATATGCCCGCCCAGCACAAGGCTTTCCGAAGCGAAGAACATGTCGATCATCTCCCATTTTCCTGAATATCTGATAGTTCCCTCTCCCTTTCCAGCCAATGTGGCCGCCAGGTTCGCCAAAGGATAGTGCTGTCCGTCAGTCAATATTCCGAAAGCCGGATTCTCAGGAGTGTCATTGAAGTCACCCATCGCGAGTATATTCCTTAACCCTGACCTTTGAAGCGAGTCCGTGACCTCACGCAACCTCCTCAGCGCCACCACTCTTCTGTCATTCGTCTTGCCCCCGTACTTGGATGGATGATGGTTCACCAGAAAGGCCACACTGTCCCCGTCCGGCTTCCGGAATTTTGTCAAAAGAATATCCCTGGTCCGCATCGGCGGATCTACTCCGCCTCCCACTCTAAGCGGAATGGCCTGAAGCAGCTTCAGTCTGGATTCCCGATAAAGGAGCGCCACATCAATCCCACGCGGATCAGGAGAGTCAAAATGCACTATCCGATAGTCCGTCTTATAGAGAGATGTGTCTTCCAAAAGCCTTTCGAGGACGAAACGGTTCTCCACCTCGGCGACTCCTATAACGTCCGGAAACGCGCCTTCGCTGTCCTTTATCCAGAATATTGACTTTGCTATCGCATTGCATTTCGCCATGAATCGACGTTTGGTCCAGTGCCTTTTCCCGAAAGAGGTGAACTCCGCCTCTGAATCACTGCCATTTAGGCTGTCTTTGCGCCAGTCAAAGAGGTTCTCAAGATTCCAGAACATGACAAGAGTCCGCTCCTTCTCTGTTCCAGCAGCCATAAACCTGAATCTTAAACTATGAAAAACTAACATATTGTTGGCTGGCTGGAACAGAAAAAGAGCAGACAGTATAATGAGTATCCTTTTCATTCCACCGGCAAATATGCGGCACAAAAACGTAAAAAATGAAAAGAAACATAAACATTTTCGTAAGAAACAGAAAAACCACCTTCTTTACCCCCAAACATCTTCCAAACAAGACAAAACAATTCCATTATTTGTATCTTTGCCAAGAAAATATAGAATTCATCAAGATATGTCATTGAAATGCGGAATAGTCGGACTTCCGAATGTGGGCAAGTCCACTTTGTTCAACTGTGTGAGCTCAGGCAAGGCCCAGAGCGCCAATTTTCCTTTCTGCACGATAGAGCCTAATCTCGGCTCGACAAACGTTCCGGACAAGAGACTGGAGGTGCTCGCGGACATGTGCAAGCCTAAGAGCGTTGTCCCGGCCACGGTCGATATCGTGGACATCGCCGGTCTGGTGAAAGGGGCAAGCAAGGGAGAAGGTCTTGGAAACCAATTCCTTGCCAACATCCGTGAGACTGACGCCATACTTCATGTGCTCAGATGCTTCGATGACGGCAACGTGGTCCACGTGGACGGCAGTGTGGATCCTGTACGCGACAAGGAAGTTGTCGACACCGAACTCCAGATAAAGGATCTTGAGACGGTTGAGTCCCGTCTTGCCAAGAGCCAGAAACAGGCCACGACAGGCGGAGACAAGGACGCGAAGAAGCTTGTAGCCCTTCTGCTACGCTACAAGGAGGCACTTGAGCAGGGCAAGTCTTGCAGGTCCGTAGATTTACTGAACGAGGAGGAGGCCGCCATGGCCAAGGATCTGTTCCTGCTGACCAACAAGCCGGTGATGTACGTGTGCAACGTTGACGATGCTTCAGCCGTCAACGGCAACAAGTACGTGGAGGCCGTCCGGGAGGCCGTCAAGGAGGAGAACGCCGAGATTCTCGTGATCTCAGCCAAGACCGAGTCTGAGATCGCGGAGATGGACTCTTACGAGGACCGTCAGATGTTTCTGGAGGAAATGGGTTTGAAGGAATCCGGAGTTGTGAGGCTGATCCAAGGCGCTTACCACCTGCTTGGACTCCAGACCTTCTTCACGGCCGGATCAGACGAGTGCCGCGCCTGGACCATCCACAGGGGCGACAAGGCTCCGAAAGCCGCCGGTGTCATCCACACGGACTTCGAGAAAGGCTTCATCAGGGCCGAGGTCATCAAGTACGACGACTTCGTCACACTCGGCAGCGAAAGCGCCGTCAGGGCGGCGGGCAGACTCGCCACGGAAGGCAAGGAATATGTCGTCCAGGACGGCGACATCATGCACTTCCTCTTCAACGTCTAAGAAGCCGTTAGTTGACCGACCCCATGATGGAATTCCAGTCGGTGATGCCGAGTGTGGTCTTGTACTGATCAAAGACGGAATCTTCTTCATCCGTGCCGGCGGCCTTCCAGACGTACCAGACAGGCTTCGGGGTCAAATTCTGAACATCTCCCTCATCGAAGGTACGAAGACCTATCCTCAGGCCTTCTTCGGCTTTGTTGTCAGCCCAGTTGTGCCATTGGATCGCATCGATGCCGTCCAGTTTGGAAACCTTCTTCCAAGCCCATGCCCCGCCGGCGGCCTGAAGCGCCAGATCTGACTCAGAATAGGACGGAGAGTTTGTACCTTGCTCGGAAAGAAAGAGCAGACGCTTGGTCGTGCCTTTATAAAGATTGGCCTTCTGTTTGATCCAGGCATCAAGTACCTCAAGGTTCTTGAACGTCACGTACTTGGAGTCTTTTGAATATGTCGCCTGCGTGTCATTGACCCAAAAAGCCGGCTTGGTCAGATCCTGAGGGTAAGGATGATAGGCCACACCCCAACGGAAATCACCCTCCACGTTGGAATATTCAACGATCCTCTCAAGCATATCCTTTGGAGCGTATTCTCCATCGGCTTTTGTCCAGTTGTGGGTATAGGAGCCAAGCACCGAGGCGTTCTGGTCGTACTGACGGACGATGTTGTAGCAGATTCTCATCGACTTGATGTACCTGTCGATGTAGCGCAGCATCGGCTGATCACCCATATTCGTCCAGTCGTCAGCGAAATCCACCTCGTTGTGCATGATCCAATGGGATATCCTCTTGCCGGAATAGCAATGGGTCGAGGCCATGTGCTCAAGGGCGGCGGCATAGAGGTTGAACGCCTTCGCGGTTGTCATATTCGGCATTGTGTAGTTGCCACCAGTGTTCTCAGGATCCTTGAATATGGAGTTGGTCTGACAAAGGATGATGGCGGAGACCACCATGCCATTTTCCGAGGCTTTCTGTGTCACGTGGTCAACATAGTCCTTCACGGGGCCGAGGCTGTACTCCTTTCCACCGTACGAATAGCCGGAGCCTTCTCCCGTGATGTAGTTGTTGAGAACCACGTTCATTGTTATGCTGCCGACATTCATCTCCTTGCAGTCACTGAAATAGAGGTCTGAATCACCGGCTCCGAAACCTTTCTTGTTCCTCAGCGGAACAGCCTCGGGAGATTTTTTAGGAACGACATCATCGGCGTAACGGGCATGGGAGTCCAAGGTCTGCCTGTCACCGTCAACCTTCACGACAGCCCATTTGGAGAACACCTTGTCATATCTTATTCCCTCGCGATTCGGAACAATCCTGTCCACGGTGACAGTGAAATCACCGCCTGACAAGTCCTGAGTGTAGGAATATGTCTCCAGTTCCGTCACATCCTGCCAAGGGGTTATCTCCGCAAGCAAGTATGTACCGGAACCGCCGCAGTTTCCCTTGATGATAACCTTATCAGACGTGACCTGCACGTTCGTCACCTTTGAAGGATAGTCTTTGGCGAGGTATTCCTTGAGGTTGGCCGCCATCTGGTATTTGTCTCCTTTCGGCCTGACCACAACGTTCGGTTTTACGTCGTCCTTGCCACAAGAGCAAACAGCCGACAGCAAGACGGCTGATGCAAAAAATTTTCGGATTGTGGAGTATTTCATAATCTTAAAGGTTTCTATTTATGCCAAACAAACCTGTAGTTGAACCGGCGGTTCGGAGCGGTGTCTCCGTGCAGACAAAGGGAGATAGGATCCACAAGATCTCCGGTGTTGTCCGCCCACTTGAAGTCAAAGGTAATTGATTTTCCGGAAACACCAAGCAGTGACTTCGGTACGGCCAACTCCAATTTGTTGCCTTCGACAGCGAAGCGATATTCCCCTGCCTTGATCCACTGACCGTCAACAAACTTAAGGACATTGCCCTTATCAGATGACGTTATCTCTTTATTAATCAATATGTCGTAGCCATACCAGCCTGTAGAGGAATCCCCGTCGGCATCAATCAGCAGCAGCATCCAATCAGGATCTGAACACGAAGTCAAGGCATCAGCGGTCTCGGCATAAAAGAATATGTCCGACTTGCCCACCGCCACCTTCGAGGCCACTATATCATTTCGTCCGGTGGAATCCTTGTAGTGAAGCCCGCCGTAACCCTTGGCGTCACGATGGAACACATCCCCACGGGTGTCGCGGTAGACAACCTCAACCTGATCCCAATCCTTGAATATTCCGTCCACCGCCATTTTATGAATATGCCTGTTCACGGGAACGGGACGGACCCCCTTGTAGCGGCGGATGTTCTGGGCCATCTGCATATAGTAGTTGTCGGTGTAGCCGCCTTTCATCGGTTGGATGGTCCTGTTGAACTCGGAGTTGTACTGATCCACGAACATAAACGGATTCTTGCGGCCAAGCCACATCACGTCTCCGTTGTACTTTCCGGCCGTCCATTCGTTCCAGTCATTGAGGTAAAGGAACTGAGGGTTCGCCGCCAGAGCGTCATCCCAGCGCTCCTGGAAGTATATTCCATAGCCTTCCGGATCAGAGACCTTGCGGCCGAGCCAAGGGACATAGGCTGAATCCGGGAGATCATATTCATTGAGCCTCGGCTCGCCGTCCCGCCTTGACCATGATTTTCCGACACCCATCGGGACTTCGGTCATCGTGACAGGATGCTGTGCAGGAGTGACAGCCGCTTCCTCGACCTTTCCGTCGTGTTTTGATAGGAGCTCCTCCGGAGTCATCGACTTGATCCGAGGATCGGCCATGCTGTAGCCGAAGCTCCAGTTGTCCTCCGTGCCGATGTAGCGCTTGCCGGCCCACTCGTAGTAGCCCCACCACATATTCCTGAGAGTGAAGAAGTTCTTGACCTCTGCGGAATAGTCGTGTGTGCCGTCCTTGTAGGCTGAATAGCCTCCGTTGGCGTCATGGACAGGGTCAGCGTTGTAAAGAAGCAGAGGCTTTCCGTCCCAGTAGAACCACAGGTCAGGATACTTGTTCTCCTTGTAGATCCGCTCGTAGAGTTGCTGGACAACCGTGATGACCTCCCCGTTGAACGCCCAGAAACAGAACTGAGGAGTGCTGTTGCCTTCAGAGCGCATCTTCTCCATCGTGGAGAACAAAACCTCCCACTCGTCCCAGTAGCGCACGGCGTTCGTGACATCGAGCACCAACACGTCCACACCAGCGTCGGACAGCATCGACATGTCCTTTCGGATGACCCATTCGTCCTGACTCAGGAAATAGCCCATCTCGGGTTCTCCCCAGTGATAGGAGCCGTGTTTCCAGTGCGGATTGTCGGCCTGCATCCTCGCATTCGGATCCGCCTGCAGGACTTTCGTCACATCGGCGTCATAAGGAGCCGGAAGGTTGGCAAGGTTCTGGGTGTGCCATGTGATGTAGAATATCCCGACAATGCGGCGCTGGTCGGTCTTCACAGGTCCTACAGCGTCAATTTCGGGCATTGTCCTGCCCAATGCGTCAGTGGCCACCCAAGTGTCCTGACAGAGGTCTGCAATCGGACTTTCGACAGTTATGTCCTGTGCCGAAACAGCGCAGGACATAACCACGAAAGCTATTATGGATGAAATTGTCTTTATCTTCATCTAAAAATTATTTAGTTTCAATGAACTTGGCTTATTCGCCTTCCTCGGCGGCGCGCCAGTGCATCAAGCGCACGACAAGTGTGTTTCCACCATCATTGCCGATGTCAAAACGAACCCTGTCTCCTTCCTTTCCATCCCACCAATCATTATTCCAGGCATCGACCATATTCATCTTGAATGTCTTCCATTCGTCCGTCTTTTTAAGGTTAAAGAACGTCTCCTTTCCTCCGGCGGCACCGGTGCCTTTCTTGCACCAGAAGAATTCACAGGCTAGATCAGCGCTTGCCTTATATTGGAACACAAGAACTGTACCTGCAACGTCCTTTTTAAGAGGTGCCAGACTGACATAAGGATCTCCACCTGTAGTTTTAAATGTATATTCAGATGGGTTGTCTGGATTGGTAGCCTCGAATGTAAGGTTATTTTGGCCGTCAAGAGGTGTCATATACTCAATCTCAGGATAGTAGGTAGGATCATCATCCGGATCCGGCTGGAGCTCGAGCTCGGACTCCTTGGCGTAATGGGTCGCGGCGTCCGCATAGTAGGCGCAGAACTCGGTGATGCTGACACGCTGCACGCTCGGAAAGGCGATAAGGAAGTATCTTGTGTCTATCGGTTCCTTTAATTTGTAAGCGTGGTTATAGATGTGCTCGGGATTATATTCAAAAACACCAAGATTTTCAGCTTTAGACATATCTGCCACAGGCTCTTTCGAGTGGAAAACCATAAGGGCGACTGGCTGAGCGTCCCGATCCTTTGAATTACCCACCAGCTCGAACCAGTTGATCCTATGAACCTCACCAAGGTCGATTGCGACCCACACGATGTCATTATTTGTTCCAGACCAAGCGGTTGAGACATTGTTATCCAACAGATTCGCTGGAATATTATCACCATCAATGCCTGAAGCGCCTACGGCAGTCATTCTGGACTGAGGAATCTCTCCCCTTTCCGGTGTCACCTCGATCACTTTCGGATCGGAAGTGTTCTTGCCGCTCTCGTCTGTGGCAGTAATCGTCACGCTTGTCGGCTCCACAAACGGGAAGATCTCCACGCTTTCTCCCACATTGCTTGTCTTGGAAACGGTCTTGGTCTCCCCGGACAGGTTTTTGTAAGTGACGTTGACGGTGACAGGGACATCATATTCATTGGCCCAACTGATCACCGCTCCCTCGACGGTAGGTGTGGTCTCGATAGTCTCAGAGATGTACTTGAAGGCCTTGGTGGCATCCTCAGGAGCACAGGAGACAGCCTTTGAGTCGCCGTAACGCTCATCAGAAGTGTAAGGAGTGACCGTGAACTCGTAGGTCTTCGTGTCGGAGAAACCACCGATTCTGACTGAAGTGTGGCCCTCTCCCTTTTCGGAATCTACACTATAGACACTCACCTTCTGCTTCACTTCCTCACCGTCAGCGTTCAGATAAGTCACTGTGGCATAATAATAGTCGCTCGCCGTAGGATTGTCCCATTTTAGGACAACAGCCCCGATTCTCGGCTCGGCCGTCAGATTTGACAGGACGATGTCGCCATCCTTAGTCATTCCTGAATCTTCCTTGCAGGAAAAGAATATGGCCGAGCAGGCGATCAATATCAAGTAGATGATTTTCTTCATATTCATCAAATTTTATCATTTAAAATTTAAGCCCTCTACTACCATCCCGGATTCTGCCAGTCGGTTCCTGTAAGTTCAAGAACCTTTGAGACTTCCGTGAGGTCAATCGGGTAGAGAAGGAACTTGTCTGTTGTGGTCGAACGCTGACCGAGAACGAAGCGTTCGTATGTGAGGTCAGCACCGGTGCCGGACACTTTCATTCCTGTCACGGTCGATGTGGCTGAAAGAGCCTTCCAGCGGCGTAGGCTGAAATAATAGTCCGCCTCAAGCGCAAACTCGACACGACGGTCGTTACGGTACCTCTTCTCAAAATCAGCGACTGTGAGCCCGCTTGGAATCTCAGGCATCCCGACTCTTGCACGGACAGCGTTGACGGCTCCACGGGCAGACATATTCAGACCTGAGACGTTGACAACCTCGTCAGGTCCGGCGGCCTGATAGGCGACCTCCGCGAAGTTGTAGTAAAGCTCGGCAAGGCGGACAACGCGCATGTAACCATCCGAATTGGAGTTTCTGTTGGATGCGTCGTGGGCATATTTGCGCATGTAGTAGCCGGTGTGGGTGTACCTTATACTGGTAGCATTCAGTCCGCAGTTGGCTCCGGAAATTGTGGAGATCTCATCAGATCCCCTGAGACTGCCGTTGTAGAACACGGTCGCATAGAAACGAGGATCCCTGTTCTCATAAGGTTTCGTCTCGTCATAGCCTGATTCTGTGTTGATGATCGGCTTAAGGTGCTGATCGTCCTCGTAGCCCGTGATCGCAGGCTTTCCGTTGGCCATCTCGTAGGCATCCACAAGTTCCTGGGTCGGGCATGTGCCGGCCGTGGCGCTTCCGCTGACAATAGGAACACCACAAGATGACCAGACTGCCGTACGGGTGCCGCCATAGATGGTCTCCTTGTCCTGCGCCCTCATGTCATTAGGATCGTAGAGGAAATACGAAGCGTAAGCGTTGTATCCGGCACTTGCCGTGGTCCAAAGGCTGTAGTCGTTGGCAAGAACCTTGGCAAGAGCGTCAGCGGCGATGTCAAGAGCCTCCTCCGCCGTGTAACCACCGTCCCCCATCAGAGGGCTGATGACGTATGTGGCCGTTTCGCTCCTGATTGCCTGGGCAAGAGCCTTGGTGGCCATTCCCCACTGCTGGGTGCGGTAGACGTAGGAATATGCATCCGAATCCTCAGTGGCTATAGCCGCGTCACAGTCGGCCAGAATCTGTCTGGCAACTTCGGAAACCGTAGCCTTCTTGTCTGTTGAATAATCATGGTTGGTGCCAAGATCCGAAGTGATCAACGGAAGCTGGCCGTACCTCTTCATGAGCTGGAGATAGTACCAAGCCCTGAGGGTCAGAGCCTGAGCCTTCCAACCGGCCCTTTCCCAGTCCAACATCTCAGCAGTCGCCTCATCTATATTGGCGAGGAACACATTGCACTTGCGTACACCCTCGAAGTAGTTGCCCCAAGGATTGCCGTCCCAGTTGTGGTCGGCGAAATTGCCGGAAGTGACATCTGAATTATACCAGATGTCGTACGAACTGCCGGCGGTGATTTCTTGACTGTTCTGCGCATCGTCAGTGAAAGAGCCGACATTGACCGACGGATCCTTTATGTAGTTGTAGCAAGCGTTGAGGTAACCCCTGGTTCTGTTGCGATCCTTGAACACCTCGGACATGTCGATGGTTCCGTTGCTGCGGAGATCCAGAGCATCCTGGCAAGCGGAAAAAGCCGAGACGGCCACCAAAGCAAAAATAAGTATGCTGAATTTTTTCATAATATTCAGATTTAATTTATGAGCCATTTCCATTAGAATGTGAGGTTGATTCCAAGCCTGTACATCCTGTAAACAGGGAACGCTGAGCAAGAGCCCTCGACAGGAGTATCATTCGTCTTCATCCCATCGATGGTAAAGAGGTTCTGACCGCTCAGGTAAACCTTGAAAGCGCTTGCGTTAAGGAAATCACAGACTTTCTTAGGCATCTTGTAGGAGATCTCCGCGGTCTTCAAACGGAGGAATGAAGCGTCCTTGAGCAGGTAGTCGTTCGTCTGGAGATTGGTCGTGGCTGTCGTGGAAAGGGCAGGAAAACCGATTTCCTCATCATTGAGCCACTTCTCGGCGGTCCATGCAGACTTATGGCTCTCTGTGAACACTCCATCGTAGGCCGACTGGAATGTGAACAACTCATTGTAGTTTCTCTTGTACCCCCCAAGTCCTTGGAACAGAAGGTTGACCTCGAAGTTCTTGATGTTGAAGCCGACATTGAACGCGAAGTTGTACTTTGGCAGGGAACCGTTGCCGATAGGAGCCATATCCTTCTCGTCGATGACGCCGTCCTCATTCAGATCCTTGTACTTGATGTCACCAAGACGAGGTGTGCCGAATGAATATTTCGGGCCGGCATCGATCTCTTCCTGGAAATTGTACAGGCCGTTGCCGTTGCTGTAGTCTGTCAGATATCCCCAAGACTGTCCGAGAGGATAGCCTTCGGTACGGTAACGGTAGGCATAAGTGTCGTTGTAGGCGGTCTCTCCGATGTAGATGACCTTGTTCCTGCTATAGTCCAGATGACCGGCAATGAACAGGCCGAAATCAGAGTTGAACCTCTTTCTGTAGCTTACAGAAAGCTCCCATCCCTTGTTCTCGAACTCACCCATATTAGTTATAGGATACGCTCCCAGAGGAATACCCTGATAGAGCGGCACCTTTGAAGTAGAATTGATCACGCCGTTGTTCAGTTTCTCCTTGAATATGTCAAAGGAAACCTGGAACTGGTTGGCTATTCCGAGATCAATCCCGACATTTGTCTTGTAAATCTTCTCAGGCTCAAGGTTAGGGTTTCCGTAAACCGACTCATTGGTATAATATTCAAGATAAGGGATCTTGCCTCCAGCTGTGCTTGTGACCTGATCCTTGTAGGCATACCTGTCGAATCCTGTGGCATCATTCCCTGTGACGGCATACGATCCACGGACCTTCAGCAATGACAGCCAAGGAATATTCTCCTTCACAAAACTCTCGTTGGATGCGATCCAAGCGGCGGAAACCCCAGGAGTCCAGACGAAGCGGGTCTTCCTCGGGAAATAGTCTGATCCCGAATATCCTGTCGAAAGCTTCACGGCGTATCTCTTGTCAAAGTCGTAAGCCACTTCCGCTCCTGAATATACCCGCCTGAAATCGTATGTGGCGCTTCCCGCAAAGTTGTCGAAAACCTGATAGGTCATGTAGGCGTTGGAGTTCAGATGATGTCTGCCGAAATCCCTCTGCCAGCCTGCCTCTCCCTTGTAAGAGAAATAGCCGTACAAGGCGGTTCCTTTGGCATAAGTCAGGTTTGTGTTGATCGTGGTTCCGTAATGGGTGAACGTAAGGTCGCTCCAATCGTCATCACGGATGTACCTCGCATAGTCCTGAGTGTTGGAAGTGATGGAGTTGATGTAGGAAAGGTAACCCACGCTTCCTCCGGCCCAGAGTCCCGGGGTAAGGAACGAAAGGTCAAACTTGAGTCCGGCCTGACCGTAGATGTTGGTGTTCATCTCGTTGTTGTAGCCGGAGCGGTTCAAGAAGCCGTAAGGCGAGAAATTGATGTTCGGAGTTGTCACCACTTCCCCACCCGCGTCAATCACATTGCCATCTTCATCCTGGATCGTAGGTGTCACAGGGCCATAGATGAAAGAAGGCATACCCGTGATGATGGTGTAAAGGGTCTCGTTGCAGTTCACGGCACTTCCCGGAGTGTGAGCCCTTACGATGGATCCCGCAAGATTAGCCCAAAGGCTGATGTAGTCGTTGATCTTCACATCCACATTGGAGCGGAAATTGATCCTGTATTTCTCATTGTCAGCCTTGTAGGCCGTCTGATCAGCGTTCCAGAAACTTCCTTGGCGCAACACGTTGAAGTTGGAGTAGAACCTCACGTTCTCGTTGCCTCCCGTGGCGTCCAGAGCGATTCTCTGCTGATTCGAGAAATCACGGACGAGCATGTCGTACCAGTTCGTGTTCGGATAGAGGTCACTGCCACCATCCTTGAAGCCTTCCATAGCCTCCTGAGAGAAATAATGATATTCTCCAAGTCCGTCATTCACAGCCGCCTGGTTGCGAAGGGTGGCGAATGTGTAGGAATCGAAGCTGTGGATTCTGGTTGTAGGAACCTGCACTGTCTCAGAAATGTTCACTCCAACCTTAAGTTTTCCGGGAGTGCCACGCTTTGTGTTGATGACAATCAAGCCATCGGCTCCTTTCACGCCATAAATCGCCTGAGACGCTCCGTCTTTGAGAATGGACACAGACTCTATCTCCTCAGGAGAAATCCTGTAGAGAATGTCATGGGCGAATGAATCGTACAGGATTCCGTCAATGACCACGCTGGCGATTCCTCCGTGGAAAGTGGAATAGCCGCGCACGTACATATTCAGTGACTCATAAGCCGGCTCGAAAGTGGACTCCATCGTCGTGAGTCCGGAGAACATTCCAGAGAATGTTCCTTGAAGACGTGTCATCAGAGATCTTCCCAGTTTCTCTCCCGAAGCAGTTGAGATAGCGTCGGAGAGTACTTCCCTGCTTTGTTTGGAAAGACCTATGTTGACATTCTCGGCAAGATTGTGGGCGTCATCCTCAAGAGTAACCTCCATCTGGGAGGAAGCCTTGGCGGAAGTCGGTTTGAAGCCAAGGAGAGAGAACTCCAACTCACCTGCTTTATCGACCTTGGCCGTGTACTGTCCGTTCTTGTCGGTGATGTACAAGTCCTTATGGTTGGACGATACGATCACGCCGGGCAACGGGTTACCGTAAATGTCCCTTACGGTACCGGCGACAGTGATATCCTGCGCCTTCACCTGCATGGACGCCCCGAGCAGGAGAAGCGCCGCTGCCGCAAATATATTCTTATTCATCATATTCGATGCAAATTAAGTGTTCTGAATTATTCAACCATTACCAACCAGGGTTCTGCCAGTCCTCACCCGTGATGGCCCTCATGTTGTTGACCTCGGTAAGAGGAATAGGCACCTTCAACCATTTGTTGGTGTAGCACTGACGCTCCTTGATGGTAGTTCGCTCGTACTTGTAGGTGCCGTCTTGCATATGTGTTATACGCATTCCGGTGATCCAACGGTCCGTCGCTGAAAGATCCTCATCAGGCTTATGCCATCTGCGAACGTCAAAATAACGGTTTCCCTCAAGGGCGAACTCTACCCTACGCTCATTGTGAATCCTCTGACGAAGATTGTCTCCTGAAAGGCCGGAAGGAAGTCCAGGCATTCCCGCACGGGTACGTACTTTATTCACATAAGTGATAGCCTCGTCTGCATGACCGGCTTCCATTGCGGCCTCTGCGAAATTCAGGTATATCTCAGCCAGACGGTAATCCTTGTGGCGAGCTCCTGGAAGCCCTCTCATGTCGGTTCCACTGTTCGGATGCAGGAATTTTCGTTGGTAATACCCTGTCCTGGTTGCCGTACGTTCGGTAAGGCTGCGTCCCATCATTTGTTCCTTTTCATTGACAATAGTGCCATCTTCTCCTTCATAAGCCTCCCAAGTAGTTATGGTTCTTGTCATTGTACCCTTTTTCTGTCCTAAATTTTCAAAAGAGTTAGCCCCGGCTTCTGTTCCCCAATTGCAATACCTTTGCGAACCATTGAAATAAACAGTGGCGTAGAATCTTGGATCCCTGTTTGCGTAAGGGTTGTCTTTATCATAAACAGTATTGGAAGCGTTATAGTTTGGTTTGAGATGCTGCTCGTCAAGGTAAGGTTTTGACAAATCCAAAACAGGTTCTCCATTGATTGTCTCAAACGCATCTACAAGTTCCTGTGAAGGACATGTACCGGCCTTATAATTACAAATAGCACCAGGAGCGTCAACATTACATAAATCAAGGTTAGCCCCTTCCCTTAACTGGTAAATGGTTTCCTTGTCAGCAGGATCCGCGGCATAAGCCCCGGAATTACAGAAGTATTCATTGAAATACTGTGACTCGGTTGATGGAAGATAGGCTTTTTCGTCTCCCCAGACAGCGGTTTGATTGACTTTTTCGTAAAGAGCGTAACCATTGCTTTCCAAAGCCTGCACAGCCGCCTTGTTCACTGAATATGCTTCCTCCCAATAGTTGTTGCCATCATTGTACAAAGGACTCGCCGCAAATAAGGTCATCCTTGACTTGATCGCCCATGCGACAGCCTTTGTCATACGCATGGCCTCACTGTCAGTGGTAATCCGCCAAGGCAGTTCATCGCAGGCCAGAGCCGCATCGCAATCCTCGATGATGAACTCGACTACATCATGGAACGAGGACCTTTCAACCTTTGCGAAATCAGCGTCAAGGGTATATGGCTCCCTGATTATAGGAAGAGAGCATCCAAACCACATAAGCAGTTCAGAATAGTAATAAGCCCTGAGGAGATGAGCCTCAGCTGTCCAGCGGGCACGATCACTTTCCAATGTCACATTTGCTGTTGGAATGTTCTGAAGAAATACCGCACAGTTACGTATTCTCTGGAAAGACCTTGACCACGAGACATTCTCATCGCCATCTCCATTGGAACTATAGACATTGGCAGGAAAACTGGAAGCTGATGCGTTTCCATCATAATATCTGCGAGAGGCCGCGTTATCCACTGCCATATCATCAGCATCCCACGCATCATCACACCAATTGACAACTCCCCTGCTCCAGTGGAAATAATAACACCCTTTTGATTTGACACTCGAATAGCACGTGTTCAAATAGGACATTGTTTTGTCATTATCCTGAAAGACCTCCTCTAAGGAAATCTTTCCTGATGGCGCCTCATTCAAAACATCTGAACATGATGACAACAATGACGCTGACAAAATACAAGATGATATTACATATAGAATTCTTTTCATATTCTTCTGATATTTAGAAGTTGACATTTAGTCCAAGAGTGACATTCTTGGTGATAGGATAACCGTAAGCGTTATTCTGCTCAGGATCAAGGTGAGTTATGCGCAGTTTATCCCAAACAAAGAGATTCTGGCCACTGACATACACGCGCAGTGATTTTACTCCAACCATGGAGAGGAATTTCTCAGGAAGAGTATAACCCAACTCTATATTCTTAAGCCTCAAGAACGAACGGTTCTGGATAAAGAAATCATTGGTTGTGTGACTGACGGTCTGGGCTGTGGAAAGAGCAGGATATGAGATTTTTTCTCCATTCCTATAGCGTTCCTCTGTCCATGCGTTTCTTGTCCACTCGAAGAACGTACCATTTTTGGTATATTCCACAACACCTTGTCCGCTATAGTACATGGAATATCTTCCAAGTCCTGAAAACAAAACATTGAAATCTATCCCTTTGTAATTAAGTCCAAACGTAAGACCATAGTTCAGACCTGGAATTGTTGTTGAATAGCCTATCGGAGATAGATCCTTGTCATCAATCACACCGTCACCGTTGACATCCTTATAGACAAAATCACCTACCCTTGGAGATCCGAATCCATATTTAGGGTAATTCTCTATTTCCTCCTTAGAAGTGAAATATCCCTTTCCAGGTGAATCCCAATCAATAAGATATCCCCAAGCCTGTCCCAGACGGAAACCTTCCTGCCGATATTGATAGGCATATTCCTCGGAACGCATCGGCTCATCATATTCTATGAGTTTGTTGTCATTGAATCCAAGATTTCCCTTGACCGAGAAAGAAAAGTCCCTGTTGAACGAGTGGCTGTAGCTGGCTTCAATCTCCAATCCGTGATTATCAACCTTTCCCATATTAACTTTTGGAATATTGCTTGCACTTACTCCCTGAAATCCAGGAACAGTCTGGCGTGAGATGAGAATCTGGTCACGGTTTTCCGTGAAATAGTCAACATTGAGCCTGAAATCCTTGAACAAACCTATTTCGACTCCTATATTCATCTTTTTTGACAACTCCCAAGTTATGTTCTTGTTTCCAAGAAGTCCTTCACTGATTGTATTTCCGCCAAGGCCTCCTACGTAACTACCGCCGGAAACCACTTGAATGTCATCTTGAAATAGGAATCTTTTACTGCCAATAGAATCATTTCCAACAAGACCGTAAGAGGCACGGAATTTCAGCCAAGTAAGGTATTTATTGTTTTTCAGGAAAGATTCATTGCTTGCGATCCAGCCGACAGAACCAGAAGGAAACAGACCAAACCTCTTAGACGGTGCGAACTGCTCGGAGCCGTTATAGCCAAGGTTACCTTCAACCAGATACCTGTCATCGAATGAATATGTCGCCCTGGCCGCTGTTCCAAGCACATTGTAAGGAATATCCGCCGATGTTCCCTCCCAGAATCTTCTGTAGGCCGTAGCCATAGCCGTGACATCATGCTTACCGAATTTTCTTGCGTAATTGATGGAAGCCTGTGTGTAAATCTGGTAGTTTGACGTTCTTGAAGAATACATTGTCAAAGGCTCCACTTTGGTATTGCTGGAAGAATAACTTAATGTCTCATTATTATAATCAACATTCACATTATAGACCTGCTCTTTCTTTCTACCTTCAAATGATCCATTGTTATATGTATCATAAGCGGCCATACCGTTAATGCTCAACCCCTTGGTAACAAGTTCACTGAGATCCCAATTCACAGAGAACTGTGTATTGAGGTTCTTTCTTTTGTTTGTATGGAAGCCTCTGCGGTTTATGATCTCAAATGCGGAACGATCCAGATAGTTGTAGCCGACAATGCCGCCACTCTCCACTCCGAACCTTGAATCTGTTGTAGGACCTGGAGAAATAGGAAGTATTGTCTGGCATTGGTAGATAAGATCTGTTATCATCCACGACTGACTACCGTTATAAAGATCTCCCACTGCCGGCATATTCACACTTTCTGCGTATGACGCGATGTTCAAAGAGGCAGTCAGATTCTTTGTGATGTGGAAATCAAGGTTTGAACGAAGACTGAGCCTGTTCATGTAGCACTGAGGATCATAGCCAAGATAATCAGGACTCTCGGTGTTCAGGTTACCTCCCTGATGGATGTAGCCGACATTCACGAAGTAATTGACAAAATCAGTACCTCCGGAGATGTTGGCGTTGGCACGTGTCTGAGGAGTGTTGCTTCTCAGATACATCCTATAATAGTCATTGTCGCAATAGACAGCTTTACGAAGGGCCACTTGGTTCTCATAGTCAGGTGAGGAAGGATCAAGACCAAGAAGCGGATTTTTGAATTTCGCTATTGTTTCCTCAGAGAAAGCAGCCTTTTCTCCACTGTTCTGCAACGCCTCGTTCCTGAGTTCGCAATATTCCCAGGAGTGAAGCCTCGAAGGCTCCTTTGTGAACGATGTCCAGCTCTGATCGACCGAGATGTTCAGCTGCGCCTTTCCTTTCTGTCCCTTGCGGGTCTGGATAAGGATCACTCCGTTCGCTCCCTGCACTCCGTACAGGGCTGTCGCCGAGGCATCCTTGAGGACGGAGATGCTCTCCACCTCATTCATGTCGATCGTACGGATGTTGTCACGCTCCACACCATCAACAAGGATCAGAGGGCTCTTTCCGTTGGTCGTGGCGGCTCCTCGAAGGTACATCGTGGCGCCATCGACACCAGGCTGTCCACCGCCGCTCTGCATGGATGTAAGACCGGTCACACGGCCTGCAAGGGCGTTGTCCAGACGTGTGGATGTGGTCTTGCGAAGGTCAGCCGAGGCGACTGTCGAGATCGCGCCGGTCACAGATAGTTTCTTCTGTTGGCCGAACGCCACCACAACAGTCTCCTCCAGCATTTCGGAGTCAGGAACAAGACTCACGACATAGTTGGATTTGCCTTCAGGAAGGATCTGCTCTGTGTAACCAATACAAGAGACAATGACAGTCGCTCCGGACGGCACTCCCCCGAGAGAGAATGTACCATCAGTCCCTGTCATCGTACCATTGGTCGTGCCATCAACGATGATTGTCACGCCAGGCATCGGCTGATTGTTCTCGTCAAGCACCTTGCCGGTGATTGTTCTGCCGGTCTTCTGGGCGAAGGCAGTGCCTGTCCCGACAACCATAAGCATGAGAACAGCCGCTATCGCCGCCTTCACTCTCGTAAGGCAGGAAGCAACTTTTTGGATTCTTTCGTGCATATTAATAATGTGTTGTTAAACTACCAGTTTAATATAATGCCATAATTCAAAGGACAATTGAAAACAATTAGTTTTCTTTAACGTTTTTAAAGATAATAACAACAAAGAATATCTTGTATCAACCGTGACAATTTTCATAGTAGAAACGACAAATATAA
Source organism: uncultured Bacteroidales bacterium (assembly GCA_934667175.1). Classification (GTDB taxonomy): domain Bacteria; phylum Bacteroidota; class Bacteroidia; order Bacteroidales; family UBA932; genus Cryptobacteroides. The sequence continues at coordinate 19,443 of CAKULN010000021.1, read as the reverse complement.
AAGTTGAGCAAAAAAAAAGAATGACCCGGAAGGATCATCCTTTTCAATATACTCAAGTAATGAATATCAACTAAAAGAATCGCGCCCTGTGATCCTTCACATCCGCGTCCATCATCATGACCGGAAGAATCATCTGAGTGCTGTAGTTGTTGATCTGGGCGGCGTTGTTCTTGGCGTCATCCTCGGTGTAGAACGAACCTGTGTCACGTGAGTTAACCTTGAACACGTATGTTCCGATTGTTCCTGCAACAGAGCAGATCTTTCCTTCCGGAGCGACTGAGGCGGCACCGATGAACTTAGGATCAAGTCCCTGTCCGGCAAGAGAAGCGAATCTTACGTCAACGCCTGTGCTGACTGATGAGTGAAGAGTGTCTGCGATGGCCTGAAGGTCGCCAAGACCCTGAATCTTCTGTGCGATGTCCGCCGCGGCCTTCTCGCTTGCCTTCTCGGCATAAAGCTGCTGGCGGATAGCGTCCTTGACCTCGTCAAGCTTCGCGACGCCTTCCTTGTGGATTCCGGTGACTGTGGCGATGAACAGATAGTTGTTGTTGACAGTGATGATCTCGGAAACCTTGCCGACCTTGTTGTCGAACACCCATCTCGTGACTTCCTTGGCCTGAGAGATCGAGCCGTAGTTGGAAGTGGCCTCGGTAACCTTCATAGGATGTGAATATATTCCCATTGAATCAACCGCTGCCTTGTAGTTGTTATACTTGCCGGCGGCGAGCTTTGAGAACTTGCTGGCCTGGGCATAGTAGCTGTTGAAAGTCTCGCCGCTTGCGAGGGCGGTCTTCTCAAGGACGGCCACCTGCTTCTTGGCGATCGGCGATGTCCTTTTGGAAACCTCAACAATGTGTGTTCCGTACTGTGTCTTCACGATGTATGGCTTGCCAACCTGTGCTGTAAGGACAGACTCAAAACCAGGAATCATGTAAGTCTGGGTCATCCAACCGACGTTCCCCTGCTCTCCGTCAGCCGCGCTTCTGGTGTCAGCTGAATATGAGGCCGCAAGATTGGAGAAATTTCCGCCTTTAGCGAGCACGTTGAGAAGGCTGTCCGCCTTGGTCTCAGAACCTCCCTGAAGAAGAATATGCTTTACATAGACCGAATCCGGAATCTGAGCTGTAGCCAAGACCCTTGCGGCATAGAACACATTGCCTTGGGAAACTATAGGAGATGTACCGGCATTGTTGTTGTCGACAAACTCGCTGATTTCCTTGTTGACGGTGCCAAGCTCACCTGCCTTGTACCAATACTCGTTGAAACTTCTCTCAGAGTTTCTGGCAAGGAAAGACTTCATGTTTTCAGTTGTGGAGAACTCATCGTAGATCTTGCCCATGGCCTCGTTGGTGGCATTGATGTCACTCTCTGAAGGCTTGACCTCAAAGACAACATATTCCATGTCCCTTGAAGCGTTCTGTCTGAACATCTTCTTGTGAGACTCATAGTACTTTCTGATCTCCTCACCGCTAACCTTGACGGTGGTGTCCTGTCCATAGTTCGGAACCATCACGAAGTCAACATTGGTAGTGTTGTTGTTCTCTGCGATAGCTCTCCTGAGCATAAGAGGATTCTGGAAGTTTCCCTGAGTGAACAGTGAACCGTACTTGGCGTAGAACTGCTGTGTGTAGACAGTGTTCTGAAGGTAGTTCCAATACTCTCTGATCCTTCCGGTCTGATCCTGAGAGACTCCGTTGATGAGATTCTGCAACGCATCCTTGGAGAAAGCGCCGTTCTCATCCTGAAAAGCAGGATTCTGAGAGATCACAGGAGAGATCATGTCTCCGGCGAGAAGTTCCTTCATCTCATCCTCACCTACCCTGATGCCGGCGGCTTTGGCGTTCTTGATGAACAAGTACTTGTCAAGAAGGCTCTGCCAGGCGGCGTTGCGGACCTGCTCCTGCTGCTGCTCGTTCTGTGCGGAAGATCCGGTCACAATCTCGTTGATGGTCGTGAATTTTTCAACATCCTGCTGGAAATCAAGATAAGAGACAGTCTTGCCGTTGATTTCACCTACATCATTCCTGGAAGACATCGCATTGAAAGCCGTCTCAAGGGTCTGAGGGTCGATAATGAATGACAAAAGGGCCAAGGCAATGATGATTGACACTGCCATGCCGGCCTTTTCGCGAGTTTTTTGAAGAATCGCCATTGTGTATTACGTTTTTATAATTTTCCAAAAAATAGGTATTGGGGTGCGAAGATAGTGATTTTAATTCAATTAACCACTATTTTTTAAGCAAAGGACCAATAAAGTTTACAGAATCTATGATAACTTTGGTGGAATCCTGAACTACGACAACATCGCTGTTGAAAGCCTTGAATATTCTGACATTCCTCGCCATCTCGTCAGATCTCATTCCGAATCCTTGCAGGAATCCGTCGTTGGAAAACATCCTGACATAACAGTCAGTGTAGATTTCCTTGTTGGCCTGATCCCAATAAAGTGTGTCAGTCTCCAAAGTCTGCTGGTTTATCACATTCTGGACCACCACGTTACCGAAAGCGGACCAATATTCTTCCTTGGTCTTTTTGCTTTTGAAATGCTTCGCGTTGTTGGAATGAAGCACCGTTTCCAGCATGTCATCATCGGTGTAGGCGAAGGCGTGAAGACCTTTTGGAAACAGCTCATAGGAACATGTGTCATTCTCATACCTTTCCATCACGTCCGCCTCGGCCCTCATCTGGATGCCGCCGTTCTTTGTCTGTACAACAAACATACTGTCAACCGTCTGGACCGGAGTCTCGGCAAGATTCAGCCGCTCCGCCTCGGACAGTTTTCCCTTGCAGGAAAATACGATGAAAGCAACCGCCGAAGCGGTTGCAATCATCTTGAAGCTATGTATGTTCCGTTTCAATTCCGAACTACTTCTGTGTCCTTACGGTTGTGGTCGCACGCATTCCTCCACAGTTGACCTGATAGGTCTCACCGGCCTGAATACCGTACATGAAAGCCTCACTGGCCACTGGATAATATACACTGTAAGCTGAGATGAGCTTGTTGCAGTCATCAGTCAAGGATTCGTCAGCAGCCTTGGCTTTCTGCAGATAGTCGACAGCCACCCAGTACTTAGCCCTGCTCTCCACCTCATTTCCGGTGCAACGGGTCGACGCCCAGATCGTAGCGATCAGGTAGTAGGCCTTTCCCTGATGGTCAGGCTTGAGATCAGCTGCCTTCTTGGCATAATCAAAAGCCTTTCCTGTAGCATTGTTTTTCAGACAATATGTGGCAAGCTCGATCAGATAGTCAGCCTTGACAGGATCATCCTCGGCGCAAAGAGAGACAGCCTCCTCAAAGTACTTGATGGCGATGTCAGACTCATCCTTTGCGGAATGGAGCTTGTAAAGATAGTAAGCGGATGACGCGGAAGGTTCGTTCTGATGCATCTTTGTCACAGCCTTGAGGAAAAGGTCGTTGTTCTGGCAGCCTTCAGTGGAGCCAAGCATCTTCACGATGTTGGTCACGAGTTCCATATTCTCAGGATCAGCCTCATAGCGAGGAGTGAAAAGTGCGATGAGATTGTCGCAGCTGGCCACCTGACTCGTTATGAACAGCCCCTCGATGTCGGACTTGATCTTTGCGTTATCCTCGGCATTGCCTGATTTATCGAGCAGGGCGATGGCGTTCTGGTAGGTGTTGATGACATCCTCTGCACCGATGGCTGACTTCTTGTAAAGCTCGATCGCCGCGTTGAGATCAAGGAGAAGAAGACTTGGCTTTGTGTTCTCCTGATTGATCTCGATGATCTTGTTCAGCTGTTCGTAAACAACCTGAGGATCCTTGAAGTACTGGGTAATATACTGACCCTTTGAGTTATATGCCGTAACGGCATACTTAGGATAGTACTCAGCCCTGAGATCGTTAAGGTTAAGGACAGTGTCGATCATCGCAGCGCGAACCTGTGCGTCCTTAGTCTTGACGATTTCCTTTCCCATGAGGGTCATACCGTTAAGAAGCATGTTCTGGCTTGCTGTAGGAGGGCAGATATTAAATGCCTTTCTCCAGTTAGGAAGAGCCTCTGTGTAATTCTTCTGCTTGTAATACTCTTGATAGTAAGACAGATACTTGATGCATTCAGCGCTGTCAGCGCCATACTTTCCTTGAGCGGAAACTTTTGTTCCGAAAGCTGCCGCCGCAAGAGTCAACAGTACTAGTGTAATCCTTTTCATGGTTTTGTATTGTTTTATTTCTATATTCATTAATTATACTTAGGCTTCAGGAACCAGATGTCGAAGATGTTGATTCCGATGTTGAAGTTGACGTAACTCTCCCTCACCATGTTGCCTGTCAGTGAGCCTCTCTGCCCAAAATCAACCCCAAGTGTGAGCCCGTTGCTCCAACTGAACACAGGAAAAGTGGCTCCCAACGTGACTCCGACCGCATTTATGGAGTTTCCATCCAGCTTGCAATATGCCTGATCCCAATAAGCACCCGCGCGATAAGTGACCCTCTTCCTATAGTAACGGATGTCGTTTCTGTTCGGAACTATCGAGAAACCGGCCCTGACAGACTGAGAAGCGGAAGCGCTGAACACGGCGTTACCTACGCTTGCGAAACCAGGTACCTTGTTCATTCCGCCGGAACTCCAGTCGGAGCGTATATAATTGATTTCAGCGGTCCATTTGTCTCCACCTTTAAATGCTATTCCAACACCAAGTTCGCCGGCAAGCTTGACTTGTCCGTCCAGAGTGTCGACATAACTTCTCGGTGACGGAGTGGAGTCATTGATGGATGAGATGGACTGGATCTCGTACCTTTCAACCTCACCTTTAAGGTTTGTCCCAAGCCTGTAGGTCGCGCCTGCCACAACCGAGACATTCTGGGTGAGATTTGTCTCGTATTGCACACCAAACTTGGCGGTGAAAGCATTCAGATTCATTTTGAATCCACTGGAAATGCTTCTGTAGGTGGATTTGGACATGGTGAAATCATTGGTCTTGTTAATATTGCCGAAATAGTACTGGCCCTCTACACCCACTGAAAGCCCCTTCGCGACATCCATACCGGCACCAATGAATATGTTCGTCATTCCACCGTACCCCTGTACAGTGTTGTTGATCACTCCGGTGTTCGCTATCACCGACGGATCCGTGACCTTTGACGTCATGTCATAGCCTACATCACTGTACGGAGTCACTCCGAGATACATGGCGATTGACTTGTAGACAGGAAACGAGATCACAAAATCGTAGATATTGAACGTGTTGTTGCTGGATCTAAGGTCATGCTGCGCATAGTATCGGTTCCCCTGCGCTATGCCGAAGTCAGCCATGAAAGACTTGGATTCCCTCGCGGTGACCGCGGCCGGATTCAGGATGTTGATGTTCCTTTTGTCCCTTGTCGCGACGCCGACTCCACCCATGCTCTTGTTATAGGCTGTCCCCTGCTTCGAAATCTCGCCTATTCCGAACATTGAATATGGGGTATAGGCATTATAGGCCTCATTCTGGGCGGACAGGGGGAACGCGCAGAACGACATAACCAAAAACAGGAGTATCTTACTAACCTTTCCTTTCAACATAATACTTGTCAGCGATTAAGGCTAACCCCATCATTACAAGATTGCAGACTGCAAAGATGGAGTTTTTCATTCTTTTTGCAAAATATAAAGCGTCTCCACCCGTAAAAACAACAATTTTTTCGGGAAATAAAGACAAGTAGCCCATTATTTCAAACATTATGCCTGACACGACACCGGACTCGATGGAAGACTTCAACGAATCTCCTGTGGTTCTTACCGAAAGGGGAGTGTCAACCAACGGAAGGGTCCTTGAATATCTCGACAAGGACTTGAACCTCGTCCTGAAGCCGGGAGAGATGTTGCCGCCGAGATATTCCCCGTCAGGCTCGATGACATCTATTGTCAAAGTGGTTCCGAAATCAAAGACGATGCTGCCTTTCCCTTTGAAAAGATGCCTTGCGGCGATCACGGAGGCTATCCTGTCAGGAGACAGATAAGAGGGTATTGAATATTCATCCGCTATTCCGGTGTGGTTCCGGTCAAGGATCAACAACCTCCCGCATTTCCGGCTTAGCCTGTCCTCCTCGGCACGGCTGATGTCGATGGTGGAGGATATGACCATCACCGCAGGTTTCTCTTTCTCTATCAGCGAATCCACATAGTCGAACATCTTTTCGCCCTGATAACGGAAAGTCTTTCCGAGGGTGATTCCTTCGGACCAGGCCGCCTTGAGGGCCGTGTTTCCTATTTCAACCAAAAGATTCGGCATTGTCTAAAACGGGCAAACTTTCAAAGGTAGTAATTTTATTTCAATTTATTGAGAGTCTGGAGAGCTTTCGGCAAAGAATCTATTCCCCGGCTGACGATCTTAAGCTTTCCTTCCGACTGCTTGAGGTTGAAAAGCTGATCATTGGCGTTGATGTTCTGTAATATTCCCGAAAAGACCTTTGACTTGTAATAAGGAGACATCTGGTTGGCTATGAAGAACATGATCATCATTCCATTCTTGATTATGATCTTCTCGAATCCGAGCTTTCCGCCAAGGTTTCTGATTTTCACCACATCAAAAAGATTGTCAACCTCTAATGGCATGTCTCCGAAACGATCCACAAGCTGCGACTTGATCCTGTCTATCTCCTTGTCGCTTGTCATGCCGTCAAGCTGCTTGTATATTCTTATCTTCTCGGCCGTTATGTCTATGTAAGAATCAGGGATCATCGCAGGCTGGTCGGTCTCGATCGTGCAGTCCTCGACAAATGAGTCGTCGGTGTGTGCAGTGGATATTCCAGTCTCCACTCCCAACTCGTCCATCGCCTCGGCAAGGATTTTCTGATAGGTCTCGTAACCCATGTCCATGATGAATCCGCTCTGCTCCGCCCCAAGAAGGTTTCCGGCTCCACGGATGTCCAGATCCTGCATCGCTATGTTGAATCCGCTGCCGAGGTCGGAGAACTCCTCGATGGCCTTAAGCCTTCTGCGGGCGTCATCAGTGATGGTGACAAGCGGAGGTACGATCAGGTAGCAGAACGCCTTCCTGTCAGATCTGCCTACACGGCCGCGGAGCTGATGCAGATCGCTAAGCCCGATGTTCTGCGCCTGGTTGATGATGATCGTGTTGGCGTTCGGAATGTCCAGTCCGTTCTCTATGATCGTGGTGCAGAGCAGCATGTCGTAGTCCCCACGGATGAAGTCCAACATTCTGTTTTCCAATTCTTTCGCCTCCATCTGACCGTGAGCCACGCAGATTTTCATGTCAGGAACAAGCCTATGCAGAATCTCATGGATCGAAGGCAGTTCCTCCACCTTGTTGTGGATGAAAAACAGCTGGCCGCCACGGTTCAGCTCATAGTTTATTATGCTCCTGATCTCATCCTTGTCGAACAGGATGATTTCTGTCTGAGTTGGAATCCTGTTCGGCGGGGGAGTGTTGATGATCGAAAGGTCCCTCGCCCCGAGCAGCGAGAACTGCAATGTTCTTGGGATAGGGGTGGCAGTCAAAGTCAAAGTGTCCACAGAGGCCTTGACCTGACGAAGTTTCTCCTTTGTCGAGACACCGAACTTCTGCTCCTCGTCGATGATCAGAAGTCCAAGATCCTTGAAGTCAAACCCCTTGCCGAGCAGTTTGTGCGTTCCTATGACGATGTCAAGCTGACCGTTCTTTAACCTGTCCTTTATGTCATTGATTTCCTTTGTGATACGCAGTCTGCTGACATAATCTATCGTGCAAGGGAAATTCCTGAGACGTGATGAGAAAGTGGTGTAGTGCTGAAGGGAAAGGATGGTGGTCGGCACAAGCACAGCCACCTGCTTGCCGTCGGTCACAGCCTTGAAAGCCGCCCTGATGGCAATCTCGGTCTTCCCGAATCCGACATCCCCGCAGACAAGCCTGTCCATAGGGCTGTTGTCCTCCATGTCCTTCTTCACAGCCTTGTTGGCCGACTCCTGATCGGGAGTGTCCTCGTACATGAAAGAAGACTCAAGCTCTTCCTGAAGATAGCTGTCGGGGGAGTAGGCGAATCCCTGGGTGGTCTTGCGCTTGGCGTAAAGCTGGATGAGATCCTTGGCGATGTCCTTGATCTTGGATTTGGCGCTCAGCTTGAGATTCTGCCAAGTCTTTGACCCCAACTTGTTGATTTTTGGAGGAATCCCGTCCTTGGAACGGAACCTTGAAATCTTGTTCAAAGAATGCACGGACACAAACACGACATCCCCGTCCTTGTACATCAGTTTCACGACCTCGTGCATCCTGCCCCTGTCATCCTTCATCCTGACAAGACCTCCGAACACTCCCACACCATGGTCGATGTGAACCACGTAATCTCCTATGTTAAAAGCGGTCAGGTCATTAAGTGTCAACTGCTCGCTCTTCTCCACCGTTCTCCTTACGCTGACCCTGTGGAAACGGTCGAAAATCTCATGATCAGAGTAGCAGCAGACCTTGTCATCCCTGTCGATGAATCCAGAATGAATATTCTTCCCCGCGACAAATCCAGGCACAAGTCCGCTGTTCTCGATCAAGATGGACTTCAAACGCTCGATCTGAGAATTCTTGTCACTGAATATCAAAACCTTGTACCCTTGTTCCATGTTCTGCCGGATGTCAGCGGTAAGAAGTTCGAAATTCTTGTTGAAGACCGGCTGCGGAGCTATGTTGAACGGCACCGCATCCTCGGCGTCCGTCCCGAGAGGCACCTCAAGGAACACTTTCCTGAACCTGTCCAGACCATGAAAGAAGTCTCTGTCCTTGTACATGTCCGACGAGTCGAACCAAACGACAGTCCCTTCCGGGAATAGACTGGACAGACTGACCCCATCCGTCTCGGAAGCGTCAGCCGCAAGGTCAGGGAATATCTCAACCTCATTCCTCTCCTCTACCGAAAGCTGCGTGTTGCAGTCAAACACATGAATCTTCTCGACCTCATCCCCGAAGAAAGACACCCTGAACGGATGGTTGAATGAGTATGAGAATATGTCGATGATCGATCCCCTTATGGAATACTGTCCAGGAGCCGAGACGAAGTCCACCTTCTCAAATCCCTGTGAGTAAAGTACATCCTTTATGGAGTCATGAGAGATGTCCTGTCCCACAGAGATTCTTAGGATAGAGGTTTTGATCCTGTCCGGAGCGGGCACAGGCTCGTCCAAGGCATCAGGATAGGTCACGATGAACAATCTTTGGGAATTGTCGGCATTGGAAAGAATCTTCCCCACGGCTGATGTCCTCTGGACTCCGAGCGAAGACTTGTAGTTGCTCCTCTCCACGCCCTTGCCGCTGTCCGGCAGGTAAAACACGATGTCCCCGTCGGTCAATGCGTAAAGATCCGAGCAGCAATATTCAGCGCTGTCCTTGTCAGGCAGCACGATCACATTTGTACCTCCCGAAGCGACCTGAGAGACAACGAACCACCTTGCCGAAAGGAACAGCCCCTTGCAGTAGGTTTCCCTTTTCGAGACAAGACTCTCTGAGAGTTTTTTGACGGATGCGGAACTTATCAACATAAGCGTCTAAATCATGTTCAAAAACTGTTGAAAACCCTGTGGAAAACCGAATCCGAAAAGTTAGCATTCATCACCGGCGAGCTTTTCAACAGTTCATCAAAAACTTTTCAATAGCGTAACCAACAATTTATGCAACACGCAACAAATTGGCTTTCAATGATCAAATTAAGTTATTAACAAATTAACAATTCATATAGAACTAAAAAACATATCTTTAAATCTATCAATATATTTATTAGTCATTGAACTTTCTTTTTTGTTGCCGGCCTTCCGGCGCTTTCTTTCTTCCGGCTGTTTTCACTATCTTTGTACTGATTAAAACACTTTCTGATGACAGAATTTGATCCGCACAGCACAAACGTCGGCAAAGATAAGGATTTGGACGGAATAATCCGCCCGCAAGGGTTGGAAGATTTCACCGGTCAGAGGGAGATTGTCTCCAATCTGAACATCTATGTCAAGGCGGCCAAGATGAGGGGCGAAGCCCTTGACCATGTGCTTTTTCACGGGCCTCCGGGTCTTGGAAAGACCACCCTCGCGCACATCATCGCCAACGAGATGGGAGTGAACATGAAGGTGACATCCGGGCCGGTGCTTGACAAGCCAGGTGACCTTGCCGGATTGCTTACCTCTTTGGAGACCGGTGATGTGCTGTTCATCGACGAGATCCACCGTCTCTCGCCGGAGGTCGAGGAGTATCTTTACTCGGCGATGGAGGACTACGTGATCGACATCATGATCGACAAGGGGCCGGGGGCTCGCTCCGTACGGATTTCTCTAAATCCGTTCACTCTTGTTGGGGCGACTACTCGGAGCGGACTTCTTACGGCGCCTCTGCGCGAAAGGTTCGGAATCAATTGTGCCCTTGAATATTACGACACTTCAGACTTGATCCGTATCGTGCGCAGAAGCGCGCGCATCCTGAATGTGACCATTGACGACGAGGCCGCAAAGGAGGTCGCTTTAAGGAGTCGTGGAACTCCACGTATCGCCAACGCCCTCCTCAAGAGAGTCCGTGATTTCGCCCAGGTGATGGGGGACGGGCACATCGACCTGAACATTTCCCGTTACGCTCTTGACAAACTTAAGATAGACAAGAGGGGATTGGACTCCATAGACAACAAGATACTCAAGACTATAATCTCTACGTTCAAGGGAGGGCCTGTCGGTGCAAACACCATCGCCACCGCGATCAGTGAGGATCAAGGCACGTTCGAGGAGGTCTATGAGCCGTTCCTTATAAAAGAGGGTTTCATAGTGCGCACACAAAGAGGAAGGGTGGCCACAGAAATGGCATACCATCACCTTGGACTTGACTCAGAGCTCGAATCAAAAAAGGTAGATGATGCGACACTTTTCTAAGATTTCAGCTGCCATAGCCGCTTTTATATTCATTTCATTCAAGGCATTCTGCTGCACTTCCGTGATTATTTCCGGGGGAGTGCGGGCTGATGGACGTCCCATGATGCTCAAGCACCGCGACACCGGCGAGCTGAACAACAGGATGGAATGGTTCCAAGGTCCGGAATATTCATTCATAGGTCTCGTGAACTCACCATCGCAGGGTGGGGAAGTCTGGTCCGGAGTCAACTCCGCTGGCTTCTGCATCATGAACACAGCCACCTACGACCTCAAGGATGATGATGTTCCCGCCTCCGAAATGGACAAGGAGGGGATTGTCATGTACAAGGCTCTTGGAATATGCCGCTGTCTGCAAGATTTTGAGAATATGCTCGATTCGCTTCCAAAACCTTGGGGAGTTGAGGCTAATTTCGGCATCATCGATGCGTTCGGTGGGGCGGCGTATTATGAGGTCAACAACCATTCATGGAAGAAGTACGTCGTTGCCGACCAGCCGGGTGGCTACATGGTCGTGACGAACTTCACACGGAGTGGCCGCAAGGAGGACCGAAAGGGTGTTGACAGGTTTGAAAAGGCTTCATTCATAATGGCTTCCGCTGACGTGGCCACAATTGACCATAAATTTCTTTTCAACGAGATTTCCCGTACCGGAAAGCCGATCATGCGTGACATCACTTCCGCCTCGGTGGTTTTTGAAGGGGTTTCTTTGGGGGTAAATCCTTGCAACACCGTGATGTGGACCCTTTTAGGCAGCCCGACAAACACTGTCTGTGTCCCACTGAAGGTTTTTTCGAGCGATCATATTCCTTACTATATGAAAAAGTCCCGAGGAAGCGACAACGCCGCCATCTGTGACGACGCGCTTGCCTTGAAGGCCGCTTTTGGTTTTGAATATGGTTGCGAGGAGGCTTGCCGCAAGGTCGAGAAGTATGTTGATCTGCATTTTTCGAATGACATGCCGGTGCGGCGGTATGACCGCTTCACCAGACGGATTTACAACCGCTATCTTAAAATATGCTTGTCTAAATCACCGAAAATGGCTCATAAAATTGCTGATTACGAGAAAAATGACTAAAATTGCAGACTTATTGCGATTTCATTTGGAATTTTATAAATAACATATTCAGAATATGGCCGATAAATTAATCTCAAAGATTCCTGACGGTCCTTTGGCCGAGAAATGGACCAAACGTAAGTCGGAACTCCGACTCGTCAATCCGAACAACAGAAGAAAGCTTGAAGTCATCGTTGTCGGTACCGGACTTGGAGGCGCTTCCGCAGCCGCTACTCTCGGTGAGCTTGGCTACAATGTCAAGGTTTTCTGCATCAGTGACTCACCTCGCCGCGCGCACTCCATCGCCGCGCAGGGTGGTATCAATGCCGCTAAGAACTATCAGAATGACAATGACGCTGTCTATCGTCTCTTCTACGACACAATCAAGGGAGGTGACTACCGCAGCCGTGAGGCGAATGTCTATCGTCTAGCTGAGGTCAGCGCGGCCATTATCGACCAGTGCGTCGCACAGGGTGTTCCTTTCGCCCGTGAGTACGGTGGCTACCTCGCCAACCGTTCATTCGGAGGTGTCCAGGTAAGTCGTACTTTCTATGCCCGTGGACAAACCGGTCAGCAGCTTCTTCTTGGTGCCTACGCGGCTCTCAACCGCCAGATCGCTGCTGGAACCGTGACCAGCTATCCTCGCCACGAGATGCTTGACCTCGTCATCATTGACGGACAGGCTAAGGGTATCATCGCCCGTAATCTCGTTACCGGCAAGCTTGAGAGATTCGGTGCCCATGCAGTTGTGATTGCCACCGGAGGCTACGGCAACACCTATTTCCTTTCCACCAACGCCATGAACAGCAACGGTTCAGCCGCTTGGCAGTGCTACAAGAAGGGAGCATATTTCGCAAATCCTTGCTTCGCTCAGATCCACCCTACCTGCATCCCTGTTCACGGTGAGCAGCAGTGCAAGCTGACCCTCATGTCAGAGTCCCTGCGTAACGACGGACGTATCTGGGTGCCTAAGAAGATGGAGGATGTGATGAAGCTTCGCAAGCATGAGATCAAGCCTTCACAGATTCCTGAGGAGGATCGTGACTACTATCTCGAGCGTCGTTACCCTGCGTTCGGTAACCTCGTTCCTCGTGACGTGGCTTCCCGCGCCGCCAAGGAGAGATGCGACGCCGGATTCGGTGTCAACGAGACAGGTCTCGCTGTGTTCCTCGACTTCTCGGACGCCATCAAGCGTCTTGGTCATCAGAGGGTACAGGAGCGTTACGGCAACCTCTTCGACATGTACTTCAAGATCAATAACGTAAGCCCTTGGGAGGAGCCAATGATGATCTATCCTGCCATCCATTACACGATGGGCGGCATCTGGGTTGATTACGATCTTCAGACAACCATCCCTGGACTTTACGCCATCGGTGAGGCCAACTTCTCTGACCACGGTGGAAACCGTCTTGGCGCCTCTGCCCTTATGCAGGGTCTTGCTGACGGTTACTTCGTGCTGCCTGTCACCATCGCTGACTACCTTTCACACAAGTTCGCTGAGCCTAAGACCGACATCAACAACCCTGCCTTTGACAAGGCTGAGAAGGATGTTCAGGCCAGAATCGACAGACTCTTCTCCATTAAGGGTAAGCAGACTGTTGACTCTATCCACAAGAAACTCGGAAACATCATGTGGGAGTATGTTGGAATGGCCCGCAGTGAGGAAGGACTTAAGAAGGCCATCAAGGAAATCAATGACCTCAAGGCTGTGTTCTACAAGGACGTTTGCGTTCCGGGAGAGCAGTATCAGTTCAACCAGGAGCTTGAGAAGGCCCTCAGGCTTGAGGACTTCTTCGAGATCGGCGAGCTTATGGCCCGTGACGCCCTGAACAGGAACGAGTCCTGCGGTGGTCACTTCCGTGTAGAGAGCCAGACCGAAGAAGGGGAGGCCAAGAGAGATGATGCCAACTACATGTATGTCGCTGCTTGGGAGTACAAGGGAGAAGGCCAGGAGCCGGAGCTTCACAAGGAGCCTCTCAAGTACGAGTTCATCGAAGTTAAAACAAGAAATTATAAAGACTAGAATCGGCTATGGATTTCAATCTTAAGATATGGCGTCAGAAGAACGCCAAGGAACAAGGTCATTTTGAGACTTATCATATTTCCGGAATAGAGGAGGATGCCTCTTTCCTCGAAATGCTTGACATCCTCAATGAGCAGCTGATCCGTGAGGGTAACGATCCAGTAGCCGTTGACAGAGGCTGCAAGAGCAGCGGTCCTGTGTCTTTCGACCACGACTGTCGTGAGGGTATCTGCGGTGCTTGCTCGTTGTTCGTTGACGGCCGCGCGCACGGTCCGGACGATCATGTCACCACTTGCCAGCTTTTCATGCGTCACTTCAAAGATGGTGCTACCATTACTGTCGAGCCTTTCAGAAGTGCTGGTTTCCCTATCATCAAGGACTTGGTGGTTGACCGCAGCGCCTTTGACAAGATTCTTCAGGCCGGTGGATTTATCTCTGTCAGAACAGGTTCCGCTCAGGATGCCAACAACATCCTCATTTCGCACGAGAACGCTGAGAAGAGCATGGACGCTGCCGCATGCGTTGGTTGCGGTGCTTGCGTGGCAACGTGTAAGAACGGCTCTGCTATGCTCTTTGTGGCCGCAAGGGTAAGTTCCCTCGCTTTGCTTCCACAGGGCCGTCCAGAGGCCGCTAAAAGGGCCAGGAATATGGTCGCAAAGATGGAAGAGCTCGGCTTCGGCAACTGCACCAACACCCGCGCCTGCGAGATGGAATGTCCAAAAGGCATCTCCATTGACCACATCGCCCGCCTCAACCGCGAGTTCCTCAAGGCGAAGTTCTCTGAGTAATACTCTATCACTGAATATTTTAGGTCGGAAAAGCATTTGCTTTTCCGACCTTTTTTTCTCCGGTCACTGAGCTTGCGGTTGCTGAGCTTGTCGAAGCATCGAAGTGACCGGACTTGATATTTTGTGTTTAATTATTACCAGAGGAAATTATTGAACGGATAGCGGCCGGCATGGATCTCGGCGACCATCTTGTAGATGTCGCTGCGGAGTTTCTCGATGTTGGTCTTGTTCTTGGCGGAGATGAATATGCACGGGGTCTTTTCCTGTGCTATCCAGCTGTTTTTCAACTCATCCAGCGAACGGTTCTCCTTGCCTTTCGGAGTCAGCGAGAACTCATCGTACTCCTCGTAGGTGTAAGCGTCTATCTTGTTGAATATCACATAGACCGGTTTGTTGCTGGCACCTATTTCCTGTAAAGTTCTCTCCACGACCTCCATCTGCTCCTCGAAACCTGGATGGGAAATGTCAACAACATGCAGCAATATGTCAGCCTCTCTTACCTCGTCCAGAGTGCTTTTGAAGGCCTCTACAAGCTGTGTAGGGAGTTTTCTTATGAACCCTACCGTGTCGCTCAGCAGGAACGGGACGTTCTCGATGACGACCTTCCTAACAGTTGTGTCGAGGGTCGCGAACAGCTTGTTCTCGGCAAAAACGTCAGATTTGGCCAGCATATTCATTATTGTGCTCTTGCCTACGTTGGTGTAACCTACGAGGGAAAGTCTCACCATAGAGCCTCTATTGCCCCTTTGCGTGGCCATCTGCTTATCGACTTTCTTCAGCTGTTCCTTCAGCCTTGCTATTCGCTCCTTGACTATACGGCGGTCAATCTCGATCTGGGTCTCACCCATACCTCCTCTCGTGCCCATGCCTCCTCTTTGCCTCTCAAGGTGGGTCCACATTCCGGCCAGTCTTGGCAGCATGTAGTTGTAGCGGGCGAGTTCTACCTGCATCTTAGCGTAGGATGTCTTGGCGCGCTGCGCGAATATCTCAAGGATCAGACTTGTCCTGTCAATGACTGAGCTACAATTGATTACCTTCTCTATGTTTCTCTGCTGCATCCCGGTCAGCTCGTCATCGAAGATCACGTATTTTATCTCGTTTTCCTCACAATAATCTGCAATTTCCTGAAGTTTTCCGCTTCGTATGTATGTGGCCTTTTCCGGCTTGTCAAGCCTTTGCACGAACTTCTTGTCACCCTTGGCTCCTGCCGTTTCCGCAAGAAACTCAAGTTCGTCAAGATATTCCATCACCT
This sequence comes from uncultured Bacteroidales bacterium, assembly GCA_934667175.1. Lineage (GTDB taxonomy): Bacteria > Bacteroidota > Bacteroidia > Bacteroidales > UBA932 > Cryptobacteroides. The sequence continues at coordinate 3,503 of CAKULN010000021.1, read as the reverse complement.
TCCTCTCGTCATCGTTCTGTCTTATGATGCCGACGAAGACGGCTTTTTCCATCAATTCTTCCATATACTTCCAAGTACTTGTTATATTGGTCACTGAGCTTGCCGAAGTGACTATATGATCACGGTCACTATGTTTGCGGTTGCTGAGCTTGTCGAAGCAACTGTTGTGTTACGGTCACTTCGGCAAGCTCAGTGACCGATCGCTTCAGCTACCAATTTATTCAAAAAAGGCCATCCGGTTGGGGACGGCCTTGATATTCATTTAGTTTCTGCTTATCTCAACTGAAAGATAACAGGGAAGGTGTAGGTTACCTTCACAGCGCGGTCACGCTGTTTTCCCGGCTTCCACTTAGGAGACATTGAAACGACTCTGACAGCCTCCTTGTCAAGTGATGAGTCAACGCCACGAAGTACCTTCACGTTGCTGACAGATCCGTCAGGATTAACGGTGAACTGGAGGGTGACACGTCCCTGTACGCCGTTCTCCTTTGCGATCTCAGGATACTGAAGTTTGGAATTGACCCATTTTGAGAACTCGTTGGCGTCTCCGCCGTTGAATGAAGGCTTCTCCTCTACGAGCTGGAAAGGAATTGCCTCTTCCTCAACGACTTCCTCTTTTACTTCCTCAACGTAGTCCATGATCTCGACTCCGAGATTGGCGTCATCTTCAAGGCTCATGAAGTTGTCTTCAACCTTGATGTCATCCTCGACGATGTCGATCTGGTCTGAAAGAACAGGAATCTTCGGAGCCTCTGGAGGTGGTGGAGGGGTCTCCTGGGTAATAGGAACCATATCCTCAACTTCAACTACCTGAGTGTCTTCGCCCAGGCTGGCTACAGCCTTCTCCTTAGTGCTGTAGGAAAAAGCTCCCCAGACTACGAGAAGAGCAACCACGAGTCCGATCTCCGTGAAGAGAGTCCTTCTGTTCTCAAGATCGGCTTTTGGTGTTTTCTTGATTTCCATATCAGTAATTAATTTTAACAATCATTTCTTATGTGCCTGAAAGCAAACCTTCCAATAGGCTCTCAAAGATAGAAATAATAATTGTCATTTCAAATTTTTTGAATTATTAGTTGTAGATTTGCGTAAAAATTAGGTCTATGATAAGGTATTACTGTGAGGACATCAAGTTCGAGTTCAAGAACAAGCTTGCGAACAACAGATGGCTTAAAATGGTGGCCGGGAGCGAGATTAAGACTCTTGGCGACATCTCAATTATTTTTTGCTCAGATAATTACATATTGGATGTGAATATCCGTTACCTTCATCATGACTACTTCACCGATGTCATTACCTTTGACTATTGTGAGGGTGATAAGCTTTCCGGTGACTTATTTATTAGTGTTGACAGTGTCAGGGAGAACGCTATTGAGTTTGGAACCGAGTTCGATGAGGAACTGCATCGCGTGATTGTCCATGGTCTGCTTCATCTTATCGGCTACGATGACCACACGCCGGAGGATCAAAAGGTGATGCGAGGCAAGGAAGATTATTACCTTAGTCTTAGAGACAAGGCTTAATAATTAATGAATATAGTAACGTAGAGGTTGCTTGCTCTGGTGTTGCCTTTTGGTTAATTTTAGAATTTTCTTGAATATGACATATTCATACGATGTGATTGTTGTGGGCGGGGGACATGCTGGTTGTGAGGCTGCCTCGGCCGCCGCTAATCTTGGTTCGTCCGTTTTGCTGATCAACGCTGACCTTACCAGTTTCGCCCGTATGTCTTGCAACCCTGCTGTGGGTGGAATCGCCAAGGGACAGATCGTCCGTGAGATTGACGCGCTTGGTGGGATGATGGGACTGGTTACTGATGCCTCGACTCTTCAGTTCAGGATGCTGAATCGCTCTAAGGGACCTGCAATGTGGAGTCCTCGCGCCCAATGTGATAAACAGGTCTTTTCCGCATACTGGAGAAATATTCTTGAAAATAATTGTAACTTAGATATTTACGCAGATTTTGTCACTTCTTTTCTCTTTGAGAATTCAAAAATCTGCGGAGTCAAGACAAATACAGGGGCAATTTTTAAGTCTCAAGCGGTTATTTTAGCCACCGGAACCTTCCTTAATGGCAGGATGTTCATCGGCCGCACTTCTTTCGAGGGTGGCAGGATAGGGGAATTGTCTTCACATGGTCTGACCGAACAGCTCGTGAGTCTCGGGCTTCGGACCGGTAGAATGAAAACCGGGACGCCACCTCGTATTGACATTTCTTCGGTCGACACGTCCAAACTTCTGCAGCAGTTCGGAGATGATAATCCTGAAAGATTTTCTTATTATGCTCAGGCTTCCGCTGTCCAGTGGTTGGGGAACCAGATGCCTTGCTACATCCTTCACACAAACGAGAAGGTGCACGACATCTTGAGGTCTGGATTCAAGGATTCGCCTATGTTCACCGGGCTGATTTCCGGCAGAGGTCCGAGGTACTGTCCGAGCATCGAGGATAAATTGAGGGTTTTTCCTGATAAGACTTCGCATCAATTATTCTTGGAACCGGAGGGTCGTGATATTCATGAATATTATCTCCAAGGTTTCTCTTCTTCGTTGCCGTTGGATGTTCAGATGGATGCTCTGCATTCAATCGAAGGATTGGAGAACGCGAAGATATTCAAACCTGCCTATGCTGTTGAATATGACTATTTTGATCCAACGCAACTTCGTGAGACTCTTGAACTTAGAGATGTTGAAGGACTGTATTTCGCAGGTCAGATTAATGGAACAACTGGTTATGAAGAGGCTGGTGCTCAGGGAATTATGGCTGGAATTAACGCACATTTGAAGGTGCATGGCAAGGATCCTTTTATTCTTCGTCGTGATGAATCATACATCGGTGTTCTGATTGATGACTTGATCACGAAAGGTGTTGATGAGCCTTACAGGATGTTTACTTCCCGTGCAGAATATCGCATTCTTCTTAGGCAGGACAATGCTGATCTTCGTTTGACAGAGAAATCTTACAAGATTGGTCTTGCTTCCGAAAGGCGTTATAGGATTATGCAGGAAAAGTACGAGGCTGTTGAAGCTCTTTCCAGAATGTGTGATGAGGTGAATATGCGTGCGGATGTGATTAATGAATATCTTTCCGATCATAATTCTGCCCCTCTTTCTGAATCCAAACGTGTTTCTGATTTAGCCTCTCGTCCTGAAATTTCGCTTGATGGATTATTAAATTTTGTTCCACGTGGAACATTTTCTAAGTTTTCAGTAGAACTTCCAGAAGGGGATAGTTTTGCTGAGAAGTACGACCGTAAAGAAATTATTGATGCAGTAGAAATCGGAATTAAGTATAAAGGCTACATTGAGCGTGAGAAATCAATTGCTGAGAAAATATCTCGTCTTGAAGATTTGAAGATTCCTCAGGATTTTGATTTTGAAAAAGTCTCCGGCCTGACTATCGAATGCCGCCAGAAACTCATCCGCTACAAGCCATCCACCATTGCCCAAGCCTCCCGCATCTCCGGAGTCTCTCCAGCTGACATCTCCGTCCTGCTGGTCTATTTCGG
>CAKULN010000020.1 GCA_934667175.1 uncultured Bacteroidales bacterium | reverse complement strand
TCTTGGGCACCTGAGATTGTCACCTGCATAGAAAAGTAAAAAAATAATCAACAAGAAATACTAAAAATGGACAATTACTGGCCTGGCGACAGGTCGAGAGATAGCTATGTCTTTGACTTTGAACAGAGTCCAAAAATTGACCACTAACATTACTTCTATCCTTTTAGTTAACCTGCGTATATGCATGAAAATAAGCTATGAGCATGGTTGCTATTCTGCCTAAATCATAGCGACTGCAGTGTGTTGATGCTGGTTATATTTTTAATTAGGATACAAAGCATTTTCTGAATATGATGGCGAAGATACTGTATGTTATCGGTAACGGTTTTGATATGTTTCATGGCATAGCATCTGGCTATAAAGATTATGCGGAATGGCTCTCTAATACCGGAAATGAAACTCTTGACGAAATATATGAGACTTTCGGTGATTTTGATGAAGATTGGTGGTATAGGTTCGAGGAACACTTGGCTGATGCGGAGGTTGTGCGTATAGCATCAGAAACTGCATCGGAACATGTGCCCGATTTTGCTTCAGACGATTTTAGGGATAGAGATTGGTATGAAGCAGAATATGCAGTTGAGTCTCGTTTAGATGACGTTTATGATGACATTACAGACTCGTTTTCAGAATGGGTGGCAGAACTGGATCTTAGCAAATGCGAGGGTTTGCTTAGGCTCCATAAAGAAGAGTCTTTGTTTTTATCGTTCAATTATACTGAAACTCTTGAAGATGTATATGGCGTTGATGAAAGCCAAATCCTTCATATTCACGGACGTGCAAAAAGCGGAGATAAACTTGTCTTAGGGCATGGAAGTACATATGAGGACATAGCAAAGGCGAATCCAGTGCCTCAAGGCGAGGATATTGAATATTGGGAAACAAGAGCGTATGATGGAGCCGTCGGGGCAATTTCAAAGAAAAAGAAGGCTGTGGATCATTTCATATCAGTTAATGAGAAGTTCTTCCGAAAACTTGCAGACGTAGCTGTTGTTATAACCTTAGGCTATTCATATTCAGATACAGATAGCAGATATATTGATAAAATCTGTGAGATGATTGATCGGGCAAATGTAAGATGGATAGCAAGTGCTTATAGTGAAGAAGATAGAGAACGTGTTGTGAGATTCTTTAAAGACCATGGCATCAGTAATCATACGATTATTCGCGATTTGTCCGAAGTGAACGGCATATCATTAATAAGTTCAAATCCTGCGGATTAATTTTTTTTGACAAAAATATCGATTTCAAAATTTTAACAAAATGATCAACGTTGGAATTATCGGGTGTGGCTTCGTAGGTGGAGCCTTGAAGGATTGGTTGGAACATAACAATCCTGAGTGTAAATTATTCATCAGCGATCCTCCAAAAGGGTATAATGATGATCTAAGCAACATTGACGTTGCATTTCTTCAGATACATGTACCTACCGAAGACGATGGCACGCAGAACCTGACACTAATGAAAGAGTTAATAAATAACTTGCCTAATGTGCCAGTGTTCGTGAGGACTACGATTCTCCCTGGAAGTAGTGAAATGCTTTCTCGTGAGACAGGACACCATGTGTACTATATGCCAGAATTTTTGACTCAACGTACATTTATTGAAGACTTCAAAAATCAGACAATGGTTTTCACTGGGGCTCAGGAATTACTGACCAAAATATTTGTTGGTAAGAAGTTTACTGTGATGAGTCCATTGGAGGCTGAACTAACAAAATATATGCACAATGTCTTTGGTGCATATAAAGTGACTTACTTCAATGCTTGCCGTGAATATTGTGAGCAGATGGGAGCCGATTGGCGTAAGGTTCATACTGGAATTCTCCTTTCCGGTTATATCAATGACACACATACTTACGTCCCTGGTCCGGACGGAAAGTTAGGATATGGTGGAAAATGTTTCCCTAAGGATGTGAATGCTTTTGCAAAGATGACAAAGGGAACTCCTCTCGGGATACTATTGGAACACCTTCATGAACTGAATGTTCATTTCCGTGGGGTTGAGGAACACATCTAATTAGTCCAAATGATCAAGTCGGTAAATAGGTTTTGTGGTTTTGATATCTACATACATATGTGTCCGGTAAAAAATCTGGACACATATGTAATAAGATCTTAGATAGACTGATAGGCTCAAGATAACGAACAAAAACCTCTTATTCATCAATGAGTAACATCGCAAGAATAAAAAAGCGTATAGAAGATAGTAAGGATGGTAAAACTGTTTTTGCCAATTTTGGATACTTATTGCTATTGCAGATAGCCGGTTATGTGTTCCCACTTATCACGATGCCATATCTTGCTAGAGTAATAGGAACTGAAGGATTTGGAAAGATAGCTTTTGCTACTGCTGTGGTTGTTTGGTTTCAGACAATGGCAGATTGGGGATTTAATCTTACTGCCACACGCGATGTTGCACAGCATAAGGATGATAAGGAGAAAGTGTCACATATATTCAGCAATGTGCTTTGGTCAAGATGTCTGTTGACATTGATTTCATTATGCCTTTTGTTGGCACTTATTGCCATTGTGCCATATTTTCGAGAGAATTCTGCTGTAATACTGATAACATTTCTGACGATCCCTGGTCAGATTATGTTCCCGGACTGGATGTTTCAAGCACTTGAGAAAATGAAATACACGACAATATTCAATCTTCTTATGAAATTATTATTTACCGTTTGCGTATTTATTTTTATTCACCAAAAAGAAGATTACTTAATTCAACCCCTCCTTTCAACTATAGGCTATTTCATATGTGGCTGTGGTGCTCTTTATTTGATTTTGCATAAATGGGGGTATACATTATATAGACCTAAATGGGATGAAATGTTAAAAGCCATTAAAGGTAGCACGGATGTCTTTATAAACAATATCATGCCCAATTTCTACAATAGCTGTTCTGTAATGTTATTGGGTGTGTTCAGTGGAGCAACGGCGAATGGCTTGTTTGAAGGAGGTAATAAGTTACCAACAATTTTCTATCAATTCCAAAGTGTTCTTTCGAGAGCATTCTATCCTTTTCTGGCTAGACGACCAGATAAACATGTGTTTTATGCAAAGTTGAATATTGGAATATCTATCATAGGTGCCATATCGCTTTTATTGGTATCTCCATGGGCAATACGAATTATTTTGGGTGAGGAGTTTGAGGATTCTGTGATAGTCATGCAGATTTTATCAGTCTCCATCGTATTTTTAGCAATGAGCCATACCTATGGTATAAACTATCTGATAATTAATCATAAAGAAAAATACTTAAGAAATCTAACTTTTATTTCCTCTTTGTTGGGTATATGTATTTCAATACCTCTTGTGTATTTTTTTTCTTATATAGGTGCTGCAATAACAGTGTTTGTATGTAGAGGATTCTTGGGAATCGGATCATTTGCACTTGCTCAAAAATATATAAAATTGGAGATCAAATAATATATGTTATCAATAAGACGAGGCATTAGCTACATCATTCATGATAGAATTCAGTTTTGGGACTCTATGGTAAGAAATTTTCTCGGGTGGCTTCCCGATAAGTTGTACATTTCCCTTCGCTACTATACAATGATGGGACGTTGGATTGACTGGAAGAATCCGAAGACATTCACAGAGAAGATACAATGGCTCAAGGTATATAATCGGAGGCCAGAATATACGACGATGGTGGACAAGTATGCGGTTAAACAATATATTGCTGACCGTATAGGCCAGCGGTATGTTATTCCCATACTAGGAGTTTGGAACAGTACCGAAGATATAGATTGGGACTCCCTCCCGAATCAATTTGTGTTGAAAACAACGCATGGCGGAGGCAGTGGTGGTGTAGTCATCTGCAAAGATAAGAAGACGTTTGATAAACGTGCTGCTATTGAAAAACTTAATGAATCAATGACATCGGACATCTACTCTACTCTTCGTGAATGGCCGTATAAGAATGTAAAGAGGCGAGTGATTGCTGAAAAATACATGATCCCTTGTGATAAAATGAATGACTCAAAATATGAATTGACAGATTACAAATTCTTCTGTTTCAGTGGCGTACCAAAATTCTGTCAGGTTATTCGTGACCGTCATACTTGTGAGTCGATAGATTTTTATGATATGGATTGGAATCATCAAGGGTTTGTGGGACTTAATCCAGTTGCTCGCAACGGCTTAACGCCAGTTGCTCGCCCTGAACATTTTGATGAGATGAAAGGAATTTGTAAAACGCTATCTGCCAACATTCCTTTCCTTAGGGTTGACTTGTATGTGATAGAAGGGAGGGTATATTTCGGAGAATTAACCTTTTATCCAGCGAGTGGAATGGGAATGTTCAGCCCTGATGAGTGGAACATGAAGTTAGGAACACTAATTAATTTATGATCAAGTTTATTAAGAATCCCTGCAATCTATATATGCTATTATTGACATTCTACTCTATGCAGGGAGTTATGATACCGACTGGTGGTACGATTATATCGCAGATGATACTGCTCATTACAATGCTGATGGGGCTTTATTATACCGCTCTGACCATTATGTTGAGAGGGAAACCTATATATTTCAAGGGACTCAACATGTTGTTTTTCATATTAGTCATATATGGAATAATATTACTTTTTAGTAATCATCATTATGTTATTGAGGCAAAATTATTTGATAATGAAGTGAGTAATTCATCATACCTTAAGAGCCTTTTCCTGTCCTTCCCAAATATTTATGTGTTTTACTATTGTTCAAGGAAGAATTATCTTACGGAGGAATCTCTTAAGAAATGGATAATTATATTCTTTTTTGTGGCTATATTCCGTTTTATTGACTACAAAATGGAAAATATTCAAACCATGTTATTTAATGGTAAGGATGTTGGAGAGATAACAAATAATATGGGATACTTATTTGCGATGTTGATACCATCAGTGGCAGTATTCAAAGACAAGATACGTTTGCAATATTTATTGTTGATGGTCTGCATGGTGTTTCTAATCATAGGAATGAAGAGAGGTGCTATTTTGGTGGGAGTCATATCACTAATATACTTTTTATACTATAATTATAAGTATAATAAGAATATATCTAAGGTCCAAATGTTATTTTTTTCAATTGTTGTTCTTGTTGTGGGGAGCTTAACCATTGAATATATGATGGACACATCGGACTATTTTGTAGAACGTATGGCAGGGACCAAAGAAGGAAATGCAAGTGGTCGTGATTTGATATATGACCATTTTTGGAACCATTTTAAAAACGAACCCGATATGCTTAAATTCCTTTTGGGAAACGGAGCAAACGCTACATTGGACATTGGTGTAAATTATGCACATAATGATTGGTTGGAATTAGCCATTAATCAAGGAGTATTGGGACTCGTTGTATATTTTATTTACTGGCTTTATTTTATTAGGACAATAAGGGTGACAAAATACAATAAAACAGCAAAAGTTGTATTAACCCTAACCTTTATTTCTTTTTTTATAAAAGCGTTGTATTCAATGTCGTATGCCGAATATTCAGTGACGGCTTCTTGTGCTTTTGGTTACTATTTGGCACATTCACGAGATGTTGAAAGCGCATAATAGGAAAATGAGACGAATACTTCTTATAACAGAAAATTTAGGCTCTGGTGGTGCAGAACGCCAGATATGTGGTTTGGCATTAATGCTGACGAAAGCCGGGTATCCTTGTCGATTGATTACGTATGTTGAGAATCAGTTCTACGAGTCTTATCTTAGGCAAAATGGAGTTGACTATAGGTTTGTGCCTGAATTGTGGAACAAGAGGACTCGTGTGATTAAAGTAGCAAAGTATGTCAGGCAATATAAGCCAGACGTGGTGATTTCTTTTTTACCATCTGTCAATCTGACGATGTGCCTTGCGAAATTGTTTTACGAGGCGAAATTGATTGTTTCTGAACGTAATAACAATATCAGCATCACCCGACGGGATAAAATTCAATTCAACCTTTACCGAATAGCTGATGCCGTCGTTCCAAATAGCAACAGTCAAAGCGAATTCATTCGAAAAAACTTCCCTTTTCTCAGCGACAAAGTCCATCCTATTATAAACTTTGTGGATGTGAATCGCTTTACTCCTGCAGAAACTCCTATGAGAAATAACACCATTCGAATTGTGACTGTAGCTCGTTACACCCAGCAAAAGAACGTGCTTAAATATTTAGACGCAATTTGTTTGATAAAGGAACTTGGTCTCAATGTGCATTTTGATTGGTATGGTGACAAGAAGTACAATGCGGCATACTATGCAGAGGTGGATAAAAAATATGATTTGCTTAATATTGACGACTATTTAACACTTCACGATCCTGTTCAGAAGATTGAGGAGGAGTACCGAAAGGCTGACATATTTTGCCTCCCAAGTCTTTTCGAAGGCTATCCAAATGTTGTTGTGGAGGCGATGTCTTGTGGCTTACCTATTCTTTGCAGCAGAGTGTATGAAAATCCACATATTGTTAAAGAAGGGGTTAATGGTTTCCTCTTTGATCCACAGAATGTGGATGATATTGTGGGTGCTATCGAGAAGATGGTTGCACTCTCTTCTGAGGAAAGATGCGAAATGGGTAGGCGCAATCGCGAACTTTGTTTAAGCCGTAACACGGAAGATGTGTTTTTGAAATCATATGTTGATCTTATAGAAATTTTGTAGGAAATTCAAATGGCATTTCAATCTATAGAATATATCATATTCATTTCGCTGGTGTTCTTGCTCTATTGGACGGTGTGTCGCAGGAGTAAAATGCTTCAGAATGGACTGATAGTGGTGGCTAGCCTTGTGTTCTATGGCTGGTGGGACTGGCGGTTCCTTGGACTGCTGCTCATAACCACTTTATCCACTTACCTTGCTGGTTGGTGGATGGGCAAAACCAACGATCTACGTGACCGTAAGGTGCTGTTGTTGGGAGCCATTATTCTCAACTTTGGTATACTATTCTTTTTTAAATACTTCAACTTCTTTGTACAAGCGTTTGTGGATGCCTTTTCGCTCTTCGGGGTTCAAAGAAATATTCCTGTATTAAGAATTCTGCTGCCCGTGGGCATAAGTTTTTACACTTTTACGGCATTGAGTTATTGCATTGATGTGTATCAAGGGAAAGTGGCTTCGACAAAGGATGTATTGGCGTATATGGCCTACGTGATGTTCTTTCCTAGCATCTTAAGTGGACCTATCAGTCGTGCGCAGAAACAGTTGCCACAATATTTCAAGATTCGAAATTTTGATTATTGTGTGGTTGTAAGTGCTTGTGAGCTAATTATGTGGGGGGGGGTAATGAAGTCGTGTCTTGCCGACCGTTTAGGGATCTATGTAGATACAGTTTATGCTAATATATCCCAACATAATGGCACCACTCTGCTCTTTTCCAGCGTCCTCTACACAATTCAGATTTATGCCGATTTTGCTGGTTATTCGTTGATGGCAATCGGCAGCGGTAAACTCTTGGGCATAGAATTGTCCACGAATTTCATACGTCCGTATTTCGCGAAGACAATAACGGAGTTCTGGCGTAGGTGGCATGTCTCGCTTACCACATGGTTTCGTGATTACATTTACTTCCCATTGGGTGGAAGCCGATGCAGCAAGGCACGTTGGGCACTTAACACCATAATAGTCTTTACTGTTTCTGGTCTGTGGCACGGAGCGGCCTATACATTTATCATTTGGGGTGCGCTTCACGGGATTTGTATGATAATTGAGCGAATGGTGTATGGAGACAAGATTAAGACCATATCGGACAAATTCTCCCTTGCGAACATTCTGCGTATAGCTGTTACTTTCGGTTTTGTAAACTTTGCATGGATTTTATTTCGCGTTAGTAACTTAGAAGAAGTAATGACAATTTTCAAGAAGATATTTACAGAACCAGGGAGTCTGTTTTTTGATTCCAATACGCTTATGATGGGTTTCGTTGCGATGGTTGTTGTGTTCATATACGATTTCATCAAGGAGAAACAACTGAATATCCATCTATTGAGTTCAAAATATATGTTGGTGCGCTATATGACTGCTGTTCTCCTTATTGTTTACATACTTGCTTTTGGTGTTCTTAATGGCGGTTCTTTCATATATTTTCAATTCTAAAATATTTATGAAGAAAGGTTTATTGAGATTTTGTATGGTCGTAGTTGTTGTACTAGCCTCGGTTGCTGTAGTTGATGCGATTTTAGGTAAGGTGTTGGATTGTATGCTTCCGCAGATCAGCAACCAAGGCGACACGGGTAAGACATACTATTCGCTTTATGATGTAGATACGCCTATAGTGATTGTTGGATCTTCTCGTGCAGTTCATCATTATGTTACTAAAATGATGGAGGACTCGCTTGGTCTGCCAGCTTACAATGTGGCACGTGATGGATGTTTTTTCAGCTATAACTGTTGTGTGATTAACTCCATTATGGATAGATATACGCCTGAATTGATAATCTGGGAGAATGGCACGGATTATTTATATGATGGAGTTAAGGACCCTCTGGAGTGTTTATATCCATATTATGGTCGAAATGAGTGGGTGACAAGAACTATCAAGGCAGAGTTGCCTTGGACTGAATACATTCGTTTGAACAGTAGAATCTATCAGTATAATTCAGTGACACATCGCATATTAATGCGCTATTGTCAAAGAAACACTTTTACGAATGATGATATAGAGAAGGGATATTTGCCACTCAAACCAAAGACTCTAAATAAAGCTCTTGAGCTAAAACGAGTTGAATCAAAAGACGCAATGTTAAGCGAGATAAAAGTTGAGCGTTTTCGTTCAATTCTGGAACGAGCTCAAAAGATGGGGGTGAAGATGGTTGTGGTTGATTCGCCTATGTATCGGCTATGTGATGTAAATGGCGAATCGGCCATAACGATGAAGTTAATCTGTGATCGATTTGGGGCGTTGTTCCTTGACAATTCTCAGTTGCCGGAATATCTTGATCATCCAGAATATTTCAATGATGCCACTCACATGAATACAGATGGAGCTGAACGCTATACTCATTTGGTGTTGAATCAGATTAAAGAATATTTAAATTGAAATCAATGAGCAAATTCAGAGAACTATACAATGCCGACATCGCACGCTATGGTGGTAAGGCTGAAATTTATATAAAGATATTCCATGTTCTCTATCGCAAAGCAGAAACGGCTACCATTATGCCAGCACGTGTGTTCTACAAGTTGTTATTTCGTATATGGGCTGATCGTAGAGGGGTGGAAGTTGCTGTTAATCAGCAAATTGGGGGGGGCTATATGTGGGGCATGCTTACAATATAACTATCAATTGCAGAGCTACCATAGGACGCAACTGCAACATTCATAAAGGCATTGTCATCGGTCAGGCTAACCGAGGAGCCAATAAAGGGTGTCCCACAATCGGTGATAGGGTGTGGATAGGAATCAATGCTGCAATTGTGGGAAATGTAACTATAGGTGATGATGTGCTTATCGCTCCTAATAGTTTTGTAAATGTAGATGTACCTTCGCATTCTGTAGTGTTTGGTAATCCATGTGTAATCAAGCATCGTGATTGGGCAACGGAGGGATATGTGAATAATATAACGGAATGAAAATTAAGAAACTTATATGCTTGGTTGCCTATTATGGCTTTGCTAAGTACCTGCCAGCATCAACGACCCCGATGAATAGGTGGACGAGGAAGATTAGGTTTGCAATATGTCGTCATTGCTTTAGCCAATGTGGTGATAATGTGAATATTGAACGAGGAACTGATTTTTCCACTGGGGGGGGGATTTTTATAGGTTCAGGCAGTGGACTTGGAGTGAATTGTTCTGTACATGGTCCCTTGCGAATAGGTGATAATGTGATGATGGGACCTGATGTGACAATTCTCACGCATACCCACAACATAGAACGAACCGATATCCCGATGGGGCTACAAGGTTCTATTGTTAAAGAAGTAATAATAGGTAATGATGTTTGGATAGGGATGCGCTCTATCATAATGCCAGGTGTAACTATTGGTAATGGTGCCGTAATAGGAGCAGGTGCGGTAGTGACTAAAGATGTTCCAGATTATGCAATAGTCGGAGGAGTTCCGGCAAAAGTGATAAGATATAGAAAATGAAAGTACTGTTAATTTCAAATGAATATCCAAGGTTGGGCAGGACGGGAAATCCTATTATATGTAGACTGAAGAATGCTTTGGAGTGTGATAAGAGGGTGGAAATTGTGAAGTTTTGTCCTTTTACCAATAAGGTATCTGATTTTGTACGTATCCGTAGGGTTGCAAATGAGTCTGACGTAATACACATTCAATTTGGAGGTTTGTATGCCTTAATGGTGTGGATTAGCATGCTTGGTGTACCTAAGCCTAAAATTTTGACTTTCCATGGAACAGATATTCATGCAAAAGCCATTAAGACAACAAAATCGTATTTGACTAAAATGAAAATATGGTTGAGTCAGAAAGCCTCATTTTTGTCGGTTTTGTTGTTTGACAAGTTAGGGTTTGTGTCAGATTCATTAATACCATACGTTCCCAATTGGATACATAAAAAATGCAAAGACAAATTTTTCGTGCAGCCATTGGGTGTGGATTACAATCTATTTGTGCCTATGTCAAAGGCGGAAGCGTTAGAGAAGCTTGGAATTGAGAATCACAAATATGCTTTATTTTCAGATCTCTCTGGGACTCCCATCAAGAGACGTGATATTGCAGAGGCTATAATAGATAAGATGGGAGGCGACTACAAACTGCTCGTCATGTGTAAGGTGAATCCTGAGATGGTACCTGTATATCTAAATGCCTGTGATTTTGTTTTATTAACATCGGACGAAGAAGGCTCTCCGAACATTACTCGTGAAGCATTGTCACTCAACAAACGGGTTTTTTCGGTAGATGTTGGTGATGTTAAGCAGCAGTTGGCAGGTCTTAATAACTCAGTCATAGTTAGTCGTGATCCGGATGATGCTGCTATGCTAATGTTGCAGAAGCTCAATGAGCCATATATAGATAATACGAGACAGAGACTCAGAGATAAAATTGATTTTGAGCGAATCGCTCAAGGACTTGTGGATATCTATTCAGACATACTAAAGAAGTAATGGCAGATAAGAATGATGATAATTGGCAAAACAACTATCTTTCACTCAAAGCATATGTAGAGTTGACAGGTCATTTCCCGAACAAACATACGAAACTCTGTAACTGGGTAAAGTACCAGCGGAAGAGGATCAAGTATGGGCTTATGACAGAAGAACAGAAAATGGCGTTCTTGGCTTTGTGTGAGGAGAGAGTCATGAAAGCATTCGACCGGCATCAAATAGAAGAGTCTCATGATACTAATTGACAAATATATAAGAATTAAAGCATGTTATCAGTAATAGTTCCAATCTATAATGAGGAAAAATACATCGCAAAGTGTATTGACAGCATGTTGGAGCAGGATTATCCTAAAGATGACTTGGAGATAATCCTTGTTGACGGCATGAGTAATGATCATACTCGTGAGATTGTGGCGAAGTATACGGCTAAGCATCCTTTCATTCGCCTGATTGATAACCCGAATCGTATAGCGCCTTGGGCTATGAATTTGGGCATAAAGGAGGCGAAGGGAGATGTGATTATGCGTCTCGATGCGCATGCTGCCTACGAGAAGAACTATTTCTCAACTTTGGTGACGGCCTTGAATAAGTATAATGCGGATAATGTTGGGGCCGTTTGTCATACCGATGTGTTGAATAAGACACCAAAAACCTTGGCTATCCGTGAAGTGCTTAGCAATAAATTCGGTGTTGGAAACTCTATGTTTCGCACTGGAATCACACGCACGCAGGAGGTAGAAACGGTTCCATTTGGATGTTGGAAACGCGAAACATTTGACAAGTATGGAATGTATGACGTGCGCTTGGTTCGCAATCAAGATATCGAGCTTAATAAACGGATTATACGAGGTGGTGGCAAGATTGTGATTGTTCCAGATACATACAGCACTTATATGGCACGCGAGACTTACAAGGCTTTAGCAAAGAACAACTATGGCAATGGTAAATGGAACATTTTGACGGTATATTACACCAAGGAAATGCGATCGTTGTCACTTCGTCACTTTGTGCCTTTTGTGTTCGTGTTATCGCTAATTGTGCCTACTTTAGTAAGTCTCTTTTGGCTACCGGCATTGTGTGTTAGTGCTTTGGCGTTCTGTGCGTATTTATTGACATTGGGGTGTGTGAGTGCTAAATTAGCAATGAGCAAAGGTTTGAACTTCTTCTATCTATTAATTAGCTTCCTTGTGTTGCATGTGTCATACGGATGTGGTTCATTAATAGGAGTCATGAAATTGCCGTTTATAAAGTGAGCATGATTAGTCGTTTACTCTTTGAACTTATACGTGTGTCAAGCTACACGAAAGTAAGATTGTCTTATGTATTTGCATAGTTTGAGATTTTCCAATGGAAGATATGGTTGTGAACGCAAGTAACCATGAAGTCGTCACCGACAAAGTAGTGATTAAGAAATAAGACAGACTAGGTCAGACTCGGAAAGGATGTGATACCAATTGACCTTGCTTTGCGTTGGCTACAGATTGATTTCTAATGATTTAATGCATGAAAAAGATAAAATATGCTATTGCGACTCTATGCCCAATTTTGCTAGCATTCCTTTCTAACCTTCCAAATGAACATACAAACGTTTTTGTAAATTTTCTTATTCAACACAAGTTGATAATTAGCATCATTAGTGTTGCGGCAATATTTATAGTAGAGATATGTACTATACTTTTTGCGGAAGACCACATCATTCGTAACTGGACAAGAAAATTTCTTCGTTTTATCGCTAAAGAAAAACTTGGTGGAGGAGAATATAATACAAGAATTAGCATTTTGCGTCCTCAAAAAGGTTGGCGTTTTATTTTAAAATATATTTGGCATGCTTACTTTGTGTGCTTTATTGAGAATTTCAAAAAGCATTCATGGAAAAGAGTATTTCTAAATACACCGATTCACCTATTTTCCGAATATCTTACTGTATATGCAAGATATTCTTATCCCAAGGAGAGAACGTCAATGACTCATTTTCGAGTTTCTGGAGCACACGAATGTAATGGAGTTGCTGATAAATGCTTTAAGGAAGGTATAGAAGTTGAGGTTATGACATGTAATATTTCGAACACTAAGATCCCTGAGACTTACGAAGCGCTAGACAAATCAAGGCTTAGGGAGCACTCTATGATAAAGAGGTACATGAAAGAGTCATTCATCGACCGTTCTCATTTTGTCTCTCTTCAATGTATGAATACTAAGGCAAACAATTTGTATGCACTTGCTATATCAAACGAAGAAGAGGAGATATGGGGTGTGCTCATTATTGATAATGTCAATGATGGAAAGAGATCTTTCAAAGAAGAACTCAAAGATGTGATAGAGAATTATGCAAAGATTTTTTGTTTTACACTTTCAACCGTAAAATAAAATGTGCAAGGTAAGAGTATTTAGAAAATCTTCAGATGTCATATTTAGTGATATCGTGGATTGTCACGGTGTGACCATTAATCTAATAGACAGGCCTGCATATGCTGTTTATGATAAGGCTTCGGAGAGTCATGCTATTAAGTTTATTTTCTCTAATGATAAAGAGTGTAAGAGGGCGTTGAATACAGCCAACGTCAATCTTGAATATGGTGTCAATTCTGGACGCTTATATGAGGTGACATTAAAGAAAGACTCAATTTATAATACGGACTTGTTCAAAATCGTACAAGAGTTAGAAAGGAATTCTAAGACAAAAAGGTATTTAGGAAATATTAAAAACTTTACCACAGTGATAAATCAAATAGTTAAGTTTGCAATCGATAATCCAAAATAGTATTTTGGACCCGGAGAAAAATCCCTTACCTTAGCCGGAGAAAACGAGAGCAATGTACAACAGCGAAGACTTGGAGAGGTTCTATGTTGAATACCAGAGCGAGTGGGTGCCGCGTGGGATGACGATGCGCGCGTTTTGCGACCGGAACAACGTGCCCTACAGGGTGATGGAGAATTTCGTGCGCAAAATCCGCAAGAAGATAGTGGAACTGATGGGACGGAGGTGAACCGTAGAGGACTGGATTATGTAGTGAGGATGTGTCTTAACTCGCAGGGCTATTGGTATTTTCGAATAATTCTCATATCTTTGTAATATTCATGAATTATGGAGATTGTTTAGTTGCAACTGACAAATGATAACATATTTAAAAATTGACGGATTTAAGTCATTTCAACGGTTTGAAATGGAGTTTACTCCGTTTACTGTGATAGCTGGGGCTAATGCGGCTGGCAAGAGTAACTTGTTTGACGCATTGAAGTTGTTATCTGATTTGGCGGATGCGGACAAGATTCAAAAAGCTTTCCGTGGGCAGCGTGGGAATCCTCAGGAACTGTTTACCCACTATGATGGACAATCAAGTGCTGTGACTATGTCTTTTGTCGTGGAGATGCTTCTCCCTCCGACGGTAACTGACGTTTGGGGTTTAATAGAGACATTGAGATATACCCGTCTGCGTTATGAATTGGAACTCCATAGATTTACGAATGACATCGGGATGGAAGACATTGAGGTGACGCGAGAGAACCTTACTACAATAAAACATTCTGATGATAAATGGATTAAGATCCTACCGAAAGGAACTGAAACCCATTGGCGCCCTCCGGTGAAGACAGGCCGACGTCAGGTTCCTTATATGACCACGGAAAACTTGGATGGTAGACTGTCTGTGATCATACCTCAGGATGGTCCAGGTGGAAAGCGTCGTTCATACCCGTTGGATCACACGACAAAAACAATACTCAGCAGTTTTGACTCTGTTGATTTCAAGCATATTCTTGCGGTCAGAGAGGAAATGAGGAGCTGGAGGTTTCTTCAGCTTGATCCTGTCGCCTTGCGCGAGCCTACGAATAAACTCATGGGAGAAGATGAGGTTGATGCCTATGGTCACAACCTTGCGGCGGCATTGTATCGAATGAAACAGACAGATGCCTATGTTCTAAAGGAGATAGGAAGAAAACTTCATTCGTTCGTCCCTGCTTTTGTGGACATTGATGTTGTTGACGATCTTGAGAATAAGCAGTATGTGATTTTCCTTTATAATAAGGAACATGAAATGTTCAGTTCCCGGGTACTCTCTGAGGGGACATTGCGTATACTCACTTTATGCATTTTGTGGAAAGATCCTAAGTATAAAGGTTTATTATGTTTTGAAGAGCCTGAGAATGGAATTCATCCGTTTCGCATCAGTGCCATGTGCGATTTACTAAAGGGGCTGTCAGCTGATTTCACAGACACCAAGGCTCCTTTAAGGCAGATTATTGTCAATACGCATTCTTCGATTTTTGTGAGGAATGTCGCATCATGGAAAACAGATCCTTGCGTGTCCATATGTTTTGCGGAATTGATTAACCGGGTGGCAGACGTTGAGGGGCAACGCAGAAAGATGCTTGTCACATCAGTAACACCCGTTGCTGATCATTGCCAGCTTTCGCTCCCGTTCTCGGAGCAGGAAAGGAAGATGAGTGTTCAGATGTTGGAAGAGTACTTAAATACAAACAGTGTAGAGGAGGTATAGTGTGATGGGACGAAAGATGTTGGTTGTGGGTCTTGCTACAGAGGGTGAGACTGACATTCGGTTTTTGAATGATATTGTATTAAGGACTATTGAACATTTAGTCTATACTGAATGTAGTCAGGATGTTGACATATTAGTAAATCCTATAAGAGCTGAAAAGGGAGAAATCTTTGAGGATTATGTCCGGAATTCGATTAGGAAAGGTGTTGAAGAGTTCGGAATGATGGCTTTGGCTATGCATTCTGATTCGGATAAGGATTCTTATGAGGAACGCTTCCAGCACAAATTCTCCCCTGTTTTTGAGTCATTGAAGGAGAATCCTGCTGGATGCGACATCTTGATTCCCATCATACCTGTTAGAATGACGGAGGCCTGGATGTTGGCAGACAAGGAGTTGTTTAAGGAGGAAATTGGATCAGATGACACTGATGCGGAATTGGGACTTGATAAAAGACCTGAATCAATCTCTGACCCCAAAACGTTGATCGAGAATGATTTGCGTATGCTTGCCAAAAAGAGGTCAAGAAAATATGATTCAGTGGCAATTTCCGAGTTGTATGACATACTTGGAAGCAAAGTGTCTGTGGAAAAATTGAGCTGTCTGCCCTCATTTATTAAATTCCTTGATAGTGTAAGAGACGCATTGACCATGTTGGGATACCTTTATCCTTCTCGTTCAAGGAACTAGACATCTTAAATGCTTGTTCCTCGCATTATATATGCTTTTGTGCGGGAAGAAGATAAGGTGACAAGCCAGGATATATCCTCGCTTTATGCTCTTGATGAACGGGAAGAGGTTTGTGAACGGGGGGCGTCATTTGCGACCGAGGCCTCAGAATTAGTGAGAGTGTACTTGTCAGCTTCAGCTTGACGTTTTTTTGAATTAACTATTCAAGACTTGAGAGACATCGTGACGATGCCGCTTTTCTGGATTTGATGCAATAATCTGAAATAATGATACTTAAATGGTTTTTTGACCGGGCAGTAGCGCTGCTCGGCCTTTTGTTTTTGTGGCCGGTGTTGGTGGTTGTAGCCATATTGGTGAAGATTAAGATGCCGGGAGGGCCGGTGTTCTTTGTGCAGGAGAGAGTGGGGAAGGACGGGAGGATATTCAAGTGCCATAAGTTTCGGACAATGAGGGTTCGGCCGGTGGCTGCAATTTCTGGTGAGGAGGTGGTCCCTTCGACAGGCTCAGGGACCAGTACAGGTGCAGGCCCAGAGACCAGTCCGGATGCAGGTTCGGGGGCTGCGAATGATGAAGGTTGGTCATCCGTTTCGGTGGCGGGGGATTCGCGGATCACGCCGTTGGGGGCGGTGCTGCGGCACTACAAGCTTGACGAGCTGCCGGAGCTGTGGGATGTGCTGATAGGGAACATGAGTTTCGTGGGGCCGAGGCCGGATGTGCCGGGGTATGCGGACAAATTGACTGGAGATGACCGCGATGTGCTGAAGCTGCGTCCGGGCATAACGGGGCCGGCGACCCTCAAATACCGGCTGGAGGATGAAATGATCTCTGAATATGTCGCCTCGCGTCAGGCGGAGGGGGACACCCGTCCGATGCAGGAGATCGCCACTGAATATAATGACACGGTGATCTACCCTGACAAGGTTCGCCTGAACTGCTACTATTACCGCCACTACAGCTTCCTCAAGGACATTGAGATGATTTTCGCCACAGTCCTTGGTTTCAAGGTGAAGTTTGCCGGTGAGGAGGTTTAAGGTTGATGGCACTTCTAATATTATTCAAACCACAAGCACCCGAAATTAGCCTATAGGGCTTTCTATTGCGCTTTGACGTGTCTGACCCCATTCCTAAAAGATGGGGTCGGACACACGTAAGTGTACCTCACGCATTTCTGGGGCATGGTGGTGTGGCTGTGGTTTACAAAACGCAAATAAGAATCTTAAAATCTAAATACTATGTCAGAAGAAAGAAAGACAATTTATCTCTGTCTGGCTCACATGAGCGAGGCGGGATTGGAGCAGAAGTATGTCAAGGAAGCGTTTGATACCAACTGGGTTGTGCCTATGGGGCCGAATGTGAATGCTTTCGAGAAGGATCTGGAGGCATTTGTCAATGGTCGGACGTCTCTTCGGCAAGGATCGGACGCTGAGCTTGTCGAAGCGACCCAGTTGGATGGAAATGTCGCTTCGACAGGCTCAGCAACCCAGTTGGACCGTAAGGTGGTCTGCCTGTCAGCGGGGACTGCCGCGGTGCATCTGGCACTGATCGGCTGCGGAGTGAAGGCCGAGGACGAGGTGCTGGTGCAGAGCTACACCTTCTGCGCGTCGTCGCACCCGATCACCTATCTCGGAGCGAAACCAATCTTCATCGGTTCGGAAGGGGAGACATGGAATATGGATCCGGTGCTTTTGGAAAAGGCGATCATTGACCGTAAGGCTAAGACAGGCAAGTATCCTAAGGCCATTGTCCCGGTCGCATTGTACGGAATGCCTTATCACATCGACAAGATTCTGGCTATAGCTGAGAAATATGGAATTCCGGTTGTAGAGGATGCAGCCGAGGGGATGGGTTCGCGCTTTAATGGTCAGGTGCTCGGAACTTTCGGAAAGTACGGAGTCCTGTCGTTCAATGGCAACAAGATGATAACTACTTCCGGTGGTGGTGCTTTGATCTGTCGGAATGCCGAGGACGCCAATGAGATAATGTGGTATGCCACCCAAGCCCGTGACGCCTATCCTTACTATCAGCACACGGCCATCGGCTACAACTACCGTATGTCCAATGTCTGTGCGGGAATAGGCCGGGGGCAGATGACGGTGTTGGATGCCCACATCGCTCATCACCGTCATGTTCAGAAATTGTATGAGGAACTGCTGGCCGATGTTCCGGGTGTGAATATTCATAAGCAGCCGTCGGACCCTCGTTTCGATGCCAATTTCTGGCTTTGCGCCGCTACTCTTGACCCGAATGTCCGCATCAAGGGTCAGGAGAATGCCTACAAGGAGGTGATCAAAACCGCTGTTGGTGGTGCCGCTGGAGTGATTCATCAGGTGGATAGCGCCACGACGGACTGTCAGCCGAACGCGAATGTCGAGGCCTTGCGTGTCTTCATGCTGGGCAAGAAGATTGAGGCCCGTCCGACATGGAAGCCGATGCACAAACAGCCTGTCTATGCCGGTGCTCCGGTCTACACCAACGGTGTGGAAGAGGCTCTTTTCAAGGTGGGCTTCTGCCTTCCTGCCGGCCCATACGTGACCGATGATGATGTCCGCTACATCGTTGACAGCATCAAGGACGCGATTGTGAGGTAACAGAATGCTGGAAGTTCGTGTCGTTTCTTTTCATTCCTCAGGCATGACGCAACAAGGAACGATACGGTGATTGCCGCTAAATGACATGCTGTCAGGCCAATCGCTAGAGATAAACTTGTCCGGGCCTGGAGTGATTGCTCTCCAGACCGGGACAAGTTTTTTGTTTCGTGACGCACAGCATGTGGCTTGGTGGGTGCCGACAAATTTTGAACGTATGCGTCCACAATTCCGCATTGAGTTCTGATTAAGTCTGATCATCTTTGTCTCAAAGAAAAATCGGAGTCAAAGATGAAAGAAGATCCAACAATCAACTACGCATTCGCGCTTAAGCACTACAACCTGCCTGCGTCTTGACCTTAACCTCTTGAATACTACCCGGTTGTCATTGCAGGTCTGTTCTTGACTGTCCGGATGGTCTATCCAATAATCTTTTTGAGCAGTTCTTCGGGACAAATTACAAGAATGTCGGCTTCTTTGAAATCTGATTCATTTCTGGTAACAATCAAGTCGCAGAGGCCTTCTTTTGCTGATTGAACTTGAAGGGCGTCTTCCACATCTTTCATCGGGCTTTCCAGCATATTGTCCACATGTTCAGGAAGGACCGGCAGGACTTTGACAATCGATGTAAGATCTTTGATGATTTCCTTTTTGCGGACCGAAGTCAAATTCTTCAATACATATGCTATTGTGGATATTGACAATGCGGACATATACAGATCAATCACGCCATTTTCACCAAGTCCGAGTAGGGTAATCGCATTGTCGGTGAACACCTGATTTGACCTTTCTACCAAAGTGTCCAGAAGAATGTTCGTGTCAAGAAACACTTTCATCGTTCGAGAATGTATTTAAGACGCTCGTCTTGTTCAATTTCATCAGCGCTGAACTTGGCAACACCCTTTAGTCCTTTGATTTTGGATGAAATCATGGGGTTTTCAGCTTTGGGAAATTCCAACGATTCAAGAGAGGGGTGTTTATGGACAATGCGAAAACCATCATTAGTTTCTATGATGTCAAACTCGGTGTTGCTGTCGTAGTTTCTGCGCTTGATCATTCGCGCAGGTATTATGATGGCTTTGCTGTTGCCTATTTGAACTAATGTGTGAGACATGACTTTTTTTGTTATTTCAACAAATTTACGAAAATTATAACATAATTCAAAATGTTATAACATTATTTTCTGTAACTTTTAATAATCAAAAAATATGAATATCTGCTGTACAGCGTGATTGCTGTGCTGCTTTCTGTGTTGGAGGTGGGGTACTTCCGGCTGGCGGCGCGCTTCAACATTATTGACAAACCTAATCAGCGGTCATCGCATTCGAGTGTTGTGCTTCGGGGTGGGGGAGTCATATTCCTGATTCCGGACACTCCGTTTGCACATTGGCTTTATCTGACCGGGGCTTTGGTGGCGCTGGGAGTGGTTTATGTCATGCTCATGAAGAAGTTCTATCATTTGCATGAGGAGTACTTGTCGTCTCTCAAGAAGGATGGGTTTGAATCTCATCTTTCAGCAGTTCGTAGATGTAAGCAGGGCTGTCGGACGTAAGGCCGGCGGCCCTGTCTTGTAAAAGCTCAAATACTCGGGAGGTGTAGATGATGTCGAGAGCCTGTTCCAATGAAATGTTTCGGTCTTCCATAAGAAAGGCCGTCAGCTTGTCTATTGCATAGTTGACAAGAAATTGTGTTCGTGTTTCTTCACTCATAGACGCCTGAGGTGTTTGACTGCCTTTTCCGTTCCGAAAAAGTATTGGTTGTTGAGGTCTCGGAATTCCAACTCATGAGCGAGTTGCTCAAGTGATAGTGTGCCTTCTTCGTAACGATCAAGGAGGTAAGCGACTCCATCATCGGCTATAGGACCGGTAACAATGTCGTAATCATGATGAAATTCGCAGGAGCGGCTGCGATTCTTATAGATAAACTCTGCCCAATCTTTGTTCGGTTCGCTGAATCTTTTGACTTTGAGTTCACCTCTTATAAGAATCTGTTCGTCGAATTCGTATTTCAGAATTATTGGTGAACCATTGAAGATTATAGCTTTTTTCTCAGCCATTTTCATGGCTTGCTCTTGTCAGATAGAATCCTTTGCCGAAGTCTTTGTAAGGACGGCATTTTCCCAGTTCGATTGTCTGGAACTCTATGAATGTGCCGTGATAAAGGGTCATGACAAGTTTCCTCCATTGTTTAGGCAATAGATGATGAGATCATCGACGGCATCTTCTATCGATTGAAGATGTTCTGCTTCATAGAATTCAACCAGAAATGCAATCCCCTTATATTTCCGTAAATAAGTATATGCATCTTTGGTGCTGATGGCAAACCTGCGTCCGAACGCCCTTATGCATGCGTTTGTGTAGGGTATCTGATATTTGCTCATCGTCGTCATATCTGCAAAGTTAGCATATATTCTCATATAATAGCATATCCTGCAATGAATTTAAACGCATGTGCGCTCCACGGCTCTTTCATTTAAGATTTCGTTGCTCACTTACCCTAGTGTACGCGCATCACGCGCGAGGGTTTCAACCAATAGCCTGATGGCGGAGGTGATCAAGAATGCTGTGGGTGGCGCCGCCTGTGTGATTCATCAGGTGGATGGCGTCACGACTGACTGTCAGCCGAATGCGAATGTCGAGGCCTTGCGCGTCTTCATGCTCGGCAAGAAGATCGAGGCCCGTCCGACGTGGAAGCCGATGCACAAGCAGCCTGTCTATGCCGGTGCTCCGGTCTACACCAACGGTGTGGAAGAAGCTCTTTTCAAGGTGGGTTTCTGCCTTCCTGCCGGCCCGTATGTGACCGATGATGACATGCGCTATATCGTTGACAGCATAAAATTGTGAAGTAACAGAATGAAAGGACTTTTCACCGCAATCTGGAAGTTCGTGCCGTATCTTTTCATTCCTTAGGCAGGACGCAACAAGGAACGATACGGTGATTGCCGCTGAATGACATGCTGTCAGGCCAATCGCCTGAAATAAACTTGTCCCGGCGTGGAGTGATTGCTCTCCAGACCGGGACAAGTTTTTTGTTTCGTGACGCTTAACATGTGGTTGGCGGGTGCTGACAAATTTTGAACCCAAAGCCCAAAACATATAAACTTAGCAAAAAAGTGAAGTTTAATTTGCGTGTATGTATATAACACAGTATCTTATGTTGCCATAAAACAATTATATGGGAAGACTTGAGCTGATATTTGAAACGGAGAATGTGAGTATGTATTCTCCTAGATATGACAATGAAGAGAACAATGAATTTAATAAGTTCCTTATTGCCAATAGGTCCCATACACACCCTCAGTTGAAGAAATTCTTTGAGGCTATACTTTCGTTTTTAGAGAAAATCGGCGAGACGGAAGCTCTTGAACGTTATTTCCGCCTTGAAGGAGGAAATATCAAAGCTATCCCGTTGTATGTTGATGAACCCATGATTGACAGAAATGTTGGTAAGATGCGCTTGTATTGCTTGAGATTGTCTGACAGAGTGTTGATTCTTGGTGGTGGCACTGTGACATCTGCCAAAAAGAATATAGATGACCAGGTGATATTGGAAATTATTGGGGATTTGAAAGATATAGAGCACTCCATTAAAAAGCTTATCGGGCGGGCTGGTACGGATTATGAAGATTTCGATGCCTTGAAGCAGATTCTTGAGACAATTAGATTGTAGACATTATTATGAAAATTGATTCTTTATTTAACGAATGTCTTGCTGGAATATCTCCAGAGACAAGGGCTGAAGTTCGTCTTAATATGGATATTGCAAATCGTATCTATGACATTCTTCAGAAGAAGAATATGACACAGCGAGAGCTAGCGAAACTAATGGGCAAACGAGAGTCGGAGGTTTCAAGATGGCTGACAGGTGAGCACGGTTTTACAATTTCAACGATAGCAAAGATTTCAGTCGCTCTTGACACCCCGATAGTAGAGGTGAGCAACGAAACGGAGACTAAATTCGTTTTTGTTCCAATCAGTACTTTCACGGCTAATTTTGATGGCTCTGATAAGAATTATACAAATGCAGGAATTAATTCTTGTATGATTTCGTATGCAAATTAATAAGAAAGTTATGGCAAATGATGTTCAAAATGTCCAGATGCGGCTCCTCTCTATTAAAGAGGTCAGTTTCATGATGTCACCTGGAAAAATGCCAGATGATGCTAATCCGGAATCGGTCAAGCTAGGGTTCTCAAATCAGACACATCCTGATGTTAAAAAAGATGTCATAAATCTTGTTTTCGGTGTTAAGTATGAACTTGCCGGCGACACAATCTTAGAGAGTATCTATAGCTTTATGTTTGAGATTAAAGGACTTGATAGATTCGTAATAATAAATGG
Organism: uncultured Bacteroidales bacterium; assembly: GCA_934667175.1. Lineage (GTDB taxonomy): Bacteria > Bacteroidota > Bacteroidia > Bacteroidales > UBA932 > Cryptobacteroides. The sequence goes on along the minus strand of CAKULN010000020.1, from coordinate 27,713 downwards.
TGCTAATATGACAATCGCTCATATTATGCCACATTTACTTAGTGTCGCTTGTGGTACAATGAGAGGAATTCTTGTCGTAAAGACTGCTGGAACAAGTTTCTCAAAGTTTCCGCTTCCGATGATTGATCCGAATCAATTAAGTGCCTGTCTTTCTTCGGCACAAAGCACTGGAAATTCATAATAGGATGGATTATATCAACAAGGAGCGATACGATGACTGCCGCTTAAGGACATGTTGCCAGACCAATCACATGATATGAACTTATCCCGGCGTGGAGTGATTGCTCTCCAGACCGAGACTTTTTGCCTGAGGCTATGATGATTCCAAGATTCAGATATGTCACTTTAAAAATACATAATGTTAAAGTTGTGAATTTGGTGTTTATGTGTTAGGTTTGTATAAAATATATTGATTAAGGGAATGGTCAGTAGGGAAGGGGTACAGAGGTTCTTGGAGAGCTTTAATGCTAAGATGGAGGTCTATGGCATTATTTATAGGGATGGCGGGGGAAAAAAGGAATCGACAGACATTTGAGGAGTGGAGATTGTGCCAATGTACAGAAAGGTCGTGATTGAGAGCCTTGTGGTGGATGACTATGTTCAGGGACCTGTCATTGATGAGTTGAACCGTCTGGGAGAGATGTGGGTATTCGGAAAAGAAGTGAAGGCAAGGGAGATTTACATATGACTTATCCATTTAAGAAATAGGAGCGTTTTTATGAAGGGTCCGTTTACAGGTAAGGTTATGACACGAGTATTCGAGGAGCGTACATGGAAGTTCCGTGGTGAAGAGTATTTATATATTCATACGTCATGGCGGTTCGAGGATACTGGAGAGTTGTTTACCGATGACGAGAGTGACACTGCTGGTTTTGTTCGGGTAACAAACCAGTACCGTGAGAAATATGGAATACCCTATACCGATGAGATAGTTCATACACGACACCACTATGGAATCAGTGCGGCCAAGATGTCACTAATCTTTGGCATCGGAGTGAATCAGTATCGTCTATACGAACAAGGTGAAGTTCCAAGTGATTCCAACGGTCGGATGATACGTTCAATAATGAATCCAGATGTGATGCTTGACATGGTGGAGAGTTTGCGCAATGAACTGTCGGACTCGGAGTACAGAAAAATCTCTTTTAAGATCAAGTCTGGGATTCTTGACAACGACAGAGAAAGTATTCAGAGGCATGAGACTGACCGGGTATTTATCTCTCCTCGTGGATTGGTCAATGGATCTGCACCACTTTCAACCAATAGACTGAAGAATGTTTTGCTGTATGTGTTGGAGCGTTGCTCCGATGTTTGGTGTGCAAAGATGAACAAATTGTTGTTCTATATTGATTTCCTCTCATATCGTGAAACAGGGATGGCCATTACCGGTCTGGCCAATCGTGCCATGGATTATGGGTCAGTTCCAGTTCGATGGGATGTCGTTTATAGCGAGTTCCCTGAGGTCCGTCAAGAATTGAGGTGCGCAGGAGACTTTGAAGGAAGTATCTTGGTTTCGGATACCAAACCTTATATGTCGCTGTTCTCCGATCTGGAAATGAACGTGATGAAGACAATCTGTGAAAAGTTTGGTGACTGCACTTCAAGGTCGATTTCGCAAACAAGTCATCTGGAACAAGTATGGCAGGAGAATTTCAAGACTCATGAAATGATATCGTCTAATGAGTCGTATGCCTTGAAAGTGGTGTGATTTAAAAGAACTGGAATAATTACCTATGGAAAAGGAATCACAGGAGAATCTGGAGTTGATAGCAGATTGCTTATGGAACGGTCGTGCCAGTGTTTTTGTTGGAGCCGGGTTTAGTAAAAATGCAAACCTGATTTCTGGCGGTTCTTTACCACCCAATTGGAATCAGTTGGGAGATTTGTTCTTTGAGAAAACAAGAAATCATCGTCCAAATATGACGGAACTGGCTTATGCTAGTGTGTTGAGGTTGGCAGAAGACGTAGAAAACATGTATGGTAGAGATGCTTTATACAAGTTGATATGTGATGCTGTTAATGATGATAAGTTGGAACCTTCGGATGTCCATTATAGATTACTGGCCCTTCCTTGGAATAATGTATATACAACAAATTATGATACCTTACTTGAGAAAAGCTTAACACGTCAAGGTGAACATAAATGTCGCCAATATTCCGTAATCACTAGTGATCAAGCGATAGGCGCAGCTTCTCCTCCTATATTGATGAAATTACACGGTGATATAGATGATCCCTCTTCCATTATTATAACAGAGGAGGATTATCGAACATATCCATCCAAGCATCCTGCGATGATTAATCATATTCAGAATACGATTATGATGGAAACGATGGTATTGATAGGGTTCTCCGGTAATGACCCTAATTTCCGTCAATGGCTTGGCTGGGTAAGGGATGCTTTGCGAGATAAACAAAGAAAGATATTCCTTTTGTCCGTGGAGGATCTCTCAGATGTGGATAAAATGGCCTTCGAAAGGAAGAATGTCATTGTTGTTGATTTGAATGGAATGGGAGGAGAAAATTCCACTCCTTCCCAAAATGTGTCTGTAGCGATCAGTTATTTTGATCGTTACATCAGAGTTAGAGAGAACGAAAGTGAGCAATATAGAAAAAGTGCGCTGGAATGGGGAAAGTCCTCAAGCAATGAAGCGGATGTTGAGCAACTTTATATACAATGGAAAGAGGAACATAATACTTACCCAGGGTGGTTGATTATGCCCCGAGAAAAGAGAGAATATTGGGTTAATGTTAAAGGGTTTTCTTTGAATGAGGGAAAATTATCAAAATTAGACAGGACTAAACAACTCCTTTTTTTGGATGAATTCAACTGGAGAATTGAGAAGTGTTTGCTTCCTATGGAGAATAGATGGGAAAGTGTGTATCGGTCAGTTTTGGATCAATACAACTCATTAACAGGGTATAGTGAAGAAATCCAGAATGCGTGTGTTAATCTCAAATTGGGCTTATTGCGTTTATATAGGCAAGAGGGATGGGATGGAAAATGGCAAATCATCCATGATGAACTTGATTCTATTAGAGAGAAACTTTCAGAATGTCAGCGTTGTAGATTCGATTATGAGCAGGCTCTTAATGCTATATACCAAAATGACTTTAGGTTGCTGGAAGAAGTATTGAATAATTGGGAAGAATGTCTTTCTGATCCATATTGGGATATTAAAAGAGGTTCGATATGGGCAGAATATATGTCGTTAGATAAAGGAAGAAGGATAACCCAAGAGGCATTCAAGGCCATCTGCAAAAAATTGGACGCTTCTTCAAAAGAATCAGAACGCTTTTATTGGGCATCACGTAAGGTACATGCTCATGCGGTTTGGAATTACATGGCATCAGCAAATTTCTCTGATGGAAGTGGAGAAACTGTTGTGGCTCGTCAAACATGGTCTGAACTTAAATCTTATGATAACATTTGGTATGAAAGAGAATTCTTTGATGCGAATGTCCGCTCTATAGAGGAAGCATTGAGGGTGAAAACAAAGAGAACCTCTTTTCGGTTGGGACAATATAGTACGACAATGAGCCTAAGCGGGAATTCCAGGGATTATCGCATGGCATATGCTTATTTCCTGTTTTATGAAGAAGCAGGGTCCCCAATCCATTTGCCGTTCCTTACCACAGTTGTGAAAAAAACATTGGAGAAATCCTTGTCGGTAATGGGATATTGTTCCCCTCGAATAGCGGAGTGTTGGTTGTTGAGGTCTGGAGATTTTAAATTGGTGTCCGCTGTTTACAATCGTAGGTTTCTTGAAAGGACGGGATATGATGATGTGAACTCTCTTTACAGTCGGTGTCTTGGATGTTTGGATACCATGTTGAAAGCAGATATTGGTGAAAGTGCCCCCTCGTGGACGTTGACATATAGGGAAGTCCTTCCTGAAATCCTTTCTAGGTTGTGCATGAAGTCTTCGTATGAGTCACGAGTCAAGACATTTGACTATATTGATGAAATTTTCAAACGCAATGATTCAATCCATTTTGAAAGTATGGATAAATTATTGTCTTCTTTGATTTCGTCTTTCTCAAAATCTGAGATAAGTGGGCTGATACCAAGACTTGCCGAAATGCATATTGCTTATGATCGTTTTGGCGATTTTAGATTGGAACCATTCTCCTATGTTAATGAAACTTGCCGTGTGAGTGCAAACTCGGTAAGAACAATTGTGGAAGACTTGCTAGGCCATATTGGTCATGAAGAAAAGGAGGACAAAGCCTTGATATATCGGCTGTGCTTTCTTGATCAGTGTAAAGCTTTGTCATCTGACCAACGAAATAGACTGGCGACAATCCTTTGGTCAAGAGTGGACGATAGTGGCTTTCCTGTAGGGACTATATTTAGTCGTTTCGCATTCTTGACTTTGCCTCATCCTGCGGATATTAATCCAGAGACTCTTCTGAAAGAATATATCCTTTCTACCAATATGCCTGTTGTTGGATCAAGTGGGAATATTTCTTTTTATCATGGGACATTGCCAATTCTAAATGACATTAAAGGGACAACTAATGATGATGTCCATTTTTTATGGGATGCCTCTTTGCTGAATGCCATGTGCGCAAATCTGATCAAAATGTGGGATTCCGATAAAAATCTCCTCTGTAAGGAAGATGATCATGGTTCCTTGTTCTCATATAAAGATGAACTTCAGCAGCGATTTCTGGACGTAGACAGTATCATAGCAAATGTGCTATATCCTAATCTAAATATATTGACCGACGGTAATATTCAATGCTTGAAGCGTATGGCGAATGAGTATGAGGATTATGGGATGTACTCATTAAGGATGAAGTTGGCTTTGTTTGGCGTTGAAGAAGGTGAAGTGAATGTGGAAAGGGAAATCCGTATCCGTTTGGGAGCATTAGATGAACGAGCCATTAAAGACTGTGTGAAAGCTATAATATTCTTATCAAAGACTGGAGTTGATGTCATGAAGTGGGTTGAGGTGATAAGTGAATACTTTCGGAGTAATGAGCATCTGGGAAGGATTTCAATGATTAGCGGACTTGAATATTTACTTTCTATTAAAGGATGTTTGGATTATGCCAATATTCTCTCGAATATTAAAATTGGTTTAAAACGTATTTTTGATTCAACTGTTATTCAGGAGTCGGATGATGAATTCTATGCTAATGAGAAAATGTACCTTAGGAAAATTGTTGCCCCGATCGTCTGCCGGCTTTGGCAAAAAGAATCCGATAATGGTGATGAGGTGATTGCTGAATGGCTGAGCTACTATGGCTCTGATGAAACATGTTTGGATATAAAAAACTATTTTCGAGATGAGCAATCAATGAACATAAATTGATTCTGTTTTTTAGAGGATGCGACAGCAAAAAGGCTTATTAGAGACTTGTGGTTCGCAAAAACATGGTGTCAGCATCAAATCGTAAGCGATCTGAAAAAATAAAATAAAATTGTCTTGTCGGATTTTCTTCGTATTTTTGAATAGTGCTTGATTAAAAATGAATGGAGAGAGCATCAGTTTGATATGGGGAATTTTATTGATAAAGGCAACGATGATGTCCTTGCGATCCTGTGTCATCTTGGGTATTTGTCTTTCAATGATGCGACAAAATGTGTCAATATTCCGAATTACGAGATTCGTCAGGAGTTTGAAACCGCTGTTGCCGAGACAGGATGGACAGAGGCCACTGATGCTATGAAGCAGTCAGATTATCTGTTGTCATGCGTATTGAATGGTGAGGAGGATGTCGTTGCATTGTGTGTGGACAAGGTTCACGGACAGAATACCAGTGTTCTGCAATACAATGATAAAAATTCATTGGCTTGTGTCCTTTCGTTGGCTTTTTATACGGCCCGGACTCGTTATCGGATAATTAGGGAATTGCCGGTTGGCAGAGGATTCGTGGATATTGTACTGGTGCCGAAACGTAACGTGGAGTCTCTGGCAATTGCCCTTGAGCTGAAATACGACAAGGATGCAGAAACCGCAATCAGCCAAATCAAACGAAGTTACTATGGAATTGCTCTTAAAGACTATTTCGGAGAAATAATTTAATTAGGCATAAACTATGACAGGACGAGTAAAAAACATATTTGTGTTATAGACAAGATTAAGAAAAGTAATGCTAATTTAAAATAAACAGTCAATAATATGTTAATAGATTCAAAGCTTTTAGACAACCTGACCGGGGAGGCGAGGCGCTCGCCGAGGTTGAGGATGAATTATGATCTGCGGAACTCTTCGGGGGATGGGTCGCAGAGGATGTTGAACGCTATGGAGCCGGGGACGGTGATTCCGGTGCATCGGCACACTAAGTCGTCGGAGACGGTGGTGGTGATCCGAGGGGCGATACGGCAGAATTTCTATGACGAGGGCGGGAACGTGACGGAATCCGTCATCTACAGGGCCGGGGCGTCAGTTTCGATCTGTGTTGTTCCTATCAATGCCTGGCACAATTCCGAATCGCTGGAGTCCGGGACCATCATATTCGAGGCTAAGGACGGTGCGTATGAACCGCTCGGAGAGGAGGACATATTGAAATAATTGTGTCGCGCGGGCCGAATGACATGTCCGGCCGCCGTATCGCACGTTCAAACATGACTACTAAGAATTATTGAATATGTGGCCTTTCACGAAAAAACGCACCCTTGCCGACATGGGAATATTCAATGGCCTGACTGACTGCCACTCCCACATACTGCCGGGTGTGGATGACGGGGTGGAGACTATGGAGGAGTCGTTGGCGATCCTTGACCGTTATGAGAAACTGGGTATGAAAACCGTCTGGCTGACTCCGCACATCATGGAGGATGTGCCTAACAGGACGGCGGATCTGGAAGAACGCTTCAATGACCTCTGTCGGCGCTACAAAGGAGGGCTGACGCTTCACCTCGGGGCTGAGAACATGCTTGACAACCTCTTTGAGGAACGTCTCAAGGCCGGTGACCTGCTGACTATGGGGGAGGATCAAGACAGACTTTTGGTCGAGACATCCTATTTCACACCTCCTTATGGTTTCCACGACATTCTTGAGACCATAAAATCGAAGGGCATGTTTCCGATTCTTGCCCACCCCGAAAGGTACATCTACATGTCAGAGAGTGACTACGCCCGCCTTAAGTCCATGGGGATCCTCTTTCAGCTGAATCTATTCTCCCTCACAGGCCTGTACGGTCGGCAAGCCATGAAGAAATCCGTTGACCTGCTCAAGAAAGGTTACTATGACTACACCGGTACTGACATTCACACGATCAGAATCCTTGACAACTGCCTTGAGGCGTCGATAGAGCCAAAAACATTGGGCGGTTTTAAAAATTTGTGATGAAATTGCGGAATGTGTTAAAGTCTGAAAGAAATTTTTGAATATTTGAGATTTTTCGTAACTTGTAGCCGAAATAACATAAAAACTGTAAACCGCTACAAGTTATGTCAGAAAAGAAACTTCTTTTGGGTGACGAGGCTTTGGCCCTGGGTGCGCTTCATGCCGGGCTTTCCGGTGTGTATGCCTATCCCGGCACGCCGTCGACTGAAATAACTGAATATATCCAGTCTCACCCCCTTACAAAAGAGCGCGGAATCCATTGTGACTGGTCTTCCAACGAGAAGACGGCCATGGAGTCCGCGCTTGGCGTTTCATATTCGGGAAAGCGCGCCCTTGTGTGCATGAAGCATGTTGGAATGAACGTCTGTGCCGACGCTTTCGTCAATTCGGCGGTGACCGGAGCCAACGGCGGCCTTGTGGTTGTGGCCTGCGATGATCCGTCCCAGCACTCTTCGCAGAACGAGCAGGACTCCAGATTCTATGCCGACTTCGCGATGATGCCGTGTTTCGAACCTTCCAACCAGCAGGAAACCTACGACATGGCGCGCGAGGCGTTTGACTATTCGGAAGCCAATCATATTCCTGTGCTCATGCGCCTGACAACCCGTATGGCTCATTCCAGGGCTGTTGTCGAGGCGGGGGCGATCCGCCGCGAGAACGAGCTTCATTTCCCTGATGAGAGCCATGAGAAGAATTGGGTGACACTTCCTGTCAACGCCAAGAAACGTGTGCTCGAGCTTGCCGGCGATCTTATCGGCTTTGAGAAGGATTCTGTCGGGTCGAAAGATAATGTGATGAAGGATGGCGCGGATCACAGCATGGGAGTCATCGCCTGTGGAATCGCCTACAACTACCTGATGGAGAATTACCCGGACGGATGCCCTTATCCGACGCTCAAGGTCACACGCTATCCTTTCCCTAAGGAACTGGCTCTGGAGATGGCAAGGACATGTGGCACATTGCTCGTTCTCGAGGAGGGGCAACCGCTTATCGAGGAGCGCCTTCGCGGCATCCTTTACGATCCTCAGGCGGAGGGATGTACCATAATCAAAGGCCGTTTGGACGGGACCCTTCCGAGAACCGGCGAGCTCACTCCGGACTGCGTGCGCAAGGCTCTTGGCCTGCCGCCGATGGAGGCATATTCAAAATCGGAGGTCGCGGTTCCCCGCCCGCCGGCGCTTTGCCAAGGGTGCGGGCATCGAGACTTCTATACCGCACTCAATGTGGTGCTTAAGGAATATGCCCCTACCGCCCGTGTCTTCAGTGACATAGGCTGCTACACACTCGGTTATATGCCGCCGTTCAACTCTTTCCAGACCTGCGTGGAGATGGGGGCTTCCGTCACGATGGCTCTCGGTGCAGCCAACTCCGGTGTCTGGCCCGCAGTGGCGGTGATCGGCGACTCTACATTCACTCACAGCGGAATGACCGGCCTTCTGGATAGTGTCAATGCGGGAGCGAGCGTCACGGTCTGCATCTCGGACAACCTTACGACCGGAATGACCGGAGGACAGGATTCCGCCGGGACCGGTAAGCTTGAGGAAATCTGCAAGGGACTCGGTGTCGATCCTGAGCACATCCGGACGATCATCCCTCTTCCGAAGAACTATCCGGACATGGAAAAGGTGATAGACGAGGAACTTAACTACAGCGGTGTGTCGGTCATCATCTGCCGCCGAGAGTGTATCCAGACCGCCAAGCGTCATGCGGCGGCCAACAAAAAAGCATAATATCATGGCAAAGAAAGACATCATACTATCAGGAGTGGGAGGACAAGGCATCCTCTCCATAGCCACGGTGATTGGTTGGGCCGCGCTTGACCAGAATCTGCATCTGAAACAGGCCGAAGTGCATGGAATGAGCCAGAGAGGCGGTGATGTGCAGAGTAACCTGCGCATCTCCACCGAGAGGATCTGGAGCGACCTGATTCCGAAAGGGGAGTGCGACCTCATCTTGTCTCTTGAACCGATGGAAGCCCTCCGCTACCTGCCTTGGCTCTCAAAGGATGGCTGGATTGTGACAAACTCCACACCGTTTGTGAATATCCCGAATTATCCTCCGATGGAGGAGATCACCGCCGAGCTTGGGAAAGTGGGCAACGTGATCACGCTTGACTGCGACGAGATCGCAAAACAGACCGGTTCTCCACGTGGCGCCAACATGGTCCTTCTCGGAGCTTCCGCCGCTGTCATGGGCATCCTTGAGCCGGAGAAGCTCCGTGAGGGGATCACCAACGTCTTCTCCCGCAAGGGCGAGAGGATAGTGGAAATGAATATAGCCGCGTTCAACGCCGGTCTTGAAGCCTTCAAAAACTTCTCGAGATGAAACCGATCTCCAGGCAATCCATAGATGAAGTCCTGAAAAGGCTTGACATAGCGGACATTGGCCGTACGACGATCCGGCAGTGCGTCAATGTCTCGCACGAACTCGAGAGGCTCTCTGGCGAGAAGTTCGTTCATCTTGAATTCGGGATCCCTGGGCTGGATGCCTGCAGGATAGGCATCGAGGCTCAGAAAAGGGCTTTGGACAGCGGCGACGCTTCCGTCTATCCACCGGCTTGCGGCATCCGTGAACTCAAGGAGAACGGCTCCCGCTTCATCAAGGCGTTTGTCGGTGTGGACATCTCTCCGGAGGGAATCGTCCCGACGGTGGGATCGATGCAGGGATGCTACAACCTCCTGTTGGAGTGCATCCAAATGAACCCTTCCAAAGACACGGTGGTCTATCTCAATCCTGGCTTCCCTTCGCATTATGTACAGGCAAAGGTTCTTGGCTTCAAGACCCGGATGTTTGACCTTTATGATTTCAGGGGAGAGAAATTCCGTGAGAAGCTGGAGGATGTGTTCGGTGACGGCCGTGTCGCGGCGATAGTATATTCAAACCCAAACAACCCGTCGTGGGTATGCTTGACCGAGGATGAATTGAGGAGCTTGGGAGAACTTTGCACCCGGTACGATGTGGTCGCGCTCGAGGACATGGCGTACCTTTGCATGGATTTCAGGAAGGACCGTTCCGTTCCGTTCCAGCCGCCTTATCAGCCGACTGTGGCACGCTACACCGACAACTGTGTGCTGATGATCTCAGCCTCTAAGATATTCAGTTACGCCGGGGAGCGCATAGCGATGGTCGCCATCTCGGACAAACTTTACAGCCGGGAATATCCTGCCCTCCGCGAACGTTATGGTCTTGGCCGCTTCGGCGACAACTTTTCCCTTACCTACCTTTATGTCAACTCATCAAGCTGCTCCCACTCAGCGCAGTTCGCTTTTGCGGCGATGCTCGGAGCGGCGGCTGACGGTGAATATGACTTCGTGGGAGAGATGCGTGAATATGGTCGCAGGGCGGGAAGGGCAAAGGAAATATTCCTTCGTCACGGGTTCCACATCGTGTACGACAAGGATCTGGATGAGGATGTGAGCGACGGCTTCTTCTTTACCATCGGCTATGATGGCCTGACCGGCAGCCAGTTGCTTCTGGATCTTCTTCGTTGCGGGATCTGCGCTATCACGATGGTCGCCACGAGAAGCACCCGTGAGGGAATCAGGGTCTGCGTGTCGATGCTGAACTCCGGGGAGGATTTCCGCGCGCTGGATGAGCGTCTCGGGCTATTCGCGGAATTACAGAAGTTGGGAAATTAATAATTAGACAGTTATATTTATGAAATACGTCAGTGCTGATGATGCGGTAAAGCTCGTGAAGTCAGGGGATTGGGTCTTCTTTCAGGGGAGTACGGCCGTTCCTGTGATCATTCAGGAGGCTCTCGCCCGCCGGGCGGATGAACTACGCGGGGTCAACATCGTTTCCGGGTTCAACATCACCAAAGGTCCGGCACCGTTCTGCAAGCCGGAGTATAAGGAGTCGTTCTTTGTGAACAGTGTGTTCCTTTGTTCCGATCAGAGGGAATATGTCGCTCAAGGCTACGGCAGCCTCATTCCTGGTTTTCTTGGAGAGATTCCTTCGCTTATCCGCCGCCGTGAGATTCCGATTGATGTGGCGTGCATCAACTGCTCGCTCCCGGACGAGAACGGCTATTGCAGCTACAACATCTCCGCCGATCTTGCCCAGCCGGCTGTCGAGTCGGCTAAAGTAGTGATCGCCCAGGTGAACAAGAGCATTCCGTATCTTTACGGTACAGCGATGATCCACGAGTCTCAGATCACCGCCGCCATCGAGTGCGATGACCCGCCTGTGGACATGCAGTTCGGCCCTCCGACCGAGATAGAGTCGGCGATCGGTTCCTACATCGCCGCCGAGATTCCGGACGGGGCTACCCTCCAGATCGGAGTAGGTGGCATTCCGAACGCCATTCTGAACGGGCTTAAAGACCATAGACATCTCGGCCTCCACACCGAGGCGATGACGGACGGAGTGTTCCGTCTGATGCAGACGGGGGTGATCGACAACTCCTTGAAGAAGGTCGAGCCTGGTCGCAGCGTGGCCTGTCTGGCTCTTGGATCCCGTCACATGTACGAGTATCTTGACCACAACAAGGACGCGGTGTTCTACGATGTGAGCTGGACGAACGATCCGCAGCGCATCCGCCAGAATCCCAACGCCATGGCGATCAATTCCGCCATCGAGGTTGACCTGACCGGCCAGATCTGTGCCGACAGCATCGGCGAGAAGATCTTCTCCAGCGTCGGAGGGCAGCACGACTTCATGTACGGCGCGGCCCTTTCCGAAGGCGGCAAGACCTTCATCGCCCTGCCGTCCCGCACCGCGAAAGGACGAGGCAAGATAGTCGCCCATCTCGCTCTCGGAGCCGGAGTCGTCACAACCCGTTTCCAGACGCAGTACGTTGTCACTGAATATGGTTGCGTCTATCTTCGCAACAAGAATCTGGCGGAGCGTGCCAAAGCCCTCATTTCCATCGCCCACCCGGATGACCGTGAAGCCCTTGAGCGTGCCGCCTGCGAACGTTTCGGTTACTCTTTCCTGCGATTGAAATAGCTGCAAAAACACCTGTTGAATTGGTTGTCTGGTTTCATTCTGATATATGGCGGAGAAAACTCCGCTGCCAGATAACAAACACTCCGGTCCCTGATAAAGAAATCTCCGGTCCCTGAGCTTGTCGAAGGGCCGGAGTTATTGCACAACGAGGATTTTCCTGACTTTGACAATGATTCATCCTTGCGTGCGCGCGTCACGCGCGAGGGTTTCAACCAATGGCCTGATGGCCTCCTGCTGGGGTGTCGTATATAGAGTTTCACTGTGTAGTTGACCGTTCGGAAGCTTGATTCTGAGGGTTGTCACGGTCTTGGCGATGGCCAGCAGTCTGTCAACGCTCATATTCATGCCGATTTCGCGCATCCGCCTCTCCAGTTCCTTATAGACTTTGTATGCGATGAAGCAGATGCAGATATGCGCCTCGATTCGTCTTTCCGTGAAGTGGAAGATCGGGCGCATCTCCAAAGTCCCTTTCCCGATCCGGAACGCCCTTTCCACAACCCAAAGCCCGTGGTATTGCGCTATGACCTCCGAGGCGGGGAGTGACGTGTTGGTGACATAGCCTTTCAGGCCGTCCCAACGGCTGTCCTCCGCTATCTTGTCCTCGTTTATGCTCACTTCGATGTCCTTGCTTATGTCCAGGAACTTATTGTATCCCCGCCTGTTGACATCTTGTTTGGTCAGTGTGCCCTTAGCGTATGCCTTCCGCAGCCGCTCGACACCCTTGTCACGGTTCCACGCGTTCTTCCTCGCCCTGGCTTCGGAATAGCCGACGATCAGTCTCTGTGCCCCTGCCCTGCGGCATTCAGCGATGGCTCCGTCCGTCCATTCGACCGACATCATCCACGCCCTCAGTTCCGGGGACTCGCTCTTTATTCTCGCTCCGATGATATATTTGTATCCAGCAGATTCCAGCAGCGCCACGTTCTTCGCGCTCATAAGGCCTGAGTCAGCGACCACCACGAAGTCCTCAAGGCCGAACCGCTGTACGAAGTCGTCGATTATCGGGATCATCGTGCGCCCCTCGTACTGGCTCCCGTTGAATATCGAATAGGAAAGCGGGTATCCGTCCTCGCTTACCAGCAGGCCGAGCACTATTTGGGATTCCGACGTCTTGCCGTCCTTCGAGAAGCCAGCCTGACGCAGCGTGTCGTCAGGCTTTGGCTTCGACTCAAAGTAGAGTGTCGTGACGTCGTAGAACACAAGGCCTATGCGGCCTCCTAGGACTCTCATCGTGTGCGCAACGCTTATACGCTGCACTCTCTCCCGCTGGCTGGAGTAGAGCCTGTCCATGTATCTGTAGATGTTGTGGAGGCGGATGTCCTCGTCGAAGTACGACTTCAGGTATTCCACAGTCGCGACCTTGCTCAATGGCTCGCAGACCCTGGCTATGACCAGATGACGGAGTATATCGTCTCCGATGGCACCGAAACCGATGCTGTCATATATCCCGTTCAGGATGACCTGCGGTGTGTTGTGGAGCGTCTTCTCTATGTGCGAGAACACCTCTCTGGCCGAGCTGATGGCCTTGTCGCTCTCATCGAAGTCGAGTGCCAGCTGGCCGGTGCGCTCGTCCATCCAGGCACGCGCCTTGCGCTCCAGCTCCGAAAGCTCACGCGGATCCGATGAGACTCCGATCGTCTTGAGCTCACGGAACTTCCCCGAACTCTTGTCCACCACGACCACGCTGACCGTGCCCGATTTGTTCCTGCGCCTACGGATAAACATGCCCGCAAAGGTAGCCAAAGTGAAGCGATTCACCCTGAAAATTTTTTTTAATTTTATAACATGTGGATATTCAGATAGTTGCAAAGGTGGGATTTTTGGGCTGTCAAAGTCAGGACTCCGGTCCCTGATAAAGAAATCTCCGGTCCCTGAGCTTGTCGAAGGGCCGGAGTTATTGCACAACGAGGATTTTTATGTAAGTTTGCACCCATGGAGACAAATTCAACGAGACCCAAGATATTCCTTTACACTGACGGGGCTTCCAGTGGGAACCCGGGACCGGGTGGCTATGGTGTTGTGCTTAAGTGCGCTGGACATGAGAAAGAGATGAGCGGAGGATTTGTCCGGACGACCAACAACCGGATGGAACTCCTGGCGGTCATCAAAGGGCTGGAGGCGATCAAATGGCAAAACGCCGAGGTTGAGGTCTATAGTGACTCGTCCTACGTGGTCAAGGCCGTGAATGAGGGCTGGCTTCGTAATTGGGAGCGGAAGGGATGGAAGAAAGTCAAGAATCCGGACCTGTGGATGCGCTTTCTGAATGTCTACAGGATGCACAGGGTCGCGTTTCACTGGCTTAAAGGACACAACGGACATCCTGAGAATGAGCGGTGTGACAGATTGGCTGTGGCTGCCGGGGCGGGTGCCTTTACGGCCGGAAAGTCTCTTCCGATGGACGAGGGCTATGAGGCGGATGCCACGGCAGGGGAGGAACAGTTGGATTTATGCTAAAAAATCCCTCCATCTTAATAAAAAAGACGACATATTCCTTTCGTTTTCCTAAATTTGTAAATGAATATTCCCACGTCGGCCCATGTCATCCGTCAGTGGGGTAGGACTCAATGCTAAACACGAATGAATATGGAAAGGAATAACAGAAAACCGATTGTCGGAATAACGCAAGGTGACGGCAACGGAATCGGGTACGAGGTGATCATCAAATCCTTGGCTGACGCCAGGATTCTGGAGTCTTTCACTCCGGTGATTTACGGATCCTCAAAGATTTTCGGATTTTACCGCAAGCTCATCCACAACCTTGACCAGATGGACACCTATGTGATCCAAAGCGCCAAGGATGCGAAGCCTAAGAAGATTAATATAGTCAACTGCCTGCCGGACAATGTGTTCGTTGAGCCGGGGCAGTCCACACCGGAGGCCGCGAAGTCCGCGATTTTGTCTTTGGAAAGTGCGGTCGCGGACATCAAGAACGGTGACATTGATGTGCTGGTGACCGCACCGATCAACAAGAAGGCCATGGTGGCCGAAGGGTTTGGCAACACAGGGCACACCGAGTACCTGCAAAAGGAGTTCGGAGTGGATGACGTGCTGATGTTCATGGTCTCAGACCAGCTCAGGATCAGTGTTGTGACCGGGCATATTCCTTTAAAGGAAGTTCCGGCCGCCATCACGCAGGAGAAGATCGTGAACAAATTGAGGTTGATGACCGCTTCGTTGAAGAGGGATTTCGGTATCGTGGAGCCTAAGATAGCCGTGCTTGGACTGAACCCGCATTGCGGAGATGGCGGTCTGCTTGGGGACGAGGAGGAAAGGATCATTCTTCCTGCTGTGAAAGCTGCTGACGCAGAGGGACTTCTGGCTTTCGGTCCATATTCTCCGGACGGATTTTTCGGACTTGGGCATTATGCGAAGTTTGACGCTACCCTTGCCATGTACCACGATCAGGGACTGGCTCCGTTCAAGGCGTTGGCCTTTGAGGACGGCGTGAACTTTACCGCCGGTCTTCCTATCGTCAGGACCTCTCCGGATCATGGCACCGCCTATGAGATGGCGGGACGCGATGAGGCTGATCCTCAGTCGATGATGTCGTCCATCTACACGGCTATAGACATCTTCCGCAAGAGGGCGGCGTATGATGATCTGCATGAGGGGAAGATGCAGAAGAAATAAAAGACAATGAAAGATAAGGTCACTTCGACAGGCTCAGTGACCAATCTTTCGGTCACCGGGCCCCATTCGGTCACTGAGCTTGTCGAAGTGACCAAAACTGTCGAAGTGACCTTGTCTTTCAAAATATAAAGTTATGAATATGAACTACAAGCGATCGATCCTGATAACCGGTGGCGCCGGCTTCATCGGCAGCCATGTGGTTCGTCTTTTTGTCAACAAGTACCCTGACTGTCGGATAGTCAACCTTGACAAACTGACCTATGCCGGTAATCTTGCCAACCTAAAGGACATCGAGGACCGTCCCAACTATAGTTTCGTCAAAGCCGACATCTGCGATCTTGAGACCGTCCGCAAGGTGATTTCTGGTTATGCCGTCGACGGCATCATCCATCTTGCGGCCGAGAGCCATGTCGACCGTTCGATCAAGGACCCTTTCATATTCGCCAAGACCAATGTCCTTGGCACCTTGACCCTGCTTCAGGCCGCCCGCGAGTTTTGGGAGCCGAAAGGCTGGGAAGGGAAAAGATTCTACCACATCTCAACAGATGAGGTCTACGGAGCCCTTGAACTGACGAGGCCCGAGGGCGATCCAGCCGGCAACGAATGCGGAGGCGGCCCGTTCGGGGACACGTTCTTCACCGAGGACAGCAAGTACCAGCCACATAGTCCGTATTCCGCCGCAAAGGCTTCCAGCGATCACTTTGTCCGGGCCTACCATGACACATACGGGATGCCTGCAATAGTGACGAACTGTTCGAACAATTACGGTCCGTACCAATTTCCGGAGAAGCTGATTCCATTGTTTATCAATAATATACGTCAGCGTCGTCCGCTCCCTGTCTACGGTAAGGGAGAGAACGTCCGCGATTGGCTCTATGTGGAGGATCACGCGCGGGCCATAGATCTGATTTTCCACAATGGCAAGATTGCCCAGACTTATAACATAGGTGGCTTCAACGAGTGGAAAAACATTGACTTGATCAAGGTTCTGATCAAGACTGTGGACCGGCTTCTCGGACGTCCCGAGGGAGCGGATGATGATCTTATCACGTTCGTGACTGACCGCAAGGGTCATGATATGCGCTATGCCATAGATTCCTCAAAGTTGAAGAACGAACTCGGTTGGGAGCCGAGTCTCCAGTTCGCCGAGGGCATCGAAAAGACTGTACGTTGGTATCTTGATAACGGACAGTGGCTGGACAATGTCACCAGCGGAGAATATCTCCGTTACTACGAGGACATGTATAAAAATCGTTAGTGTCTTTGAATATGGCCAGAGGAGCGTGGCTGTGGACTTGATCAGTGGCTGTAAAAATAAAATGTGGAATTTTGGTCTACCGTGCAAAATTCCACATTTTATTTTTACAGCCACCCCTGACGAAAATGTCATCCATGCTCTAGTCCAAAACCCTGTGTCATTCGGGCAATGTCAAAAAAATAACTTTCCGCTTGCGGTAAGGTTTTCTGATGGAGATGCGATCCGCATCTGGCATTTCTGCTGCCTTGCGGCCTTGAATCCAAGGAATTCCGCTTTGGCGTCCATTAGCCTTTGCCTGCTAGACAGAAAGTGTACGCAAAGGTACACATTATTTTGTTATCTCCAAATATTTTTCTGTAATTTCTTGAAAAATTAATTTATTTGAGGTTGAATAAGTGCTTATACTGTAGTAAAATCAACAGATAAATACATACCTAAAGCACTATTTTAAGTAATCGCAAAATCCCGACGGCATTCCACCCTTCGTCCTAAAACTTGCCGTCGGGATCACCAGCGAATCATTCAACCTCTAGCACTGTGTGGACACCGCTTCATCCACAGCTTCGACGGTGCTTGCTATCACCTCCATGCTGGTCTTTTCCGTGCCGTCATTAGCCGTGTACTTCTGTGAGCGGATCCTCCCGGTGACATAAACCGGAAATCCTTTGGCGATGATGTCCAGCGATGGGATCCCCTTGTTTCCTTCCCAGGCAGTCACGTAGTGCCATGTGGTCTCGATGTTGGGCTCGCCGTTCCTGCCTTTGTAGGCGAAGTTAGTAGCCACGGAGAAGTGCGCCACCCTGGCGTCTCCGACCTTATGAATGTTGACATTGCCGACATTCCCTCGGATTTCAATTCTGTTCAACTGTTCCATAATTCAAGTTGTTTTGAAGTTTGTCTGACGCAAAGTTATAACGAACTCCGATGCCGGATGAAAGGCAAAAAAAAGATTCGGAGAGATTTTTCTGAATCCTATCGAAATTTCTGTTTCTTTGTCTTTTATGGCCTTGGGAAGGAAGTTTGTTTAACGTGATTGATGCGTTTCTTTTGACGCAAAGATATTCTTTTACCCTGTTAAGAAATATATTATAGTTGCAAAGAATTTTCTTTCGGAGGCAAGTTTGATAAGAAACAGAAAAATATTCATGAAGTTTCTTTTGAGTCCTTTTAATTGCCGTTTCTGTTAAGCATATTTGCCGAGGTGACATATTCATGCTGCCCTTGCGACAGATTAGGCTCGGGAGCGTAATAGGTAAGCGGGAGGGCGCAGGATGTGTGGTAATGCTGTTTTGATGGCAATGCTTGTGGCGGTCATCAGCTAAATGAATGGGAAAGATGTATAAGACAGAAGAAGAACAGAGGGGCAGATGTCTTGAGTGTGGAGATGTCCTTCCTTACGGACGTAGCGACATGAAGTTTTGCTGCGTCCGTTGCAAAAGCCGCTATCATTATGTCAACGTAGGACATCTGAAAGGAGTGCGGTTAAGGACCATTGGGGCTCTTGACCGCAACCATGAGATATTGGCGTCCCTTCTGGACAAAGGCGTGACGTCGATAAACAATTCCGACCTTGCGCAGATGGGCTACAGATTTGACTGTGTCACATCCTACCACAAGGTCAGGAATCATAATGAATATCGTTGCTACGACATCAAGTATTTCATGACAGAGAGCCGGATTTTCGAACTCTCCAGAATTGAGGTGGCGATTCCCGTGAAGAGACGTTAGGCCTGTCCGTCGCACTCCTCGTCCTTGCCCGGATCCTTGAACAGGAAGACGAACAGGATTCCGACGATCATGGCGTAGCCGGCGAAGATGTACCAGGCCATTGCCCAGTCAGGCTGGGCGGCGTTATAAACGTAATGGTTCACGACCTTGCCGGCGGCCCAAGTTCCGATTGAGGCTCCTAGGCCGTTGGTCATCAGCATGAACAATCCTTGCGCGCTGGAACGGATGTCCTTGGATGTCTGGCGATTGACATAGAGTGAACCAGAGATGTTGAAGAAGTCGAACGCCACGCCGTACACGAGGCAGGAGAGGATGAACAGCCATACTCCAGAACCAGGGTTGCCGATTCCGAAGAAACCGAACCTGAGTACCCAGGCGAACATGGCGATGAGCATCACCTTCTTGATTCCGAACCTTTTCATGAAGAACGGGATGAGGAGGATGCACAGGGTCTCGGACATTTGACTCAGGGAAATCAGAGCGTTGGCGTTGCGCGCGCCCCATGCGTCGGCGTATTCAGGACTTCCTGCGAATGAGGAGATGAACGAGTTGGCGTAGCCGTTGGTGATCTGAAGCGATGCCCCCAGAAGCATCGAGAAGATGAAGAACACGGCCATCTGCCTGTCTTTGAACAAGGTGAACGCCTTGAGCCCGCTGGCTTCCATGAAGCTGCTGCCGCTGGCTTTCTTGACAGGGACGTTCGGAAGGCTCAGGGCATAGAATCCAAGGACAAGACTGAGTACTCCCGAGGTGAAGAACTGGAAATAGCTGTGCTGGTACTGGATTCCTGACGGATCTTTCATGAAGTTCACGAAGAGCATCGTGCAGATGAAGCCGACGGTTCCGAACACACGTATCGGAGGGAATGCCTTCACCGTGTCTTTCCCGGCACCCTCAAGTCCGGCGTAGGCCACGGAGTTGGTCAGGGCGATGGTCGGCATGTAGAAGGCCACGCTGATCGTGTAAAGGATGTAGAAGACGCTGAAGTTGAAGTCTGGGCCGACAACGTAAGCCCCTTCTGTCAGGTTGACGTTGCCCATGGCGTACAGTCCGGTGGCGAACATCGAGACTCCGGCGATGAGCTGGCAGAGAGAAAGAGTCTTCTGAGCCGGAATCCATCTGTCGGCCACGATGCCTATCAAGGCCGGCATGAATATGGAGACAAACCCTTGGGTTGCGAAGAAAAGCCAGATCTGTGGGCCGAGCCCGGCTTTGCCGAGGAAGCTTCCCATTGAGGTCAGGTACGCTCCCCAAATGGCGTACTGGAGGAAGTTCATGATGATCAGCCTGAGGCTGATGTGCTTGTTGTTCATAATGTTATTGTTTTTTTTGTTATTTGCGCATGGTCAAAACAAACAAATGTACGAGTTTTCGGCTAAAAATCACTATCTTTGAGGGTTAAATTTTGGAAGAATGGTTTTCAGAGAGATAGCGAGAGACCCCGGATCAAGGGCAAGGACAGGAGTGTTCACCACCGATCACGGTGAGGTGAGGACTCCGATATTCATGCCTGTCGGAACCGTCGGCTCCGTCAAGGGGGTCTATCACAGGGATTTGAAGGAGGACATCAAGGCCGAGATCATCCTGGGCAACACCTATCATCTCTATCTGAGGCCGGGGCTTGACATTCTGCGCAAGGCCGGAGGACTGCACAAGTTCGAGAACTGGGACAGGCCGATTTTGACTGACAGTGGTGGTTTTCAGGTGTTTTCTCTGACCAAGATCCGCAAGATCACAGAGGAAGGCTGCCGTTTTCAGTCTCACATAGACGGCTCAAGGCACACTTTCACACCTGAGAACAATGTCGACACCCAAAGGGTGATCGGCGCCGACATCATGATGGCACTCGATGAGTGCTGTCCTGGTGATGCGGATGAGAGGTATGCGGCCAAGTCCTTGAGACTGACCCAAGGTTGGTTGGAACGCTATTTCAAGCACTTCTGCGAGACCGAGCCGCTGTACGGGTACAATCAGGTGATGTTCCCGATAATCCAGGGCTGCGTCTACCCGGAGCTTCGCAAGAGGGCGGTTGATCACGTCGTGAGCCTTGCCGGGGACGATCCGGCGGTCGGAGGTTTCGCAATCGGCGGACTTGCGGTTGGAGAGCCTACTGACAAGATGTACGAAATGCTTGAGCTCGTCTGCCCTATCCTGCCTGACAACAGGCCGAGGTACCTTATGGGTGTCGGCACGCCTGCCAACATCCTGGAAGGGATCGCAAGGGGAGTGGACATGTTCGACTGCGTGATGCCTACCCGCAACGGCCGCAACGGAATGCTCTTTACTTGGAACGGCATAATGAATATGCGCAATTCCAAATGGGCGGAGGATTTCTCTCCTATCGATCCGCAAGGGGCATCTTTTGTTGACCGGACATATTCAAGAGCCTACCTGCATCATCTTTTCATTGCGAAGGAGATGTTCGCCGCGATGATCGCGAGTGAGCACAACCTTGCCTTTTACCTCGATCTTGTGCGTGCCGCGCGTGAGCACATCGAAGCTGGTGATTTTGCTTCGTGGAAAGAGACGACCGTAAAGAAAATAAGTTCAAGACTTTAGGAATATGAGCGTGGGACTGAAGAAGATAGACTGGTACATCATAAAGAAGTTCATCATGACCTTCTTTATCGCCCTTCTTCTCATCATCGGAATCGTCATAATCTTCGACATAAGCGAGAAGATCAACCATTTTGTCGAGAACAAGGCTCCTCTTCATGCCATAGTGTTCGATTATTACGTGAACTTCGTTCCTTATTTTGTGAATATGTTCAGTCCGCTGTTCGTCTTCATCACGGTGATATTCTTCACCTCCAGGATGGCCGCCAACAGTGAGATCATCGCTATCCTGTCCTGTGGCGTTAGTTACAAAAGGATGATGGTTCCATACATGGTATCCGCTTTCCTCATCGCCACCCTGTCCCTGTCCCTGAACCTTTGGGTCATTCCGAGGGCCAATGTCCAGCGAATCAATTTCGAGATGAAGTACGTGAAGCATCGAAACTCATTGTCTTCAAACAATGTCCATTACCAGATCAATCCCGGGAAGTTCGTGTCTGTGGAGTCGTTCAGCTCATGGAACAACACTGCCTACGATTTTACATTGGAGGACATCGAGAACAATCGGCTCGTGAAGAAGATTTCGGCTGACAAAGCTGTGTGGGACAGTACTTTCGGTGGTTGGAGATTGAAGAACTACTTCATCAGGGACTACACGGATGGACTTCAGGATCGTGTGACCACCGGAGCGGAGTTGGACACGGTCTTGAGTTTGACAGTCACGGACTTCTACCGCAACAAGAAGACTGTTGAGACACTTCCGGCGGGACCGCTTAACCAGTTGATCGCTACACAGAAGATGAGAGGGGATGCCAATGTGATGTATGCCCTCATCGAGAAACACAACCGTTTCGCGCTTCCGTTCTCGGCTTTCATCCTGACCCTTATGGGCGTGAGCCTTTCCTCAAGAAAGCGCAGGGGAGGTATCGGTCTGAACATAGGAATAGGTATCGGCCTCAGTTTCACCTACATCCTGTTCATGAGATTCAGCCAGATGTTTGTCTATTCCGGAGCGTTGCCGCCAGTGGTCGCTCTGTGGCTGCCTAACGTGATATTCGGCGTGATCGCCGCCGTTTTGTATAATCGAGCTTCTAAATAACTTAATATTTATGTCACAACACACCTTATCCCCACTGAAACGATCCATTGTCGGAGTTCAGTTCATGTTCGTGGCCTTTGGCTCCACGGTTCTCGTCCCGCTTCTGGTCGGATTTGATCCTGCCATCGCTCTTCTCGCGGCCGGTCTCGGCACTCTTCTTTTCCATGCGGTAACCGGAGGAAAGGTTCCGATTTACCTTGGCAGTAGCTTCGCTTTCATCGCTCCGATCATCAAGGCGACAGAACTCTATGGACTGTCCGGAATGTTCTGCGGACTTGTCGCTGTGGGTCTGGTGTACATCCTGATGAGTTTCCTTGTCAAACTTTTCGGCGTCAGCTTCATCAAGAAACTTTTCCCTCCGATTGTGATCGGACCGGTCATCATCCTGATAGGTCTTTCCCTGGCAGGAACGGGTGTCGACATGGCCAGCAAGAACTGGATTCTTGCCCTAGTGTCACTCTTTGTCGCGATTGTATGCTCTTGCTGGGGCAAAGGTATGATAAAACTTATACCGGTTGTGTTCGGCGCCCTTGCCGGCTACATCGTGGCCGTGATATTCTACAGAAGCTCAATGGATTTCAGCGGTGTGGCTAACGCCCCTTGGTTCCAGCTTCCGCATTTCTCGAAGATGAGCCTCTCATGGCAGGCCATCGTGTTCATGGCTCCAGTCGCGATCGCTCCTATAATCGAGCATGTGGGCGATGTCTATGCGATCAGCGAGATCGCAGGCAAGGATTTCGTGAAGGATCCGGGACTGCACCGCACGATGTTGGGTGATGGTCTTGCCTGCACGTTGGCTGCATTCCTTGGTGGTGCTCCTGTGACGACATATTCGGAAGTTACTGGTGCTGTGTCACTTACCAAGGTGACAGACCCGTCCTGCATGAGAATTGCCGCTCTTTCTGCTATCTTGATTTCTCTCGTGGGAAAGGTCGGTGCTGCCATTCAGACCATTCCGACAGCTGTACTCGGTGGCATCATGCTGCTCCTTTTCGGTAGCATTGCATCAGTCGGCATCAACAACCTTGTCAAGGCTCAGATCGACATGAACAAGACCCGCAACCTGATCATCGCCTCGCTCATCCTGACCATCGGAATCGGTGGCGCGGTCATCAGCTTCGGCAAATTCTCCCTCGCCGGCATAGGTCTCGCCTCGGTTGTGGGCGTCATCCTGAACCTCATCATTCCGGACAAGAAGGAAGGGGAGGAGGTAAATTCCTAAGCGAATAAAAGTGTGTGTCCTATGAATATTATAGGGCACACATTCCATTTATATTTTGATGGATTGAATATGAATGCATTGAAAGTCAAGATAGTAAACAAGAGCCAATGGCCGG
This sequence comes from uncultured Bacteroidales bacterium, assembly GCA_934667175.1. GTDB lineage: Bacteria > Bacteroidota > Bacteroidia > Bacteroidales > UBA932 > Cryptobacteroides. The sequence goes on along the minus strand of CAKULN010000020.1, from coordinate 3,853 downwards.
ATCCCGCTTATGCCACCGAGGCGTCAGCGGGCATGGATCTGAGGGCTGACATCAAGGAGCCTATCGTGCTGAAGCCGTTGGAAAGGGTTCTGGTGCCTACGGGCATATTCATTGAACTTCCGGTCGGCTATGAGGCGCAGGTCCGTCCGCGCAGCGGTCTGGCCACAAAGCATGGAATCACTGTGATCAACAGTCCCGGAACGGTTGACGCTGATTACCGTGGAGAGTTGAAGACTTCACTGGTGAATCTTTCCAACGAGCCTTTCGAGATTGTTCCCGGTGAGCGGATTGCCCAGATGGTTGTTGCCCGTCACGAACGTGTCGAGTGGGAGGATGTCGAGGTGCTCTCGGAAACTGAGCGTGGCGCCGGAGGTTGGGGTAGTACAGGGAAGAAGTGAAAGTCCTTTCAGATTCATTGAATATGATTCCTCCCTTTGGAAGGGGAGGATTTTGTATAGATAGAAAATAGCAAACGAATATGGATGTACAAAGACTATATGCCGCTTTTAAGGAATGCGGTCGTGTGACAACGGACAGCCGGGCAATCAGTGGGGGAGAGATGTTCTTCGGGCTGAAGGGAGAGAATTTTGATGGTAATGAATATGCCCTCAAGGCTCTTGAGGCCGGGGCTCGTTATGCTGTGGTGGACGAAAACTCAGCTGCGGCTGCGTCAGGGGACCCGCGCGTTATCGCCGTCCCTGACACGTTGGAGGCTTTGCAAGCTCTTGCACATCATCATAGAGAGAACACGTTTGTGGATGGCAAACGTTTGACGGTCATAGGATTGACGGGGACCAACGGCAAGACCACGACCAAGGAATTGATCACGAGAGTGCTGTCGGTCAAGTACAACGTCACTTCCACGCAAGGCAACTTGAACAATGACATCGGTGTTCCACTGTCTGTCCTCGGCATCAATTCCAAGACACAGATAGCCGTGATCGAGATCGGAGCCAGCCATCCTGACGACATCGAGAAACTGGTCAAAGTCTCTGAACCTGATTATGGAATCATCACCAATGTCGGCAAAGGCCACCTGCTCGGATTCGGTAGTTTTGATGGAGTCAAGAAGGCGAAAGGAAAACTATACGACTATATTCTTGAACACGGAACGGGCATATTCCTGAATGCTGATGATCAGGTTTTGGTTGGGATGGCTGCTGAGCGCAAGGGGTTGAAGGCCTTTGAGTATGGTGTGGATTATTGGGGGGCGATTGTTCTGCCGTCCGACGCCGATCATCCGTTTGTCCGCATGGCCATCCCGGATTCCGTCACCGACCCGGACGCTTCGACAAGCTCAGCGACCGGAAACCCTTCGGTCCCTGAGCTTGCCGAAGGGCCGATAACAAATCATGACTGTACCGAAAACCTTCTTTGTCTGGAAACCCACCTCGCCGGCGCCTACAACGCCAACAACATCGCCACAGCCATAGCAGTCGGTCTCCATTTCGGAGTTTCCCTCGAAGATGCGCTTCAGGCAGTGAGTGAATATATTCCTAAAAACAATCGCTCTCAGTTGGAGAAGACCGAGCGTAACATTCTGATCGAGGATGCCTACAATGCCAATCCTACAAGTATGGCCGCGGCGCTTGACAACCTTGCCTTGGTTCAGGCACCTTTGAAAGCCGCTATGCTCGGGGAAATGCGCGAGCTTGGGGGGGAGTCTGTATCAGAGCATATTATCGTGTTGGAAAAGTTGGCCGCAATGAATCTGGATATGGTTTGCCTCGTAGGAGAAGAGTTCCGCAAGGCTCTGGCTTCGGAGCGGATGGTTCGACAGGCTCACCATCCGTCCACTTCGGCCCCTAAGTCTACCTCTTCGACCCCTGAGTCTTCCGCTCCGGTCTCTGAGCCGTCCACTCCGGTCTCTGAGCCGTCCACTCCGGTCCCTGAGCTTGTCGAAGGGCCGGAAGTTCGACTTGGCTCACTATCCATCGACTTGGCCTCAAATATTAAATGGTTCCCGACATCAGATGATTTGGTAGTCTGGCTGAAAGAGCACCCTGTTTCCGGCCACACAATCCTGATCAAAGGTTCCCGCGGGAACCGGATGGAGAAGGTTTTGTCAGAGTTATAGGCTTTCTCCTCTCATCGAAAACCATAGTGAGACCGGTGACAGGAACTTTGTCGATGCGGGTCTGGATGACATATCTGGCCAGCATTCCGGCAAAGTAACCTATAGTCAGTCCGATGATCGCACCGACAACCACGTCGCCGAGATAATGTTTCCCGACGAATATCCTGCTGGCCGCCACGAGAGCCGCCCACGTAAGGGCGAACTTGTAGAATGCGTTATAGGTGTGTGTCCGGTCATTCCTGAATCCGATGATCAGGCACATGGCCAGAGCGAAGGCGTTAGCCGCGTGTGCCGAGAAGAATCCGAAGAAACCTCCGCGTCCTTCGAGAAGGTTCAGTCCTCCGAGCAGCATCCTGGCGCTGTAGCTTGGTCTCAGCCTGTCAACGGAATGCTTTACTATGGTTGAGAACTGATCGCAAAGCCCAAAGGCTAACCCGATGGAAATCAAGACAATCGAAGCCTTTTTCCAGCCTAACCTGCGGAACAGGAAGTAAGCGCAGAGCGCGTAGGCAGGAATCCACACCGTCTTGTCAGACATCAGCACCCACAACTGGTCGGTCATAGGTGTGCTTAGACTGTTAAGGAATAGCGTGGCGTTCTGGTCGATTCTGTGAAGGAAACCTATGAGTGAAGCGCTGACCATAGCATATCCTTTAATTCCTTGACGCCCTCCCCGCTGATTGATGAGATGAACACGTGAGGAATCCCTTTAGGAAGGGTAGGCTCAATCTCCTTCTCGATGTCCTTGTCGATCAGGTCGCATTTGGTGATGGCAAGGACACGGTCCTTATCGAGAAGTTCGGGGTTATATTCCTTAAGTTCATTGAGCAAGGTCTCGTAGCTTGCCTTGATGTCATCTTCTTCCGCCGAGACCATGAAGAGCAGCACCGAGTTTCTTTCGATGTGGCGGAGGAAGCGTATTCCGATGCCCCTCCCTTCGTGCGCGCCCTCGATGATCCCTGGAATGTCGGCCATTACAAATGATTGGTCGTCATAGTATTTGACGATTCCGAGGTTCGGCTCCAGCGTTGTGAAGGCGTAGTTTGCGATTTTCGGCTTTGCCGCAGTGATCGCTGCCAACAGGGTGGATTTTCCCGCGTTAGGGAAGCCCACAAGCCCGACATCCGCCAGCACTTTCAGTTCAAGGATGAACCAGCCTTCCTGACCGTCCTCACCAGGTTGGGCGAAACGAGGTGTCTGATTGGTGGCCGTCTTGAAGTTGTTGTTGCCAAGTCCTCCGCGTCCTCCTTTGCAGAGAATCCGTGTCTGCCCCGGTTCCATCATCTCGAACAGTACCTCTCCGGTCTCGGCATCCTTGGCGACAGTGCCGACCGGTACGTCCAGAATGACATCCTCGCCATTCTTTCCGGTCCTGAGACCGCCCTCACCGTGCCCCCCGTCCTCTGCCTTGATGTGTTTGCGGTACTTCAAGTGGATCAGCGTCCAGAATTGAGGGTTGGCCTTGAGGATAATATGCCCTCCTCGTCCCCCGTCTCCTCCGTCAGGTCCCCCCTTAGGCACATACTTAGCCCTGTAAAGGTGCATAGATCCCGCACCCCCGTGCCCCGAAGCGCACCAGATCTTCACGTAGTCTATAAAGTTGCTGTCTGGCATAGTCGTTTTTGCTTAATAATAAGTTACAAAGATAGCGAAAGTTTGGGAAAGACGGAGAGTGTTTAGCAATCCTTCATTCTGCAACAGTTTGTTGCGCTGGGGGGGGGGGGGGGGGGGGGGGGGGGGGGGGGGGGGGGGGGGGGGGGGGGGGGGGGGGGGGGG
>CAKULN010000019.1 GCA_934667175.1 uncultured Bacteroidales bacterium | reverse complement strand
GCGGACGTCCCCCTCTATAAGCCTGCGGCAGTGGCGGTAGCGCTTGAGGTACTGCTCCTCTTCCGACGCGGCGGCCTGGTGGTCAATATCCCCCTGTTTAATGGTCTCTTGGTTAATGGTTGTCCGGTCATCGGCCTTACGACGGACGGCCTTGTTTGTCTCTGAATTCTCCATAGTTGAAGTTGTTCTAATTCTTGATTGGTTACAAAACTCCGAACACGTGCCGGAATCCATCCGCAATATCGCAATTATCAACGTAAAAAACGATAAAGAAACATATAATATTCTTAAAAAACAGAAATTTTTCACGTCTTACCCCCAAAGAAACCACCGATTTAACCACAACACCGAGCCTCCCATCCTCAAAAAAAGCCATCTCTACCACACGGTCATGGCACTTCTGGTTCCGATGTAAGAGAACAAGGAGAACCATGCGGTCTGCGGCGTTGAATCCGGACGAGCCACAAGCCGAGACAAGGACGTTGGCGCAGATCACGAAATACTTCTCGGTGTCGATCAGTTTGCCGGGACCGACCAACGCCGGTCACCAACTGCCTTCAGGGTCGGAATCCGTCGTAAGGGCGTGGCAGGCAGCAATCCGCCGGAACGAAGGGCTAGGACATCCCGTACAGTCCAGCAGCATCGGGTCCGGCCGCATCCAACCGCAAGACTTCCCCAACGTCCCATCTCTACCTCTACAACAACGGCAAACGCTACTCCCTCTCCTTCGACTGCGCCAATTGCGAGATGGTGGTCAGGCTACCGGCCTTTTCCGAACACAAAGCTTGCAAGCCAACCGATCAGGAAACATGAGACCAGGCCGAGGAAGCCATAAAGGGTTGATGTCACGTGAGAGAAACGATGGAAGAGCAGAAGAACCACCACGCAGCCGACAAAACCGGCCATGGCGCTTCTGGTTCCGATGCGTCTTGTGAATATTCCCATCAGGAACAGACCGCCAAGTCCACTTGTCAGCAGACCAAGGAAAAAATTGAATTGGTCCCACAATGAGACGATGTCGAACGTGGCCAATGCCACAGCCATCAGGACACCAAGAGTACCGACAATGATCCCTGACACCCTCGCGAATCTTACTTTCTGAGCGTCAGTACAGTTCTTTTTGATCTTCGAGTAGAAGTCCTCGCTCATGACGGTCGTGGAAGAGTTGATGTTGGAAGACAGGGTGGACATGGCGGCGGCGAATATCGCGGCGACGAGAAGACCGGACACACCCACAGGCAACCGGCACATTATGTAATGAGGAAAGATCGAGTCAGTGTTGCTCATCCCCACATTCAGAAGCGACGGTTCCTGGCGGAAAAACACGAAAAGAGCCGTACCTATGCCAAAGAACAGGAATGCTATCGGAATGCTGAGGAATCCATTCATCCATAGACCTTTCTCGGTGCCTTTGGTGTCCTTTACCGTGAGGTACTTCTGCACTACGGACTGATCTGAAGTGTAGGTAAGAAGCTGGTTGGAGAAGCCACCCAGAATAGCCACCCAGAAAACAGGTTGTGTCCAGTCCAGAGACATGTCAAGTATGTTGAATTTCGACTGCCCCACGGCCACATTCATGAATTCTCCGAAACCGCCATCAATGCCACCGACAATCCAGACGAAAGAGAGAACCGCACCACCTACAAGCAGGATTCCCTGCACGACATCACCCCACACGACAGCCTCTATTCCGCCCATGGTGCAATAGATGATCGTCACGACCCCCATCATGAGTATGCACAGATAGATGTTTATGCCTGTCACCGCGTTGAGTGCAAGTGAGGGGAGGAACAGGACAATCGCTATTCTTGTGAACATGAAGAGGCAGAAAAAGGCTGAGGCCAGGCAGCGGACCGAGCCGCTGAACCTCTCTTCGAGATATTCATAGGCGGAGGCCACCTTGAGTCTCCGGAAAAGCGGCAGGTAGAAGTTGATGACTACCGGGACTGTCAGGATGATCGTCATGTTGAACATGAACATGCCCCAATCAGCCGCATACGCCTTGGCTGGGATGGAAAGGAATGTTATGGCGCTTAGGGCTGTCGCGAATATGCTGATTCCGGCAGCCCACCACGGGATGCTTCCTCCACCCTTGAAGAACTTGTCCGACCCACTGTTCTTCCTTGAGAAATAGAATCCCATTCCCATCATCAGAAGAAGGTAGAGAACCACCACAAGATAGTTGACCCAGCCGAAAGACACTTTGTCATTTATGGTAATCTCAATGATGTCGTTCGACCTCACTCCAGGTCTGATCTCCCCGGACGGCAGGATTATCTTCCCGTTCAAATCCACGGCAGTGGTCACGACCGGCAAAGTGAAGCCAAGCGAATCAAGTGTGATCCATGTGTCAGTGATGGCGTGATAGGCGAATATCTTGTCGGAAAATCCTTTATGGCCGATGAATGCCGCCTTCAAGCTCTCCGGGTCTGAATCCGTACGGACGATTGAGTCTCTGAGACAAAACTCGACCCCGTCATCACCACCAAAGACAAGGATATGCGCCGAACCATACCTGACCGCCGCGCTGTACATCAAAGACAGCGGCCTGCCTCCGTCTTTGAAAGGAGACTTCATATTCCATGTGTCATGGGTCGGAAGATACTCCCAGACATTGCTCTCAATGAATATTCCGTCAGGTCCGGCGTTCCTTCCGCCTATGAGATACAGAGCCTCTTCCCTACCGTTATGTTGGTAGACAAAGCAACTTCCTTCCGCGACAGTCCGCCCAGGGCATGGCGCAAGTTCCTTGAATTGACGGGAACCGACATTCAATCTCAAAAGACAATTCGCTCCATCCTTCGTACCTATTATATAAATATAGCCCTTATGGTACTCGGCGGCGTTCGGGACAAAACCCTCAGGCAGCGCGCAAAACGGCTTGACCCTGAGATCAGATGGAGAACCGCTGATAGTGAATATGTCCGAATAACGGCCGTTGGCATTCAGGCCTCCGATGCAGTACATTGTCCTGCCGTCTCCAGCCACACATCCATTGCCCAAAGGCTGAGGAAGCCTTACATCTTTTACCTCCCGGCAGGACAGGGAATCCCCGACTTCTGTGACAGCCCATATCCTGTCATAATAACTCTTCGATCCGCCTTCCCATGGTCTGGCATCCTCAAAATCAGATCCTCCGGCCACGACGACAGCCTCTCCGACCCTCCCGATGAAAGCGCCGGCTGTGCCATGCAAACCAGAAACCGGCATGCAAGCGAACCTATCCGCAACGCATTCGGTGGCTCCAGAAATAAAAACAGAAAGGAATATGCCCGCGGCGATGGCGGCGATTGTTGTCATTTTTCTGTTCAGCATCATAATATTGGTTATTATTTTAACACTCACTTAAAGAACATTTCACAAACAAATCAAGACATTCTATTAATCTTGTTTCCGCAAAGATAGCGCATGAATTAAATAATACAAAATATTAGTGACAAATATTACTTATTTATCTTAATTACCCCATTAAATCGCATATTGTCGCTTTATCTGTATAATAAGTATTGCATATATCATACTTAATTAATACATTTGCACAAAATACTACGACTTTATTAACACTAATATATTCCATGAAACGAATCAAAGGTTTGATTGCGGCCCCGTTCACGGGGTTCGACAAGGATGGATCAGTTGATCTGCGCGCTGTGGAAAGGCAGCAGAGATTCTACAAAGACAACGGCATTTCCGGAGTGTTCGCATGCGGTACAACCGGCGAAGGCTCGGCTTTGACCACGGAAGAGAAGAAAGCCCTGTTCAAGGAATGGGCAAAGTACCGCGAAGACAGCTTTGCGGTGATCGGCTTTCTTGGAGGCACAAGCGTACCGGAATGCCGTGACCTGATGAGATACGCCAAAGAATGCGGGCTTGACGCCGTCGCCATGACTGCTCCTTACTATCAGAAAGCCGCCAATGTCAAGGAACTCGCCAGGACTCTTGCCGATGTGGCTTCCGCGGAGCCGGAAATGCCATTCTTCTACTATAATATTCCTTGCCTGACACATGTGTGTCCGCCCATGATCAGCCTTCTCAAGGGGGTAGATGGTCTGATACCCAACTTCGCCGGAATAAAATACACGTTCGAGAACATGATGGACTACCAGCTATGCCTTGAATTCAAGGACAGGAAATACAACGTCATGTGGGGAAGGGACGAGATGATGCTTCCGGCTCTTTCGATCGGTGCGGACACATTCGTCGGAAGCACCTATGGGTACAACGCACCGATCTACCTTGCCATCATGAAAGCGTTCAAGGAAGGAAAAATCAAAGAGGCGGCCGAACTACAGTATAAGGCAAACGTGATGATCACATATCTGGACAAATATGGCAATGGCTGCGGGAAAGCGTTCATGAAGGCTGCCGGTCTGGATCTCGGCCCATGCAGAAGACCGCTCTCCACTCTTTCGGAAAAAGATTACTTCGATCTTCTTGAAGACTTGAAAGACACTGAGTTCGAGAAGTACAAATGCGAGTTCAAACAATAAAAACAAACAAATACCAACATGAATAATACATTAAGACTGACATTCCATGCGGCGGTTGCAGTGTTCGTGGCTTTGGCTCTCGAACTCGGCTCGCAAGCGCAGGAAAAAGATTCCGGCAGAGCGGCGACAGTCTCCGGAATTGTCACTGACAACACCGGCGTGGGTCTGCCCGGAGCCAACGTCGTGGTGGTCGGGTCAAAAGATTGGACCATTACGGACGCAAAGGGGAAATATTCATTACAAGCCAAACAGGGAGACACGCTCGAATTCTCATTTATTGGCTATCTCTCGCAGACGATCATTGTAGGGACAAACTCCATAATCAATGTACGTCTTGAGGATGACACACAGATGCTTGAAGAAGCCGTGTCCATCGGCTATGGAACGCAAAACCGATCGCTTGTCACGACTTCAATCACAAGGGTGTCATCCGAAGAATTTGAGCATACACCTCAACAGAGTCCGTTGGCCCAACTTCAAGGCAAGGTGCCCGGCCTTCAATTACAGGTCACTTCGGGTCAGCCCGGTGATAATCCCGAGATATTCATGAGAGGAGGAACCACGACCGGAACATCAAGTGACACACCTTTAATAATAGTGGATGGCGCGGTTTCGCAGGGAATGAGGGCAATCCAAGACATGAACCCAGCTGACATCGAATCAATCGAGGTGCTTAAAGATGCCGCATCGACCGCCATCTACGGAGCCAGGGCCGCGAACGGAATCATCATCATCACAACCAAGAAAGGAAGCGAAGGCAGCGCCAAAGTAAACTTCAAATACACGTTCGGTCTGGACCAACAACCGAAAAGACTCGACTTGCTCAACGCCAGAGACTATGTCTACCTGACCAGAAAGGCGGCATGGGAGGATCCCAACGCGACTGAAGCCGACAAGAACAAGTTCCTTAACGGATCCTTCGGAATGTCCACAGGCAATGCGTGGGACTCTCCAAACACTCTTGAGTTTCTTGATGTTTACCTGGCCAACTACGGCCAGGACTTTGTCGCCGACCTGCTTGAGAACAAAGGATGGGAGACAATGGTCGACCCGGTGACCGGAAAACAGCTGATCTTCATGGACACTGATTTTCAGGACGCGACATACCACAACGCCGTAAAGAATGAATATGAGCTCAGCGTCTCTGGAGGAGACAAGAAACTCAATTACTATGGAAGCCTGAGGTATCTGGATCAGGATGGCATTGTAAGAGGGACATGGTACAAAAACTACAGCGCGTCAATGAACGCCTCCTACCAGCTGAACAACAGTTGGAAGATTTTCTCCAAAGCCACCTTCAACGTCGGGGACAGGAACACAATGTCAAATTCAGTCAACTCTCTGCAAAGAGCGATGTTCATGCCTCCTACCTACAAACTCTACTACGAGGACGGGACGCCGGCTCCAGGAGAGGGGATGTCCACATTCCGTCCCAGAGAGTACGAGAACTACTACAAGACAAGATACACCGTCAACAAACAGTACAGGACATCCATGCAAGGCGGTGCGGTGTGGAACATACTCCCGGGCCTGACGTTCTCCCCGACAATCTACTACATGATGACCGAAGGCATAAACGGCGGATTCGAAGCCTTGAATGAGACAACAGGGACTGAAATCCGTCCTGCCAGCGGAGCGCAACAGCACGACGGACATTTTCAGATGGACGCGATCATGAACTACGATAAGACATTCGCCCGTCATCACATCAACGCCACGGCGGGTGCCAGCTACATGAAAGATGACGAGACTTACATCTCCGGCAGCGGCAGCGGCGCCTCCACCGACCTTATCCCGACCCTGAACGCGACCGCTGACTCGACACAGAGAGTCACTTCCATCAGGACGGAAGAGGCGATGCTCAGCTACTTCGGACGCGTCAACTACGACTACGACGGAAAATATCTCGCCTCTGTCAGCATGAGAGCCGACGGATCGTCAAGATTCGCTGAAAACCACAGATGGGGGTACTTCCCTGGAGCGTCCCTTGGATGGAACGCTCACAAGGAATCCTTCTTCAGACCCGTACGGAAATATGTCAGCAAACTGAAACTACGCACCAGTTGGGGACGCACCGGTAACAACTCGATCTCTCTGGCAGACTCAAGAGGACTTTATGGAATCACCGGCACCACATACCTTGGAGAAGTCGGAATCCTTAACACAACGCTGGCTAACGCGGATCTTGTCTGGGAGACCACCGAGTCGTGGGACGCAGGTCTCGATCTCGGATTCTTCAATAACAGACTTGAGGTCTTGGTCGACATCTACAACAAGACCACCTATAACAGGCTCTATGACAACAAGCTTCCTTCAACGACCGGATTCTCTTCCATAAAGTGTAACTACGGAAGTCTTGGAACGAAAGGAATCGAAGTGGAAATCAATGCGGTCCCTGTCAGCACAAAAAATTTCACATGGAACATCGGTCTGAATTTCACATGGTACAGGACAATCGTCCTCTCTCAACCCGAGAACGGCGAGGACAAGAACAGGACAGGCGGAAACTACATCTACGATCCGACGACAGGAACTGAGGTTAAAGTCGGAGGATTCGCAGAGGGAGAGCGTTTCGGAGTTCGGTATGCCTACCACTACTTGGGTGTCTACCAGACGGATGAAGAAGCGGCTCTCGCCCCTTATGACGAGAATGCCAAAGGAAGGACAAAACATGCGGGGGACGCTATCTGGGAAGACAGGAACAACGATGGATACATCAATGCAAAGGATATGATATTCATGGGATACATCCGTCCGGACAAGACCGGCGGAATCACCAACAGTTTCCGATGGAAGAACCTTTCCGCCAGGGTTGTGGCCGATTTTGCCATGGGGCATGTGATCAACAATGGTTCCCTGGCCTATGGGCTTGCCAGCATCAGAAATAATTTCAACACCTACACCGAGGCCTTGAAAGACTGCTGGACTCCTGAGAATCCAGACGCAAAGTATCCAAGGTTTTCTCCATTAAGCGACTCGGACTACTCCACAAGAAACTTCACAAGGTCCGGCGAGAGCATCGGATCATCGACATCAGGCCAGTCCAACAACTCAGCGTTCTACCAAAAGGGAGATTTCCTGGCCATACGCGAGGTGTCTCTGGCCTACAACCTGCCAAAGAACCTTACCAAGATGCTGAGAATCTCCGCGCTTCAAATCTTCGGTGGCGTCTACAACGTAGGCTACATTACGGGCTACGACGGCATGACTCCTGAGCTTTACCTCGGATATGACTACGGACAATACCCAAGACCAAGAGAATACTCAATGGGTGTCAACATCACTTTCTAAAGCAGAAACGCAATGAAAATAAAGCACATACTTACAGCAATCGCAATCGCGCTGGTTTCAGCGACATCCTGCGACAATCTTCTTGACGTCAAGAATCCTTCCTACATCTACGGAGAGGGATACTGGTCAACCAAGAACGAGGTGGAGAGTTACCTTACAGGAACCTATACCACTTTCAGAACATGCTGCAACACTCTCGAACATTTTGAGGCCAGAGGAGATGAGTTCGAGCCGGGACTTGAGGGTGGCGGCTCAAACCAATGGGCCCACAACCTCACCTCGCTCAACGGAATCTCATGGGGATCGTACTACATTGTCATCCAAAACTGCAACATGATCATCGGCAACATCGCCAAGGCAGACTTCAGCCTTGAATCCGATAAGAATCAGATCCTTGCGGAATCCTACACTCTCAGAGCCTACATGTTCTTCTGCCTGACACGGCTTTGGGGAGATATTCCTCTTGAGACAGAAGCCACAAAGGGGTCGGCAAAGCCTCTGCCATCACGTTCTTCATGCACCGAAGCGATCACCCAAGTGATCAAAGACCTTGAGACCGCCATCGAACTCTTCCCTACTGACTCCTGGGCAAAAGGAAAGAGCAGAGCCTCAAAACCTGCCGCCTACGCTCTCATGGCCGACGCTCTTCTTTGGAAAGCCAAAGTCCTGAACGGAGGAGACTCGGATCTGCGGGAAGTCATCCGCTATGCCGATCTTGCGTCTGCCGGAACCGGACTCGAATCCGATTTCAGCGAGATCTATGGCGGCAGGAACGGACAGGAAGTAATCTGGTCGATCCACTTCGGCTATCCGGAAATCGGGGACAACTACACACATTACCTCACCCTAAGGGATGTGTTCGTGGAGAAGGCAGTCAACAAGGATGAAATCCCTTACGCCAAAAGCGGGGCGAGAAGCAGCTACATCCCAAGCCAGCAGATCAGGGACATACTCGGCAAGTACAAGGGTGATGTAAGAAAAGACAACGCCTACGTAATCGCTGTCGACAAGGATGGCAACCAACTCGGAATCTCACAAAGGAAAATGCCTGGGACAAAGACCGAGACCAATGTCATCTTCGACAATGACATCATCCTCTACAGGGCGGCGGAGATGATTCTGTTCAAAGCGGAGGCGTACGCCGCGCTCGGGGACACGGAATCCGCCGTTAAGGAACTCGAAAAGGTACGGGAAAGAGCAGGGATAGGGAAATACACAGGATCCACAGACAAGACAACGGTAGAGAAAGAGATCCTCGACGAGAGAGGCCGGGAATTCTGGCTTGAGAACAAACGCTGGCCTGACCTTCTCAGATTTCACTACGAAGGGGTCATTGATGTATATCAATATGTTCCTAAGCTGAAGGCAAGGCATGACGCGGGGATCACCGTTCCGCTCTATTTCGCCATCCCACTCTCAGAGTTGTCTCTCAACCACAATCTAGTTCAAACCACAGGATATGAGGAGCTTTAATAAATTATGCATGATCGTGTCGGCGGTCATGTTATCTACCGCATCATCATGCGGGGAGAAAGAGAACACAACGCCTGATCCAACCCCCGGCAAGGAAGACAACACCGCGGTGATAAAGGCGCCGCACATCTTCGTCGCGAAAACAGACGGCTACCATACATTCAGGATTCCGGCTCTGGCCAAATCCAATAAAGGGACCCTGCTGGCCTTCTGCGAAGGACGCAAGCTCAGCGGCTCCGATACCGGCGACATAAACCTCATCCTACGCAGGTCCACCGACGGCGGAACGACATGGGGGAATATCATCACCGTGTGGGATGACGGGCTCAACACTTGCGGCAATCCAAGCCCGGTCGTGGATCCTGTCTCTGGAAGAATCCATCTCCTGATGACATGGAACTACCAAAAAGACGGTCAATCGGCAGGCGACTTCAACAAGGACGGAGTCACGAAAGACACACGTAGGGTCTGGCATACATATTCAGATGACGATGGTTTGACTTGGGCCAAGCCAAACGAGATAACGTCTTCCGTGAAAAAGGATGACTGGGGATGGTACGCCACCGGACCTTGCCATGGAATAGTCATGACCAAGGCTCCCTACGAGGGCAGGATCGTGATTCCCTGCGATTACAATCAGAAAGGAGGCTCTGGATACTCGCACGTGATATACTCCGATGACCGTGGAGTCTCCTGGAAGATCGGCGGCTCCGTCAAAGGAGGGAACGAGAGCAGCGTGGCCGAAATGGGCGACGGGCGGCTGATTCTTTCCTGCAGAGCCGGCGGAGGGAAACGTCTGCTCGCCTACAGCGCGGATGGCGGCGAAACCTTTACAACCGGAACCGCTAACGCATCCCTGCCTGACCCAAGATGCCAAGGAACCATTCTGCCAGCGGTCAGGAACGGAAAGGATGTCCTGATCCACTGCAACTGCTCAAACGACTCGGCCAGAACACACCTGACATTAAAGGGCAGCGAGGATTCCGGCTCCACATGGTACGGCGGACAGACTATCTGGGAAAGCTTCGCCGCATATTCAGACATAGTACTCGTCAAAGACGAAGTTGTCGGGATACTGTACGAGAACGGAGACAAAGGCTCCTACGAAAGAATCAGCTTTGAAAGAGTACCTCTTGGATATGCATTCATAAAATAACCAACACGATGAAAAGATTTTCAGCAATATTCATGTCTTTCCTTGCGGCAGCAGTGATCCATTCCTGCAAGGATGACAACGCAGACACCCCGCTAAAGGCCGCGTTCGAAGAATCGGCGACAGATGTGCTTGTCGGTGACGAGGTCACCTTCACCGACAAGTCCACAGGCAACCCGTCCAGATGGAACTGGACTTTCGAAGGTGCCGAGACAGAGACATCCATTCTCTCGCAACCGGTTGTCCGCTGGATGAAGGCGGGCACTTACACAGTCAGGCTGTCTGTGTCCAGAAAGGATCTAAGTTCGGATGCCGTGAAGGAACAGCTTGTACATGTCAGCTACCATTCATCCGTCAAGGCGGATTTCACAATGGATAAGAACATGGCTTTCGACAATCAGGAAATCAGTTTCACCAACAAATCCACAGGATTCCCGGAAAACATCAAATGGACATTCACTCCAAAGGAAGGAGAACCTGTCACCTCCACGGATGAAAGTCCGAAGCTTAAGTTCCTGCCAGGAATCTACACTGTCAGGCTGGAAGTCAGCAATGCCATCGCCTCTGATGCGATTGAGATTACCGACGCGTTCACAATCTTGGACAGATTCGCTGTCATGTCAGGCTTCAGCGCCAAAAACACAGCGACTTACACAGGAGGGCTCGTGTCTTTCACAGATGAGTCCACCGGTAATGTCCAGAACAGGGAATGGATTTTCGAAGGCGGGGAGCCATCCACGTCTACCGAAGCGAACCCTGTGGTGAAATATTCTTCCATGGGCACCTTCAAGGTCAGCCTCCGCGTCTACAATGAAAAGTACAGCGCGGTGACACAAAAGGAGGGCTACATCCACGTCCTGCCTTCGGACGGCCTCGTGTTCCTGCTTCCGTTTGACGGAGACATTCTTGATTATGGTCCTTATTCATTCAATCCAATCAACTACAGCATGTCAAAGAACGATAAGAATCTGATCCTAAGTTATGAGGATGGCACCACAGAAGGCAGGGGCAAATCCGTGAAGTTCCCTGACGGTTCAGCCAAGGGTGGACCATATTCAGTGATCCAGATGCCGGATGACCTTGCCAAACAGTATCCGGACGGCAGCGAGATGACAGTCTCATTCTGGGCGAAACTACCACAGGTTACCTCCAACCAAGCGATTTTCGCCCAAGGAAATTGCCCTGGAGTCGCCGATGTGAACAATCAGATCTGGGCCAGATTCCAGTCAAAGCACCAGTTCCGCTGCACGGCGGAGGCCGGTGGATTCTCAGGCAACACGGTGACTCTGACTGACAATCGGTTTGACGATGGTTCCTGGCATAACATAACAATTGTCTATTCAAGAACATCAACCCCGCAAAGAAAACTTGAGATCTATCTTGATGGTGTCTCAATGGGTTCGAAGCTGGCCGATGACAAAGACACCAAGACTTTGCCATACTTCATCGGCTGCAACCTTAGGCTTACCAACAACGCGTGGGCTCCGGAAAACATATTCACCGGCAATCTTGACGACTATGCCCTCTACAGACGCGTCCTTGCCCCGGATGAGATCAATGCCATCGCATCAATGAGATAATCTTACGGACATGAAAAGATTGATTTCAAAAATCTCTGCGGTCATGCTTCTGCTCGCTCCGGAATTCGTTTCCGGCGGGCAGGCAATGACCGGAAAGGCCATTTTCCACAAAGGAGAGAATGGCGTCCACACTTACCGAATCCCGGCCATTGTACAGACCAGAGACGGGACTGTTCTCGCTTTCGCCGAAGCCAGGCACGACAGTGGTTCCGACACCGGAGACATCGACCTTGTCCTTAAACGTTCCACCGACGGAGGCAAGACATGGGGACAGGTCATCACGGTCTGGGATGATGCAGGCAATGTCTGCGGCAATCCTTCTCCAGTCGTTGACAGGAACACAGGAAGGATTCTCCTGCTTGCGACATGGAACAACGGCAAGGATCCGGAGAAAAAGATCCATGCGAGAGAAAGCATCGACACCAGAAGGGTTTTCTGCCTATATTCCGACGACGACGGACTCACGTGGTCCAAGCCCAAGGAAATCACACGTTCCACCAAGAAACGCAGATGGACATGGTACGCCACCGGACCATGTCACGCAATCCAACTGACAACAGGAAGAATTGTGGTTCCCTGCGACCATGGCAACTTCATCGACAGCAAGACCAGCGTCTCGGCCTCCCATGTCTTCTACTCAGACAATGGAGGCAAGTCATGGAGATTAGGAGGAATCCTTGATGTCGGAAACGAAAGCACCGCGACAGAACTTGCCGACGGTGGCGTGATGCTCAACATGAGAACAGAAAGAACCGGACGTGAGGAGCATGGCTATGGCAGATTGGTGGCAATAAGCCACGACCAAGGAAAGACTTTCGGCGAGCCATATTACGACAACGGGTTGATAGAGCCCGTCTGTAACGCAAGCATCATAAACTACAACACTGACGGGAAGCCAAGCGAGATACTCTTGTTCTCAAATCCGGAGTCAAAAGACAAGAGAAAGAATATGACCATCCGGATGAGCCGGGATTCCGGCAGACACTGGGAAAGAGCTTGTACCTTGACAGAAGGTCCGGCGGCATATTCAGACCTTATGGTTTTTCCTGACGGCGATGTAGGTATCCTTTACGAGTGCGGCGAGGCTGGTCCCTACGAGACAATCTCATTCGCAAGAATTCCTGCCAAGACCATTAATCCTGAGACAGGCAAGACCAAAAACATCAGATGATTTCCGAAAAAGGGACAATGGACATTTGGCGCCAGATCGGCATGACGGCGATTTGGTGCCAGATAATATGTAATACTTAATAATTTTGACTATTTTTGGCAAAAATTAACATGCAATGAAAGTTGAGCAGACCCTGGTTGAACAGACCCAGAATGACATATTAAAATACATCGCTGAACATCAGGACGAGAAAAGGCTTCCAAAGGAGCAGGAACTCGGTGATCTTCTCGGAGTCAGCAGGGTGGTCGTCAGAGAGGCTCTGAGCAGGATCCGCGCGTTAGGACTCATCGAAACCAGGCGCAAGCTGGGAACCGTGATTGTCAGTCCGAAAATCTTCGGTTCATTGAGTTCAATTGTAACGTCCGGCCAGCTTGAGAGGCAGACACTCAAAGATTTGTATGAATTGAGGCTGATGATCGAGATAGGCATGTCCGATTTTCTTTTTATGAACAAGACTGAGGCCGGGATGAAAAAACTCGAGGCAATCGTCGCAAGACAGTTCACTCTGGAGAATAAGCTGACAGCCGCGCAATCGGAAGACGAGAAGTATGAGATCGCGAAACAATTGACTGAAATCGATGTGAGATTCCACAGCGCGCTGTTTGAGATGACAGGAAATAAAAGCCTTATGGATTTTCAAAGTATCTTGAGACATCTTTTCACTCTATATGTCCCGAAGCTTCACAAGGACTACCACGACATCACGCTTGTGTCTCACATCAGCCTGTACAACATTCTAAGGACAGGGACGCCGGACGCTTTCAGGACAGCGATGAGGCTCCATCTGAAGACTCAGTTCGACAACATGGAACAGAATCTGGACAAGGCATTCAACAAATAACGTATCAGATGGAACACAATCCTTACTACAATACAGCGCTTGAATTTTTAAGGGACGGGAAACTCGAAGGCCTCCCGGTCGGCACACATGTAATTGACGGGGACAATCTATGGGTGAACATCGTTGAAGCTACACTGAGGCCGGTCTCAGAAGCCAGACTTGAGGCTCACGACAAACACATTGACCTGCAGGTTCCTCTTTCGGGGAATGAATATTTCGGCGTGAAACCAAGAAAAAAGTGCGGTGAGGCCAAGGACATAAATGTCGGCAATGACATCATGTTCTTCGATGACCCAATAACCGAGACCGTCCTTGTCAAGGCCGGTGAGACAATAACGTTCACACCGGACACAGCACACGCTCCCCTGATCGGAAGCGGTCACATCAGGAAAGCCATTTTCAAGATCAAGGCCGTGTGACATTTCACGTGCCACAAACGCGCGGTCAGCGATCAGACTACGGGAGGGCCGGGAGGAGGAGGTCGGCAATCGCCGAGGTTTCGATGAGGAAGCCGTCGTGGCCGTATGGAGTCTCGATCTGGTGGTAGCTGGAGCCGGAAATCAAGGCGGAAAGGGGTTTCATGTCTTCCGGCGGGAAGAGTTCATCGGAGGACATGCAGATGAAGGTGCAATCGGACTCTATCTTAGACAGAGCCTTTGCGACACCTCCTCGGCCACGCCCAACATTGTTGCTGTCAACCTCGTCACAGACATAGAGGTAGGAATATGCGTCCCAGTCCTTGACGAACTTGGAGGTCTGGTGACGGTAGTAGGATCCGACCTTGCCGGCGAACACGGTGTCATCGCTGTCCTCGTTCTGTTTGAACAGGCCTTCCTCGCAGCGGTAAGTCAACAGGGCTATGGCGCGGGCGGCTTTCAGACCTTCCATGCCGCCCTTCAGGTCACGATGCTCCTTGAAAGTCGGGTCGGCAAGGAGGGCCATGCGGCTGGCGGCGTTGAATCCGGCGAGCCAAGGAGTCACACGGGCACCTGTGGCGATAAAGAATATCTTTCCGAATATGCCGGGGCGCATCACTGCCCACTCGAAGGACATGAATCCACCCATGGATGTACCGATAAGCAGGTCTATCCTCTCTATGCCAAGATGTTGCCTAAGAATGTCAAAGGCACGGACAGTGTCCCTTACAGTCACGTGAGGGAACTCGAAATAGTAGGGTTTTCCGGTTTTCGGGTTCGTGGACGCCGGGCCGGACGAACCACAGGCCGAGCCAAGGACGTTGGCGCAGATCACGAAATATTTCTCGGTGTCAATCAATTTGCCTGGACCGACGAGAGCCGGCCACCAACTGCCCTCCGGGTCGGAATCCGCCGTGAGGGCGTGACAAAGCCAGATCACTTTTTTGCCTTCGGTATATTCAAAAGGAGATGTATGATAGGCGATCTCAAGATTGCCAATGCTTCCACCCGCCTCGAACTCAAATGTTCCGTTGTGTTTATAGATGTGCTTGATCATTCTCTTTCAATGGTGTGAATGAATATCCCTTCCTGCGAAGCTCCCTGATGAGTCCGGGAAGTTTGTCGTAGAATTTGTCAGTTCTGGCCGGAACCGTTCCGAAATGAATCAGCATGATGTGGCCGTTAAGTCCGTTTGGATCCGTCCTTTCATATTCCCAAATTCTGTTGAGAATTTCCTTGCTGCTGAAATAATGCTTCATATCGGGAGTCGTGTAGTCACCGTTGGTGAGAGTTCCGGGAGTGTAGTTGATGATCTGCAACCCAAGTTGCCGGGCCCAGGAGGATATTGTCGAATTGTAATGCTCGTAGGGAGGAATGAAATACGGTGCGTCAGTAATGCCGAATTCACGCAACTTTTTATAGCTCTTGAACATGTCCTCTTCGAATTCCTGTTTTGTCACAAGCAGGGAATCGCGCTTGTCCCATGGGGCATAGAGCAGATGCCCGTAGGAATGGCTTCCGATGTAATGTCCTTCAGCCACAAGCCGCTTTACGACATCAGGATACATCTCGAAGAACTGTCCCGTGAAGAAGAATCCACCCTTGATGTTATACTTTCTCAACGTAGAGATGATCCTCTCCGCCCCATCCGCCCTGTCAGCAGCGGTGAACACAAAGTCTATGTGCTTGACTGAAGGATCGGTTCTTATTATTCCACCATCCTGATAGATGTTATTGTCAGTGGAGGTAATATCAATGGTGGTTTCAGTGGGGGCCGCAGTGGCAAGGGATGCCGCGGGCCTGTCGCTTCGCGACCCTATCCGGGCGAATGGCCCGCGGCATCCCTTGCCACTGCGGCCTTCGTGCGATCCACCGGTTTTATCCACTGCACATTCAGTCCCGGGTCCATTAGCGGAAAGCGTTGCGGCATTGGAGGTTGCCGCCCCTTTACCCGGACAGGGTCGCGAAGCGATCGGGCGGCAACCTCCAATGCCGCAATGCGCCCCTTCCGAATAAGACCTACCTTCACGCTGGTAGTAAGACAACGGGAAAGTCAGCGAAGCGGTGCCATCCATTGTCGGCTCATTGGTGGAATAGTCATGTGTGCTGTCGTGATAGACCAGATCGCCCGGCTGGAACTCTTCGTAGTTGATCCCGCCATCCGTACGGATTCCGAGAAGGCTGCCGAAAATAGTGGCGTACACAGGCCCGTCAACCAGACCGCCGGTGGTGTTGCCCATCTTGTAGTTGATGATGAAAGAATGAGGCTGAGTCGGGAATATCCCGCCCTTAGGCAGTTCCACGATCATGCTCACACCCCAAGGATTGCACCCCAGAAGCCAGTCACGCAAAGAGCCTTCCATCTCCTGATAGGTTGTGTCGCCGGTCAGCTCACGATAAAGGATGCATTGAGTCAACATCGCCGTGGTCAGGTTGTTGGAACACCATATTCCCGGGACACCGAACATGAACGGATGATTCTTCCCACGCTCATAGACACGCTGGATGCCCGAACGCATGTTCCTGACGAACTCATCCGACACCTTGCCGCCAAAATTCTTTGCGATGAGGTAATGGCCCATATTCATAAAAGGATACCACTGGTAGTGACGGGCGCTGTCGGCTCCCATCCAAGGGGTTACAGGCTCGCGGCGGGCATATTCAATGGCTTCTGTCCGGTACTTTCTGTCTCCTGTGCGGCGGAACATCTCGCATGCAGCTAACTCCATATCATCCACCCAGTTGTCCTCCTCATAGATGTATGGAGAAACCACCGAGGCGGTCTGGCAGACACCAGGTTTGGCGACTCCCGCATCATAGGCGGCCTGAGCCTTCGCACCGATCCTCTCAGCGAACTCCGGATAGAATGGTTTCAGGATCTCGGAGCCGAGAGCGAAGTCAGAGGCGAACTTACCTGCGGTGCTGGCGACACCTGTGGTTTTATTCTTATCTCCACGCTTGCCCCTCTGCTGAGGCTCACCGGAGCAGAACCAAACCGGCCTGTACTCCCCTTTTCCCCAGCCATAGTCAGCCTTGTCGTCATTCGGCACACGCATCCCGACATGGTCACGGTCATCCGCGATCTGATTGTACATCTCTCCCGGCTCCGGATTCATCTTGTCCAGCCACTTGAGACCCCAATAAATCTCATCCACGATGTCCGGAATCCCGTTACGCCCCGGAGTCCCGTCAGCCAGATGGTTGTCCGAGAATGCCTCCGGGTTGCTTTGGTAAGCGAACATCATCTGGTAAATGGCGTTTGCCGAGGTGGTCGTGTACTGAAGACAGTCCGAAGCGTCGTGCCATCCGCCCGTCACGTCAAGAAATGTGCTATCTTTTTGAGGGTCAGGATGTCCGACGATAATCCCGTCCTTGCGGTGACAGCTGTCCTTGAAGAAAGGATTCCAGCCGCAACGCTGTTGGCGCATATAGTTCAGAACGAAATCAGCGGCCCCGTCATAAACCTTTTCATTTATCGGGAATATCTCCGAACGGGTCTCACCACCCGATGACAACACCTTAATATAATAGGCTCCGTTCGCCCGCAAGGCACTGAAGTTCAAGCGGCAAGTAGTCTTCATCTGTCCAAGCGCCCCTTTTGGCTCTACCTCGTCAGACCTCAAGGCGATCCCGCCGGTAAAGGCGTCCACCAATTCAAAACCATCGACCCGCACGGCCTCATCACTCATAAAGACCGCGACCTTGGTGGCTTCCGGCAGGTAACCTATCTGGTTGATCCTGACCCAAGAGCCGGCGAAAGCCTGAACCGCGGACAAAGCCAGAACCGCCATGGAAACAAATCTTTTCATTATCCTGTGGTTTATGCTAATGATTTCAAAATAATCAATGAATATGTCCTTAAGGAATGCAAATTTAGGAAAATTAGCCGTCCAAAATGTAGAAAATGCTTACTTTTGCGAAAATAGAACCGCATGATGGAATATTCAAACATAAGAATAGGCAACGGCTACGATGTGCACGCCCTCAAGGAGGGACTGCCGATGTGGCTTTGCGGCATACAGATCGAAAGCGAGACTGGATTTGTGGCGCACTCGGACGGAGATGTGGCGATCCATGCGCTCTGCGACGCGCTCCTCGGCGCGGCCTCGCTCGGGGACATCGGGCTGCACTTCCCGGACAACGACAACAGATGGAAAGGCGTCGACAGCAAACTGCTTCTGAAAGAAGTGATGGAACTGGTAAGGGCCAAGGGCTACGAACTGGGCAACGCCGACATCACGATAGCGTTGCAGGCCCCGAAACTGCGTCCGTACATAGACACCATGCGTTCCACACTTGCGGAGGTGATCGGAACAGATGCCGATAACATCTCAGTCAAAGCCTCTACCACGGAGCGTCTTGGCTTCGTCGGACGGAAAGAAGGCTGTGAGGTCTGGGCGACAGTCTTAATTACGAAGGTCTGAAATGCCACGCCCTGATTGCGGCAACAACCTTAAAATATTAAAAAACAAGATTCAGCGTATAATTAAAACACAGATATGAGCCCTTTATCAGTCATACTCACAGCCCTGGCCTACTTCGCCGTGATGTTCACAGTGTCATGGATTTCCTCTCGCAACGCAGACAACGCCGGATTCTTCAACGGTGGCCGCAAGGCTCCGTGGTGGATCGTGGCGATCGCAATGCTCGGAGCACCGATGTCCGGAGTCACCTACGTCTCAGTGCCGGGAATGGTCGGAGTGGGAGAAACGGCAATGGGCTATATGCAGATGGTGCTCGGATTCTTCGTCGGCTACATAATCATCGCCTTTGTCCTGACACCTATATTCTTCAAGATGAACATGGTGTCGATCTACCAATACCTCGATGACAGGTTCGGAGTCTCCTCACACAAGACAGGAGCGTGGTTCTTCTTCATCTCCAAGATCCTGGGGGCCGCGGTCAGGCTGTTCCTCGTCTGCGTGACCCTTCAGCTGATGATCTTCGAGCCGCTTCATCTGCCGTTCATCCTGAACGTGGTCATCTCCATGGCGATCGTGCTGCTCTACACATTCCGAGGCGGAGTGAAGTCCGTGATCTGGACAGACACCTTGAAGACGGTCTGCATGATCGTGTCCATCGTGCTGGCGATCGTGTTCATCGCCAAGGATCTGGGACTGAGCTTCTCAGGCGTGGTGCAGACAGTGCGTGAGAGTGACTGTTCAAAGATGTTCTTCTTCGACGACGTGAATCATCCTGAATATTTCTGGAAGCAGTTTCTGGCGGGTGTGTTTACCGTGATCGCCATGACGGGGCTGGATCAGGACATGATGCAGCGCACGCTGAGCAGCCGCAACGCGAAGGATTCCCAGAAAAACCTCATCACCAGCGGATTGTTGCAGATTCCCGTGATATTCCTATTTCTTTGCCTGGGAGTGCTTCTGTACATATTCGCCGGACAGAAAGGCATCACCGAGGTTGGTGACACGCTATTCCCTGCCGTTGCGACAGGAGGCTATCTTCCTGCCATCGTGGGAGTTTTGTTCGTGATCGGCCTTGTTTCGTGCGCGTTCGCGGCGGGTGGTTCGGCTCTGACGGCGCTCACCACATCGTTCACAGTGGACATCATAGGCACCAAGGGGAAAAGCGAGGAACAAATCACTTCGGTCAGGAAAAAAGTACACCTTCTGATGGCGTTCCTGATGGGAGTAGTGATATTCGTCTTCTATCTGCTGAACACGAAATCGGCCATTGACGCGGTTTACAAGCTCGCAAGCTACACATACGGGCCGATCCTGGGAATGTTCGCGTTCGGGATATTCACAAAGAAGAAGGTCAACGACAAGTGGGTGCCGCTGGTGGCCGTCATCGCTCCAGTCCTTTGCTTCATACTGCAAAGCAACTCCGAGAAGTGGTTCGGTGGGTATAAATTCAGCTACGAATTGCTTTTATTCAACGCTTTGTTCACTATTTTGGGACTTTGCCTGCTAATTCGCAGAAAAAAGTCGAATTAATTTTGGCAATTCAGGATAAATCCCTATTTTTGCAGTCCCGTTGCGAAGATGCACGGAACATCATTGAGATATGGTGTAATGGTAGCACTACAGATTCTGGCTCTGTCAGTGAGGGTTCGAATCCTTCTATCTCAACATAATCCGGCTCAGGCCGGTTTTTTATGGCTCTTGCCAGAAATGGCGGGGTAGCTCAGCTGGTTAGAGCGTCGGATTCATAATCCGGAGGTCGTGGGATCATGCCCCACTCCCGCTACAAACAAAGAAACTAATTAGACGATAATGGCGAACGCATTTCACTATTCCATCGGAAGGAAATTCATCCAGGCTGTCAGCGGAGCATTTCTTATAATCTTCCTGCTGCTTCACGTGACGATTAACCTGTTCTCCGTCATTGACTCTTTCACAGGCAACTACAACGGACTTGACGGCCTCTTCGAGAAAGGTTGTGAGTTCATGGCACTTCCTATAGTGACCATCATGGTTCCGGTTCTTGCCCTCGGTTTCATAATCCACATCTTCTACGGATGCTGGCTTACTTGGCAAAACATCAAGGCCCGTGGCGGTTACAAGCGCTATGAGGCCGCAAGCGTCGCTGCCGCCGACTCATGGTCAGCGAAGAATATGTTCGTACTTGGAATCGTTGTTCTCGGCTTCCTCGCATTCCATCTTACCCACTTCTGGGCCAAGATGCAGCTTGCGATGTTCATCGGCGCCGAGGAAGGCAATCCTTACGAGCTTCTCAACCTCACTTTCGGACGATGGTGGGTGCTGGTTCTGTACCTCGTCTGGTTCGTGGCCATCTGGTTCCACCTTTGCCACGGTTTCTGGAGCATGTTCCAGACAGTTGGTTGGAACAACCAGGTGTGGTTCAAGAGACTGAAAGTGATCGGCATCGTGGTCGCCACGCTGATCTGCCTTGGCTTCGCGGCTGTTGGTATCAACGCATTCCTTCAGGCAAACGCATTGATATAGTCAAGGAACATAAAGAAAATTCAAGGGCGACCGGAAACGGTTGCCCTTTTTTGTTATGCTTCCAACCGGTCACTGAGCCTTAAATCCGGTCGCTGAGCCTGTCGAAGCGACCGTACAAAAACACAGGCAAGGCGCTTCGACAAGCTCAGCGACCACAAGGTCAGGGACCACCGAATCATGGATCGAATGACCCTACGGACAGAATAAACGAATTAGATTCATTCAAAATAGTTTAACATTCAAAAACGAACAACAAAATGAGACAAAAAAAGTTCTTGCTCCCTGAGAGCGACATCCCGACAGCATGGTTCAACATGCAGGCAGTCATGCCGAACAAACCTTTACCAATTCTTAACCCGGCCACACACGAGGCTCTGAAAGCGGAAGACCTTTATCCTATTTTCTGCAAGACCTGCGCCGACCAGGAACTTAACACAACGGACGAGTGGATTCCTATCCCGGAGCCGGTACGTGAGCAATACGCCGGCTACAGATGCACCCCTCTTGTGAGGGCCTATGACCTTGAGGCCGCACTCGGAACTCCGGCACACATCTATTTCAAAAATGAGAGTGTCTCCCCCGCCGGATCTCACAAGCTGAACTCGGCCTTGGCTCAGGCCTACTACGCCAAGGAGCAAGGCATCACAAACATCACCACCGAGACCGGCGCCGGCCAATGGGGCGGAGCTCTTTCCTACGCAGCCAAGAAGTTCGGGCTGGACTGTGCCGTCTACATGGTCAAGGTCAGCTTCTTCCAGAAGCCTTACAGAAGATCGATCATGCAGACTTTCGGGGCGGACATCACCCCTTCCCCGTCCATGTCCACGAGGGCCGGAAAGGACATCATCACAGCAAACCCTAACGATCAGGGCTCTCTCGGATGTGCGATCTCCGAGGCCATCGAGCTGGCGGTCAGCACCCCGAACTGCAAGTACACGCTCGGGTCTGTACTGAACCACGTCTGCCTGCACCAGACCGTCATCGGACTGGAGGCCGAGAAGCAGATGGAGATGGCCGGGGAATATCCTGAAATCGTTGTGGCCTGCTTCGGCGGCGGCTCGAACTTCAGCGGAATCGCCTACCCGTTCATGAGGCATAATATTCAGGAAGGCAAAAAGACCCGTTTCATCGCAGCTGAGCCATATTCATGTCCTAAGCTCACAAGGGGCAAGTTTGAATATGACTTCGGTGACGAGGCCGGTATGACTCCGCTTCTGCCGATGTACACCCTCGGGCACGATTTCAAGCCGGCGACCATCCATGCCGGAGGGCTCCGCTACCATGGAGCTGGCGTGATCATGTCTCAGCTGATGAAGGACGGCTACATGGAGGCTGTGGACATCGAGCAGACAGACGCGTTCAAAGCCGGAGTCCTCTTCGCACAGACCGAGGGCATCATCCCAGCGCCGGAATCATGCCATGCGATCGCGGCGACCATCAACGAAGCGCTCAAGTGCAAGGAGACCGGTGAGGAGAAGACGATTCTTTTCAACTTGTCCGGCCACGGGTTCGTGGACATGAGCGCCTACGACCAGTACTTCTCCGGGGAGATGCAGAACTTCCACGTCTCTGACGCCGACCTCGCCAAGTACATCAAGTCCGCTGACGCGCTGAACAAGTAACTTTCCAAATCACAGATTCTCAATTGCGGAGTACAGCTTCTCCACTACATAGTCCTGAGAGCCTCTAACCTGAATTTTGCACGTTACCAAAATTCAGAGCAGAGGCTCTCAGGACTTACTGAAGAAACCGAACAATATAACTGCACCACCAAGAGGTGCCATACAGCGCTTCGACAGGCTCAGCGGCCAAAGTAAGTGTACGTGGCAGATAACACCTTGATTGTCAAGTAAAAGAGCAATGTTCTGGTACCGTAAATTGAGCCAGGACATTATTCTTTGTATTCAGTTTCAGTCACTTGAGTGCCACGGAAGAAATACTATATCGACAGAGTCTTCTGACGGAGCCAGGCGGCGACATCTTGGGTGAGACGCGGAGAAAGAGTCTGATATACTCTTTCGTTGTAGGCATTCAGCCATTCGATTTCTGAGCGGTCAAGGAGATCCTTAAGCAGAATTGATGTGTCGAAGTGGCAGAGTGTCAACGGCTCGAACCTGAGCCAGTGGCCGAAATCGTTCTCCCCGGCATCCACGCAAAGGATCAGGTTCTCGTGACGGATGCCGTACTTGCCCTCACGGTAGATTCCCGGTTCATCACTGGTGATCATGCCCGGAATAAGAGCCTGTCGGTTAAAGTTCTGCCGGATGTCCTGCGGACCTTCGTGGACGTTTAGATAGAATCCGACACCGTGGCCGGTTCCGTGGCCGAAATTGCGCTTGGCGTTCCAAAGCGGCTCACGGGCCAGGACATCCAACTGGCAACCGGCCGTTCCCTTAGGGAAAACTGCCTTGGAAAGAGCGATATGGCCTTTCAAGACCAAGGTGTAATCCTCCTTCTCAAGTTGCGAGCAAGGTCCAAGCGGAATAGTCCTGGTGATGTCCGTGGTTCCGAACAGGTACTGTCCTCCGGAATCGCACAGGTAAAGGCCTTCAGCGTAGATCTCAGCCGACCCCTCCTCCGGTGTGACGTAGTGCGGCAAGGCGGCGTTCGGCCCGTAGGCGGAAATCGTCTCGAAACTCTCTCCACGGAAGCCTTCGATTTCCGAGCGGAACTCGTGCAGCTTGAGAGAGGCTTCATATTCATTGATCGCATCTCCCGCCTCGACAGATGTCTGCAACCAGTGAAGGAAACGCTCCATGGCTATGCCGTCCTCAAGGTGCGCCTCCTTCATTCCGGCTACCTCAACATCGTTCTTGACGGATTTGCGCAACCCGACCGGTGAGGTGCCGAAGACGATGGACTGAGACGAATTATCCTCCAGAATACTGTATAGATTGTAATTCAATGTCGTAGGATCCACAAACAGAGTCTTGATGTAACTTCCGTCCACAAGGTTTGAAAGAGCGGTCTCCACATCAGAATATTCCTGAATGTTCACTCCGTCCGCTATCAACTCGCGGAAACTGTCCTCGGTCTCACCATCCTCATCCGGAGTCGGGCCTTTCCGAGCAAACCAAAGTACATTATCCTGAGTGACAAGCAGATACGACATCACGACAGGATTGTAAGCCACATCCTGTCCACGGACATTCAGCATCCAGGCAATCTCGTCCAATGCCGTGAGTAGAATCGCGTCGTAGCCTTTTTCCGTCAGCCATTTCCGCATCCAACGGATTTTCTGCGCCCTCGACCAACCGACCTGCTCCGGGCCAAGTGTGATGACCGGGGTCTGAGGAATCTCCGGGCGGTCTGTCCACAGGACTTCCAGCATGTCAGGAGCGTTGACAAAGCGGACCTTCTCCCCGACCGCTTCCTGGATGTCCTTCACGGAAGAAGCTGTCATACAAAGCCCGTCAACCGCTACGCAAACCTCCTCAAAAGCCGCAAAATGACCGGCAAGCCATTCTGGGATAAGCATTTGACCGGGAACGCGAGTCTTATGCAACTCCACACCCGCAGCAGGAAGCTGCCTGGAAGCCTGGATGAAATAGCGCGTGTCCGTCCAAAGTCCGGCATGATCCTCCGTGATGACAAGGTCTCCCTCCCCCGTGTAGCCGGAAAGCCAAGCCACCTGATGCCAGCGCGCGGCGGAATATTCACTGTTGTGAGGATCATTGCCCGTCACGATGACGGCATCCCACCCCTTCGAGCGCATCATCGCCCGAACCGACTCAATCCTTTCTTTGAATATGCTCATGTCGAAACTAAATGAATATGACCGCAATCACTTGAACAATCTGCGTTTGAATATTCTTACGGCCACAAGAAGCATCTTTTCCACCGGCAGGAAAGCCGAAAGCCCTCTCAGACCGGAGAACAGCAGGTTGGAAGGCGCAAGCGCTTGCTTGACATCCGACAGAGACTCAACCATCAGAAACCGTTTGCGTCCGAGACGCTCCCGAACATCCTTCTGAGCAGACTCAAGCTCATCCATAGTCTTGATTTCCGAGTATCGCATAGCCTATTTGTCTTCGTCAAAAAACAGTTTGATGAACATCGGGATGAAAGTGTTGCGGAACAACCTCTTTCTCAGCAGGATGACAATCGCCAAAATCACTGCGAACACCGCCGCCACGATTCCGGCCCCGGCGGCGTAACTGCCGATCATCTCCCCTATCCACATCACGCCTCCGATGGCAAGCGCGGTCAGAATGACAGACACGATGAAAAGCACGAGCAGCATGTAAAGCAACTTGCCAAGTGTCAGAGACAATCCTTTGGCCGTCCTCAACTTCAAGTCATCAATCCTGGCCTCGACATAGTCCGCCGCATTCTTGCCAAGTTCCTCTATCGGTTTAGTGAACTCACTCATCGTCAAGCGTTTTCGGATTGCCGTCCGGAATATTCAATGTCCTTCTGAAGCACGCTCTCAAGTTTATCAAGGCGCTCAAGGATCTTGACTCTCACATCCTCCCTCAAGTCCTCCGCCTGATCCCGTAACTCAGCCTTCAGGTCATTAAGCTCCACTCTCGCAAGCCTTGCACGGGCCCTGGCCGAATCAGCGGCATCGCCGACAGTCTCCTTCAGTTTTCTGCGGGTCTCCTCACCCTTCTCCGGAGCGAACAACAGTCCAAGGGTAAGCCCGGCCGCCGCCCCAGCGATAAACGCTAACAATGAATCACCTTTCATAACGTTCGATTTTCACAAAGATAAGCCTTACCAACCAGAAATCCAATCGATTGTCACGATTTCTATTATAGCTGGAAAACGACTTTGGGCGTAAAAACGGCATTATGACGCACGAATGACTCCAGTTTAGACTCCCGTACGCAAAACGTCCTGTTCCACTCACGGAAACCGACAATCTATTTCCTGACCGGAGAACATTGGACACCAAGGAGCTTCAATGCGGAGACGAGCTCTGTGGTGACGGCAACCTTGTACTTGGTGGAATGGAACTCAATCTTGTACTTGGTCTGCGGATCGTAGAGGTACATCTTGAGAGGAACCGTGCCGCGATTCGCCTGCACCAAGGACACGAGATCCTTGCGGAACTTTTCGGTCAGCATCGGGGTGGTGATGCTGATGGAGAATGCGTTAAGCAAGGTCTCGTTGACATTGCCAAGAAGCATTATCTTCTTCACTCTGAATGCGTAAGGCGAAGTCTTGCCTTGGGCGCGCTCCTCCGGCTTGATGAAGTATTTCTCTTCGATATCACCCTCGATGTAAAGACTCTCATGCGGCTTCATATAATTCATGAACGCTTCATGATCCCGACCAAAAAGTGCCAATTCATAAGCACCGCTGTAATCCTCAAGTTTGGTTTTTGAATATGGCTTGCCGGTCTTGGTGGTCAGGGTGGAATATTCAGTGACAAGACCTGCAACTGCAACCTTCATCTTCTTTTTGGAAGCCTCGCATTCAGCCACCTGCTTGTTCAGATTGGCGAGCTCACAATTCGTAAAGCTCTCCATCTCAAACGCATACTTATCCAAAGGATGCGAGGAGATGTACATTCCGACATATTCCTTTTCCTTCTGGAGCCACTCGAAGTCATCATCAGGGCCTACCATTTCAGGGATTTCTGGCCGTACAGGCTTCATCTCCTCCACCTCGCCAAAGAGCGATGCAGCGGAGTTGGCTGCGTCCTGACAATAAAGGGTGGCGTACCTTGCGAGTTCGTCGATGAATAGGTTGCCGCTCCGGCAAGGCAGGAAGAATTGCTTACGTTGGATGCCGAACGAATCGAAGCCTCCCGAGTATACAAGGCATTCTATCGCTTTTCTGCCCAGCGAGTTGCCAAGTCTCTCAACGAAATCGAATATGTCGGCGTAGGTTCCGTTGGCGGTCCTGTCGGCGATGATCGCCTCGGCGACATTGGATCCGAAACTCTTGATTCCCTTCAGTCCGAAACGGATGTTGCCATCCTTGTTCACGGTGAAGTGTGAATATGATTCATTGACATCCGGATTCAACACCTTGATTTTGTGAGCTTTACAGTCAGTTAAGATCTTCTTGATCTCCGGCATGTTCGACAGATTGCAGGAGAGGTTGGCGGCAAAGAACTCGGCCGGATAGTGGCATTTGAGCCAACCGGTCTGATAAGAGACCCAAGCGTAGCATGTGGCGTGGGACTTGTTGAAGGCGTACTGCGCGAACTTCTCCCAGTCCTTCCAGATCTTGTCCAGCATCTTCTCCGGATGGCCGTTGGCCTTTCCGCCCTCCATGAACTTGTCCTTGAGCTCGTTCAGAATAGCTATCTGTTTCTTACCCATCGCCTTACGGAGCTTGTCCGCCTGGCCTTTCGTGAATCCGGCCAGTTTCTGGGACAGAAGCATCACCTGCTCCTGATAGACCGTGACACCGTAAGTGTCCTTGAGGAACTCCTCCATCTCCGGGAGGTCATATTCAATAGGCTTCAATCCCAGTTTTCTGTCCACGAAGTCAGGGATGTAGTCCATAGGACCCGGCCTGTAGAGGGCATTCATCGCGATGAGGTCCTCGAAACGCTCCGGGTGCAGCCTCTGGAGCCAGGTCTTCATACCCTCGGATTCAAACTGGAAGACGCTGTCCGTGTCGCCGTGGCCGTAAAGTTCGTAGGTCGGCTTGTCATCAATCGGAATCGCCTCGATGTCAATGTCCGTCCCGAAGCGCAGCTTGATGTTGTCAAGGCATTTGTGGATGATGGACAGGGTGTTGAGCCCGAGAAAGTCCATCTTAAGCATCCCGACCTCCTCGATGTAGTGGCCGTCGTACTGCGAAGTCCAGACATATTGCCCGGACTCCTTGTCCATCGAAAGGCAGATAGGAATATAATCGGTCAAGTTGCCTCGTCCGATGATCGTTGCGCAGGCGTGCATTCCGACCTGACGGATGCAGCCCTCCAGCTGCAGGGCGAATTTCAGGACCTCCTTGACCTGTGGTGTTCCGTTCTCCAGCTCCTCCTTGAACTCAGGCACAAGCCGGTAGCAGTTCTTGAGGGTGATCTTGACATCCGTGTCCTCCATTCCCCTCTGGTAGGTCTTCTTGATTGTCTTCTTCTGACCGGGATTGTCAGGATCATCGACCTCGACGTCCTTTTCCACCACCTTGAATCCCGGCTTAAGATCGTCCAGTTTCGGATTGAAGAGATATTCCTTCTCCACCTTCTCGCTGAGGCGGTCGGGCACCATTCCGGACAGGCGGTTGGACTCATCGATCGACAGGTCGTGGATTCGGGCCACGTCCTTGATGGCACCTTTGGCGAGCATCGTGCCGAAGGTGATCACGCGGGATACGTGATCCTTGCCGTAGGAATCCTCGACATATTTATGGGCCAGGGACAGGTCCTCGAAATCCACGTCGATATCCGGCATAGAGATTCGGTCCGGATTCAGGAAACGCTCGAACAGGAGCTGGTACTTGATCGGATCCAAGTTGGTGATTCCCAAGCAGTAGGCCACAACGGAACCCGCGGCGGAACCACGGCCAGGGCCGACCATGCTGCCCTTCGCCCTCGAAGCCGCGATGTAGTCCTGCACGATCAGGAAGTAGTCCGGGAAACCCATTCGGCAGATGGTCTTGAGCTCAAAGTCGATTCGCTCGGCCTGCTCAGCGTTAAGCGTGTCACCGTAGCGTTTTTTTGCGCCCTCGTAGGTTATGTGGCAGAGATAGGCCACCGACTTGCAGAACTCATCTCCCCGGTAATTGCCCTTCTTGTCGCACTTTCCGACCTCGATGACATCCTTGTACATCTCCAGATAGTTGTCCAGATCGTCAAGGAAGGCCTGGTCAATCTGGTACTTTGGAAGAACGTGGTCACGATCGATCTGATATTCCTCAACCTTCGAGGCTATCTCAAGGGTGTTCTCCAGCACTTCGGGATGGCCTGGGAACAAGGCCGCCATCTCCTCCTCGCTCTTGAGGTACTCCTGCTGCGTGTAGTGGAGACGCGGCTCCTCGTTGATCTTCTTGCCAGTGTTCAGGCAGATGAGGTGGTCGTGCGCCGGGCCGTCCTCCTTGTTGACGAAGTGCACGTCATTCGTGGCGACCACCTTGACTCCCATCTCCTTGGCGAGCTGGAATATTCCCTCATTGCTAATCTTTTGCTCGTCGTAAACCTCCAGCGAGAGTCCCGGAACCTCCGTCTTGTGGAGCATCACCTCAAGGTAATAGTCGTCTCCGAATATATTCCTGTGCCACTCGATCGCCTTTCTCGCCTCGTCCATCTTTCCTGCGACGATGTTCTTCGGGATCTCGCCCGCAAGGCATGCGGAGCAGCAAATCAGGTTCTCGTGGTACTTCTCGATGATCTCGTGAGAGACTCTCGGTTTGCCGTAGTAAAGGCCTTCGATGTGCCCCAACGACACGATCTTCATCAGGTTCTTGTACCCTTCGAAGTTCTTGGCCAGCAGGATGAGGTGGTAATATGACCGATGCTCGCTGTCCTTGATCTTCGGATCGTAGTGGCGTGTCACATAGACCTCGCACCCAATGATAGGTTTGACC
Source organism: uncultured Bacteroidales bacterium (assembly GCA_934667175.1). GTDB lineage: Bacteria > Bacteroidota > Bacteroidia > Bacteroidales > UBA932 > Cryptobacteroides. The sequence continues at coordinate 21,807 of CAKULN010000019.1, read as the reverse complement.
TTGAAATGCCCGGTCGCCTTGTCCACGTGCTTATTGGCGAACTTGAAGAACTCCTTGACTCCGTACATGTTACCGTGGTCTGTGATGGCCAGGGCCGGCATCCCCATCTCCTCGGCCCTGTCAAACAGAGTGGAAATCGTGGAGAAACCGTCAAGAATCGAGTATTGTGTGTGGACGTGAAGGTGAACAAAAGCCATGGCGACAAGTCAATTTTCAATCATCAAAACAAACCGCCCGGCATCCGATTATTTCATTCCGACATCGGGCGGATTGCGACAATACAAAGATACCGAAAAACCCTATCCCCGCAAAGCCGCCCTCCCCGAAAAGTTATCAACACTCCGGAAAAAGTCCCGATTTTACCATCATAGAACTCGGAATAATTCCTGATAGGATAACCTGTGTTGTCGTAGGATTATGTGTGCGCAACCTGCGGAAATTCTACCTTGACCTTGATTCCAGCGGTGTCTGTCACGAACTTAGTTTTGCGCCAATTCTTGCGGATCTGCGTCTCCGAGCCCGGCTTGTGATTCTTCGTTGGGACTATGTTCACCCAAGTGTGCATAAAAAACGGGAACTATCCACTTCTACCTTTTCTTTATGCGAGAAACACGCTGCCCTGCCTGTGTTAAGACTTAGAACAGAACGTACCGAAAGATATAGAAAATCGGATCCAAGCAGCGCATAACTGCCACATTTTTTCAGCGAAAAGAATTATATTTGTACTCAATAAGCCTCGGCATAACAACTTTGATAAAACGATGTGGTTATTTTGTCGGGACTTAAAAATATTCATGGATAATGGCAAAGAATTATTTCAAGAGATACATCTGGCTGGTCGATCTGATCAACCGAAGGGGACCAATCTCGTTCCGGGACATCAGTGACGCATGGAGGCGCAGCCCGCTTAACGAAACCGGCGACCCGTTGTCGGAGAGGACGTTCTTCAACCATAAGGACGCCATCGCAGGGATGTTCGGAATAGAGATTCTGAACGACAGAAGCCTTGGGTTCTACATCGGGCACTCTGACGTCGGGAACAACGACACGGGCGACTGGATGCTTCACGCTCTGTGCATGAACAATGTGCTTCAAGAGAACTCGGACATGAAGGACCGGATCCTTGTGGAGAAGATTCCGTCAAGCGAGAAGTTCTTGACCGAGGTCATCAGCGCCATGCGCGACTCGAAGGTAATCAGCCTCTGCTACCAGAGTTTCCGCCACCCAGAGCCGCACTGCTTCAATGTCAATCCCTTCTGCGTCAAGTACTTCAAGCAGAGGTGGTACCTGCTCGGTGACAGCGACTTGGGTTTACGAATATATTCATTGGACCGCTTCGTGGACATGGAGGAGCTGGAGGAAAGGTTCGAGCTTCCGAAGGACTTCGATGCGGAGGAATATTTCCGTAACTACTTCGGTGTCATCATCGGGGAGGCTCCGGTGGATGTCAGGATCCGTGTCGTGCCTGATCAGGTCAAGTACTTCCGGACATTACCTCTGCACGAGTCACAAAAGGAGACGGCACTGGAGGACGGAAGTTCGGTCTTCAGCTACCACATCGCCCCGACCTTCGATTTCGTGCAGGAGATCCTCTCGCATGGAGCGGATGTGGAGGTGCTGGAACCGGCCGAATTACGGGAAAGGATTTCTGGCGAAGTCACTGGAATGGCCTCACATTATGGGATCTTCATTGCCAGATGAAGGCGTGTTCCCTTCATTGACGAGGAGAAATTATGAATATGTACTGTCGCTGAGCCTGTGTCCCAGCTGGTCGCTGAGCTTGCCGAAGCGCACCAACCCCTTCGACTGGTCGCTGAGCCTGCCGAAGCGCCCCTCCTGCCTGGTTCAGGAACCTTACAATAAAGGAAATTGAATATTAATGACAGATTTTGCAGCTATTGATTTTGAGACAGCCAACGAGTGTCCGAGCAGTGTCTGCTCCGTTGGTGTCGTTGTCGTCCGTGGAGGTGAGATCACGGACAGCTTCTACAGCCTGATCCACCCCGAACCTAAATATTACAAATGGTTCTGCCAGCAGGTTCACGGCCTCGGACCGGAGGACACGGACGATGCTCCGGTGTTCCCCTACGTCTGGGAAAAGATCGAGCCGCTCATCGAGGGACTGCCCCTTGTGGCACACAACAGCCGGTTCGATGAGGGCTGTCTGAAGAGCGTCTTCAAGGTCTACCAAATGGATTACCCCGCCTATGAGTTTTTCGACACCCTCGCGGCCTCACGGAGACATTTCGGATGTTCCCTGCCCAACCATCAGCTCCAGACCGTAGCCGCCGCCTGCGGGTACGACCTTCTTGACCACCACCAAGCGCTGGCCGATGCTGAGGCCTGCGCGATTATTGCGATGAAGATATTGTAGTGCTCCAAGGCCATGCACTGTCATATCATGCCAGGAGTCAGTATGTTAGCCCTGCAGACAGACATGTCATTGGCCTCCACGGCTGGGCTTGTTGGAGGGGTGTGAAGTACAACTCTATGAATATCAATCATCAAGCCTTTTGCCTTTAGGTTGATTCAGCCAAAGGGAATACGCTAACATATTCATTGACAAGCATTTGCTACCCACCCGCTATGTATCAGCCGGTGGACGGTAATTTATTGATTAACAATCATCTGAAGGGTTCTCTTTAGCGCAAAACGACCTAAGAGAATGCGTTAGGATATTCATAGATAGCGAATTACTCTCCACTGCCACAATTTAGCATCGGGCTAACGTAACTTTGCATCAACAAAACAAAACGAGTATGGAAAAGATCAATTTATGCGAGGGCGTGGTCGCCCAGATGATGGACACAGAGGCGTGGGGCAACATTTCAGGCAATTTCCCTTTCTGCGAGGCACAGCTGGAGAAGTACGCAGACAAGCTTGACTGGAAAGAGGTTTCGGGCAACACCAACATTTTCTGGACCAGCCAGATGCTCGAAAAGTTCAAGTGGCGGCTAGACTGGACAGCGCTCTCGCGGAGCATCCAGGAGGAGAACGTCTCCGCTGACTTGCTGGAGAAGTTCAAGGGCAACTGGAACTGGGAGGAGCTCTCGGACAACAGCTGTCTCACCCCTGAGCTCATCGACCAGTTCGCAGACCACATCAACTGGAAGGTCCTCATCAACAACTGGAGCTGCTGCGAGAAACTAGCGACCGAAGAGTTCTTCCGGAAATATTCCGACAGGATCCCGGCCTGCGACTTCAAGGACTCACGGCTTTGGACGGAGTTGGTCGAGCGGAAAGAGAAAGAGATCAAGAGGCGGATCTGCCTATGCTAAAACACATTCTTCGTGGAGGGCAACAATCTGTCACTCAACGAATAGACTGCACCTCCTCTCATTCTCTAACGGTGGGAGGAGGTGCATTTTTATACTATCAAACAATCAACTAGCCGCCACGGCACGGCTACTATAAAAGACAGCCTCTTCTCATCAGCGTTTCAGAAACGCGTCAAGGATCGGTTGCAGGGTGTTCAGGTCCGGGACAAGGATCTGACGCGGTTTAGAACCGTTCTGAGGCCCGACTATTCCGGTTGACTCCAACTGGTCCATAATGCGTCTCGCCTTTACATAGCCTATGCCCAAATTGCGCTGCAGATCAGATGTGTATCCTCTCTGTGTGGTGACCACCATTTTTGCAGCCTCTTCAAAACGGTCGTCGAGACAGTGCATGTCCACGCTTTCAGAGGCGGCATCTTCCACAGGAGGAAGATAGTATGGGTTGTTGCAGGATTTCCCGTAACCTTTCTGTTCTCTGATGTACCTTGTGATGCCTTCAATCTCATCATCCATGTCCACAAAAGCACATTGGATACGCTCTGAGTCTATACCGGCTGATAAGAGAGGTGCCTCCCTTACGAAATGCCTTCAGCCCAGCAGCCACCAGAACGGCCCAGGACCGGCATCCGGCTGAAAAACTATCGTCTTTACTTCGGAGTAATTCAGCCCCAACCCAAGCACAGCCATCTGAATCGGCAATCGCACTGAAAGCGTTTTGTAAAAAAGGAAGCCGCTTAGCCGGAAGGCACGCACTACCCCAACAGTACGCAATCAAAGTCCGCTTTGCAGCAGCAAGACCGCCTGTAGTCGAAGCCGTAGATGCGCATATACGCCTCCGCAACCTCAGTCGCCGCATTATTGAACGGATTCGACAGATTTGTCGAAACAACAACTGACATCTCAGACGTCAGCACCTACCCATTTGAACGTTTGATTCTTTTGGGAGTGATTCTGAATGCTTTCATTGTATTGTTGCGTTACAATCACAAAGCACAAGTTCTACAGGATTTCTGCTATTCAAATAATAGATTAAGATTCTTGTCTTACAGAACCGCCTGAATGATCTTATGCCCCATTTCCCAACTGAAGCCACGACTCGGATAATGCAACTTTACCATCTTACAGATTTTTCCGCTTGGTAGAGTATATTTCCAACAAGGCACAACAAGTCCATCAACATTAATACTACATCCTTCAGCCTTCAAACCGTCCCCTATATTGTTTGGCGTTCGATTATATACGTTTCCCCAAACAAATATAATATCAGGATTATACTGTGCCAATACTGATTTGAAGCCTTTCTCTGATTCATGATAATCTTTGGCAATAGGTTTACTGTCCGCAGATGGAACCGACACCTGTACATAATTATAAAACAAAATCCGATTCCATACTAAAGATATTTCATCCTCACAAGACTCATATCCAAGAAATGCCTTTGCAAATGCCCTGTAAGTCCGAGTCCACAAGTCTTTGATTTTACCATCTTTGTCTCTTTCTTGTGGACATCCTTGTTTTATCCATTTAATATATCCCTTCAGAATATTTATCGTAAATTTCTCGTCATCAGATCCATCATCACAATAATGGAAATGTCCGAGCGCCATTATTTTCTTTCCATTGATGCCTTTTTCATAATCAGGACCGACCCACGGCAAATAATTAATACCATTCTCATTCATAACATTAACATTCTTTATTATAATTAAATTTGTGTTAATTTCATTCCAAAATTGGCTATTCCCAAAGCGTGGCACCGTAGCTCATTTTAGAATACCGGTTCTGGAAGACCGTTGGAATAAAATAAGCAGCAGTCCCATGCGCAATCCCACGAAGGGGATATGACGAGGGAAAATGTCCGCTTACTCTCTTCCAAGTGGATTTTCCAGATTCGTATTCGAGAATAAACTTACACTTCCGTGTTCTCAAGTATGTCTTGCCAAGGTACACAGTCATTCTTGAATATGCAAGGCTGCCGCTTATCTTTTTTCAAACTATCAGAAGCTCCCCCTTGAAGTGGTTCTGGTGATTCTTCAACGGCAAAGGTAATTCAGCCAACTGCCATTTTGCGGCAGTGGCGAGTACCGATGCGGTTCCCGTCTATAATATTACGAAACGCTTTCAGCCGTCCACCTTTCAAGAAGTGATTATATCCAAAATATTCGCTTTTTCAAAAGTGATTTTGTATATTTGTAAAAATATCGGCACAATCATGCAAAGTTCTGACATACAGCCATTGGTAAACTACTACCACCGGAAGATCAAACAGGTGAATCTTAATTTTAAAAGATACCTTTTTAACCAAATCAACTGGGACTCCAGAATTATCGGGATAAAAGGAGCCAGAGGAGTTGGAAAAACCACGTTGCTGCTTCAACGGATATTGGAGAAATACAAGGACATTGACGATACGTTTTACATCACGTTGGATCATCTTTGGTTCAGAAACCATTCTCTTGAGGAACTGGTTGAATATCTTTACACTCACGGCATCACGGAAATCTACATTGACGAAGTCCACAAGTATAAGGACTGGAGTCAGTCTCTTAAAACTTTCTACGACGAGTTCGCAGACCTGAGAATTGTATATACCGGTTCTTCCATGTTTGAGATAGAAAAGTCAGGCACAGACCTCGCAAGGAGGCAGACACCCTACCGCCTTGACGGGCTGTCTTTCAGGGAATATCTTAAATACACCGGTGTCCTTGAATATGAGCCGCTGCAACTCTCGGACATCATTCAGAACCATGTCTCCATAGCCATGGACATCTGCGGAAAGACAAAGATCCTCAAGATGTTTGATAAGTACCTGAAAATAGGATATTATCCTTACTTCACCGATGCGAAGAATGATTTCCTGATAAGATTGGCAGAGACCGCCAAACTGGTGATTGAAAACGACTTGCCGGCAGTTCTTGATGTGAATTACGCGACTATAGAAAAGACACAGAGACTTCTTATGATTATCGCGGAACATGTACCACTGCAACCGACCACCGAGAAGCTGGCATCCGCGATAAGCTCGACTCGTGACTCGTGTCTGAAAATGATGTACCTGCTTGACAAGGCCGCTATATTACGACTACTCACCACTGAGTTGAAGAGTTACAAAAGGCTTGTGAATCCGGATAAAATCTATCTTGACAACACAAATCTGATGTATGCTCTTGGTTCCAATGTCAATGAGGGGAATCTCCGAGAAACGTTTTTTTTCAACCAAGTCGGCAACACCCACGATGTCCGATCAAGCCATGCCGGAGATTTTCTGATAGACGGAAAACTGAGAGTGGAAGTAGGAGGCCCTACTAAAGACTTCTCACAAATAGCCGACATTCCAGACAGTTTCCTCGCCATAGACGGTATTGAGACAGGTTACGGAGCAAGAATCCCACTTTGGCTGTTCGGTTTCCTATATTAGAATGCATTGAAAGAATATTATCACGCCCGAGACATATCTGGTAAAAACAGACAGGCCGGGTAAGAACGATTGTCCGGCAGGAACGGTGTTTGACCGGACAAATGGATGGATCTTACACATCTTGCTTATCCTTACTCGTGACAACAAAGGCCCTAACGCTGCCGTCAGTTAATCCGGTGTCGGAACATATCTTTATGACTGAACGCTTCAGCGACCTCCTTGTAATCAGCAGATCCTCGGCAGCGGAACGCAGAGAAGGGTCAAGATTGCTTCGCTCGCCACGCTTTGATATTCCCTTGATTCTTTCATTGTGGGTTAAATTATGCAAAGGTACGTTCCTTGTCTGCCATAAAGTGTGGCAGGTTTGCAGCGAAGATCCCGGAATAATTCCCGATTTCAATGGGTAAATACACGGAAAAAGTCCCGATTTCACCCCTCTAAAACTCGGAATAATTCCCGATAGCATTTGTTATTTGATTGATTTATTGTATATTCGCAGATATATTTGTACAAACTGCATGCTATACAGAAAATTCGCATCACATCTGGAAGAATTTCTCCGGAATGAACCTCATAAGATAATGCTTGTCAACGGTGCCAGGCAGATAGGCAAATCGTACCTGATAAGGTATGTGTGCAACAAACTTTTCAAGAATTATGTGGAGATAAACCTGAAGGCGGACAAGGAAGGGCCCGGGATATTCGCGTCTGTCCGCAGCATAGAGGAGTTTTTCCTGCAATTGGGAGCGATCGCCGGGAACAAATTAGGCAGCAGGGACAACACGATTGTCTTTCTTGATGAGATTCAAAGTTATCCGCACTTGATGACAATGCTCAAATTCCTGAACGAGGACGGCAGATACAGGTACATCGCCAGCGGTTCGGAATTAGGTGTGGCATTGGCGCAAACTCCATCCGTTCCTATCGGCAGCATAGCCATCGAGCAGATGTACCCGCTGGACTTTGAGGAATTTCTTCTGGCGATGGGATGCGGTCAGGACACAATTGACGGGATACGGGAATATTTCAACGACAGAAAGCCGTTGAACGATTCCTTGCACAACTATATGCTCCAGCAGTTCAAGATTTATCTTTTGGTGGGAGGCATGCCTGATGCCATCAACAAGTTCATCGAAAGCCGGAACATCGCCCAAGTCCGGAAGATACAGCGTGACATCCACGCCTTGTACAAGTTGGACGCATCGCAATACGATGACGAGAAGAAACTGGTCATCCGCAAGATCTACGACATGATTCCGTCCAATATGGAGAACAAGAAGAAACGCGTCATCGTGAAGAACATAGAGCAGACCGCCGGCCACAAGCAGTTCAGCGACTACTCTGACGAGTTTGACTATCTGGTCAACTCCGGTGTCGCCCTCTCGGTCCAAGCCATCAGCAACCCGAAGTTCCCGCTGAAGGGGTCCGAGAGCAAGAATCTTATCAAACTATATCTCAGCGATGTAGGAATATTAACCGATATTCTATACAGGACTAACATCAATGCGGTGCTTGGAGATGAACGCAGCGTCAATCTCGGCTCCGTCTATGAGTCCGTCGTGGCGCAGGAGCTCCACGCCCACGGATTCACCCTGCACTACCACGACAACAAGCAGCGCGGTGAGGTCGATTTTCTGATCGATGACTATGACAATCTCACCGTCCTCCCGATCGAGGTCAAATCCGGCAAGGATTACAAGGTTCACAGTGCTCTGGACGCCTTCCTTGACACCCCTGACTATCACATCAAGGACGCTATCGTCCTAAGCAACGAACAGAATGTCCACAAGGAGCACGGCATCACCTATCTCCCCATCTACTACGTGATGTTCTTAAAGCAAGACAACATCCCGGAAGAAGACCTTGTCATCCCTGAGCCCACACTATCTGCCACGAATTTCTAATAGGCCCGGCCGTACATCTTCGGGGAGTTGTAGGCGGGAGTGTGGCCTGAGAGGCGGAAGAGTTCGGGGATGGAGACGATCTCGTAGCCACGGGCTTTGAGCTGGGGGATGATGGTTTTCATGGCCTCGACGGTGCGCTCGTTGGTGTCGTGGAAGAGGAGGATGCGACCGTCCTCGACACGTTCAAGGGTTCTTGTCACACGAGCCTCAACGGGCATGTCTGCCCTCCAATCCTGGCAGCTGAGGCCGGCAATGAATATTTTCCCGTCTATGAGCCCGGCCACGTGGGCGTTGTGTGCGGTGAATGGTGGGCGAAGGTACTTCGGCTTTGCCCCGGCATAGACCTCAATCAGGGAATCAGTCTTGGCGACTTCCTCAAGAATCTGAGCATCAGAAATCTGCGTAAGATTGGGATGGGAATATGTGTGGTTCTCCACGTCGCATCCCATCTGAACCATTCGCCTAATAATCGGTGCAGTCTCCCCCGTGATGTTCTGGCCGATCAGAAAGAACGAAGCCTTAACTCCGTTCTCCTCCAGAACGTCAAGCATCATCGGAGTGTATTTCAAGCTCGGCCCGTCATCGAACGACAACGCCACGTACTTAGGTTTGGAGTCCACCGAACAGCAACAATCCTGAGCCAACGCCACCGCTGGAAACAGGGAAGCCAACAAGCACACCGCAATTATATTCAACTTTCTAATATTCATAAAGATAATCATCACTAAACAAAACAAATGGCATGCGCCGCTTTATCTTTTCGACACTGTTCTGTGCTAAAATCCCCTGCCGAACATCGACCAATATTTCGCTTCAAGTTCTTTCCAACGGGCAGCACACTTGTCGTGGATTTCAGCGGTGTAGGCGTTCAGCAGCTTCGCCCTTTTGCGAGCGGAGGCCTTTGAATATTCCGCCTCAAGCTCCGTCAACCCTTCAAAAGTCATCACCTCCATCTCCAGCACATTGTCGGTAAACTCCTTTTTGGTTTTCTGCCACGAAAGCGTAGCCAGTTTGTTGGCACGGCGGAACTCCCACAGGACACTGTTGGGGTAATATTCCCGCTGGCCACACTTCTCGAACGCAGCTGGAAGCTTAGTGCTTCCGCAGAAAATCGGGATGCGAGGGCTCTGCGCAGGGTTATCGACTGCGTACCAGCAGACTCCCCCGATGCCGTCCGGCAGCCAGGAGCGGCTCTGGATGACCGTTGAATATGAGCACCAGGCCACCGCAAGCGTCCTCTTGAAATCAATCACGCCCGGAGCGATGCTGTTCAGCGTGTTGCGCATCGGGGTGGTAAGCCAAGGATTGGCCAGAGGACTCATCTCCTTGTGGGCCGGAACACCGTCCTTCTCCGGAATGTCAATCGTCCAGTTCTTGCACATATCCCATTCCGTACCCTCGTAGGTGTCTCTCAGCAACGCCATTACCTTTCTGACATCGACCAAGGAGTCCGGCTTGACGGAGAACGGAAAATCGTCCATACCATACTTCAGACCGAGCGATGGAGCCAGCAGGTCAAACACCCGGAACTCCCTCTCACGATAATTTCTTCCCTGAGCGTAAGAGCAGACGATGACCTTCCAGAAGATGAAGTCACCCTTTCCGTCCCAAAGGCCGTTGTCAATGGCAACTTGCTCAAGGTTGTCCGAAGCCATAAAGTTCTCTGTGTCAGAGCGGTCTATCTTGCCGATCCTTGGGATGTTGGCGGAAATCCCGACATGTTCGTCCGGAATCCTCTGAGCCGCCCAAGCCGCACCGATCTTATGCTTGCCGACTCCAACGATCTCAAACTGCCAAACCTCCTTCGGATCCGAGACCGTAAGGCACTCACCGCCATCTCCGTAGCCATATTCCTCAGCCAAGGAGCCCATCAATTTGACTGCCTCCCTTGCAGTGGCGGCGCGCTCCATCGCCAGTCGGCAGAGCTCCTCAATAAGCAGCGGTGCGTCCTTGTTGATGAGAGTGTCCGGCCCGGTGAACGTTGTCTCGCCGATGCCCACCTGCTTCTCGTTCAGCGACGGGTAGCCTGTGTTGATGTATGAATATGTATGCGCGACCTGCGGGATTTCTCCCACGACCTTGATTCCAGCGGTGTCGGTCACGAACTTTGTCTTGCGCCAGTTCTTGCGTATAGGAGTCATCGAACCAGGTTTGTGATCCTTGGCCGGAACGATGTTCACCCATGTGTGCGAAGTACCGTCGCAAGTGTGCGAGGTCATCACTGACCCGTCCGTGCTGGCCAGCCTACCGACCACGATGCTGGTGCATTCCAGTCCCGAATTCTCATCATCCTGGGCCCAGGCCCCGAATCCTGCGACACAAAACGCCGCAACCATCATAAGAATTTTCTTCATTTCTGCCAATCTTAGCAACCGCAAAAAAATCTTGTCAAATACGCGACAACTTGTATTTGACGATTAATTAGAAGCTGTTTTGATTTGTTTGTTTGAAGGTTTGAGAGTGAAAAACTTCAGGTTTGACCGCTTCTTCTAAGGAGGATAGCGGTGCTATCTGACTGAAGAAGCGGGAAGAAAATGAAGATTTTTTCACCTCAAAGAACATTTCAAATAAATCAAAAACATCTTCTTAATATATTTGAATATTCAAATATACCGAAAAACCCTGTCTCCGCCAAACTTGGGACAACTATCTACTTAAGGACAACGTTGTCGGTGCGCGAAAAAGCCACTTCCACTCACGAATGAAGCAAGAGAAAATGGCCGTGCGTGGGAAAGGCTTTCTCGCGCACGAGGTCAAGGTTTATTCAGAGCCTTGAGAATCTCGGCGGCGAGAGACGGGGAAACGAGCTTGGAAAGATCCTCAAGAGAGGCGGCGGCGATGCGGGCTACGGAACCGTAGTGCATCAGGAGTCGCTTCTCGGTCTGCTCACCGACACCTTTGATCTCTCGTAAAGCGCTTTGGATCTGAGCTTTGCTGCGGAGGCTGCGATGGAAAGTGATTCCGAAGCGGTGGGCTTCGTCACGGATGTGCATCAGGACTTTGAGCGCCTGAGAGTTGCGGTCAAGGAACAGAGGATAAGGATCGTTCACCCTGATCACCAGTTCCATGCGTTTTGCAAGGCCGATGACCATCAGCCGGTCCATCAGCCCAAGCTCGGCGAGAGCCTGACGGGCGAACTCCAGCTGACCTTCTCCTCCATCAATCACAACCAATTGCGGAAGATCGTCCGGGGTCTCCTCAAGCATTCGGGAATATCTACGGTTGACGACCTCCTTCATCGAGGCGAAATCATTGGCCCCGATGACTGTCTTGATCTTGAACTTGCGGTAATCCTTTTTGGACGGCACTCCGTCACGGAAAACGACACATGAGGCCACCGGATTGGTTCCTTGGATGTTGGAGTTGTCGAAGCACTCGATGTGGGTCGGAAGTTCCTTCATTCCCAAGGCCTTGCGCAGGTCCTCAAGAACCATGCGGCGATATTCGTCAGGATCGGTGTGCTCCCTCTGCTTGATGGAGTTGAAAAGATATTCCTTGGCATTCTTGACGCTCAATTCGAGGAGAGACAGTTTGTCGCCCCGGGCGGGGATGCGGAACTCAACACCGTCAATCTCCACGTCAGGCTTGAACGGCACGATGACCTCTTTCGCCAACGCTCCGAACTTGGACTCGATCTCGGCGATGAACGTGCTGAGAACCGACGCCTGCTCCTCCTCGATGTTCATCTTGAAGCCCAGATTCAGGGACTGAATGACAGAACCACCACGCACCCGGAGGAAGTTCCCGAACGCCTCCTGCCCATCGAAGACCAAAGAGAACACATCGCATGAAGTGTCAGCGGCAGAGGAGATTATCGAATGAGAATAGTGCTTTTTCAGAGACTCTATCCTGTTCTTGCAGACCTGCGCCTCCTCGAAGCGAAGCTCTGAGGCCGCGCGCTTCATCTCGGCCTCATATTCACGGATAATCTCGTTCACGCCGCCCTTGAGCAGACGGGTGATCTCTGTGATATAGGATGAATATTCCTCCTTGCTGACCGCGCCGACGCAGCAGCCCTTGCACCTGCCGATGTGGAAATCCAGACACGGACGGAACTTGCCCCGAAGGATGGCTTCACCAGTGATTTTCAGGTTGCAGGAGCGAAGCGGATAGTTCTTCCGAAAAAACTCCAGCAGATAATTGGCGTGCGAGACAGAACTGTACGGCCCGAAATAGGTTCCGTTCTTCCTGTCCACCCGACGGGTAAGATAGACCTTCGGAAACTCATCGTTGGTGATGACGATCCACGGGTAGGTCTTGGAATCCTTCAGCAGGATGTTGTAGTGAGGCTTGTACTGCTTGATGAGGTTGTTTTCCAGAAGCAGAGCGTCGGCCTCGGAGTCAACAACTGAGAACTGCGCGTCAGCGATCTTCGAGACCAGAATCCGGGTCTTGACGTTCAGCCTCTCCGGCGGCACGAAATACTGCGCCACCCTCTTGTGCAGGTCCTTGGCCTTGCCCACATAAATTACCTTCCCCGAGGCATCGTAGTAACGATAGACCCCCGGGGAATGTGGAAACAGGGCGATCTTCTCCCTGACCGAAAGATTCTTTTCGCTCAAAGCGTTTGAATATAAAAGGTCAAGAGACCGCCATCTTACTTCTTCGCTGTCACGTGCTTGGCGACCTCCTCCTCGATGCCCTCGCCACGGAGATCCCTCTTGACGATGGTTCCGTCCGGTCCGAAGAGGATGATGTGAGGAATGCCCTGGATGCCGTATAGCTCTGTAGGAACAGCCTGTGCGTTGATGATCTCGTTCCAGTTCACGCCATAAGCCTTGGCCGTGTCAACGGATGCCTGAGGCTGATCCCAAACGGCCACGCTGAGCACATCGAAATCATCACCGACATACTTGTCGTAGACCTTCTTTATGTTAGGAATCTCCCTTTTGCAAGGGCCGCACCATGAAGCCCAGAAGTCAACGAGGACGTACTTACCCTTGCCGACATAGTCTGAAAGCTTCACGCCGTTGATGTCGAAGTCAGTGAACATCATGCCTTCGGCGGTGTTCTTCTTGGCGTCGATGGCCTTTCTCATCTTTGAGACAACCTGTGTCTCTGCAAGGGCAGGATCAAGCAGGTTCAACATTGAATCGACTTGAGCCAGCTCAAGGTCATACTGCATTGAGCTCAACACAGCGGCTCCGATTATGTTGTCCTTGTTCTCATCAAAAGCCTTCTTGTTATACTCAGACACTGAAGACTCATAAGCATCGTAAACCTCAGCCTTTGCTGAATCATCCGCTTCATCTCCAAGCTCTTCAAGTTTGGCTCTGGCATCTTTCTCAAACTGAGCCATGGCGTCAGCGTAAGCCTTGTACTTTTCCTGAACGGAAACAGCCGGAGTCTTGGAAGCGATCTCAACAGATCCGTCCTCTTTAACAACAACTGTCAACGGAGTTCCGTCAGAAATGAACCTTGCCCGGAGACCGTCTCCAGTCAGCATGGCCAAAGCGGTCTTGGAAGCGGGAAGGGTGGCGGCGAACTTGCCGTCTGTCACAGTGATCGTGGTGTCGATTCCAAGATCCTGAATCTTGATGCTTACCTCTTCAGGGGCGTTTGCCTCGAAAGATCCTTCGATTGCGGTCTTGTCAGAAACCTTAGGGCCGCACGCGACAGCGGCAACAGCAGCCACAGCCGCCAGAATGAATGAATTACGTTTCATATTCATGAATATTAATGTTCAACTTTTTTCCCGTCTCGGCGCGGCACCGGCGAAAGCGGGCCGACTCCGACACGGAATGTAAAGTTATGAATATTTTCGAGAATATGAGTACCTTTGTTATACAGAATCGAATAATTATCGAATATGACGCTGAAAGCCAGCATAAAATCCATGAGGTTAAGGACATTGCCCCTGTCTTTGGCGGGCGTGATCCTCGGAGTGTGCCTTGCCGCCGGAAAAGCCGATGTCTCACCGTGGACAGCCACGCTGATCTTCCTGACAACGGTCTGTCTCCAGATTCTCTCGAACCTTTCCAACGAACTTGGCGACACTTTGAACGGAACCGACACCGGTGAACGTCAAGGCCCCCAGTACGCTTTGGGCAGCGGAGAGATGTCCGTGGATGACATAAAAAAACTTATCGGAATATTCATCGTCCTTTGTGTCGTCTCCGGTCTGGCGATGATCCAGGTTTCTTTCGGAAGCATATTCAAGACCGAGTCGCTCTGTCTGGAAGTACTTGGCGCGGCGGCTATTGTCGGGGCGATGAAGTACACTTTGGGAAAGAACCCTTATGGGTACAGAGGACTTGGCGACGTGTTCGTGTTCATATTCTTTGGCCTCGTGTCGGTGCTTGGCGGGTACTATGTCGCAGCTCGGGAGCTGCCGCCGCTGATCATGCTGCTTCCGGCTTCCGCCATCGGCTGCTTCAGTGTCGGTGTGCTGAATGTCAACAACATAAGGGATATGAAGACCGATGCTGTAAATCGTGTGACGGTGGCGATCAAACTCGGAATGAAAGGCGCGAGAACATACCAGACCATCCTGATCGCTTTGGGGCTTGCGCAAATGATAGTCTTCTGCGCGGTCTATGACTTCGCACCGGGGCACTTCATATTCATCATCACCTTGCCGCTGTACATCAAGCATCTGCAAGGCGTATGGACCCGAAGCGAGCGGGCTCTCGACCCGATGCTCCCGATGCTCGTGATTTCAACTTTCCTCCTCTCCATCCTCGCCGGAGCGGGATTTCTAATTTTCTAAGAATATGCCGACAAAGTCAAAAGTCAGGAATATGTTCGACAGCATCGCTGGCGACTATGACGCTCTGAATCACATACTTTCACTGGACGTTGACAAGATCTGGAGGAGGAGGGCCCTGAAGCAGATCGTGGACGCCCCCGCACCGGTCCAGGTGCTGGACCTGGCCTGCGGGACCGGGGATTTCTCAATTGCCATCGCCAAGGCGTTGACACGGTCGTTTCGACAAGCTCAACGACCGGACTCAGGGGAAACGGCCCTTCGACAAGCTCAGGGACCTGTCAGTGCGGTCACTGAGCCTAAATCGTCGGTCACTGAGCACAAATCGTCGGTCACTGAGCCTGCCGAAGTGACCGGTACCTCGGCAAACGCTTCGACAAGCTCAGCGACCAGAGATTCCGTGGGAGCGTCTGGTGCTTCGACAAGCTCAGCGACCAGAGATTCCGTGGGAGCGTCTGGTGCTTCGGCAAGCTCAGCGACCGGAGGTCACGTAACTGGTGTGGATCTGTCCGAAGGCATGCTGGCGGTGATGCGTGAGAAAGTAGGTAAGGCCGGGCTGAGCGGCATGATAAGCATCGAGGAAGGTGACGGCGAGAACCTGCGCTTCCCGGACAACACCTTCGACAGAGTCACCATCGCGTTCGGAATCAGGAACTTCGAGGACAGACCGAAAGGCCTCAGGGAGATGCTCCGTGTCCTCAAACCCGGCGGCCGACTCGTGATCCTTGAGCTGTCCCGCCCCGAGAACAAGGTCGTCCGCTGGTTCTACGACCTGTATTTCCTCCACATCCTCCCGAAGATCGGCGGAAAGGTCTCCGGAGACAAGGCTGCCTACGCCTACCTCCCCGCCTCCGTCGCCGCCTTTCCAGGCAAAAAGGAGTTCATAGCCACGATGCGCAAGGCCGGCTTCCGCACCGTCACCCACAAGGCTTTCACTCTCGGCATCTGCCGGATGTATACGGGCGAGAAATAAAGGCCGTGGCAGCCAACTGATTGACTATTAGAATAAAAGGACTATCTTCTTATGCGGCATTCCGCATTGGAAGATAGTCCTTTCCTATTGAAAATCAAGACCGTATCCGCCACGATTATTCCCCGCCGTCCAGACTGACGTTGTCACAGTTCTCGAAGGTGAAAGGGTCACCTTGCGGATCATATTCATAGTCATGGTTCGGAATGACCTTGTTGTCACGATAGGTGACGCCATCCACACAATAGAGGTTTAATATTCTTGGATCAAAGGTGTTGAAGGTATTCCCTTCGACCGTGATGTTGCTGTGGTAACGGCTTGTCTCACGCTGAGGGATTCCGCTGCCGACAGCGATGTAGGCCCGTCCCCATCCTTTGCAGCCATAGAGACAGTTCTCGAAGATATTGCCTCTGATGGTCACGTCCTTGACACCGGACTGCTCGTACCAATAATTTCCGTCACCCTCAAACAGGATCGCGGCACCGGGAACATGGAAATGGTTGTCTTCGATGACAACCTTGCCTTTGGAGCCGATCAGAAGGCCTCTGGCCCTGTTGTTGCCGAACGTGCAGCCTTTTATCAGGACATCCGGCCTTACGGAGACATCGGCCAGAACATCTTTCTCATCAAACGCCTCGGGAATCGATTCGGCGAAAGTCACCAAGGAAAGGAAATCGTTGTACTTATAGACATTCTCCACTTTAAGCGTGTCGTATGTCATCATCGTGGTGTGGCTGACAAATTCCATCTCCATTCCGGGCTCCGCGAAGTCCTTACCGTAATTTGACCAGAGAAGCAACTGGTTGTCAGAGATTTTCCTGCGGGCTACGGAGTACCATCCGTGGATGTTGGTGGCGTCATCCTTCTGATTCATGAACGTGCAGTCTGTCATCCTGATGAAGCCTTTGCAATTCACGAAATGGGTGGCGTCGGCAGTTATGCTGATCATCCTGTCCTTTCCCGGAGACGGAACCACGTCCACATTATTCAGTTCCAAATCTTTTGACCTCTGGGCGATCACGCCCATTCCACCACAATGCCAGATATTGACATCCTTCAGGGTGAATCCGTCACATCTTTCCAAAGTGAATGCAGGATTGAGTCTGGCGGCGGCTCCGAACACGAGAATATTCCCTTTCGTGACCTCAATGTCTTTCTCGTACACCTTGTAATCCCCGTCCGGAAGGGCTTCGGCCTGAAGACCTGGCCCCCATACCCAATAGTCGCGGACATAGTGGGCGACTTCCTTTCTGGAGGAATCAAATTCAAGAAGGTTGCCGTAAGGATATTCATTCCTGAACTCATCCTTGAACACGATTATTCCGCTCTCGAGACTGACCTTATAGTCATCAGGGAACCTGACCTTCACCCAGTCTTTCCCGGAGTCCGTGATCAAGCCTTCCGAATGGAATGTCCTTGTGTAGTCTATGTTGAGGCCGCGGATCGTGACATCCTTGGAGTCCTCTATGCTGAACGGAGAGATGAAACCTGTGAAAAGCAAGGTCGTTCCGTTTCCTTCGATGGTCAGCCCGTCCGCCCCTACGATATCAAACGCGATACGTTTGTCCCCAGGATCGTTGTTGCTGATTCTCTGATATTTGCCATAGCAGTAATCCGGCTTGACAGGGAGGGTCCCGCCAGGCAGGACAAGCGTGCCGCCCTTACTTTCCATGCACTCTTCCAACGCTTTTCTGATCGCCGGTTCCGCATCATCACGAAGCATCTCCTCGGTCAGATAGTCCTTCAGATAGACAGTCTTGGAGACCGGCTCACGAGAGCACGACGCGGCGAGGCAGACAAAGGCCGCGATCATAATGCAAATTCTTTCTGTCATCACTTCAATTTTATGTTTTTGATTTCCTGTCCTGATTTGATTGAATATTCATGGGCCTTTCCATCGTACCGGACCATGACCTTGATCCTCCGGCCATCCACCCTTCGCACCTCGATGTCAAAGTCCTTACCGAAAGCCTTTATGTGATCGAGGGACATCGTGTTCCAGCCGGACGGCAGCTGAACCTTGAGGCTGAACGAGTCAAATCCGGTCGGACGTATTCCGAACAGGCCCTCGGTGATCACCCGGCAGTACAGTCCGCTCTCGGCGGACAGGTGTCGCTGCGACCCTTCCGGATAAGCCTCGACGGGGTATGGGACATGAGTCCCGAGAAGGCGGCGGGCGGAATAATCATGAAGCCGCTCAAGCGCCTCGTCGGCGTAGCCGGCGGCAAAGGCGCCTCGCAAGGCATAGAGGGTTGATCTGTCCCAGAATGTCGTGCTGCCTTGCTGTGTCAGAATCCCGTCCTTCGTCATCATTTCCTTGGAGAACAGAGCGGCGAGCGTGCCTTCCGCCCTGTCGTTGATCCCGAAGCACAAAGGCAGACATATCCAAGACCTCAAAACATCATTGCTGTCATAGTAACGATAAGTTTCATAGCCGCTCACATTGCCACCGAAATAACGCTCTATGGACTTTTTCAGATCAGCGGACTGCTTTCGGTATGATCTTACGACAGATGCCGGCTCTCCCATCAACGGGGCGAGATATGTGGCGGAGACAAGTCCGTCATAGTAAAGGCAGGCGGTCGAAAGGTTGGCGTCTCCGGCTGGGAAACGCCCCTCCAACTCATCGGTATCGGATTCGGGAACACCCTGGGCGTTAAGTTTCCTGTGGCAATATTCAAGGCACCATTTCACGAAAGGCCAAAGCCGCTCAGCCTCCTTCCTGTCGCCACGCGCCAGAAGATAACGCGGAGCTCCGTGGGCTACCATGGCCGCGTCTCCCCGGTCCCCGGCTCCGTCCCAGATGTCCGTTCCCTCAGCGATTATCGAGCTCGGAATCGGTTTGAATCCATCATTCTGGTATCCGGAGAACAGACGGTAGCAGTTAAACGAGGATTCATTGCCTGTGGAATAGCCCAGGAACGGGAAAAACGGCGACACATACTCACATTCGTCGTTGCACCATAGCGCGGCGTAATACGACTCGCCTCCCGGTCCGTGCATCAGACCTCCCTTTGTCCTGAAAATACTCTCCGAAGCCCGGATCTTGGCGAAACGGAATTCCGTGTCGATGGCCGCGTCCGGAGTCCTCAGGAGCAAGGAAGAGTCAACGTCCTCACGGATGAAAGCCATCCTTGCGGCATACTCGGCGTCAAAGTCCGGGGCTATCATCCTTTCAGAGTCAGCCCTGTAGGCCTGGAACGCCGCATGAAACCTTACTTCCTCCCGCGGCTGAAGAACATAAGTCCCACTTCCGAATATGTCGGCTCTGATCACATAACTTCCATCCACCCCTTTGTCCGCCAGTGTCCTGACCACTTGACTGAACTCCGGAACGTTGACCGTCAACGCCTTGTCTGACATATTCCTAAGGACAAACATCTCGCAAACCACAGGAAGGGTCCTGCTGGGGAATATCGTCCGTCTCACTTCCGCGACCGGTCTCATGTAATCACCGGCGGCACCTCCGACGTTGGCCTTGCCGACACCATATTCATTGATGACGGAAAGGGCTCCGTTTATGGACACCTTTTTCGTGGAAAGCTGCCTGGGGACAAGAGAATTGATCCCGACAGACGACATGATGTCCGTCTCCATCCTGTAGAGCAGGCTGGCGTGTGTGTCGTTCGGGATTCGCCTCAGCATCGGGAAGACCAGTGATTTCTCCTGACTGAACATTCCGTCCTTGTCCACACACCATCTGACGACACAGGAGATCCGCTCTCCGCTCATCTCGATGTGGTCCGAATACGGAAGATTCACCTTTTCCGGATTCATCTCTATCGCCTGATCCTTTCCTATTGTCCAACAAGTCTGCGCATAAGCCGCATTCACTCCCAAGGTCACCGCCAAGGCGACCGCAAAGATACTCTTTCTCATATTCTTACTTTATCTCGCCAATGTCATCAATCTCCCAGTCATCCGTACGGAACGGAGCGAAAGGCTGTCCGGAGGTAGTCATCATGTTGGCATCCTCAGGGAAATTCCTGAAGGCATAGCGCACGGCCACCGGCTCCGGCACTTCGTCCGACCAGACCTCAACCTCGTTCCTCCACCACCTGTAGTTGGCTCTGGCCTTATGCCAGACCCTGTCTTCCCCGGCGATCTCAAAACCTCCAGGAGTGCAATAGCCGTCAGGAGAGTAGCCAAGGATGCTGTCGGCCTCATTGAACTCATTCCGGCCTGAGAGGTTGTTGAAACTCAGAACAAGTTGGTTGCACTTCCAATATTCATTGTACACCTTCTCCATTGACTTGTAAGTCGGAGCCGGACGCGGCACGCCGTCGATTCCATAGTCTTCTCTGAGTGCGAGCCAAGCCAGACGGGTGCCAACCTCACACTTTTTCTGCGGATGGATGCATGTCCTGTTGCCGATGTCTGTGGTGGCGGCGATGCCGCTGTGAGGAATCAAGGCCATTGCCTGATACTGAGCCTCGATGACCAGCGGCAGAGAGCGGAGATTGTCTCCCTCGTAGGTGTAAGGAGCAAGCTGGGCATAGTAGAACGGCATGTTATCGTCATCCCACACCTTTCTCCACAGGCCAACCATGGACACAAGGAGATTCCTGTAGTCGAACCAGTTGAGCCGGTTTGACTCCCCTTGGTACCAAATCCATCCTTTGGCAGTGTAACGCCTCAGAGGCCAAATCATGGAGTTGAACAACTTGTGTGGTTCGCTTGTCACCCCTTTTCCAGAAAGGGCGAGTTCATGATTGATCCCCGCAGTGGAACGGATGGCCTCATCGCTCATCCAACATTCGATGCGTGTACCGCCCCAGTTTGAGGAGATCAGCCCGACAGGCACTCCTGTCAACACCTTGGACAAGGCTCTTCCGAAGAAGTAGCCGCACGCGCTGAACTGGCTCGCGTTCCTCATTGTAGGCAACAGCCATTCTCCTCCACAAGTGTCCTGAGGTTCGTCAGCAGGAACCCTTGGAACCTGAAACAGACGGATCAGCGAAGCCTCGGAAGGAACATTCATCAGATGCTCCGTGTAATTCTCGACAGGCTGCATCATGAAACCGCAGAGCGGCATCTCCATGTTTGACTGGCCGCAGCAGAACCAGACCTCTCCGAGCATCACCCCGTTGATGGTGACGGGCTCGCCGTCGGAAACCGTCATGGTGTAAGGACCGCCGGCGCCGGTTGTCTGAACTTTGACGCTCCACTCGCCATCCGAATTAGTTCTTGTCTTGTACTTCTCTTTGTTCCAAGATGTTGTCACTGTCACGACAGCACCGGCCTTGGCATGTCCCCAGACGTTCACGCTTGAGTTACGTTGCAGGACCATGTTATCCCCGACAAGGGAAGGCAGGGAGACTTTGGCGGACAGAATCGCAGTGGATGCGACCAAGAACACCGCTATCATTAAAATACGTTTCATCCCGATATCGTTATTGTTGTCAAAAATAGCAAAAATCCTAGAAGTTGTTTTGATTTGTTTGTTTGAAGGTGTGAGAGTGAAAAACTTCAGGTTCGACCGCTTCTTCCAAGGAAGATAGCGGTGCTATCTGACTGAAGAAGCGGGAAGA
>CAKULN010000018.1 GCA_934667175.1 uncultured Bacteroidales bacterium | reverse complement strand
CGTATCCAGATGTCTTGCGGCCCCACGTCAGGGTACACGCTGATTCCGAGGCTTATTTTCGGCTGTCATTTATGTTGTGCCTTGCGGTCTCATGTCAGGGTGCAAGCGGAGGAGGGTCCTTATTGCTGTTGCCTCATGCCGATGTCGGTGCGGATGGATTTACGGAACGCCTTCACGTCAAAACCTATCCGAAGCGCCTGAAAGGATCATTCCCATGAAAATCCCGTACCTTTGCCCTTGAGTTTTTCAGCCCGGTCCGGATTCCACCGGCACAGATTCGACTTGCGACTGAAAGCCGTTTGTAAGATTCTCATCGTCTATAATCCCTCACGCTGTTCGTCCGTTAGATTGCGCTCCGACCGGACTGAACGCATGATTTCTGCATTCAGTCCGGCCAACAAGGCTTTCGCTTGACAAACTGTTGAACCAACCGGTGGCAAGCCGTCAGCAAACAATCTCTTTGGCAGGCAGTGTTGACTTTGACGTTGGCGCGAAATAACAAAATTCAGTTAACAAGTCAGAGCCCTTTCTTTAACACAGGGTTTTGGACTAGACCCTCGAAGCGCCCCGCTATTGCTTCGTGGACTTGATCCAAGCTCGGCTTGGCCCGATGTCGGGCCGCCATATATAACAAAAGGACAGCTCCGAATGAGACTGTCCTTTTGTGCTCTGCTAGGGACTCGAACCCTAGACCCACTGATTAAGAGTCAGTTGCTCTACCAACTGAGCTAGCAAAGCATTTTGTTTTGAGTTTTAACCTTGCGGCCTCCAACTCTGGAAAGAAGCGGTGCTCCTTTTGGTGATCCGTTCGGGGCTCGAACCCGAGACCCCAACATTAAAAGTGTTGTGCTCTACCAACTGAGCTAACGAATCTTTCCAACCTTTTCAAGAAGTGGTCTTCCTGATTGGGATTGCAAAGGTAGGGCATTTGAATTAATTCTCCAAACTTTTTCGAGAAAATTTTACGAAAAAGTCAACTCTTTCAAAAACACCGCATCAGCGGCTCTGGCCCAATCAGGAAAGGATTTGTCGGCTATAAATTCATTATCAGCGAAATGCAGCAGAAGGTCAAGGTCGAACTTGTCTGATGAGACCGCCGGGCGTGGCAGTTCGCCATCCTCAAAGCCTCCCTTGGCAGCCCGCGATGTCATCCGGTAACCTTCAGTAGCATCATACGCATTGCATTTCTGCTCGACATGAGACGGAACCATCAGCAGCGGCTTCCCAAGGAACATCGCCTCGCAGACCGACTCGAACCCGGCCGTGGAGGCATAGGCATGACAGCCGGCCATCTGGCGAAGGAACTCCTCATCATTCAGATAGTAGAACGACAATGTCTCGTCCACGACTTTCACAGGCGGCTCGTCGGATTTGTCCCAGAAGAACCTCAGCGGAACCTCCGGATGGCGGGCGTGCCATTCCATGACATCCTGTGAGAATCCCGCGTTCAGCATGTAGCCGTGGACATACCCCCCGTCCCGTACAGACGGATCATCTTTCCCCGAGGCAGGACGGAGACTGAGTACCGCAGGGCGGAGCAGGGGAGGCACGACCTTTATCTTTCGCTTAGGGTCGTCAGGCATCGGCCGGAAGCTGAGGGCAAGGATCTTGGCGGCCCCGAGAGCGACCATATTCGTGAAAAGATTCAAGGCGTAGTGGCCAGAATATCCCGTCGACGGAAATTTGAAATCCTTGTGCAGGAACAGGAACTGATGTCCCAGGCAGATCATTGGCGCTTTAATGCGGCTGAACCGATAGCCCATCGTGCCGAGAATGTCGTAGAAATTGACCACGACGTCCGGGGCGATCTCCCGCAGTCTTCGCGAGATGAATCGGATCGACGGAAAGAATCCCGCGATGTGGATCACATTGTAAAGTCCTGTCTTGAAAGCGCTTGCCTTACGGTTTGAGGACGAAGGCACGAAGTTGAAGCTTTCGAACATCTCCACAGGGGCATGTACGGTCTCTTCGAAGAAAGATGGCAACCGGCGCGCCGGACTCTTGCCGACCAGCACCGCCGTCACCTCATGACCGTTTTCCCTAAGCAACCTCTCCATGGAGATGGCTTGAGTCAGATGCCCGCGGCCCTCTCCCTGAACGATAAACACATATCTCATCGCATGGATATTTCTGAAAGGTCAGCAGCCTTTTCCCGGGGCTGAATATTCCTTGATTTTCTGCTCGTCGGCGAGAGGACATACGAGAACATTGCCATCCTTGACGGCCACGATGTACCCTTCAAGCCCCTTGACGACGACAGTTTTCGCATCTTCCGCATGCACGATACAGTCTTTGCAGTCAAACAGGCGCACGTCGCCGCCTATCACCTTGTCGCCATCGCAGCATCCTTTTGAAGAGATTCCATCTGGAGCGGGGGCATCTTCCGGAGCCGGAATATGCTCCTTGATTGAGCTGAAACTGCCGAGGTCAGACCATCCCAGATCGCAAGGGATGACATAGATCTCGTTCGATTTCTCCATGACAGCATAGTCAATGGAAATCTTTTCGCAGGTCGGGAACAACTCTTTGACGGTAGCTTCCTCTTCGCTTGTGCCGAAAGATGAGGCGATCCGATCCATGACCCCGGCGATCTTCGGAGCGTGGGCGCGCATCTGCCCAATGATTGTTCTGGCGCTCCAGACGAAGATCCCGGCGTTCCAGAAATATGTTCCGGCGGAGAGATATTCCTTAGCGGTGGCAAGGTCCGGCTTTTCCTTGAACTCCCTGACCTTGACGACTTCGTCTGGACATTTTTCTTCTGCGAATATGTAGCCGTAACCGGTCTCGGGACGTGATGGTTCGATGCCAACCGTCACTATCCTTCCGCCTTCGGCCGTGAAATTCAATGCCTTCCGGATTATGTTCGAGAACTTCTGCTCGTTGACTATCAGTGCGTCCGCAGGTGTCACCACGATGTTGGCGTCCGGGCATTCGGACGAAATCTTCCAGCATGCGTAGGCGATGCAAGGCGCGGTGTTGCGTGGCTCCGGTTCGGCAAGAATATGCCCTGCAGGGATCTCTGGAAGCTGTTCCTTGACAATCGGCACGTACTTCTCTGACGTGACAACCCAGAAATTATCAAGGTTGCAGACCGGGGTGAACCTCGCTACCGTAAGTTGAATCAATGTTTTTCCTATTCCAAGCAAATCAATGAATTGCTTTGGTTTTTCCGGGGTGCTGACCGGCCACAGCCTGCTGCCGATGCCTCCCGCCATAATCACAACGTGTGTTTCCATAATTTTTCCTATTTTGTCCGTCCGACAAGTCGGTCCGCGAAACCGCGCAGGGCTTCGAAACGTTCTCCGTCGCAGATACCACGCACACATCCGAGGGCCTTTCCGGTCAGCTCCACGATTGATTCCTTGGCGTCCTCGCCGACTGCCAAGGCGTCGTAGATGACCTTGACCCGGTTGATCTTGGACGTTTTCTCCTCTTCAGTCTCCGCTTTCGCCGACATAGCCTCCAGAAGTTCCGCTTTGGTCTTCCCGTCCGCTTTCTCAAACGCCCTTACGGTCAGCCAGCTCTTCTTCTCGTTGAGTATGTCTCCTCCGATAGGCTTGCCGAAAACTTTCACGTCGCCATAAGCGTCGAGGTAATCGTCGGCCACCTGAAACGCCAGGCCGAGATTGTAGCCGTAGTCGTAGAGGCAGTCCTGGTCTTTTTCAGGCGCGCCGGCTATGATCGCACCCATTTTCGCCGCGCAGGCGATCAGAACACTCGTCTTCAGGCCGATCATATTCATGTAATCCGCCATAGGGACAGTCTGAAGCCGTTCGAATTCCATGTCGAACTGTTGCCCCTCGCACACTTCCGCGGCGGTTTTGGAGAACAACGCCATCACGCTGCCCAAGAGTGCCGCCGGCGCATGGGCGATGCGTGAGTAGCTGTCGATGCACATCACATCCCCCGAAAGAATGGCCGTGTCTGAGTCCCATTTCTTCCAGACCGTGTCCACACCTCTGCGAAGAGGCGAACGGTCCATGATGTCGTCGTGGATGAGCGTGAAGCTGTGGAATACTTCGATTCCCGCCGCCGGCTCCAGAATTTCGGGAGTCAACTCATTCTTGTAGAGTGAATATGTCGTGAGACACAAAGTGGGCCTGATTCGTTTTCCCCCGATCTCTATCATGTACCTGAGCGGATCATAGAGCCCCGAAGGCTCGTTGGTGAATTTGATTTCCTTGAAAAGGTTCTTGACCGCCGCGTCGATTTTTTCCTGTGTCAGCATTGTTTATCGTTTTTAGAGGTGTAAAGATAGGAATTTTATATGGAATATTTTTATCTTTGCAGTCGCAAAAGGGTCCGGCCCTCTGACAAAGGAACGGCCCTGTGTTCTTGAAACCACGTTAAAAACAAGAAAGACAATGTCAAATTCAACGAATCAACAGCGTGAGACGCTGTCTGTTACCTACGTTTGGATGTCAGTGACATTCTGCGTGTGTCTGGTAGTTTCCAACATCTTCATCCCAAGACTCTGGCAAGTCGGACCTCTTCCCGTACAACTGACCGGAGCGGTACTTCTGTTCCCGATTTCGTACATTCTTAACGATTGTCTTACAGAGGTTTATGGCTACAAAAAAGCCCGCCTTACAATCTGGATCGGCTTTGCGATGTGTCTTTTTGTGTCCATCGCCTCGTTCATTGTCACGAAGTTGCCTAAGCCTATGTTCGAGGACAGCTACGCCGCCGCTGAGAGCTTCAACTCCCTGTTCGGGCTGGTCCCAAGGTCGATGATCGGCTCGCTTCTGGCATTCATCGCCGGTTCGACCGTCAACGCCTGGATCATGTCCAAGATGAAGGTGGCTACCAAGGGCAAGGGCTTCGGTTGGAGGGCGATCATCTCCACCATCGGGGGAGAGGCGACTGATTCCTTGATCTTTTTCCCGATAGCGTTCGGAGGCTTGCTTCCTTTCAGAGCCGTAATCAGTCTGATGTTCACTCAGGTTGTGGCTAAAACCTTGTATGAGATTGTGATTCTGCCTGTTACCTCTTGGGTAGTCAGAAAAGTCAAGGCGCACGAGGGAATAGACACTTACGACAATAATATTTCTTACAATCCATTTAAGGTTAATGAAATATAGATATGGCGGCTGATCCCGGAATATTCATGATCCGGCAGTGATGGCTATGAAGCGATTCCCTTTGGGGCGAGTGGGTTTTTTGACAGTTTATTACTTAAGTAAAAATACTATGGCGGAAGGAAGAGAATTGGAGGGCCTTCAGTCCCTCGGAAAGAAGACTGAATATAAAAGTGACTACGCTCCTGAGGTTCTGGAGACATTCATCAACAAGCATCAAGGCAATGACTACTGGGTGAGGTTCAACTGTCCGGAGTTCACGAGCCTGTGTCCGATCACGGGGCAGCCGGACTTCGCCGAGATCCGGATCAGTTATATTCCAGACGTGCGGATGGTCGAGAGCAAGAGTCTGAAACTGTACTTGTTCAGTTTCCGCAACCACGGGGATTTCCATGAGGATTGCGTCAACAAGATCATGAAGGATCTTATCAAGTTGATGGATCCCAAGTACATAGAGGTCACTGGCCTCTTCACCCCGCGCGGTGGCATCTCCATCTACCCGTATGCCAATTACGGACGCCCCGGCACCAAGTACGAGACCCTTGCCCAGCAGCGTTTCGCCACTCACGAGTGATACTTTAGGTAATTGACGGGACAAAGAATATTCATTCCTGAATTTTTCACGTTACAAAAATTCAGGAATGAATATTCTTCTGTCCGATGACCATGTGACCGTATTGTTTTAGGAGCGGAACTCCATCGATCACAGAGCCTGCGGTCGCTGAGCCTGTCGAAGCGACGTTCGTTAGAAGTCGTGCGTGGCATTTAATTCGTTGATAATTAGGATTTTGAATATGTGTTCTAGCGCCGAAAACATGACTGGGCTATGTGGTCTATTAACTGATTTCCAGAATGTTATCTGCCACGACTCATTCTCGGAAATTTGACTATCTTTGTCGCTGAATATGAAAGGACAAGCGACAGTGGTCAAAAACGCGGGAAGCCATTTCCTGCTTTCGAGGTTGCCGGAATGGCAGCCTTTCCCTGCGGTGCTAAAAGGCAAGGTGCGCCTGAAAGGCAGCGAGGCGACAAATCCAGTGGCAGTGGGCGACAGGGTGACTTATGAATATTCAGAAGAACCAACCGCCACGCATCCGGCCTCGATTGTCGAGGTGCTTGACCGCAAGAACTATGTGATCCGCCGCTCGACCAACCTTTCAAGACAGTCGCACGTGATCGCCGCCAATCTAGACAGGGCGTTCATCGTCGTGACGCTTTTCTTCCCGGAAATCAAGCTGCCGTTCCTTGACAGGCTGCTGGTGACTTGCGAGGTCTATGGCATCCCGGCCACCATAGTCCTGAATAAGGTTGACATATTCAGAAAAGAATTTCCTGAGCAACTTGCTGATTTTCATAGGATCTATGAGAGTGCCGGCTATCCTGTCATCGAGACTTCCGCTCTGACGGGAGAAGGGATTGATGAACTGAAGACCGCCATCGGAGGACCTGAAGAAGGCCACATCTGCCTTTTCTCCGGTGAGTCTGGTGTAGGGAAGTCCTCCATAATCAAGGCTTTGGATCCGTCCTTGAATCCGAAAGTCGGTGACATCTCCCTCGCCCACCTTCAAGGCCGCCACACCACATCCTTGTACGAGATGTATCCGTTGTCCTCCGGTGGCTTCATCATTGACTCCCCAGGCCTAAGAGGCTTCGGCCTAGTCCACCTTGAAAAAGAAGAAATTGCCCTCTACTTCCCCGAAATGCTGAGATTCTCCCGCGACTGCCGTTTCACCCCCTGCACCCACACCCACGAACCCGGCTGTGCCGTCAAGCAGGCTGTTGATAATGGCCAAATCTCCCCCGAACGCTACAACTCCTACCTCGGCATGCTCGATGAGGACAAGAAGTTCAGGTAGATACTTACGCCGGTCACCGTCTCTATAGTTTGTGTTAGTAATCCATCATATTCAACGCTTATGTCAGAAAAAAGAGATTTTCAAATTTTTGTAACGTGCAAAATTTGAAAATCTCTTTTTTCTGACCCAATATTAACAATTGTATAGAAGCTATTTTGCCTTTTTTGTGTTACCTTTGCAGAAAGAATCAACAATCATAGAAGGTGTTGAGTCAAACAGTTTCTACCATAATTGGATGAAAATATGTGCACTAAGAGAATCTTTCTTTCATTTATCGTCATGTTGGCGGTGTCACCGTTGTTCGCTCAAAAAGCGGACTGGGCATGGTTCGGGAAATACTCGGATGCCAACGTGAGTGTCACAGTAAAGCCTAAGGCTGTCCTTTTAGGCGATTCCATCACGGAAGGATGGGTCGGGGCGGATCCTGATTTCTTCACAGCAAACAACTTTGTCGGACGCGGGATAAGCGGGCAGACCACTTCTCAGATTCTGGTCAGGATGAGAGAGGATGTCGTGAGGCTGAAGCCTAAGTATGTTGTGATACTTTGCGGCATAAATGACATAGCTCTCAATCCAGGTCATGCAGTCAGTGTCGAGATCGCTGTCGGAAGCATAGAGTCCATGTGCGAGATCGCCAGAGCGAACGGAATCAAACCGGTGGTCTGTTCCCTGCTTGGCTCCTACAACATCAGTTGGAGACCTGAAGTGAAGGATAGTTTCGAACAGGTGGTGAGGTTCAATGAACTTCTCAAGACCTATGCCAAGGAAAAACACATCAAGTATGTTGACTACTTCACTTTGATGTCGGACGGAACCGGCCGTATTCGTACGGAATATTCCAAAGACACGGTCCACCCTAACCTTGAAGGCTTCAAGGTCATGGAGGATTACCTCCTTGGATTCCTGAAATAGGGCGGTTCGTTGTCAAAATTCTACTGTTACATGAGCGGCGGAAGTTTTGAGTAGGCTAAATGTCACTGCGGTAGGCGCATTGGTGATTATACTTGTGTCCGCTTTCAGTCCTAGGTTGAGGGCGGATTCAAGGCATTATCTGATAACCACAGAGGATGGATTGTCCAACAGCAGCGTAAACTGTATTCTTCAGGACGCTGAAGGATTGATGTGGTTCGGTACTTGGGAAGGCCTGAATGTCTATGATGGAAATCGGCTTAAGGTTTTCAGGAATAACCCTATGGATGAAAACAGTCTGCTGGACAACATCGTGAGGAACGTTGTACAAGAAGATAGGAATCATTTCTGGGTGGTCACTGCCTGGGGTGTCAGCAGGCTTGATGTCGAGACCGGGAAATTCAGTCGCTATCGTCTGGTAACGGACCAGATAAGTTCCTTTGCAGGAGAAGGAGTCTCCTTGACAATCGCTGCTGACGGCACTGTCTTTTGTTCCTCAAACGGATGGGGGTTGGCTTACTATGATAAAGTGTCGGAGAGGATGGTTCCGTTCAAGGTGCGTGACTATCCCACCTCTGGGATTACTGGTGTCGGGTCGGACGGTGAAGGAAACTTGATTGTCATTGGAGAAGGCGGAGAGGTAGTCCGGATCTCCTACTCTTTTGATGACAAACAAGACAGCATTGACGCCCGCGCTGTCGAAACAGTGCTTTCACCTCAGAGTGGCTCCTATCTTATGGCTTCTTCGAAGGACAGAATATTCTTTGTCGGGACAAGACATATATTTGAGTATGACAGGTTAGCAAGAGCGGTGGTTGACTCGGTAAGTTTCAGCGGCACCGTTTCTTACGCAGCCATGTCTCCCGATGGCCATCTTGATATGGTAGCGGATCGGACTTCTCTTTGCCGGGTGGATTTCGAATCCGGGAGAGTGTTCCGCATAGACTCTTTCAGCCGCGACAATCTGCTGTCTTTCTGCTATGGAACGCAGGATATTGTATGGCTTGGTGTAGACGGGGAGGGAGTCGAGGCTTGTCTTATTGAGCCTGACCCGATGAGAAAAATCAGCAGCAAGTCATTGTTTGCCCTTAGGGGTGGTGCGGTCACATCGATGGTACAGACAGAGGGCGGAGACATCTATACCAGTGTGCTTGGCAACGGCATGTGCCTGATGGATAGCCTTGGCAATCCGAAAAAGAAAATTAATATATCGGCTTCGGATGAGGGAAATTACATTTTCTCCATGTCCAATGGTCCGGAAAACTCCATTCTGCTTGGAGTCCGCAATGCGGTTGAACTCTATTTCCCTTCATCCGGAGACACATACGTGTTGCATAGGTTCAGTAAAAATCCACCCGTCATTGCATATTGCATGTATTATGACGAGGAGTGTGAGAGGTTATGGGTAGGAACCTTGGGTGATGGTTTGATACGTCTTGATTTGGAACGAGATAACCTGACAGGATGCCGGGTGAGGACTATGATAAGATATTCACATGACAAGAATGACAAAAATTCCCTCAGCGGGGACAGTGTGATGCACATAGCACCGGCCAGTGACGGTGGTGTCTGGGTCGGAACATTGGGAGGAGGGCTTAATCACCTTGATGTTGACAATGGGCTCTTCAAAAGGATCGCGGTAGGGGAAGACATAGGAAACATTCCAAGCAACAATGTGCGTTTTGTTGTCCAGGATGACACTCTTTCCATTTGGGTGGGGACAAGCTATGGCCTCAGCCATGGGACGAGAAGCCATGAGGGTGAATGGGCATTCACTCTTTATGATGCGGAAAGCGGCCTTTCCGACAACACTGTTCAGGCGATAGTGAAGGATGGTGAGGGAAATATTTGGATCTCGACAAACAATGGATTGTCCATGTTGGATCCAGTGACAGGAAAATTCTCGAATTACACAAACACAAGAAGTCTTCAGGGAAAGGAGTTCTACATTAATTCCTACCTGAAGGCGCAAAACGGGGAGATCTTTTTCGGAGGGGTAGGTGGATTGAATCATTTCTTTCCACAAGACCTTAAGCCAAGGGATTTTTCTCCAAGGATTTTCATAGAGAACCTTGCGGTCAGTACGGATAATGTGAAATCCACCGTCAGTGGAAAGCCTGTGACCTTAAGATATAATGAGAATTTCTTCAGCATCACCTTCTCGGCATTGGAGTATATCGGCAATTCCGACTGTGAATACTCCTACATCCTCAGCGGTTTCAGTGGGACTTGGGTGACTGTCCCTTCTGGTACACCGGCCATGTTCACGAACGTACCTCCCGGAAAATATACATTCATGGTGCGAAGCACAAATGGTGATAAGGTGTGGTGTGACAATGTGCAGTCACTTGAAGTTGTCATCAGAAAGCCGTGGTATCTGACTTTCTGGGCGATCTCCTCCTATAGTATCCTTCTACTGTCCATGGCGCTGGCCATTATCCGTTTTTACAGAGATCGTGCTCATCAGAAGAGACTTTTGGCTATGGAGACTGCGGAAAAGCAGGCTCAGAAGGAAACCTATGAGGCGAAGCTGACATTCTTTACGAACATCGCCCATGAGTTCGGCACTCCTCTGACTCTGATTTCATGTTCCGGTGAGAGGTTGGAGTCAGAGCCACAAAATGACTCCAGAGCCAGAAGGTATGTCAAAATCATTAATGACAACGCGGCAAGGATGCAGCGTCTTATCCAGGAACTTCTGGAGTTCCGGAAAGTCGAGGCGGGAAGTTATGACTTCTCTTTTTCTGAAGTGGAACCGGTCTCAATGCTGCGTTCCATCCTTTCAGATTTCGAGGAGGTTGGAGATAAGCATCGAATCGACCTGAAAATCGAGGCCGGGAATCCTGAATGCCGTTTTGTCAGTGATGCGGGAGCGTTGGAAAAAATATTCCTGAACTTGATCTCAAACGCATACAAATACACTCCTGATGGTGGCACTGTGAGTGTCCGTCTGTCCGGAATGGATGGAGGGATTCAATTCGAGGTCACAAATACAAGCAAGGGTTTGTCAGATGAAAAGCTCAGCAGGGTGTTCGACCGCTTTGTGATTCTGGATAATCTTGAGCGGCAGATGGCCAAAGGACGTGTGGTTCGCAATGGCATCGGAATGGCATTATTCCAGAGTCTGGTGAAAGCCTTGGGGGGAGATATAAAGGTAAGCAGTGTTGCGGGAGAGTCTGTAACATTCACCTTTTTCTTGCCGTCCTGTCATTCGGAGATCATGCCACAAACCGGGCTGCGTCAGAGGGAATATGTCAGACCTGATCTTGAACCAGACAGACTGGTGGAGAGCCTGGATACTCATGTGGCTGTCGAAGGTGACGGGAAGCCCGTTGTGATGATTGTGGATGATGAGCCTCAGATCTGCGAGATGGTTTCGGACGTTCTGGAAGGGGACTACCACACCATCAAGGCTTCTGACGGAAGCGTCGCGCTGCGGATCCTTGAGGCCGTAAAAGTTGACCTCGTCATAACAGACATCAACATGCCGGTGATGGACGGTGCTGAGCTTCTTCGCAGGATGAAAGGCAACGATCTTACCAGGTTTATACCCGTGGTTATACTTGCTATGAAGACTGATGTGGCTGATGAGATCAATTCTTATAATCTAGGAAGCGAGGCTTTTATCCCGAAACCTTTCCTGCCGGCCCAGTTGACGGCTGTGGTGAGCGGCATTCTCCGGAAACGTTCAGGTCTTAAGAATTACTATAATTCTTCCGCTTCTGACCAAGAGATGTTCTATGGGGTTCAAATGAGTTCCAAGGACAGACGGTTCATGGCTGATGTGGTCAATCTTGTTGAAGAGAACATTACCGATGAACTGTCTCCCGATGAAGTGGCCTCACGTCTTTGTGTAAGCGAAATGACCCTTTATCGTAAAGTGAAAGGAATCACCGGAAAGTCTCCGGGCGAGTTTGTCCGCAACGTCAGGCTCAAACATGCGGCGAGACTTCTTCGGACAACCACATTGACTGTTCAGGAGGTGATGTTCGACAGCGGGTTCAACAACAAGTCTTGGTTCTACCGCAAGTTTCAGGAAATGTTTGGAATGTCTCCAAAGGAGTACAGGGACGGCAAATGATGCCATAGTGTACCATTTTGTTGGTGACGCGTAATCGTTGAATGCGACAAGACTGTATCTTCGCACATCTAACATTGTGTGATGATGACTAGGAGAACGTTTTTTTCTTTTGTGGCGGGATTGGCTGCGCTTACCGTAAGCGCGCAACCCCTTATTCCCCGTTTCAATTATGGCGATAAGGTCGCTTTGGTAGGAGACAGCATAACCCATGGCGGACACTATCATTCCTACATTTGGCTTTTCTACATGACCAGATTTCCCGACATGCCTGTCTGGCTCTACAACTGCGGTGTAGGTGGTGACACTTCCAAGGAAATCTTGACAAGGCTTCAGACCGATGTGCTTGACAAGAACCCGGATTATGTGACATTGACTTTCGGCATGAATGACACCGGTTATTTCGATGTGTTCAACAATGAAAAGTCTGATTCTCTTTCCGAGGATAGGATCGCGAAGTCGCTCCGGACATATTCAGAGATCGTCGATGTGTTGAAGGAATATGGAAGAAATGCTGAAGTGGTGATGATTGGAGGCTCACCCTACGACGAGACATCAAAGTTCAATGATTCTGTTCTTCATGGCAAGAACGTCGCCATCGGAAAAATCATCGCTGCTCAGAAAACCTGTGCGTCGGAAAACGGATGGGGCTTCGTGGATTTCAACGCCCCGATGCTGAAAATCGCGGAGAAGGCCCAAAAGGAGGATTCGACATATTCATTTTGCCCTGCCGACAGAATCCATCCGGACAAGGATGGGCAGATGGTGATGGCCTATCTTTTCCTGAAGGCTCAGGGACTTTCTGGAAGCAAGGTGGCTCAGATTGAGATCGATGCCAAGCGCGGTAAAGTCAAGGATGAGAATAACTGTGAGATCTCAAAGTTGGCTCGAGTTGATGGCGGCGTGTCATTTGATTACTTGGCGAAAGCTCTTCCGTATCCTTGTGATTCCATTTCGGAGCATGGTTGGGGAAATGTTCATTCACAGAGGGATGCCATGAGACTTGTGCCTTTCGTGAAGGAATTCAATCAGGAGACCCTGAAGGTTACGGGACTTGAATCAGGATACTATTTGTTAAGCATTGATGGACAGCCACTCCGTCGTTACTCCGCTTCTGAATTGGCGGCCGGGGTGAACATGGCGGAGATTGTTGAAAGTCCGCAGTACCGTCAGGCTTCGGCCATCATGTATCTGAATGAGGAAAGGTTCGAGGTGGAAAAACGCCTGAGGGAATATGTCTGGATGGAATTCAATGTGTTCAAGGATCACAGGGAGCGTTTCACCGACAATTGGGAGTCGATTGAAGCGGTCAATGAAAGGTCCAAGGATGATTGGTTTGTGGCTGCAAGTAATTATTGGTACCGGAAGAGTTATTACCCTCAGATCCGTGAGGTCTGGAAAGATTACATGGAGAAAATAGTCTCCAGAATTTATAGTATGAACAAACCTGTCGTCCGGAAGGTATCTCTGACGCTTCAGGAGAGGTAATCTATAAACATTGTATAATAACCAATGAATATGTTAAAAGGAAGAAATTCCAATTGGGTCGTCAACGGCTTGGTTGGAGTGTTGGCGGCGACTTTTGTCTCGGTTTCCCCCGCAGAATCCCAAAATCGCCCTTATTTTGTCGATGGATTCCATGGCGGAGTTTACGGCCACTATCCGATGGCGACTTATACCAGGTTCCTGGTCGATCAGTTTGAATCCAATCCGGATTGGAAATTCTGTCTGGAGATCGAGCCTGAGACTTGGGATACAGTCGCTGTCAGAACACCAGAGGACTACAAGCGGTTCTTGCGGATTGCGGATTCACCAAGGGTTGAGTTCACCAATCCATCCTATGCCCAACCGTATATGTATAACATCTCGGGAGAGAGCATCATCCGTCAGATGCAGTATGGCATAAAGAAGATCCATTCGCATTTCCCGGACGTTGAGTTCGTCACCTATTCCGTGGAGGAACCATGCTTCACGTCATGTCTGCCTCAGATTCTTGTCCAGTTGGGATTCAAGTATGCGTCCACAAAATGTCCAAACACATGCTGGGGTGGCTACATGGCTCCATTTGGCCACGGTCCCGTTAACTGGGTAGGACCGGATGGGACATCCATACTGGCGGTGCCAAGGTATGAGTGTGAGAAACTCGTTGCAGAGTCTGTCTGGCAGACAACCGCATCGATGAACTCCGATGCTTATCTGGACGCATGCCGGAAAGCCGGAGTTGTCCACCCTGTCGGAATGTGCTTCCAGGACGCGGGATGGACCGGTGGACCGTGGATAGGCTATGGTGACAAGACTGTGAATGGTTCTGAGTATGTAACCTGGCGTGAGTACTTTGAGACTGTGGCTCAGGATGATCCAAAGGAGGATTATCACATGACACAGAATGATGTGAGAGTCTCTTTGATGTGGGGATCTCAGGTCCTTCAGCGCATAGCCCGTCAGGTGCGGCGAACAGAGAACAACATTGTGATGACGGAAAAGGCGGGAGCCATCTTAAAGATAGCGGAGGGCAAGGGACCTGACCAGTCCAAGATAGATGAGGCGTGGCGCACCTTGATGCTCGCTCAGCATCATGACTCATGGATAGTCCCCTACAATGGTCTCAACAAAATAGGCACGTGGGCTGACAACATATCTTTGTGGACAGCGGCCGCCGATTCGAATTGCGCGGGAGCGCTTGACGAGATTGTTCCGGAGCCAGTGGATGACGCGAAGACCTTCGTCGTCAAAGTGGTCAACACATTGGGGTTTGCCCGCCGTTCTATTGCAAGCGTTCGTATCCCGGAATCGTTTTCCGGCAAGTCCTTGCGCGTCAAGGACAGCGGAGGAAACGACACTCCGTTCTGCCTGAAGGATGGCATTCTGTCATTCAAGGCGAGTGTGCTCCCGTTAGGAATGTCATCATACACAGTCAGTGTGACCGGGCGCTCCAGGGTCGCCAAGGAGGAAATCAAAGAATATTACTCTATGAGTGGTCCGGTCACAGTCTCCTCCGATCTTTACACCATCACCTTTGACCCTATGAAGGGTGGTGTCATCACCGGTTTGAAGACCTCCGACGGGATTGAATATGTTGACGGTGATTCTACATTTAAATTCAATGAATTGCGAGGATTTTTCTACGATGATAGCAAATGGTGTTCATCAGCTGATTCCCAAGCCGTTGTCACGGTGAGGAAAATCAAGGGGTTGAAAACCGTGGTGACTGTCAATGGCAGCATTGCGGGATCCCCGTTTGTTCAGACCTTGACTTTGAGGGATGGCGACCCTCTTGTGTCCTGTTCGCTGAAAATTGGCTGGAAGTCTGACACAGGAATCGGAAAATATAGGCAAACTGATGCTTTTGACTCGCATGACAGGGCTTTCTACGATGATAGGTTCAAACTGAATGTATTGTTTCCCAATTCGATAGGGAATCCGAAGCTCTACAAGAACACCCCGTTTGACGTGTGTTTGAGCAAGGATGAGAACACCTACTATGGCAAATGGGATGACATTAAACATAACATAATCCTCAACTGGGTGGATTTGTCGGGTGACGATGACAAGGGTCTGTCGTTGTACTCCGACCATACGACGACATATTCTTTCGGACCGGATTTCCCTCTAGGTCTGACGGTTCAGTTCTCGGGAAATGGGCTTTGGGGAAGAAATTACCCGATCACGGAGGCTACGGAGCTTAACTATGCGTTCATGCCGCATTCCGGAAGTTGGGATTCCGCCGGCGTACAGAAGAAGAGTGATGAGTGGAACGAGCCTCTGATGTGCATGGTGGCTGGAGGAAACATCAAGACAGAAATCTCCTGCATTGACACTGATGGCACAGGCTATTCTGTAAGCGCTTTCATACCGACGGATGGCGGTTATCTGCTTAGGATATTCAATGCTGACGGGGATGCCAATGAAAAGTCTATCAGGTTGGGCTTTCCGGTAAGGGAGGTTATGGAGACGGATCTTGCCGGTAATGTCGTGACCAGGACCACATCATCGGGCGGACACGGAAATGTAGACAGGTTCACGGTTGACGCTCCAAGATATTCAATTAGGACATATTTGCTTAAAACAGAATAAATTATATGAAGTATAACATTATTGGCGGTATATCATTGGCTTTTCTTGTCCTGTCTTGTACAGGCCACCCTTCCATGGTTGAGAATCCTGTAGACTATGTTAATCCTTTCATCGGCGCGTGCACCAGCACAGATGCGGCTGGTGTCTATCATGGATTGGGGAAGACTTTCCCTGGAGCGACTACGCCTTTCGGAATGGTGCAGGTAAGTCCTAACACCATCACCGGTGGAGACAACAGCTGTGGCTACAGCTATGAGATGAAGACCATTGAGGGTTTTGATTTCACGCAGATGAGCGGTGTCGGCTGGTTCGGGGACCTTGGGAATTTTCTCGTTATGCCGACAACTGGACCTCTCCACACCATAGCCGGAAAGGAAGGCGGCAGCATAAAAGGCTGGAGATCAGCCTATGACAAGTCTACGGAGATTGCGGAGCCTGGGTATTACAAGGTGAACCTTACAGATTATGACATCCAGACGGAATGCTCAGCCACTCCTCATTGCGGAATCCTTAGGTTCACTTGGCCTGAGAACGCTTTGTCACGAGTGCAGGTCGATCTGGCACGCAGGGTTGGAGGCACATCTGAAAGACAGTATGTCGAGGTTGTGGATGAGCATACCATAGAGGGTTGGATGAAGTGCACTCCACAGACCGGTGGATGGGGCAATGGTGACGGCAAAGCCGACTATACGGTCTGGTTCCATGCTGAGTTCAGTTGCCCGATAGAGTCTTATGCGTTCTGGACAGCTGACATTCCGGATGATTGGGTCCGTAGGAAGGATGAGGTTGTCAGTCTTCCTTATCTTCAGCGTGTCGCTGAAGCGAAGATTGTGCGGGATGTCAGGAATATGGAGGGGAAGCATATCGGCTTCTTTACTGAGTTTCCGACATCCGCTGGTGATGAGGTCACCGTCAAGGTCGGAATCTCGTTTGTGGATCAAGAGGGTGCGAGAAAGAATTTCTCGGCGGAGATTGCTGATAAGGATTTCGAGCAGGTGAGAACGGAAGCCAAGGCTCTTTGGAACACAGAATTGTCAAAGATCCGCGTGAGCGGAGGAACCGACGAGGAGAAAACCGTATTCTACACTTCCCTTTATCATTCGATGATCGATCCCAGAATCTACGCTGATGCGGATGGACGCTACATCGGAGGGGATTTCAAACCTCACGAGGCCTCTGAGGACTTTACGAAAAGGACTATATTCAGCGGCTGGGATGTCTATAGAAGCCAGATGCCTCTACAGTCTATAATTAATCCGTCTGTTGTCAACGACATGATCGCTTCTCTTGTGACGATGGCAAGGCAAAGCGGACGTGGGTACTACGAGAGATGGGAGTTCCTGAACTCCTATTCGGGATGTATGATCGGCAATCCGGCCGTTTCCGTCCTTGCCGACGCTTACGCGAAAGGTATTCGTGGCTATGATCCCGAGGAGGCTTACCACTATGCGGTGAACACTGTGGAGAAATTCAGCAACTGGCCTCTTGGATGGACACCGTCAGGTCTGTGCATCTCCGAGACTCTGGAATATGCCTATTTCGACTGGTGCCTTTCAAGGCTCGCTTTGGCGATGGGCAAGAAGGAGGATGCTGCTTTGTACCAGAAACGCGGGCAGGCATACAGGAATATATTCGATTCGGAGAAAGGCTGGTTCCGGCCGCGTCTTGCGGACGGCACTTGGGCTGTGTGGCCTGACAGCGCCAGAACAAAGGAATGGTACGGATGCATAGAATGTAACCCTTACCAACAGGGGTGGTTCGTGCCTCATGATCCGGAAGGAATGGTATATCTTATGGGCGGCCGTGAGAAGGCTCTTGCGGATCTGGAAGATTTTTTTGAGCGGACACCGGAGCACATGCTTTGGAATGAATATTACAACCATGCCAACGAACCCGTACATCTCGTTCCTTTTCTTTTCAATGTTCTGGGAGAGCCATGGAACACTCAGAAATGGACAAGGTTCATCTGTGGCCATGCCTACTCTGAAAATGTGATGACTGGACTTGTCGGCAACGATGACGCCGGTCAGATGTCTGCATGGTACGTCCTTGCCGCATCCGGTCTGCATCCGTCTTGTCCGGGAGATACCAGAATGGATATAACCAGTCCGGTTTTTGACAAGGTGGTCATCAGGACTGACCCTGTATATGCCTCAGGTAAGGACTTCGTTGTCATAGCGCATGGAAACAGCCCTGAGAACATCTACATACAGAGAGCTTTCCTTGACGGAAAGCCCTTGGAAGAGTGCCATATCGATTTTAGTGAGATCAAGTCAGGCGGTACACTTGAACTCTACATGGGGTCGCAACCGTCAGACTGGGGAGTGACAATCAACAATTAAATGATAGGTTATATGAATATTATCAAATCCATTTCAGTTGTTTCCTTGCTTTTGATGGTTCTGCCTCTTTTGGTGGTATCATCCTGCGTTAAGTCTGACAGGGTGGAGCGAGGTTATGTCTATGTGCCGAAACTTGACAACGCCATGGCGAGAGAGATCATCCATGATGACGGTGGTGTGACCGCAGGAGACGGAATGTACTCCATAGCGCTTCCGGACGGAAGAAGTGTTTTCCTGATGGGAGACTCCTATACAGGTAAGGTGACAAACAACACAAGGAGCACATCCGATCACATGTTCAGGAATTCGTACCATGTTTATGACAATGGCAAGGTAAGCGCGGTCACAACCGGAGCCAACCATTCCGCCGCCGTGCCGCCGGACCACCCTGAAGAGGATAAATGGTACTGGCCAGGCCATGGATTCGTCAAGGATAATGTGCTTTACATTTTCCAACTCCTGATGTATCAGGGCGAGCAGGGTGCCTGGGGATTCCGTTACGAGAACACTCATCTTCTTGAGTATAGTCTCCCGGATCTGAAACTGATCAGCGACAGCCGCATTCCATACTCGGGTACTTCCACGAAAATGTTTGGCGCCGCGGCTCTGAATGACGGAGAGTGGATATATGTTTATGCCCAATCTGACATTGACAGCGGGGATCCTTACAATCCTGTCTCGGTGGTGTACTGCGCCAGGACGACCATAGAACATATTCATGACAGGTGGGAGTATTACACCG
Source organism: uncultured Bacteroidales bacterium (assembly GCA_934667175.1). Taxonomy (GTDB): domain Bacteria; phylum Bacteroidota; class Bacteroidia; order Bacteroidales; family UBA932; genus Cryptobacteroides. Next base: position 35,393 of record CAKULN010000018.1, on the reverse strand, counting down.
GAACCGGTTGGAGTGAGGATCCGTCCGAGGCTGTCATCCTGCCAGGGCTTTCGGACGTTCCTGTTTCATCTCAGTTCAATGTGTTCAGACTCCGTGACAAGTATGTCCTGCTTACCCAGCACAAACTTCTCTGGGACGGAAGGATCTTCACCTTTACTTCCGACACGCCGTATGGCCCATGGGGAAACAAGAAAGAGATTTTCAAGGTTCCAGATCTTGGGAATGCGGATTGGTTCTCCTATAACGCCATGGCGCATCCTCAGTTTGAGAGGGACGGCATGATCCTGCTCTCGTTTAATGTAAACACAAACGTGTTCTCCCAGCAGTTCACGGATGTTAATTCTTATAGACCAAGATTCTTTTGGTATCCTGTGAGGCAAATAATTGAGTGATAATGTGATGGTCGCAATGTGTGGCTCTGAGCACGGTAATGAGGTATACCAATTTGAAACCATTGGACACTCTATTGACGGCTCTTGTGGATAAATTTGCGTAAATCCTCATCATGAGATGAGTGGTTGCCATGCACATAAGATAACACTGTTTATATACCAATTATGCAACATACAGTTTTTAATAACACAATTTGTCAACACTAAATGAAAAGCAAACTGTCAAAATTTGCGTCATTGCTGTTGATGACATTATTGTCAACGACAGTTTTGTTCGCACAGAAACCGTCTGAGGTGTCCGGCCGGGTGCTGGATGAAGACGGTAATCCTCTTGTGGGCGCCTTTGTGTCCGCAAAGGGAACTAACGCAGGCACTGTCACAGACATTGACGGTAACTTCACGCTTTCCGTTCCGGTCGGGACCGAGACATTGTTGTTCTCGATGCTCGGACAACAAGGGCATGAACTGCCTTTAGAGGCAGGGAAGACATGGTATCAGGTTGCTCTCAAGACCGACAGTCATATGATTGAGGAGACAGTCGTGGTCGGTTATGGTACAATGATCAAACGTGAGCTCACCTCTTCCGTTTCGTCTGTTAACGGTGAAGAATTGTCAGAACGGGCTTCGGCCGCGAATGTCATTCAAAGCATGGCCGGAAAGATGGCGGGAGTACAGGTTACCTCGACATCCGGACGTCCAGGTGGCAACACAAGGATCCGCGTTCGTGGCATGGGTTCCATAAACGCGTCGTCAACGCCTCTTTATGTGGTGGATGGGGTTGTTGATGTGGATCCGAACATGATCAATTCTTCTGACATTGAGAATATCGATGTTCTGAAAGATGCCGCCGCTACCGCGATGTATGGCGCCAAAGGCGCGAACGGAGTGGTCATTATCACCACCAAGTCCGGATCATCAAGCGCCGGCACCATTACCTACGACGCCAAGGCCGGGGTCGGAATCCTTGCCCGAAACCTTGACATGATGGACTCTGACCAATACATGAGCATGCAGGCGCTTGCCTACGGCTACTCGGGCCAGAACATGCCTCATCTGACATCTCCGATGGAGAACCTTTTCAGTTATGCCAAGGATGCTTCGGGAAACTACCTGAGGGATGATGACGGGCTTCTTATCGCCAGTCCTTTGTACAACACCTCCTGGCAGAAAGAAGCTCTGCGCATGGCCTTGACTATGGAACACAATCTTTCGTTCTCGCAGTCAAAGGGAGACACGAAGGTTTATGCCAACATCGGTTATCAGGACATGCAGGGACTTTTGAAGAACACTTATTCAAAACGTCTCAGCGGAACCATAAACGCTTCGACCAAGGTGAACAAGTGGCTGGATCTCAGTGCAATGGTTTCTGTCAGCCAGACTGAGGCCAACAGCCCTGACAACGAGGGTGGTATGGGGCAGACCGGTATCCGTAATGTGATCGAGATGCCGCCTATTGTCCCGGTGAGGTATCCTGACGGAACATGGGGCGAGAAAGGAGACTATCCTCAGAGCGAGCAGGGCTCCAATCCTGTGCAGCAGCTTCAGTACATGAACATCATCTCCCGTAACAACTACATCCTTCTTAACGTTGGAGCCGATGTGCACTTCACGAAAGATCTTACAATGACCGTGAGGGCGAACTATCAGAACAACTCGGCCAAGAACACGGATGTACGCATGGCCGGACTTCGTGACTATTCTCCGGCATCATCCGGAAACCAGGCCTACATTACAGATGGCTACTCGGCAAGATGGTCCAATGAGGATTACCTTACCTACAACAAGAAGTTCTTCAACGGCAGGCTTAAATCCACGTTCGTGCTTGGCGCTTCATGGTATTCTTATTATTTCGAGAATTCCTACAAAGGCAACAAGAACATGACATCCGTTGAGAACGGCTACAACGACCTTTCACTGGGAGACAACACTGTCACCCCAAGTTCCGGGATTGACGAGAACAGGATGAACTCGTACTACTTCAGAACCAATCAGGTTTGGGACAACAGGTATATGCTTGGTGTCACCCTCAGAGCCGACGGCGCGTCAAATTTCGGCGCCAATCATAAGTACGGTTTCTTCCCGTCTGTGTCCGCGGCATGGGCCATCAGCTCAGAGCCTTGGTTCGAAGGGTTGAAGAATGTTGTCAACCAACTGAAGCTACGCGTCAGCTATGGTGAGGTCGGAAACTCTTCGATCGGAAACTATGCCGCTTTCGCCCGTTTTGGCAGCGGCAACGTGACATTCAACAATGGCCGCTATTCTTTTGTCACATTGAGCCAGCTCGGGAATCAGGATCTCAGTTGGGAGACTTCAAAGCAGTTTGACGCGGGAATCGACATCAGTCTGTTCGGTGACAGGGTGCAGGTGATCTCTGATTTCTACATCAAGCGGAACTGTGACCTGCTGTTCAATGTCGAGGTCCCGGCGACTTCAGGCTATGGTTCTACCTCGTCAAACCTTGGCACACTGCGCAACACCGGATTTGAGTTCACGGTCAATTCACACTTGATCGATAACGTTGACTTTAAGTGGGATCTTGACTTCATCGCCTCACGCAACAAGACGATAGTCGAAAAGTTTTATGGAACGCACACCACCCACGACGGCATTTGCCAGGAGGGAGAGGAATATGCAAGATGGTACGGGAAGAAACTGATCGGCACATGGAGCATAGAGGAAGCGGAGGAAGCCTCCTTGTACGGACGTACCCCAGGAGACTATAAGCTTGAGGATGTCAACAATGACCACAAGTACGATGATTCTGACGGGCAGTATCTTGGCCGCGCCGTTCCTCTTTGGGAACTGTCATTGGTCAACAATTTCAGTTGGAAGGGATTCAACCTCATGCTTGACCTCGGTGCCTCGCTGGGCTTCAAGGTCCAGAGTTTCACCCAGAACCTCTGCGTCGGGCAGGCAATCTATACCAACAGTTTCAAGGACGTGCTCAACGCGGCATGGACTCCTGACAACCAGAACACAAAACTTGCACAGCTTCGTCTTCCGACCGACCCGCTGTTCGGAAACAATAGCATGGGAGACTTTGCCATCATGGACGGAGACTTCCTGCGTGTCAGGAACATCTCTCTTACTTATAATTTCAAACATGCTCTCTTGAAGGGCAACAAGTTGATAAAAGGACTGTTGATGGGAGTCAGCGCAGAGAATGTCTATCTTTTCACAAAGTATGCGGGCTATGATCCAGAGTGCGGATGGGGCGGTGGTGACGACCAATCAGGCTATGACTTCCTTGCTTATCCGAAGCCGCTGACCATCACAGGTAACATTAAAATAACATTCTAGTACATGAAAAAGACAATCAAGACAATGGCGTGCGCCGCTTTTATGGCGCTCACTCTCGGCTCATGTACCAATTTCCTTACTGTGGAGCCTAAAAATTTCATGTCTCCGGACAATTACTTTAACAGTGAGTCCGAGATGGAGGACGCTGCCAACGGACTTTACGGGGCTGTCGGCTCAACGCTTTTCTCCGGACTGGTCGCGGTCAACCACACTGGGTGGATAATGTATGAGCTCCTTACCGGTTATCATGACAGGACATATCCTTACCAGCAGGAGATTCTCGGCGTGCATCTTCCTATCCTTGAGGACAACAATCTTGTGGAGTATTGCTGGGACCATCGCTATACTGCGATCAACAACTGCAATAATGTCATCAAAGGCATAGAGAACTCTACGGCATCCGTCTCTGAAGAGGTCCGGAACAGGTGCCTTGCCGAGGCTTACGCCCTCAGGGCCTATTATTATTTCGGACTTGTACGTGAGTTCGGGCCTGTCCCAGTGTCGGTTGAACCCACGAGCGACACGAAGAAGATCGCGCTTGAGCCCGTTCCTGAGACTAAGGTTTACGAACAGATAGTGAGCGACCTTCTCAATGCGGAAACCCTGCTGGCCGGAACCTCCATGAATCCCGGCAGTGGCCACATCGGACTTGGCGCCGTAAAGAGTATCCTCGCAAAAGTCTACCTTACTATGGCAGGCTACCCTCTTCAGGACAACTCTTGCTGGCAGAAGGCCTACGACAAGGCGAAGGAGGTTGTGAAGAGCGGTGAATATTCCCTGTTCGAAAACTACTCCGACCTTCGGGTGGCGGAGAATGAGAATCAGGGCGAGTGGATTTTCGCTGTTCAGAATGATCCGACATATTCACAGTCCGGAACTCATTCCGCACTCCTTCCTTATGGCCCGAATGAGGTTGACGCCTCATCATTCTCCGCCAACGGAGTCTATGGTGGATCTCTGGTTCCTACAAGCCAATTCATCGGCACTTTCACAGTTGGGGACAAGCGTGCTGCTGAAAAAGGTTGGTTTTACAGCAGTTGGAACGGTCTTGAGTTCACCCGCCCCTACATATTCAAGTTTTTTGATGAGTCTGCCTTGGCCGATGGAAAGTCAGGTGAGGATTTCCCGATAATCCGTTATGCCGATGTGCTCCTGATGCTTGCTGAGGCGGCTTGCAAAGGTGGTGAAACTTCGGACGCTGACGCCATTGACGCCCTTTATCAGGTTCGTCACAGGGCTCTTCCGAGTTATGCGAAACCTTCCGGGATCACTTTCGATGACGTGTATAAAGAGCGTGTCTGGGAACTTTGTTTTGAGGCTCAGAACTGGTATGACATCCTTCGCACAAGAAAGATACTGGATGTCGCCAACAACAGAGTGGTGGATGTTGTCGGTTTCAAGCCGATCCAGCATGATTCCGCATTCACGGCCGATGACCTTTATTTCCCTTATCCGCTTTCGGAGACCCGTCTGAATGAGAATCTCAAGAGATAACAGACAAAGAAATGAATAATATGAAAACACGAATAATCGCACTGTTTGCTTTTGTGGCTGTCGTGGCATCATCATGCTACTCCGTCGGCCTTCAGGATCTGACGGCTGATCCTGACTATGACGGAAACAAGACATCCACATTCAGAATCTTCAAGGTGCTTCAGATAGATGATGTCAATGTCAACGGAGTGGACATATTGCCGTATTTTGACTTCTTCAACACTTTCCGGCTTTCTCTTACCTATAAGGACGGCAAGATTTCCAGACTGTCGATGGATAATGGTGATGTCCCGTTTGCCAGGAAATATGGCTTTGAGATCCCTTCCGGGACGGTGGATGTGTATTTTGACAACTCTGTCCACCCTAACGCGATCCGCAGGTCTGACAGCAAAGAGATTCTGGCCACGTTCAACAAAGGTGTGCTGGTGATGAATTTCAGGCTTGACTGTGCCACCGTAAGTTACAGGTATATGTTCACAGGTGTAACCGAATAATATTGTAGATGAATATGAAACACATAGGAAAAGCCAAGGTCATTCTGACACTTGCCTGTCTGGCGGCGATTCTTTTTTCCTGCATAACATTCAATTCTGTAGTCTGGCCTTCCGATCCGCTGGCTGACACTGAGGTTGAGGTCAAGGTCCAAGTACAGTTGGTTCCTGAGACCGAACGTAACGGATATTTTGTTCTGGCGATGCTTGTCCCTAAGAACTGGAAGGTCGCGGACAATCTTCAGGCGGTGTATTCCGCCAAGGATGTCCAAAGCGGCGGCAAGATGATCAACATCACGGAAGAGAGGATGGTGATCGCCAACGACTACACTGAACCCACGACAACAATGCCATATAACACCGCCATGCTTTCACAGTACGGGGTTCTCGGCAACACAGGCCCTGTCGAATGGGTCGTGGTCAGGGGCACGACCATGATCAACACTGACGGAAGTGGAGACCATCCTACGACTGTGGCGGATGTCAGCCTGAAGTTCAGGACCGGCGTCAACAATGTGAAATTCTTTACCGCTGTCGCCACTTGCCTGTCCGACAACGGGTTCAATACATCCAACGATGGGGAATTCCTGATTTCCGACACTCAGACTATCCAGGTGAGGGGAGGAAAAGGCAATGATGATTATACAGTCCTTCATTTTGTCTCCACGACTCCTCAGACATTCCGCTATGGCGATTTTGTCTCCATAGAGTTTGTCTCAAGGATTGAAGACACCCTCACTCCGCTCTATGGGGAAGAGAATATTTACCTTAATGCGGTCGCAACTCTCTCCGATGGTTCAGAGAAGACTGTCAAGAATATCCTTATGACAAAATCAGGGGATATCCACTATTTCAAGTACGTTTACCCAAAGCAACTTTTCGGTCTTGACGAGGATGCGTCAATCTCGGACCTCCACGTCTGGTTCACTAATGCTGACGGGACAAAGGTTGCCACGGACTCCCAGAATGCCAAAGGATATCAGGTGAGTCAGGCCTCCGAATAACATTTGTTTAGATATTTAAATCATTTATTGATGAAATTCATGAATATATTGGGATATGCGGTGGTCTTGGGATCCGTGTCGCTGGTCTCATTATCTGGTCCTTCGGCCAAAGCGCAGTCTTCGGATAAAGTCTCTGTCGGCTACGGAATGACCTCAGGGAAAGACCTTACCTCGTCTGTGTCGTCAATAAGCGCGGACAGATTGGATGCAAGAGCCAGCGCGTTCGATGTGATGCAGGCTTTGGCCGGACAGGTTGCCGGTGTGAACATCATTTCAGGCTCGGGGATGCCAGGCACCCTCGGTCACATGACAATCAGAGGAAATGGAGCGTTTTCTTCTTCCGTGACACCTCTTTTCGTTGTGGATGGGGCCATCGGTGTGGATCCGTCATCGATCATAGTGGCTGACATCGAGACCATACAGGTACTTAAGGATGCGGCGGCCACGGCAATCTATGGCGTGAATGGCGCCAATGGTGTGGTTGTGATAACGACTAAGAAAGGACAAGGGAATGGTTCCGTGTCATTTGACACCAAGACAGGAGCTGGATTCTTGATGACGGCTCCGGAACTCACTGGCACCGATTGGTACAAGGACTGCACACGCTCGGCAATAGTGACGAACAACAACTTGACTTTCAGCAAGGGTGACGAGACATCGGACATCTATGCAAACATCGGGTACCAGGATAATCAGGGTATCGTGAACGGAACTGGTTCCAACCGTCTGAACGGGGCACTGAACATCTCCAGCCGTATCAACAATTGGTATGAAGTCCGTGCGTCGGCTACCGCTTCCGTCCTTAACCGCGAGGCGGGCGCATGGGAAAGTTATTCCTTGGGGGGCAGCCCATCCTCTCCATTGGCTGAACTTGAAGCCAGAAAGGATGACACCAGATCAGTCTGGACAAATTACAACCTTGTCAACACTATCCGGATCATCGATGGACTGACATTGACCGTCACCGGTAACTATCAGACTGCCGGAGTGGTGAATAACGTGACTGCCGGAATGACCTTGAAAGATGTTGACACCGAGGCTCCTTTCGCGAAGATATTCAATTCCAAATCCTCCAGACTGACAAATGAGGATTACCTCACGTACAGCGGCTCCTTTGCGGACGGTCGACTCAGATCTGAATATGTTCTCGGCGCTACCGTCAGCTCTATGGTTTATGAAGACTCGTTCACTGGAGCGCACAATCTCCCGACTGACTACTACGGCTACCATAACATCGGTCTTGGCACGGCATATTCGCCGACTTCCTCAAGAATCGCTGATGACCTTTATTCCGGATGGTTCAGAACCACGCAGAATTGGAGAGACAGGTATGCTTTGGGTCTTTCTGTGCGTGTGGACAATTCCTCTATTCTCGGCGAGGACCATCAGACAGAAGTCTACCCTTCCGCCTCTGTAGGCTGGACTGTCTCGGAAGAACCGTTCTTTGAACCTGTCAGACCTTTTGTGGACTTCATGAAGCTGAGGCTCAGTTATGGAATGACCGGGAATGCCGTTTTCGCCTCCTCTCTCCTTAAGTCCATCGCTGGCTATGATCTGTCAGGCGAGTCGTCTAAACAGTTCGACGCAGGACTTGATCTTGGTTTCGCCGGAGGTCGTGTCAATGCGAATGTTGACTGGTACATCAGGAAAGGAACCGGCCTTGTCATCAACAACGCCGGGAGCTGGGGAAATCTCGGCGAACTCAAGAACTCCGGTCTAGAGGTGACTGTCAGTGCCAGAACGATTGACAGCGAGAATTTCAAGTGGGACTCAGACCTTGTCTTCTCTACCTACAACACGAAAGTGGAGGGTCTTGGCGGAGCAAGCGTAGGGAACGCCCTCTTCAAAGCGGAAGAGGGGCAGGAATGGGAACGTTTCTATCTGGCCTCCGAGTCTGGCGAGAAATACTTCGGGCAAGCTCAACCCAAGGGAGAGTTATCCCTTATCAACACATTAGGTTTCCGCGGGCTTGATATCATGCTTGACATCAACTCAATGTACGGTCATAAAGGCTATCTTGTCCCGTCAGGGTTTTCCGACCTGCGTGGAAACTCGGAGAATGTCTCAAGCGCCAGTTTCGTGAGGTTGAGGACTCTGGCGGTGTCTTACGATCTGAAGCGCTCGCTTTTTAAGAATTTCAATTTAGTGAAAGGTCTCAGAATAGGCGTGACGGCCGAGAACCTCTTCGTTCTCACATCCTATTCCGGGAATGATCCTGAGGTGTTCTCGCGCAACGGAAGTCTTGCCGGCCTTGGAGTGGATTATGGAGCCTATCCTAAGCCGACTACCATTACAGGAAATCTGAGGATATCCTTCTAATCGAAGGCTAACCGCATGAGGCGGTGTAATATAAATACCTTTTTCATTATTGACTGGCGTGGGACAGAACTCCATGCCGGTCTTTTTTTGTGTACAGGATGTATTCTACACTCTTTTGAAAGCGAATCATACTTGTGTACAAGCGTGCGAGACTATATTTGTAATGTTTTAGACACATAATTATGAAACTCGGACTCATAAACCCTTTCGGGAAGATATTCTCTGAATTCAGGCATTTCCAGTCGTATCCGTTCAACATGCGGACACTTCTCGTGACGAACATGCTCTATGCGTTCGTGCTTCCGGTCGTGGAACTATTCGTAGGAACCTACATCATGCGTAACAGTTCGGAACTCGCTTATGTGATCGGCTATCAGTTGGCGGTGTACACAGGAATTCCTCTGACATTCTTGATCAACGGCTTCCTGCTTCGTGTGATACCGATAAAGTACCTTTATTCCTTTGGCATGCTCCTCAGCGGAATCTCCATGGCCGTTATGATGTCCCTCAAGACGCTCGGACTTTCCGGAATAATCTCCGCGGGTCTCATCATGGGACTCTCCTATGGATTCTTCTGGGCCAACAGAGACTTGCTGGCCTTGAATACCACAAATGATGACAACCGTAATTATTATTATGGTCTGGAAAGTTTCTTCAACACAATTGGAGGAGTGGTGATCCCATTCATCATCGGGTGCTTTCTTGGGGCGTCTGAAAACCACGGTTGGTTTGCCGGGAACATAAACTCGGCCTACAAGATCGTCACTTTGATCGTGTTCCTGCTGACCATAGCCTCGTCAGCGGTGATCTGCCGTGGCACTTTCACGAACCCCAAAAAGGAAAGCTTCCTGCATTTCCGCTTCGACAGGATCTGGAACAAGATGATGCGTCTGGCTTTTCTTAAAGGAATAGCTCAGGGCTACATCGTGATGGCACCATCGATGCTGATCATGACTCTTGTCGGCAACGAGGGAACCTTGGGAACCGTACAGTCCGTCAGCGCGATCGTGACGGCGTTCATCCTTTACCTGCTTGGACGTTTCACAGCTCCTAAAGACAGGGTCTGGATATTCGCTTCCGGCCTGACACTGTTCACGCTTGGCGGTCTTGTGAACGCGGTGATGTATTCAGCCACAGGTGTGCTGGTCTTCATGCTCTGCCTCGTTCTGGGAAGGCCGTTGATGGATCTGGGATATTTCCCGATCCAGCTCAGGGTGATCGATTATGTGTCCAGGAAGGAGAACCGCAGCTCCTACACGTACATACTTGTCCACGAGTTCGGTCTGTACATCGGCAGGTTTTTCGGATGCGGCCTGTTCATCGCCTTGACGATGCTTGTCTCGGACTCATTCGCGCTTCGCTATGCGCTGCTTGTCATCGGTGTGATACAATTGCTCTCCGTCGCGATCTCATCCGGGATCACCTCCAGTCTGGATAAACTTGAAAGCAACAATTAGTTATGGTACAAAGATTCGCTGAAAATCCCATTTTGAGCCCGTCGGACATCCCGGCTACATCTGAATCAATGAAAGTGGAGTGTCTTCTCAATCCAGGAGCGTTCAGGTTCAATGGCAAGACTTGGCTGATCCTCAGGGTGGCGGAAAGACCGTCCCAGAAGGACGGGGAGATCAGTTTTCCGATCCTTTCGGATGACGGCGGGATCGAAGTCATGCGCATAGCCGCGGACTCACCTGATCTGGACCTTGACGATCCGAGGGTGATCTCATACAAAGGAGAGGACTACCTGACCACAATGTCTCATCTCCGCCTTGTCAGCAGCGAGGATGGAGTACATTTCCATGAGGAACCTGAGTACGGGCCTATCCTTCCCTCCGGAGCCTTTGAGGCCTACGGGATAGAGGACTGCAGGGTCGCACGGATAGGAACATCGTACTATCTGACTTTCACCTCAGTGTCCGGATTCGGTGTCGCGGTCGGAATGAAAAGGACTGAAGACTGGAAGAATTTTGAGGATTGCGGGTTGGTGCTCCCGCCTCACAACAAGGACTGTGCTCTTTTTGAGGAAAAGGTGGATGGCTTGTACAGGATGCTGCATAGGCCAAGCAGCCCGGAAATAGGCGGTAACTACATCTGGATCGCAGAAAGCCCTGATCTGATTCATTGGGGTAATCATAAGTGCATCGCCCGTACCAGAAAAGGTTTTTGGGACAGTGCGAGGATCGGAGCCGGATGCTCACCGATCCGGACCGATGAAGGTTGGCTTGTCATATATCACGGAGCGGATGGAAACAACCGCTACTGTCTGGGTACGATACTGCTGGATCTTAAGGATCCGTCGAAGGTTCTGGCACGGAGTGATAAACCTTTTATGGAGCCTGAGGAATCCTACGAGACCTGCGGTTTCTTCGGCAAGGTCATATTCAGCAATGGAATGACGGTTGACGGAGACAGAATCTTGATGTATTACGGTGCGGCGGACAGCGTCGTCTGCGGAGCTGAATTGTCCGTGAGAGAGTTGTTGAAGACACTTTAAGAATATTATAATCAAAATCAATGAAACATAATCTTATTTCTAATTTCATTCTTTGCGCCGTTTTGGCAGCCTCATGCTGCGGGGCTCCGGCCGAGAAACGTGCTTGTGATGATGTCAGCCTTGCCGGAAGGCTTTATCCTAAGGTTCAGACACCGACCAAGTCACTGACCGTGGTCAATCTCGTCAATGATGACATTGAGGGACAGGTGGCCGCGATCGGACTTCAGGGCCTTGTAAACCGGACGAGCGAGGACAAGGTCTATGTCATGAACAGTCGCTGCAAGGACAATCACGGTGGCTGGAAGGAAAGCCTCACAAGCATGGCTCAGATGGGGCAGTTCTGGCTTGACAATGTGCTTTCGGATCTGCCGAGACAGACCTTGGAACTGAATTCCTATGACCATGACCCTGCGTTCCGTGCCATGCTGGCCAAGTACAAGGACTACGTTAAAGGTGTGATCATCTATGATCCAGAGTTGGAGCAGGCCACAATCGAGGCTGCCACAACAATCGCAGGACAGAAAGATGGACTCATCCTTTCGCCGACTTTATATGACCATATAAAGGGTGAATATGATTTTCCGGTCATTGAGGATCTCAGGGGCAGGTTCAAGGACAACTTCGAATGCGTTGACTGGCTTGTAGAGAATTATTTCGAAGGCGCATGCCATGATGTCGCGTTCACATGGTCTCACATGACCACGGATTTCGCCGAAAGCTGGGGGGCTGCGAACAAGGACTATGTCGTCGCGAACAAGTTATTTACCTATTTCCTTGACATCCAGGTCCCGGAGGAATGCCATTACTATGAGAACGTGGTGAAGAAATATCCGGCCGGAACCCAGATCATGGGGTGGACCGATGAACTGAAGGCGGACAAGTTGTTCGCGGATTACGGTTATTTCATGGTGCCGTACATCTCCGTGGAGAACCTTACCGTGATGTCGTCTTTCCCGTCTGTGAAAGGCAAACCAATCGAACCTGTTGACTACAAGGCCGAGCCAGGCATCGTCTACATCGCCATGCTGATTTCGGACGGGGACAACCTGCTTCACACGATGATCTACATGCCTTACACCATCTCAGAATCGGCTGCTTTCGGAGATCTCCCCGTGACGTGGGTCATCAACCCTGCCATCTGCGATCTCGCCCCAAGGGTCTTCGACTGGTACAAGGCCACGTTCGACTCCAATAATCAGGAACTTGCCGCGATGATGGGGGACGGGTCTCCGATCACAGACAGGAATGAGGGCTTCAATTTCTACTGCGCCTTGACAAAGCATTACCTTGAGCAGACAGGAATCCTAACGCTCAAGCAGATGATAGATGGTGAGTCAGTTTCCTGGAATGTCCAGCCATACGTCATTGAAAGTGGTTATGCGGGTACTGACTGGCGCGGAATCGGCTCTTATGAATATCACATGGACGGCGATTGCCTCCACCTCGGAACAACAAATTCGGAACCGAGATATCTTGATCCGGTCCTTGACGCAGCCCCGACTGATGAGCCGACATTCCTTTCTGTGATGATCGGCACCGCCAGCTCTGACTGTCTCACTTACGCCAAGGAGTTGAAGGAAAGGATTCTTGCCCGCAATGACGGCCACAAGTATGTGTTCCTGAGAACCGCTGATCTGGCCGCCACTTACAGGGCTTATGTTGATTCTCAAAAGAACCGATAGAACTGCAATAATACTACAAACCAATAATCAAATTTTATGGACAGATTGTTATTCAAATCGATCCTTGCTGCCGCTTTGATTGTCATTTCATCATTCTTCTGTTGGAATGCGGCGGCACAGACTCATCCGCTTTCGGGTATAGTGTTGGATGAGAACGGAATCTCGATACCCGGTGTTCAGGTACTGGTGGAAGGAACTTCGAACGGTACCACGACAGACGGCGAAGGCGGCTTCTCCATTAAGAATGTCACCGCCGGCCAGAAAGTCACATTCTCTTTTATGGGGTATGTGACAAAGACCGTTTATGTGACATCCGCTGAGACAATGCAGGTCGTTCTGAAGGAAGATTCTATGTCCCTGGACGCTCTTGTCGTTGTTGGTTACGGTGTGCAGAAAAAAAGCAACGTCACTGGCGCGATCGCGTCCGTCAAGAGTGATGACCTTGCGTCGCGCGGAGTTGAGGACATTCAGCACGCCTTGCAGGGAAAGGCCGCAGGAGTTCTTGTGATGAGCAACTCTGCTGAGCCTAACTCCACGACATCCATCAGGATCCGTGGTGTCTCCTCGAACTCCTCAGGCTCCAGCGAACCCCTTTACATCGTTGACGGTCTGAAGGTCTCTGACATCTCCTATCTCGATCCGCAGATTGTGGAGTCGATGGAAATCCTGAAGGATGGAGCGTCCGCCGCCATCTATGGAGCTGAGGCCGGAAACGGTGTCATCCTGATCACCACTAAAAGCGGAAAAAGGGGAGAAGGCAGGATATTCTATGATTTCAGTTATGGTTTCAACTCCCTTGGCTACAAGCCTAACGTGATGAACGCCGAAGAATATATCGCTTACCAGCGGGCCGCCGGCAACGGCACTCTGATGGACAAGTGGGACGGGACGGACACGGACTGGTATGATGCCCTTTACGGTGAGGGAGGCAGCATCATGCGTCACACTGTCGGTTTCGAGATCGGCTCGGACAAGGGATCATTCTATGCCGCGGCCACATATCTTGACAACGATGGTATGTTCTACGGCGATCAGGACTATCTCAAGAGGGTCACATTCCAGGTCAACGGCTCCTACAACATCAAGAAATGGCTCAGATTCGAGACGAACAACTCCATTGAGTCTAGCAAATATGCCAATACCGGAGACGGGACACAGTACAGGAACACCAACTCCATTTTCTCAGCCTCGAAGATCGATCCTCTCACTCCGATGTTCTACTCAAAGGACAATGTTCCTGCCTACATGCAGGCCCTGTTCGCTTCAGAGGGAGAGAACATGTTCATGAAGAATGCTGATGGAGACTATGTAGCCGTGCCTCAGTATAATTCTGACATGGCGAACCCGTTGACAAACTACTACGACTACAACGGACAGAACAAGGCTATCGCCATCCGTGGAACAACGGCGCTTAATCTGACTCCGTTCAAGGGACTGACTGTCACGTCACGTCTCGGCTACCGACTTGCCGCCACGAACTACTATGGCTATCACGTACCTTGCTATTTTTCGGTTTCGACAAGGACGAAGCAAGACTACACCCACACGAATTCTATGACACAGTACTACCAGTGGGAGAACTTCGCGAATTATCTTGGAACGTTCGGGAGGCATGAGGTCTCCGCTATGGTCGGAATGTCTTACCAGAACAGCTGGTACGACTACACAAGCGGCTCGACTGACACTTTCAAGAATACTGCGGCTAATTTCCGTTACCTCAATTACTCTACCTCTGATGCCATCGACTCGGTCGCTGGTGAGGAGAGTATCTCCAGAAGCATCTCTTATTTCGGTCGTGTCGGCTACACCTACGACAACCGTTACAGCATCCAAGCCACATTCCGTGCTGATGCCTATGACACCTCCAAACTTTCTCCGGAGGCAAGGTGGGGCTATTTCCCGTCAGTCTCCCTTGGTTGGAACATCACCAACGAGCGTTTTATGGATTTTGTATCCAAGAGCACCCTTTCTCTGCTCAAGGTGCGTGCGTCCTATGGTGTGAACGGTAATGTGAACATCCTGTCAGGCTACCCTTACGCGTCATCGCTGAATATCTCGGATCGTTACCCTATCGGAGGGTCGATCATCAGCACGATCTCTCCTTCGGACGTTCTGGCGAACCCATCGCTTGAGTGGGAGACCTCGAAGCAGTTCGACTTCGGTGTTGACGTCAGGATGCTTTCCGACAGACTGTCATTCGCTGTTGACTTCTTCGACAAGAACACGACCGGCCAGTTGGTCTCTATGACTTCACCTCTGTCCTCCGGAACATCCACCGTGACACGCAATGTCGGCAAGGTGAACAACAGAGGACTTGAATATGAGATCGGGTGGCAGGATTCCTTCGGAGACTTCTCCTATGGAGTAAGCGCAAACGGAGCGTTCCTGCACAATGAGGTCGTTGACATGGGCGGCAACTCGCGTATCTCCGGCCTTGGAATCTCTGTCTTTGATCAAGGACACCCTGTCTGGACACACTATGGCTACAATTATCTTGGTGTCGCCAAGGATGGCACCGCGATCTATGAAGACCTGAATGATGACGGTGCGATCAACGACAAGGACAAGACCTATCTTGGATCCGGCATCCCTAAGTTCACTTACGGTCTTACCCTCAACGCCGCGTGGAAAGGTTTTGACATGGTCGTCTTCGGTAGCGGAGTGGCAGGCAACAAATTGTTCCTCAATGTGGGAAGCGCCTATAATAACCGTCACGCCGATTTCTGGAACAAGAGTTGGGACGTGCTCGGTGACAAGGCTCTCTATCCTCATCCGGATCCTAACGGAGACGCGCATTACAACAAGTCGTCCATGCTCCTTTCCAACGGATCATATTTCAGAATCAAGCAGATCCAACTTGGCTACACTCTGCCGGAAAAGATTGTCAAGACCGTGGCCATGACCAAGGCTCGTGTTTATGTCTCCCTTGACAACTTCTTTACTTTCACCAACTATCTCGGGGCGGATCCTGAGACCGCGACCGCCGATGGATCCGGAATCGACTTCGATAACTATCCGACTCCAAGGACCTTCACTGTCGGATGCAACATAACATTTTAACTAATATAGATCAATCGATATGAAAAAGTATATATTGACCCTTCTTGGTCTTGCGCTCGGATTGACTGTGACCACTTCCTGCTCGGAAGATCTGCTGAACATTGAGCAGCACGGAGTGATCGAGGTTGACAAGACTTATGCCGAGGCGGACGATGCCACGGCGGATCAGCTTATCGCTGATGTCTATGCCACTGTAAGGTATCTGATGACCGGCGACTGGGGTGTGAACTACATAATGACCAATGTGGTGAAAGTCGCGGAATTCTGGCCGGGAGGATCAGATCCCAACGATGGTCCCGATTACCAGAAGATGGCGGCTCTGACCGATGATTCCGAGACCGGTCCTTACAAGGACATCTACCAGAGGCTCTACAAAATCATCTACAAGTCAAATCTTATCGTGGAGAAACTGAATGACGGCTCCGCCGAGCGCAAGAGAGTTATCGCAGAGGCGAAGTGCTGGAGGGCATGGGCGTCCGCGCGTCTTACCCAGCTTTGGGGAACGGCTCCGCTTGTCACCCACACTCTTGACGGCATCAATTATCCTTTCGATCCGGCCAACACTCCTGCTGAGGAGGCATGGCCTTGGATCATAGGTCAGTATGAGGAAGCGGCTGAGGATCTCCCATCCAAGAACGGTCTTGGAGGCCAGGCTGCCATTGGCGGTCGTTGGACCAAAGAGACTGCTTATGCCTATATGGGACAAGGTTATATGTGGCAGAATGACTATGCCAACGCCAAGGTTTGGCTTGCCAAGGTCATAAACTCCGGGAAATATGCCCTTTGGACAAAGACCTCCGATCTCAGCCAATACGGAGAGAACACCCTTTACATCAAGGAGAAGAGGACCTCCGAAGGAATGACATGGATTGACGGAAATCCTGACTACGAATACCTGACACTCTTCCGCGCCGAGGCCGACTTCTGTGATGAATACCTTCTAGAAATAGATACACAGAGCACCACTGAGGAAACCATCGCTCCTTATTGGTGGTGGGCCTACATCGGATGGCGTGCCGATGAGATCTACAACCCAGCCAACTCCTCGCAGCAGGCTTCTTCAGACGGTTGGGGATTTGTCACCCCGACGAGGGCTTTCGGATCCTCTTTCTGCAAGCATGACGGCAACAGTGTGAGGCGTCGGGCGTTCATCGCCACTTGGGATGAAGTCTATCACGATTTCCCTTATCTCGACGCTTCTGTAAGAGGAATCATGCAGGGAAAGATGCTCTTCGACAATCAGGGTTATTTCCGCATGAAGTATTATAACTGGTTGGACGACATGAATCCTGATCGTGTTAAAGCCGGAAACAGCGATGGGAATGACATAAACTTCCCGCTCATGCGGTACTCCAACGTCCTTCTTTTGTATGCCGAGGCATGCTGCAAGGACGGTGAGGGTGACGCCGACATCACCGGACTTCAGGCCTTGAATCTTGTCCGCAACCGTGCCGGACTTTCGGATGCGCCTGCCCTGGACATGGACAACGCGGTCTATGGGATCAAGGCTGAGCGTCGTTTCGAACTTTGCATGGAGGACTGCGACCGCTATGTCGATCTGATCCGTTGGGGTGACTACAAATCATTCATAACCGACACTTCGGACAATGGAGTCGGTGACTATTGGGGAACAAGCTGCGCCTGGCTCAAAGGATTCAAGAATCCGGCTGTAAGGAGCGATGATCCGTCCGACACCGGCAACTACGACATTCAGTATGACAAGCTTCGCGACAAGGGTTCCTGGTCGGACAGACTTCTCAAGTGGCCGTTCCCGTACGAGGAGATGCAGATCAACAAGAACCTTGTGCAGAACGAGGGTTGGTAATGTTTGATGATGATCAGGCTGGCCTTTCCATGGCTGGCCTGATCATTGAATCTCATGCTTTATGAAGAATATATTTTGTCTGTGTGCTGCTCTTTCAGTGGCTTTTCTATCGTTGTGCCCCATGATGTCGGCGAAGGTGACGCTGCCGGGAATCATAGGAGACAATATGGTTCTCCAGCAGAAGTCCAAGGCCGGGATCTGGGGTAGGACGAAACCTGGAACCCCGGTCAGGGTAAGCTCTTCATGGGGTGCGTCTGCTTCGGGCAAGGCTGATGCGGACGGGAAATGGAAAGTCCTTCTGGACACCCCTGATGCCTCGTTTGAAAAGAGAACCATCACTATCAGCGACGGTGACAAGCTTACGCTCCGCAACATACTGATCGGCGAGGTTTGGCTTTGCTCCGGTCAGTCCAACATGTGGATGACGGTCGAGGGAGGGCACGATTGCTTTGTGGAGAACTCTCAGCGGATCATAGTGGAAAGCACTCATTATCCGGATGTGCGTCTTTACAATGTCGGACTCAACGGTGGTTTCGAGAAAAAGGAGGACGTGAACGGGACTTGGGAGGAGGCCGGACCCAAGACAGTCAGAACTTTCAGCACCATCGGGTATTTGTTCGGAAGGGATCTTCAACAGGCCCTGAATGTTCCTGTGGGTGTGATCAACTCAAGTTGCGGCGGTACCTGGATCGAGGCCTGGTTTCCGGCAACTCTCCAGAAGGGATACTCTGACTATGATCCGGCTTCCTATAGGAAGAGCACGGCCGGTTACGAGGCGCTTGAGGTGCTTTACAACGGAATGATCTGGCCTTTGAGGGATTACTCCATCAAAGGCTTCCTTTGGTACCAGGGGTGTACGAACATCGGCAGAAGCTCTTGCTATGCCGAAAAGATGGTAGGGCTCATCAACCACTGGAGGGATCTTTGGGGAGGCGAACGCAAGCCTTTCTATTATGTGGAACTGGCCCCTCATGACAGCGGCGATGACAATCTTGGCACAGCGATCGTCAGGGAGCAGCAAGCCAAAGTCATGGACATGATCGACAATGTCGGCATGGTCAGCACAAATGATCTTGTCTATGAATATGAACTTTGGAATATTCATCCTCAGAGAAAGGAACCTATCGCCGAGAGGCTCTGCTGGTGGGCGCTTAGCCGTGACTATGGCTATGGCGACGCGATCAAAGTGATCGGCCCGCGCTACAAGTCGATGGAGATCCAGCCGAATGGAGAGGTGAAGATCGAGTTCACCGGAAGCGAGTGCGGATTCATCATTGACGGTGAGATTGAAGGCTTCGAGATCGCGGGAAGCAACAAGGAATTCAAGCCTGCCAGGGCAGTCAGAAGGCGGACTGATCCGTCGGCGTTGTATGTCTCCTGCTATGATGTCGGTGAACCGATGTATGTGCGCTATAATTTCAAGAACAACGCCATAGGGCATCTTTGGGATTCGTTCGGGCAACCGGTCATACCGTTCCGGACGGACACGTTTGAGATAAAATAACACCAAAAAACATTTTTTGAATATGAAAGGCAAAATATTGTTGACAGTTATCACTTTGGCTCTCGTTTCGACCGGAGTGTCCGCCAAAGTGAAGATGCCGTCCATTTTCACGGACCACATGGTCCTGCAGCAGAATGCTGAGAACAAGATTTGGGGCTCAGCGGCACCCGGAAAGAAAGTCATGGTCAAGACATCATGGAACAAGGCTGAGGTCAGCGTCATGGCTGGTAGGGACGGAAGTTGGAAAGCGGTCGTAAGGACTCCCGCATACGGAGGACCTTACACGATCACTGTGTCTGACGGTGAGCCGGTTGTCCTGAAGGACGTACTTATCGGAGAGGTCTGGCTCTGTGGCGGACAATCCAACATGGAGATGAAGATCGGAGACAATGTCACAGGGATGGACAAGGAGATCGCCGAGGCGGACGCTTACGGTGACCGGATTAGACTTCTGCATGTTGAGAATGCTGTGAGCCCGATACCTATTAACGAGGCTGAGATTCGGTATGGCGGTTGGCAGAAATGCTCCGGCAAGAACATTTTCGACTTCTCCGCGACGGGTTATTTCTTCGGAAAGTACCTTATGACAGAGTTGGATTGCCCCATAGGACTGATTGAGTCATGCTGGGGAGGTACCCTGGCTGAGGCTTGGACGAGCAAGGAGTCTCTGGCTGAGATGCCGTATTTCCATAAACATATTGAGAAGGTGGCGAATATCCCAGTTGACAAGGAGGCCAGACATCAGCGATTCCTTAAGGAAATCCGTGAATGGGGAGAAGAGATGAAGGTAGTTGATCCAGCCTACAAGGAATCCACACCTTGGTGCTCCCTTGACTATGACGACTCTTTCTGGAAGACCATCCCTGTCCCGGGGTACATTCAGAATAACGGAGAACATGGCTTTGACGGTGTGTTCTGGGAGAGAACCACAGTGGAGATCCCGGAGAAGTGGACCGGAAAGGAACTGGTCCTTCATCTTGGAGCTGTGGATGACAACGACTTCACATTCTTCAACGGAGTCGAGATCGGCCATACGGAAGGCTGCATATTCTCTCGAGACTATACTGTCCCGGCAGGATTGGTGAAGGCCGGAAAGGCTGTGATCGCAGTCAGGGTACATGACACCGGCGGTCTTGGAGGCATCAATGGTGACCCTGCTTCCATGCGCCTGTCGAAGGTTGACAAAAAAGGCCGTGAGGAGAGCATTCCGATCTCCGGTGAGTGGAGGTACAGAGTCTCGATGTCGCTTGCCAAAGCTCCTATCCTTCCGGTTGACGCGTCGAAGGAGGCCAACATAGCCACAGGACTCTACAACGCCATGATCAATCCGATCGTTGACTACCGCATCGCCGGTGCGATCTGGTATCAGGGCGAGGCCAACACAAGCAGGGCGGCTCAGTATGCCGAGCTGCTCCCTCTCATGATCAATGACTGGAGAACCAAATGGGGATATTCATTCCCGTTCTACATTGTCCAGCTCGCCAACTACATGGAAGTGCAGGCCGGTGCGGAAGAGTCTGACTGGGCCGAGTTGCGCGAGTCTCAGGTAAAGGCCACCAATCTTGAGAACACAGGGCTGGCATGCATCATCGACATCGGTGAGGCCAATGATATTCATCCGAAGAACAAAGTTGACGTGGGCAAGAGGCTCGCGCTTCAGGCTTTGAGGAAGACCTACGGGAAGGATGTCGTGTGCGAAAGCCCATCATTCAGATCCTACACGATTGAGGGCGGAAAAATAAGAATATGTTTTGACAACGCGGAAGGTCTCAAGGCCTCCGGTAGTGTGGTCGAAGGATTCTACATCGCCGGTTGCGACCATGTGTTCCACAAAGCCACCGCTGTTGTCGAGGGGCATGATGTCATCGTGTCATCACCGGAGGTACGCTTCCCGACCGCCATCAGGTA
Source organism: uncultured Bacteroidales bacterium (assembly GCA_934667175.1). Lineage (GTDB taxonomy): Bacteria > Bacteroidota > Bacteroidia > Bacteroidales > UBA932 > Cryptobacteroides. The sequence continues at coordinate 13,920 of CAKULN010000018.1, read as the reverse complement.
CGCCTGGGCCAACAACCCTGTCTGCAACCTTTACAACGCCGCCGGACTTCCAGCCATCCCGTTCAGAACGGATACTTATGTGAACATCAAAGACTATTAGAGAATGAAGAATATACTTGCGACACTGGCTTGCGTGTCATTGTGTGTGGCAGCGTCTGCACAGACAGATCTTGTGAGATATGCCAACAGCCTTCAAGGAACGGACTCTTCCTTTGAACTCAGTTATGGCAACACTTACCCGACTGTCGCCCAGCCTTTTGCCCAGCACTTCTGGTCGGCGCAGACGGGAGTCAATGGAGACGGCTGGAAGTACCGCTATTCCGACAGCAAGATCAGAGGTTTCCAACAGGTTCACCAGTGCAGCCCATGGATGAACGACTATGCGGTGTTCGCCCTGTTCCCGGAGACAGGTGAGCTTGTCGTTGACGATGAATCCAGGGGTGCGGAGTTCAGTCATGACAACGAGTACGCCCATCCGGACGGCTACAAAGTCAGGTTTGACAACGGTATCGTGACAGAATTCTCTACCACAGAGCGTTGCGCCCATTTCAGGTTCTCCTATCCGTCCAAGGGCAAGGCTTATCTTTTGCTTGACGGCAACATCGGTGACAGCGAGGTCAACATAGACGGCAAGTCCAGAAGGATCACGGGCTGGGTTGACAACATCAAGTTCCTCAACGCCCCGGGGACTTTCCGTTGCCATTTCATCGTCGAGTTCGACAAAGAGTTCAAGTCCTGTGGCACTTGGGATAATGTGGATGATGTTGTCCTGGCAGGAAACACATCCGCTTCGGGCAAGCAGGTCGGGGCCTACGTTGAATTCAGACCTGGATCCAAGGTCCAGGCCAAGGTTACGTCCTCCTACATCTCCATGGAACAGGCCGGGACGACCCTCGCAAGGGAACTTGGCCGGTTCAAAAAAGTGGAACAGACCAAGGCCGCGTCACGTAAGGTGTGGAATGACCTTTTCAACCGCGTGAGGATCGAGACATCCGACGAGTCCAAAATGTACACGTTCTATTCTTGTCTTTTCCGAGCCAACTTGTTCTCAAGACAGTTCCACGAGATTGACGCAGACGGGAATCCGCATTACTACAGTCCTTATGACGGCAAGATCCACGATGGGTACATGTTCACCGACAATGGCTTTTGGGACACTTTCCGCTCTCAGTTCCCGCTGGACAATATCCTTCATCCTCAGATGCAAGATCGCTACATGAATGCGTTGTTGGACGCTTACGACCAGTGCGGTTGGCTCCCGCAATGGTCGGCTCCCGGTGAGACTGGCGGAATGCTCGGCAACCATGCCATCTCCCTGTTCGCTGACGCATGGGCCAAAGGCATAAGGACATTCGACCCGGAGCGCGCGCTCAAGGCCTATGCCCACGAAGCCATGAACAAAGGACCTTGGGCAGGAGCCAACGGAAGGTCCGGTTGGAAGGAATATTTCACACTCGGCTACATCCCTTGCGAGGAGGGCGGCGCCACCGCACGGACTCTGGAATATGCCTACGATGATTTCTGTGGCTATGCCTTGGCGAAGATGACCGGCAACAAGCATTACATGGACGTGTTCTCCCGTCAGATGTACAACTATCGCAATGTCTTCGATCCTGAGGTTGGCTTCATGAGAGGCAAGGACAAGGATGGAAAATGGAGGGAACCGTTTGATCCGAACGAGTGGGGTGATCCGTTTGTGGAGGCCAACGCCTGGCATTACACCTGGTCCGTATTCCATGATGTCAAAGGGCTGATTGACCTCTTCGGCGGAGAGGACAGGTTCGTCTCCAGAATCGATGAGGTGTTCACGTCTCCAAGCACTGTTAATGTGGGGTCCTACGGTGGCATGATCCATGAGATGACTGAAATGGTCCTGACCGGAATGGGACAATATGCCCATGGCAATCAGCCTATCCAGCACATGCCGTACCTCTACTGCTATGCGGGCCAGCCGTGGAAGACACAGTTCCACGTTCGTGAGATCTGTGACAGATTGTACAATGGCTCGGAAAAAGGCTATCCAGGAGACGAGGATCAAGGGGGCATGTCATCCTGGTACATCCTAAGTTCCATAGGCATCTACAGTGTATGTCCGGGAACTGATGAATATGTCATCGGCAGTCCCTCCTTCGACAAGGTTTCGATAGCCTTGGAAAACGGCAACACGTTCACTGTCATTGCCAACAATAACTCTAAAGAGAATGTCTATATCCAGTCGGCCACCCTCAACGGTCGTCCGTATGACAAGAACTACATCACCTATAAGGACATCTCGGACGGCGGCACGCTGCTTTTCGAGATGGGACCTCAGCCGGCTACCGGCAGGGGAGTGTCACATGATTCCAGACCATTCTCGCTAAGCGGAAAATAACATATGAATATTCATAGGAAAACAATGGCTCTTGCTGTGGCGATGCTCACCGCAGGGCTTTACGTGTCCGCTGGGAACACATATTCAAGAATGGTTGACACTTCTATAGGCACCTCAGGTGTAGGATTGAGTGCCGGTTTCAACTATCCTGGAGCGGTCTATCCCGGAGGAATGGTTCAGTTCACACCGACTTTTTTCGCAAGGCAGAGAGGCTTTGTAGTGAACCAGCTCAGCGGTGCGGGATGCCGTCATCTGGGTAATTTCCCGATGCTGCCCGTATCCGGAGAGATCGTGGATTCTCCGGAATGGATGATGAACAATACCTTGACCATCGAGGACAAGGAGTCATGCGCAGGCTATTATGAGTCGGTGGTCGCAGACTCCACTATTGTAGGAATAACCGCTTCCAAGCGTACCGGAATGGCTCGGATCACGTTCCAGGGTGGAGATGGAAAAGCCTCGGTTATCATCGGGTCCGGAATCGCGGCCACACCGATCGAGGTTGCCGCGGCCTATGTCACAGGTCCTTCATCCTGTGAAGGTTATGCGGAAGGTGGTAATTTCTGTGGAGCCAGGACTCCTTACAAAGTCTATTTCGTCGCCGAGTTCGATCACAAGGCCTCCGCTGTCGGCTCCTGGAAGGAGGCTGTTTTGAAGAAAGGCTCCACTTTCGCTGAAGGATCATGTTCGGGACTTTACTTCACGTTCGATGTCGCCAAAGGTGAATCCGTGTCCTACAAGTTTGCGATCTCCTACGTGTCAATGGAAAACGCGAAGGAGAACCTCAAGGCCGAGAACCCTGGTTGGGACTTCGAAGGGCTTAGGGACTCAGCTGAGGACGCATGGAACCGTCTGCTCGGCAAGATCGAGGTGACAGGCTCCAATCCTGACAGGATCACCCAGTTCTACACGAATCTCTATCATGCCTTCCTTCACCCGAACATCTGCAACGATGTGAACGGTGAATATATGGGGGCGGACTTCAAGATTCATAGAAGCAACCGCGACCACTACACATCGTTCAGTAATTGGGACACTTATAGAGGTCAGTTTCAGTTGTTCAGCATTCTTGAGCCGGAAGTAGCCTCTCTGGCCGTTCTTTCCCTCAAGGATTTCGCCGAGCAGTCCGGAGCGTTTCCACGTTGGGTGATGACCAATGTCGAGACCGGAATCATGCAAGGGGATCCGACCACGGCATTGATAGCCAGCGGCTGGGCGTTCGGAGCAAGGGCTTACGATCCTGATGAGATATTCAAGTGGATGCGTGTCAACGCCGAGAAAGCCGGAGCCAAGTCTCAGAATATCGAGGAGAGACCAGGGCTTGAACAGTACATGAACAAAGGGTGGTATGACGCTTCTGTGGCGTTGGAATACACTTCGGCTGATTTCGCTATCGGTCAGTTTGCTTTGAGGGCCTGCGGAGATGAATTCTCTTCCTGGTATTACTTTGACAGAGCCAGAAACTGGAAGAATCTTTTCAATCCGAAGACCGGATGGCTCCAGTCTCGTGATCCGGACGGAAATTGGAAACCTCTCAGTGAGGACTGGAGAGAGTCTACCTTCACAAATTATTTCTGGGCCGTGCCATACAATCTGAAGGGTTTGATCGACACCATCGGGACGGAAGAGGCCGAGAGACGGCTGGATCAATTGTTTGTCAGGCTTGACGCCAACTATTCCCAGGAATGGTATGCCTGTGGCAACGAGCCAAGTTTCCATATTCCTTGGGTATATGATTGGCTTGGGAAGCCGTATAAGACATCCAGGACGGTCAATCGTCTCATTAATGAGATGTACCATTCCGGCAGTGACGGGTTGCCGGGGAACGATGATCTTGGCACGATGGGCTCCCTCTATGTGTTTGCTTGCCTTGGCATGTTCCCTGTGATTCCTGGAACCGGCGGTTTCGCTCTCAATACACCAATATTTGAGTCGGCTGTCATACATCTTGCCAAAGGCGACATTGTTATCAAAGGAGGCTCTGAGACCAAAATCTACACGGATGCCTTGAAAGTCAACGGTAAACCTCACAACAAGGCATGGCTGGATTGGGACGATGTCTGTAAAGGCGCTGTCATTGAATATTCCACATCGGCCAGGCCCGGCTCTAAATGGGCGGTGAATGAACTCCCTCCATCTTACGAATAGGACAGGTTTGCTGATGATATGCTTACGGGAATTCCTCCGGATTCCCGTTTTCCCTGTTGTTTTGTAATGTAAGATTCGGTAAATTGCATAATATTTCAGGGAAATGAAGAAACGAATGATAGAACGGCTTTTAGCCACGCTCATGCTGTCGCTGATTGTTTTGCCTTCCGTGACGGCGAGGTTGAGGATGACATCGGTTTCCAACAGGGACGGACTGTCTGACAGTTCTGTCAGTTGTCTGTTTCAGGATTCCAAAGGCCGTCTTTGGGTCGGTACCTGGGATGGATTGAATCTTTACACCGGAGCCATCTGCAAGACATTCCGTCATGTCCCCGGTAATTCCGAAACGATTCCGGGATCAATCATAATGTCAATCGTCGAGGATGGTGAAGGCATGATCTGGCTGGCTACGGACGGAGGAGTCTGCCGCCTTGATCCGGAAATGGGATCTGTAAGGACATTCGCGGCCGGGACATCGGACATGTTCCGCTCGGCTGACAATGTCTATTATCTGTCGGTCTCGGCAGATGGTGTGTTGTTCTGCTCATCCCTTGGAGATGGTGTCTATCGCTATGACCGTCGTGCGGATAGCCTCATACCCGTCTCCATAGGTGGTGTCGATTCCGACATAAGAAAAATTTTCTGTGTGGGGAAAGACATGCTGTTCCTTTATACTTCGGAGAAATCCGCCTACAGTGTGTCGTATTCATTCGACGAGACTGGTAAAGTGTCTTTCTCCGGTGCTCATTTGTTGTTCGGGGAAGAGAGCCTGTACGAGGTCATTGATTCCGGAAATGAGGTGTTTCTTTGTAGTGTGAGCGGCAGGATACACACTTTCGACAAGACTTCCGGAAAGGCTGGCCAGACGTACGTAAGCCCGTCAGCCGCACAGGTCACAGCCATGGCCAGAAGTCATGACGGGGCGTTGGTCGCATCAACGGACCGTTCTGAGTTCTTCAAACTCTCCTCCACTGATGGAACTTGGACAAGAATCGATGAGCTTTCCCGTTATCGCGTGTTTTGTCTTTGCGCAGGGATAGAAAACATCATGTGGTGCGGCACTGACGGAAGCGGAGTCCTTGAATTTTATGATCGAGAGGACAATGTAACAAGTGTGTCAAGCCTTGATTTTTGCGGAAAGGATGTTCCGGTTAGGGCTTTTCTGAAGACCCGTTCAAATGATTTCTTCATCGGCACAAAAGGCAATGGTGTGACCATGATGGATAGAAATGGGACCTTAATCCAGTTGCCCCTGTCCTCCATTCCTGAGAATAATTCTGTTTATGCCCTTGCCGAGACTTCCTGTGGAGATGTTGTGATCGGGCATGATGGCTACGGAATAAGTGTCTATTCTCCTGAGACAAGAGCATATGAGGATGTCATGCCTCTTGAGGGACGGGCTTTCCGTTCGGTATACTCAATCTATGTGGACGAACGGACGGATTGCCTCTGGCTCGGTACCTATGGCTATGGGCTGGTCATGCTCAAACTGGAGAGACGGAACGGTCGCTATTCGATAGTCACGCAGCATCAGTACAGGAATGACAGGTTTGACGAGACTTCTCTGGGCAACAACGGTGTCTTTTCAATAGTCCCTTTGCCAGATGGCCAGTTATGTCTGGGGACAAGGGGCGGAGGTGTGAACATCTTCGATCCTACATCCGGTTTTTTCCAGCGATTCCATACCTCGGCACTTGCCGACGCACTTGTTAGTGATGACGTGCTTTCTGTCGCTCCGGAGTCGGATTCCGTGCTGTGGATAGGTACGAGTTATGGCCTCAATAAACTGACCATCGGGCCTGATGAAGGGTATTCATTCAAGTCCTGGACGGAAGACGATGGTCTTGCGAACAACACTGTGCATGGAATAATCAGGGATGATGATGGAACCTTGTGGCTCACCACCAGTCGTGGACTGACCTCGTTTGATCCTGTGTCAGAGGTATTCACAGGCTATTCCTCAGACCAGACTATGCAGGAGGAGTACAGTGACGGGGCTTATTATATGGATGAGAATGGAGTTCTCTATGCAGGAGGCAATAACGGCTATGACCTGTTCAGACCGGAGTCAATGCGTAAGAGATCGTATATGCCCCCGGTCTTGATAGACGGGTTCTCTGTCCGCCAGCATCCTTTGCCGAAGTCTGACTTTCTTGGCGGGAACACCGTCGTCCTGTCTCATGATGATAATTTTTTCACCATCTCATTTTCCTCCCTTGAATACATAGACAACGCCAGTTGTGAATATTCCTATATTCTGGAAGGATTCGATGAAAAATGGATTCCCAACAGAAATTCGCGTTCGGCCGTGTTCACGAATGTGCCCCCGGGAAAGTATGTCTTCAAAGTCAAAGGTACAAACGGTGACAAACTCGTAAATCCAGAGCCGGCATCTATCCGGATTGTCATACGGAGACCATGGTGGAGCACAGGTTGGGCGTATGGGTTGTATTCTGTCCTGCTTTGCCTGTCGGCATGGTTGGTCTATGTTGTATTCAAGGCAAGGGAAAGGCGTCGCGTGGAAGCCGAGAAGACCGAGGCCGCCAAACGTCAGCTGCAGGAGACCTATGAGGCCAAGTTGAACTTCTTCACGAACATTGCTCATGAGTTCGGAACGCCTCTGACGCTTATCAGCGGGTCATGTGGTCATCTGGCCGCTGATGCGTCCTTGAAGATGGATGACAAGAAATACCTTACGATAATCCAGAACAGTGCAGGAAGGATGCACAGACTAATCCAAGAGTTGATGGATTTTCGTAAAGTTGAGTCCGGACATAGGCCGATGCAGTACTCTCTGCTGTGTGTCAATGAGATGCTTGTCTCCATCATAGACAATTTTTCCGAGATCGCCGAGGAAAGGAATATTCAGTTTGAGTCCGAGATACCTTCCGCGAAGATTGTGCTTGTCACTGATCCAGACGCGTTCGAGAAGATAGTGAGCAATCTTCTGTCAAACGCCTTCAAATACACTCCTGAGTCCGGAAACATTCAGTTGCGCCTTTCCGGCTCGGACAAAGGCATAACAATTGACATAAGAAATACCGGTAAGGGCATCAAACCGGAACAGATCGGAACCGTGTTCAACCGTTTCTCCATTCTTGACAATCTTGAACGTCAGGCAACCAAGGGACGGATTTTCCGGAACGGCATAGGGCTGTCTTTGGCGTTGGATCTGTCGAAGGCTCTTGGTGGAGATATCGTTGTTGCCAGCGTACCGAATGACTACACCATGTTCAGTTTCTCACATCCGTATTTATCCAAAGATCTCATAGCAGGAAAGGATGTGGCAGGGGATGAGAAACAAATGTTGGTGGAGATCACAGATTCTGCCGGGGATGAACAGAACCACCACGTGTCTCAGCAGCCGCGTCAGCAGATTCTTGTAGTTGATGATGACAAGGAAATCCGTTCCATGGTCAAGTCCATTTTCTGCGACAAGTTAGATGTCCTTGAGGCTTCAGATGGAGTGGAAGCTTTGGAGATGTTCAAGGAAACTTTTGTGGATCTTGTCATTACTGACATGGTGATGCCTCGGATGGATGGGGCGGAGCTGGCAAGATACATCAAGTCGAATGCACTAACCAAACACATCCCGATTGTGTTCCTCACTTTCAAGGATGACATAGATATGAGGATCAGCAGCTCCGAACTCGGAGGTGAGGCTTTCATCTCTAAGCCGTTTTATCCGAAGTATTTGAAGTCGGTTGTCTATCGAATCCTTTCTGACAGAAACACTTTGAAGGCTTATTATAATTCTGTCCGTTCATCTACGGACATTTATAAGGACAAAACCGTTAATGTAGAGGATAAGAAGTTTATGTTGGAGGTTACAGATCTTGTGGAGAAGAACATGACGGATGAGCACCTTTCCCCTTCATTCCTGTCCGAAAGCCTGAACATCAGCAAGGTGCAACTTTACAGAAAGATGAAGGAGATTTCAGATGTGACTCCTGGTGAGTTCATCAGGAACGTAAAGATTGAGCATGCGGCCTCTCTGCTGCTTAGCACCGAACTTACTGTCCTCGAGGTTATGTATGACTCAGGATTCAACAACAAGAGTTACTTTTTCAGAGAATTTTCCAGAAAATTTAATTGTACGCCAAAGGCTTACAGGGAAAGAGAACGCTCGTGACATGCCTCCTTGCGTAGGAGGTAATAAGTTAAGATAAGCGGTTGCTTTTTCACCTTTTTGTGTTACCTTTGCAAAAGAGTAAAAGGTCTTACTATAAGATATGGTACTGGAAAAGCAGATACTGATGTTTCTTAACATCGCGCACAATAGTGTGAAGCAGTGCATGTCAGAGGTGTTCCAGAGGGGTGGGTTCAACCTGACTCCGGAGCAGTTTCTGGTGATGGACACGCTCTGGGACGAGGGGGTGCTGACCCAGCAGCAGATCGCCGACATCACGATGAGGGACAAGAACTCCATCGTCAAACTGATTGACGGACTGGAGAACAGGAAGCTTGTCCGTCGCGTGAGCAACCCCAAGGACAGGAGGCAGAACCTCATCGAGGTCACGCCATATTCCCGGAAAATCAAGGACAAGGTGACGGAACTTTCGCTTGAGGCGGTCGCCACGATTGTTGGAGATATCCCTCGCGAGGATCTGGAGGCCTTTGTCAAGACGCTGGCGAGGATGGAAAGGAATATGAACCCGAAGTCTGACCTTGAGGGACTTGCGAAGAAATATCCTACTAAAAAGAAAGGCGATGGGCAGACTGTATGACCTCTTGATGAAGGACTACCGCCTGAAGGAAGGCCTCAATGCCTGCATCAACTGCGGCACCTGCACGGCCATCTGCCCGGCAGCGGAGTTCTACCGCTACGATCCGAGAAGGATTGTGGACATCGTCCAGAGCAAGGATGAGAACGAGATTGAGAAGTTGCTCAAAAGCGACACAATCTGGTACTGCGGTGAGTGCATGAGCTGCGTGACAAGATGCCCTCGTAAGAACGCTCCGGGGCTTATCATCATGGCTTTGCGCAACCTGTCCATAGAACTGGGCTATTTCATTGAGTCGGAGAAAGGCCGTCAGCAGTTCCTTTTGACCAAGGACTTGTGCGCCAACGTGTTGGACTACGGCTACTGCGTCTATCCCCGTCGCTTCGACTATGCCGGACACCCGGAGGCTGGGAAGGTCTGGGAATGGGAGGAGAAGCATCTGGACGATGTTTTTGAAAGGCTCGGCGCCAATCTGGACGGCAAGGGTCCCGGTGCCATGAGGCGCATCCCGCAGGAGGACCGTGACCAGCTCAAGAGGATCTTTGACGAGACCGGAGCGACAGAAAGGATGGAGAAGGTGCGCAAGGCAGGCCTGAAAAAGGCCGAGGAGATGGGCCTCACCGAGGACGAGTTCATAGCGAAAATCTACACGGACAGTGATCCGAAACACTTAAACCAATAGCCCTCAATGATCTACGAAGGCAAGCAGAAAATCTGGTCAGACTACCAGAAAGAGATTCCGGACGATCACTATTTCTACGTCCGCAGCTGCATCAGGCAGACTTTCTTCCCGGCTTCGGAAGCGACTTTCCTGAGGATAACAAGGCGGGAACTGGGTAAGGATATATTCGAGACGGAGCATCACACCACCTGTGGCGGCATCGCCTACCACTCTGACACCATCCCGCAGGAGACGGTGATGACGATCATCGCGCGTCAGTTCGCCCTCATGACGAAGAACGGCTACGAGAACTACGTCTGCTCATGCATAACCTCCTTCGGCCTCTATTGCGAGACGATGGAGACATGGCGGGAGTTCCCAGAACTGGAGGCAAAGGTGCGCGAGAACCTTTGGAAGTCCTGCAAATTGGAGTTCAACAAGCCGAAATTCCTCGTGCACGCCAGCGACCTCATCTACAAGTACCGCAATCTCATCGCGGCTCAGGCGAAGCACAAGCTCGTGAATATTCACACCGGACGCCCGCTGCGTGTGGTGGAGCACATCGGCTGCCACTATTCGAAGATGTTCCCTTCAAAGGGAGTCGGGGGCGCTGAATATCCTTACGTCCTCGTCGGAATGGTCGAAGCGTGGGGAGGCGAGATCGTTGACTATCCGGAGCGCAGGCACTGCTGTGGCTTCGGTTTCCGCCAGTACCTCATAAAGGGCAACAGAAGCTATTCCATCTCCAACACCCACAAGAAGTTCGAGAGTATGGAACCGTTCCACCCGGACATGATCATCACCAACTGCCCCGGATGCCCGTATTTCCTTGACAGATGGCAATATGTGATCGCGGAATCGACCGGCAAGACTTACGGGCAGGAGGGCCACGGAATCCCTGTGTTCACCTACGAGGAAGTGGCGGGACTCGTGCTCGGCTACGACCCTTGGGACCTTGGACTCCAGACCCATCAGGTCAGCGTCGAGCCGCTTCTTGACAAGATGGGCGTTGAATATGACCCCGCCCGCAAGTTCCTCGGCAAGAACGGCAAGGACATCGGCCGCCCCGGCCCTTGCACTTGTTTGAAATAGTTTTTATGAATATACCAACGCATGAAAAATAATATACTAATAATAGGTGGAGGCCCTGCCGGCCTTGAGGCGGCTTCCGGGCTCCAGAGACTGGGCTACAATGTCATTCTGATCGAGCGGGCATCGACTCTGGGCGGACATCTGGCCTCGTGGGACAGATTGTTTCCGGACGGAGCTTCGGCCTCGGCTGCCCTTGACGGGCTGCTCGGAAAGATGGACGGAGTCAAGTGCTTCACTGACACGGAGGTGCAGTCCATCAACAGATTGGAGAAGTCCTACAATGTCATCCTTTCCAATGGCATCACCGTGCTGGCTGATGCTGTTCTGGTGGCCAGCGGATTCGACCTGTTCAAGGCTGAAAAGAAGGAGGAATATGGCTACGGAATCTATGACCATGTGATCACTAACGCTGATCTGGAGACTTGGTTCGGTTCGGGTTCCGATGTGCGGATCGACAATCCGAAGAAGATAGGGTTCGTGCACTGTGTCGGCTCCCGTGACGAAAAGTCCGGCTGCCGCTCCTGCTCGAAAGTCTGTTGCGCTACAGCCGTGAAGCAGGCTTGCGAGATGAAGCAGGCGTTTCCTGATGCACAAGTCTATTGTTTCTACATGGACCTGCGAATGTTCGGACGCCACTACGAGGATCTCTACCTCAGCGCCCAGAAGGACTTTGGCGTGAGATTCATCCGCGGACGTGTCGCCGAGGTTTCCGAGAATGTGGACGGAAGTCTTCTCGTGAAGGCCGAGGACACTGTGGCCGGTAAACCTCTGAAAGTCACCCTTGACCTTCTCGTGCTGATGGCCGGAATGAGGCCTTCGGCTTCCGGAAAGAGGGTAGGGGATCTGCTTGAGATACCTGTTGAGGAGGACGGATTCTTCGCAGTCCGCGATGCGATTCTCTCAGGACAGCGCAGTCAGCTTCCCGGACTGTTCCTTGCCGGAGCGGCAACCGGACCTAAAACCCTGCCGGAGACCCTTGCGGATGCCCGTGGGGCAGTCGTGGAGATTGACAGGTACCTGTCCGACATATTCCCTGACGCTAAGAATTACAAGACTTTGGTTCGCGAGAGATGGTAGATTTCGGTTTCGGTCTGGTCCCAAGTTCCAGAATAAATCTTGACCTGTTCGACAGGGCGAAGTTCGACGAGTTGGCCGCGCTTGAGCCGGATGTCCGCAAGTGCATGGCCTGCGGAAGCTGCACCGCTGTCTGTACAGCCGGGCAGTTCGTCCCGACAAGCCTCCGTGCCGCCATTGAGGAACTCCACAACTCTCATCCCGACAAGGCTCTCGGCCTTTTGAAGTCCTGCCAGCTCTGCGGAAAATGCTCGATGGTCTGCCCGCGTGGCATCAACACCCGCCACCTCATCCTTTCCATCGCAAAGGTGTACGCCAAAGAGTAGATCAAGTATTTACCAACCAACTTAGAAGCTGTTTTGATTTGTTTGAAATGTTCTTTGATGTTAAAAAATCTTCATTTTCTTCCCGCTTCTTCAGTCATATAGCACCGCTATCCTCCTTGGAAGAAGCGGTCAAAACTGAAGTTTTTCACTTTCAACCCGGCGCCCGAACCGAGTGCAATCGAACTTGTTCGGATTGCCGAGGTGAGTAGCAGGGAAAGAGCTTGCTCTTAACCTTCAAACAAACAAATCAAAACAGCTTCTTAGAAACAGTCTCTGACCAATGTTCTTTTATGAAGAAATATCTTTATTCTCATTCTTTCCCTTTAGGAAGAAATGAAGTGCTTCAGACAAACGACTCTAATATTTATTGCACGAAATGAACCCTCTATTATATTCATTGACGCTTCAGGCGGCCCCGGAGGTCATCGACAGAATCCCATCGGGCTACAGCAACTTTGTGATTCCGTTCGTGGTCGGCATCAGCTTCATGCTGATATGGCTGACCGTGGGGCTGATTCGGCTTCTGGCCAAGATTCCCGCTGAGGACAGGCGTAGGTTCTGGAAATCTCTGGTCACTCCGAAGATTGCCATGAAGAACATCAAGGATCTGTTCTGTGATTGCCTTTTCCACACGAAGATCTGGAAGCGCAAGCCTCTTCTCGGCTACATGCACTCCTCAATCGCCTTCGGATGGTTCATGCTTATTGTTCTTGGTCACATCGAGGTGGCTCTGTTCGTGCCTAAACACTTGGCTTGGACTGACGGAGGACTTTTCTATCCGATTTTCTATCGTTATTTTGTCTGGATGAATCCAGGTCACGTGACCTTGAGAGGATCATTCTTCTTTTTCCTGATGGACTTCTTCCTCCTCTATGTTCTCACCGGAGTCGGAATGGCCATATTCAAAAGATTCAGATCCATTGTGCTTGGAATGAGGCACACCACGAAGCCGTCGTTGGCTGACAGGGTGGCTCTTTACAGCCTTTGGATGATCTTCCCATTGAGGCTTCTGGCCGAGAGCTTTACGGCGGATCTCAGCGGCGGAAGTTTCCTTACAGTCCCAGTCAACCATCTGTGGCACTGGATATTCGGAGACAAACTCTTCTTCATGCCAGTGTGGTGGGCATATTCAATATGTCTTGGCCTGTTCTTCGCTGCGATGCCGTTCAGCCGCTACATGCACATCCTGACGGAGGTTCTGTGGATTCTGCTGCGCAACGCCGGCATCCAGCCCCGTCATCCGCGCAAGGGTGTCGCGGAGGCGGAAATCTACGCCTGTTCCAGCTGCGGCCTCTGCCTGGATGCCTGTCCGATGAACGTGCAGAAGAAGAATCTGAAATATTCATCGGTCTATTTCATTCGCTTCCTGCGTCGGCATAATGAGAAGAAAATCAATGATATCGCCGAGAAGTGCCTGATGTGCGACAAGTGCCACGCACTTTGTCCGGTAGGAGTTGACGCTCCGGCGCTCAGACGAGCTCAACGTGCTACGGTCAACAATTCGCTGCCGTATGACTATTCGTA